>CAZYAY010000272.1:0-1502 GCA_964646215.1 uncultured Candidatus Kuenenia sp. | reverse complement strand
GAACAAAGGCATCATTCGGCCATTCAAAAGCCATCCAATCCATGTCGAACGAACCAGCAAATGGTAGCTGATCAGAAGCAATGTCATTGTTGCAATATTGATCAGAAGAAATTTCAAGAATGCATTGGCTGGCCAATCTCTGACCAGAAATTGCAACTCCATCACCAAGGGCAGATGAATAATATAAAGCCAGTAAGAGGAATCAGAAAAGTAACGTATGTATGAATATTCTTTCTTGATAAGTGAATGAAATATACCAATCATTCCAAATGCCATGTTCCATGTGAAAAGTGTTTGCAGTAAAAGTCCTAATGGTGGGTTTTCCCTGAATGCAATCTCTGCGGGGAAAATCACAAACAAACCCAAGGGCAGCATGATGTACCAAAACCGTGTGAGTTTGCATGTGTAATCATTTAAGTCAAAGTAGATCGATCCGAAGCAGAAAAAGATCATGTAATAAAACAACAGGTGTGGGGGTGGGAGTATCCCGGTATAAGTGTCAGGGCCAAGTATTTCACCCATCAGGGAAAGCGGTAACAAAGGGGCTGGGATTAAAATACAAAGCATCGCTTTTTTAAGAAAGCCCATGGTGTTGGTGTTTAAATTGCGGAATAAAAGGGACCCTAGAGTGAAAAAAGCCAGGAATAACAGAAGCATCCAACAAAGAAACCAAAGAAACCAGAGGTGATGGAAAATACTGGTTTTAAACAAATGCGTTTGTTTGTTGCCGATATTTATCTGGAAAGAAGTTGAATTAAGCCAGGCATGATAGCGTTTATAGAATTCATTTTGTTCTTTTGGTTTGGTTATTTCAGTTGTCTGGGGCTGGTTATTTGAAGCGGGAGCTAAAAGATGGTTGAACATTAATCTACTGCGAACGCTGATTCTTCCAGAGGTTAAATCTGATTCATTGGGTGGTTGAATGCCCAGAACGCCCAGGATTGAATTAGTGGTTTTTGAATCTGCAAAGGTGCCTTCCAAGGCTGTGAAACCAGCTTTGCTTCGTTTGCTGGTATTTGCATGATTGAATAAAAGAAGTTTTACCATGGCATCCCTGCCTAAAAAAGCTGCGCCATGCAATGCGGTGGTATCGTCTTTGTTAGTTAAATTTACATCTGCACCCAGCTTGATTAATTCGGAAACGGTTTCAAGATCTCCTTTCATTGCAGCCCATGAAAGAGGGGTGAAACCAAGTTTATCATCAGGCTTTTCAAGTTCACCCGGTTTTTTGAGGAATAGATTGATGGCTTTTCTGTTGCCTTGGCGGATAGCCCCTGACAGGGAATTGTCATCAAGGTTAACACTTATCGAGCCGGCTTTGATGGCTTCTGTTGAAACATAAGCAATTAATGGAACAATGGTGACGCACCCAATCAAGCAAGGGATAAGAATGCGCAGGGTTCTTTGCCAAAGTAATGATTTGATATTTTTTTTGCGAAGAATCATCATGGTGAAAAAACCACTCAGGATGAAAAACAAGGGCATTCGAAAACCATGGATGA
>CAZYAY010000271.1:0-1503 GCA_964646215.1 uncultured Candidatus Kuenenia sp. | reverse complement strand
TATGAAAGGAATATCAAGCATCGGTAAATGGGCCTGCATTAATTTTCTTAAGTGCCTCGCGAACTTTTACCCCGCTGATTTCCTGCACACTTTGATTGCTTGCAATCGACATCGCTGCGGCTTGACCAGCAGCTTCCCCCATTGCCATCGCTGTTACCGTTACCCTGGTAGAAGCGTGAGCGCCCCGGGTAGCAGAATGGCACCTTCCAGCAACCAAAAGGTTTTCCACCTTCTGAGGCAGCAACGCCCGGTAAGGAATATCGTAGGGTTCGGGTTGCACCTTCTTGGGATCAAAATTATTTGCGCTGCCCACAGTTGTTTTGTTCGGATGCAAATCAAGATACCAACAGCCTGTTGCTATCGCATCATCGAACCTTTGGCTTTTCATCAAGTTCTCTTCTGAAAGAACATGTTGGCCAATAATCCTGCGAGATTCCCTTACCCCTATCCATGGATAAGCCTCGATGAAATAAGAATTCTCAAATCCCGGGACTTCCTTTTTCCAAGCACGAAACATCGCATGGGCATCGGCACGGCCCTGCATTTCAGCACGGCTTAAATCTGCTGCATCGGTCGGGTTTGCGGGTACACGCACACCATGAATGTATACCTCATCATCGCCATAAAGAAACATCACGCCCGGACCATAATAAAAAGGCAGATCACCCCTTATCACAGCTTTTGCAAGTGCTTCCCTGCAATTCTTGCTCATGTCATCATTCTTTTTCACACGGCCTATACGAAAATGAAGAGTCAATGGTTGCACCTCGGTGTTTTGTTCGTAAGGCGCACCAGACCAGGCAGCAACATCAGCATCGCCCGTACAATCAATAACTACTTTGGGATGAAGAGCAACCAAGCCATCTTTGTTTGCAACATGAACCGCCTTGATCCTTCCACCCATAGATTCCACACCACAAACAAAGGAATTGAAAAGAATTGAAAGATTGTCTTTTTGTTCGCGAAAAAGCTTGTCGAGAAGAAGTTTAAATTCGAAGGAATTTGGAATAGTCGGGTTGTGTTTGGAAACGTTTTTAGCATCGGGGGCACACACGCCTGATTTTGAAAGAAGCTCAAGTGCGATTCCGCGAACCACGATACGATTATCGCGAATGTTGGCGATGCCATCAAAATAAGGCAAGCCAACGCAAGTGATAATTCCACCTGCGAAAGCAGCTTTTTCGATAACCATAACCTTTGCCCCTGCCCGGGATGCAGCCAAAGCCGCTGCTGAACCCGCACACCCCGCACCACAAACCAAGACATCAACATTCATGTTTTTGCTGAATCTTAATCCTAGAGTTTGCGAGGCTGCAACTGCATTCGAACCAGCGACTACGGATGCTGTCGCTGCGGTGGATTGAATAAACTTCCTGCGGGTCGGAGAATTATTTTGGGGAAGCTTCATATTATTGTTCCAATTGATTATCAAAGATTGATCTTGTTAAAAAAGAATCGGAAGACAACAACGCAACAACCAGCGCTTTAAAACTACCGTGGCTA
>CAZYAY010000270.1:0-1543 GCA_964646215.1 uncultured Candidatus Kuenenia sp. | reverse complement strand
AAATTCTTTCCTGATTCTGAAGCAGCAACAGAACACCCGTAAAGTAAAATATCAGCATCAGGGGCCAAGGCTTTTCCCCAAGAAGCAATTTCACTTCCCCGATTTACCAAAATATTTTGATCCACTACCTGATTGCCAAATAAAAGTTCGCCATCTTTACCGTGACTGATGATTCGAACCGAATCTACATCACTACGATTAGCAAATTGATTACTGATTTGGCGAATGATATCCTGAGCAGGATCCAGAGTTACCACGGTTGCATTTGCTAATTCTTGTTGAGGCACTTTACTTAAAAGATCTTGGGTGATGATTACCAGATTATGTTCAGGTAATTGAATAAAAGGGTTTAGGTTTACTGCAGGAGTGATTCTTTCCTCAAGTTTAAGAAGCTCGAGTTTATTAAAAATATTCTTGTTCAAGGAATTCTTCGAATTTTGGTTCTTGAGTCTCGAGAACATACGGGCTCCAAATGTACTTTGAAGAGGGCGTAATAATTATTAACAACAAAAACATTAATAAAACACAATTACCGATAATAATCGGTTCAAAACACAACCTGGAAAACGGATTAAAGAGCTAAAGATTAAAATATTTGAGAAAAATCACCCTGTCAACAATAATCAACAGCCATGGCTTACCCAAACCGCCAGCCTTAACGGGTAAGATTGTAAGGATTAGAGAATCGAACCATCCTAGCTCATCCATATATCTTCATAATTGCATGACCAAAGAATCAATTAAGGAAGGCATAAATCGATAACTTTCAAACCAAAATACTGGTATATTTTGAGTAAGAACCTTATTAAAAGAAAGGCCGCTCAAATGACCATTATTCGAAGAATAGTTTGTGCCGTATTGATTTGGATGCTGATGCCAGAGGTTGCTTTTTGTGCAGATGCAAACATGCCCAATATCATTGTTTTCTTGGTCGATGACATGGGGGTGATGGATACCTCGGTGCCTTTTTTGACCGATGCCCAAGGTAAGGCAAAGAAGTACCCGCTCAATGAATTCTACCGCACACCCAATATGGAAAGGCTTGCATCGCTGGGCGTTCGGTTCAATAATTTTTGCGCAATGAGCGTTTGCTCACCCACCCGCATTTCCATTATGACAGGGCAGAACGCAGCCCGACATCACACAACCAACTGGATCAACCCAGACAATAATAACGCAGGCCCAAAAGGCCCAACCGATTGGAACTGGAAAGGCCTTGATAAAAATAATGTGGCACTCCCCTCGTTAATGAAAGCCAATGGCTATCGAACCATTCATGTGGGCAAGGGACATTTTGGGCCAAGAAATTCCGAAGGAGCAAACCCCATGAACATTGGTTTTGATATCAATGTTGCAGGGTCTTCCATCGGTCAGCCAGGAAGTTATTACGGCAAACAAAACTATGGTAATGATAAAAAAGCTTCCCATGCTGTACCCAGTTTAGAGAAATACCATGGCACCGATACCTTCCTTACCGAGGCCCTTACACTTGAAGCGAAATCTCATGTCTCTGCTGCAGTAACTGCTGACAAGCCTTTTTTCC
>CAZYAY010000269.1:0-1544 GCA_964646215.1 uncultured Candidatus Kuenenia sp. | reverse complement strand
GAATGCCATTAACTTAAGGTGTAAGTATTAATTATGGGAAGGGTTTAGGGAGAAACGATCTTGGAATATTCATGATAGGGAAATTTTTAGGTCTTCGTTTACGAGTTCTGGGATAACAGCGGTTTAATCGAAGGGGATTTACTTTGAGTGTTGGCATATTCGTGTGAGTTTTAGCAAAACGCAACCAAGTCAAAGCATCCAAGAAACTTATTTTGTGCACCGACGCTTTCTGTTGTTTGGCAGATTTTAACATTGCCAGACGAACTAAGTTGTAAATTAGAATAAAGGCATGTAATTCTTTGCAAATACCTTTCACGGTTTTGCAATGAAGTATATCCATCGCCATTGCGATTTTAAGGTGACGAAAATTGGTCTCCACTTGCCAACGGCTTTCGTAAAGTTTTGCAAGGCTTGAAGCAGAATACCTTTCAGGATTCAGCAAAGTAGTGACCAGCGTGATTACTTTGGTTCTTTTATTTTGGCCAGGAATCTTATAAGACATTTCCCGTACCACCAAAGAAGCTGGTAAAGCAGAATATGCTTCATCATCCATCCACTTGGGTTTGGAAGTAGGTTTAAAATATTCCACCAACTGATCTTTGCTTCCAAGGTTGCGTATCCACCGGGATCTGGGTCGCCCCTTTAAATGCACTTTATTTCCAATATTGCAACCGCGTCCAGGACGAAAATTAACGATTTGTTTTTGATGTACCCGAAAGACACCATGCATTTTCTCCTTAGAAAGTAACGCTAAATGCACAAAAGAGGCAAAACCACGATCCCCCAATAAAATATCTCCCCCCTTCATTATTGAGTGAAGACGAGATGCGTGTGCCTGATCATGCGTCCGTAAGGGAGCCAGTTCCATACGAAGCAATAACCCTGTGCTGTGATGAAATAAACAGAGCAAATGTGCCCCAGGAAAACCACAGCCCTGCGCCTGATTTCCCGGTTGGCCAAACTTCTTTTGCAATTCTGGCGTATCAGGCATTGAAAACCCAGAACCATCAATGGACCAAGTCCTATGACCATTCCATAGGTCATGTTCTCCGCTTTCATTCAACATCTTAGCGCAGGTGAATTGATGTAATTGTTCAAACAATTCTATGGGTAACCGACTGCGAGCTTTGCAATATGCCTCAGAGGTGCAATCCGATCCAATCATTCTTCGCATATTTGAAATCGACACATTGCCATGTAAAATTTGGTAGAGAAAACAGTGGACGGTTTCCGCAGGCGGTAAACTTCGATTCCGCCAAACATAACCAAGCAACCGGCATGTCTGTTCAATGGTTTCCCTTTTTATGATTTTGCAAACATCCGACTTGAACTGTTTTAAAATTTCTGAGATATTGCTAGCCATCCTTGGCCTCCTTTTCAGTATGGTTTTGCAACTATATGCTGATGGGAGGCCAAGGTTTTTACCAGACCACTTTTTCCTTGTAAGCCTTTATTCTGTAATCTCTTAGACCTTAAGTTAATGGCATTCAGACCTGACCCCTTTAAATTTTTAGTCTGCGATTAGGCCGACGCTTTGTTTAACC
>CAZYAY010000268.1:0-1546 GCA_964646215.1 uncultured Candidatus Kuenenia sp. | reverse complement strand
TACCTGGGCCATTCCCCGCCAACCATCGGTTTGCCTGAAAGCTTTGCAGGGTCGATCATCAAATGCCTGACTCTCAGCCTTTTCCAAGTGTAGGTGATATGCACCATGCCATCTGCTGTTTGGATGATTGCAGGGTAGGAATATTCGCCAGGATCTTTTTCCAGCACCATAGCCGCCTCCCAAGTTTTGCCATCCTTTGAAATTGCAAGGTTCAAGGGACTGCGACCTTTATCCGTATGGTTGTAAACTAGAAGATGCGAACCATTCTTCAGAGTAACCGCATCAGTCCCCGAGTTGGGGTTGGGAAGATTTGTATAGGAAAGAGCGGACCAGGATTTACCCAGATCATCAGACCAGGTTTCAAAGATTTTGCCACCCTTGGTTCTTCCCAATGCTTGCAACTTGTTGTTGCCATGAAATAGGATGCTGGGTTGGATGGCTTGGATTGATTTTTCAGGTGCAACGGGGGCGGGTTCTATTTTGCTCCATGTCTTCCCCAAATCCTTGGAGAGTTCGAAATGCACTTTCCATAAGCCAAACACTTTATTTTCTTCGGTGCTTGTGGGCGAAAGAATGAAACCATCTGGAAGTTGCACGGGTTTGTTTTTGATGGGCCCTAAAATGCCATCGGGAAGTTTTATGGCGGTGCTCCATGTTTTTCCGGAATCCACACTCGTGCGAAGTTCCCCCCACCAAGTCGAGGGGCTTGGGCCAACTTTATAAAACAGCATCAATGGTCCAGTTTTAGGCTGAAACAAAACAGGGTTCCAGCAGGGGTGTCGTTTGCCATCGGCTTGGATGCCGTTGGCTACTTCAATGGGCGTAGTCCATTTTCCTGAATCACTTCTTGAAACCCAGATACCAACATCGGGGGCTTTTTCGCGTGTGCCACCGAACCAGGCGGTAACCAATCCTTTGGGAGCTTCTGCGATGGTGGTTGCATGGCATTGTGGGAAGGGTGCTTCCAAGTAAATGAACTCACGAATGATTTCAGGGGTGTTCACTTTTGGGAGGTCAACTTGCATTGCAATGCAGGAAACCAAGGAAAGAAAAATGTTCATGTTGCTCTCGATACAAGAAAATCAATTTACAACTAGTGTTTTAACCTAAATAGGAACCAGGAGCAAAAGAACTATCAAGAGAAACAATGCAAACCGGTGTGAATGCAAGTTTAAATGGATTGCTCACTTCTTATTCCAACCAGCCTCATATAATCGTTGCAATCGTTAAAAATTATCCTGCCTCTTTTAGCTATGCAGCTTGACAATAGTGGATATTTGCTTTGAATTAAGCGATAATCGGCTCATCGATTTGCCGTTTTCTCAACCTAGGGTGAAGCAATGTTTTCAATTCGCATTCTTGGAATTTTTCTTGTGCTTGCTGGTGCAGCGGTTTCTCACGCAGAAGAAGCAAGGCTATTGCGTTTTCCAGCAATCCATGGTGACAAGGTTGTTTTCACCTATGCGGGGGATTTATATACGGTTAATTCCAAGGGGGGTGTTGCTCGCAGGCTTACCTCGCATTCTGGGTTCGAGATGTTTCCGAA
>CAZYAY010000267.1:0-1550 GCA_964646215.1 uncultured Candidatus Kuenenia sp. | reverse complement strand
TGAATTTCCTGAAGGATAGCAACCCCGATTTCATCTTCTCGATGCCTTCCTTCAATTGAATTATTTCCGTGTAGTTAGACTTGGGATTTGCAGAAAAAGAAATATCGCCCCTGCCGATATTAACAACATCTGCAGCCATTACTTCCAGTGGTTCGCCTATTGATTTACCACCCTTGATACCAATGGGAATCATAATGATAATCATGCCAATAAGACTTAGAAAAACCAACCGACCGGTTGCAATAGTATCAGCACTTACAGCTTTTCGATTTACACAAACTCCAACAATCCAATCAGGTTTTTTCCCTGGCTTGATTGCTGACCAGGAATAAACCCAGGTATCCCCATTTTCATCTTGGCATGTGTCAAAGAATGTTGATTCTAGATTAAAAATATCATTACCAGCCTTTTTTTGTATTTGAAATAGTTTTGCAGAAGTTTGAATCCTTTCATCAGGGTGCTTATCCGCTAAAAAAACATGGCCACTGTAATTATGAGAACTCATTGAGCGGGGGATTTCTTCATTTTCATTTTGATGGGGATAACCTATGACCAGAAGTTCATTATCGTTGTGTTTTTCCAATACAAAAGGGACACCTTCATACAATTCAGAAAAATTTGACTTTTGTTTTGTTATCTTACCCAACAACTCCTCCAATTGAATAATCCCCACATCAAGAGAAACCAACCCCAAAAAGTCCCCCTGGGAGTTATTTAACGGGACGACATAGCTTAAAAAAGGTGAGGAATTTTCGAGATATTTGATACTTTTTACATGCCTCGAATTAACCCAGGAAGCCGTATTAGATTCCTTGGTTTTTAAATAGAAAGAAAATGATCGAGGGTCAATTTGATTTGGATCGTTATCGATCTCCACTTGTTTTGGTGTAAGAAAATCCCTGTATACACTGGTGGTAAACAAACCATTTGGTGTGGTTTTTATTTCCACAACATTAACATCTCCGCCTTCCTCTTTAACCATGCGATACGACATGCCAGTCTTGGCATCGTAATAGGCAAAACCGTCATAATCTTTTTTGGATTTCAGATTTTCCATTACAAAAAGAAGCAGCGCTTTATTCTTTTCCGCATCATTACTGAATGTTTTTTGAAATAAGGATGCGTACATCTGGGCATCCACCTCCACACCATTCATCATGAATTCAACTTTTTCTCTGATGCTGTCCGCATTTATTTTTAACATCGTTTGAATCAAAACTTTTGTCTGCCAAAGCGTAACTGTAAGGGAAAATAAAGTCAGCGTTATACCGATGATAAAAACAGCCACTATGATACGAAAAATCAAAACTGTCTTTATCGAAGTTCCTTCATCGCCGGATTTTATAAAGAAAGGCATTTTAAAACTGCTCTTTGATATATGGCACTAAGACCCATTCAAATGTTTATACATGATAATTTAATAGGAAGCAAAACAGCTTTGAAAAAATCCATTTACTTGGACATGCTGATGTGTGTTCCATCCCAATCGCAAGGCGGTGGAAATGCCAAAAACCCCTTGCACCGATCAATGTAAAATAAAGCTAATTGAT
>CAZYAY010000266.1:0-1563 GCA_964646215.1 uncultured Candidatus Kuenenia sp. | reverse complement strand
CTGACACTCGTTATTATTACCGCTTAAATACTTCTCCCAACAAAGCAAATGATTTCACAGCACAGGAAGAATTGAATTTTCAAACCCAGCGCAAGACTGGAAGCCCTTTTAAATTTACCGTTCAATCAGATTCGCATCTTGACCAAAGCACAAGGCCTGCAGTTTATGAACGAACCCTTGCAAATTGCCTCGCAGACAACCCGGACTTCCATGTCGATTTGGGCGACACCTTCATGACCGACAAATATCCCAATCACAAAGATTCGCTGCCCCAATATATTGCTCAACGTTATTACTTTAGCCTTATCGCAAAGAGTGCACCACTGTTTCTAGTTTTGGGCAATCATGATGGCGAGCGTGGAGATCGTTATGATGAAAAATCAGAAAACATGCCTGCCTGGTCTAATCTTACTAGAAGAAAATATTTTCCTAATCCTTTCCCTGATGGTTTTTACACCGGCAACAAATCAACAATCAAACCCTTAAACCGATTGGAAAATTACTATTCCTGGGAATGGGGCGATGCTTTATTCATAGCATTAGACCCTTTTTGGTACACACAGAAACGAGGGGGAAACAAAGTTGATGGCAACTGGGTTCGGACTCTTGGTGATTCCCAATACAAATGGCTTGAAAAAACACTTGCAGATTCGAAGGCAGCATTCAAATTTGTATTCATCCACCATTTGGTGGGTGGGTTAGACACTTCTGCCCGTGGAGGAAGCGAAGCTGCCGTGCTTTATGAATGGGGTGGAAAAAGTACATCAGGCAAGGATGAGTTCAGGTCAAATCGGCCCGACTGGAAAATGCCAATCCATCAACTTTTGACAAAACACAAAGTTTCAGCGGTACTTCATGGCCACGACCATTTTTATGCAATGCAAGAACTTGATGACATTGTCTATCTGATGGTACCTCAACCCGGCCACCCGGGATACGACAGCAAGTTGCGAAATGTTGAAGAATACGGCTATATTCGTGGAAAATTCATACCCCCTGCTGGACATATCCGAATTTCCGTTTCGCCTGAAAAAGCTGTTGTTGATTATGTTAGGGCTTATCTGCCACAATCCGAATCAGCAGATCGAAAAAATGGTGAGATTAGCCACTCCTTCACTTTAAAACCCAAATAAACTTTAGAATTAATGCTTTAGAATTGTCAAACGTTAGTTCAATAGTTCGGATTACAACTTTAACCTTTATTCTTTGAAATAAGGAGGGCATAATACAATTCGTAAATGAGAGATATCCCGCACGCCTAATTTTCCTGCTAGATTGAGATTTATTCAATGAAACTTGCCACTGGTACAACGGTAATTTCCAACGGCACCCTTTTCATTGGAACAGATTCACCACCAATTCCAAATGCTGCTGTGGTAATAAAGGATGGGAAAATAGTTTATGCAGGCCCAGAGAAAAGCGCACCAAAAATTGAACCAGGTGCTGAAAAAATTGATGCCCTAGGTGGCACCATTCTCCCAGGCCTAGTTGAGGCACATTTTCACCCAACTTACTTTGATGTAGCTGCACTTGAAGACTTGGATATCAAGTATCCAGTTGAGT
>CAZYAY010000265.1:0-1566 GCA_964646215.1 uncultured Candidatus Kuenenia sp. | reverse complement strand
GCTTTTGTCAAGGGGTTAAGCGACCCGGATTACGATCACATCATGCTTGCTACGGGTGTCACCGCTTCAAACTTCACAACTTACAATTCAACCGACCAGCTTTATTTCAATGATTGTTTCAGCAGTCAGGTTAGCTTGCGAACCGCATCAACCCTCAACGATATACGGTCCATGCTTGTCAATGGTGCAAAATACTCCTTCTGCATTCCCACTAAAATCTGTTACGGCTGTGCGGTGCTTGGTATTCAGGATACCTCTGCAAGGGCTCTGCCCGTTAGAATAACTCTGGGCAACTGGACCGAACCTAATGTCATCGCCGGGGTTGCATCAACCACCTTAAGCGCATCTGTAAATGTCAACGGCCTGATTGCGGGTAGGTCCTACTCTCTATTCAGGTATAATGATTATCGGAAAGTTCCTACCAGCAATTACACGGCAAGCGCCTATTCCACAGTGAAAAACTTTATCGCTGGCAGCACGATGGCAACATACACCGAAAGCATCGTATCCAATGGCGTGGCAATTTTCCGATGCGTACCAACCGGGAGTTAATACTCATGGTGCTTCATTTTAATTAAAGATTATTTCCTGCCAATGATTTATCATGGGGATTTAAGATCAGCGATGGCAAAAGGTTCCTTACACCATGAAAATCACAAGTGCTATTGGTGTGTGTCTCATCGTTCTTTTCGGTCCCTTATCTACGGTACTGGCACAACCAAACATTGTCATGGTATTCATTGATGACATGGGCTGGGGCGACCTTTCGTGTTTTGGTAACAAGGAGGTACAAACTCCAAATGTGGATCGGCTTGCAAAAGAAGGAATTCGTTTCTCGCAGTTTTACGTCAACTCGCCCATTTGCTCGCCTTCGCGTTGCGCCTTAGTTACTGGCCAATATCCATACCGATGGAAGATAACCTCTTTTTTGAATAATCGTGCTGATAATGAAAGACGGGGTGTTGCCAACTGGCTTGATCCCAATGCACCGACCCTTGCCCGCATCCTTCAGCAGAATGGATATGCCACGGGGCATTTTGGTAAATGGCATCTTGGGGGTCAGCGAGATGTAGATAATGCCCCTCCCATTTCCGACTATGGATTTGATGATTCGCTTACCAACTTTGAAGGTATGGGAAAAAAGATTCTCCCACTTACGATGAAGCCGGGCGAAAACAAACCCGGACGCATTTGGACTGATGCCGAGCGTCTTGGAAAACCAGTAATCTGGATGCAGCGCTCTGAGATCACGAGCGGCTTTGTGTCTGCTGCAATACCGTTCATCGACCTAGCCTCCAAAGAGAAAAAACCGTTTTACATCAATCTCTGGCCCGATGATGTTCATAGCCCGTTCTGGCCACCTGTTGAGAAATGGGCAAAGGATAAGCGTGGGATGTATCTTGCAGTACTGAAAGAAATGGATCGGCAGCTTGGCAAACTTTTTGATCATATCCGCAACACACCCGCCTTGCGCGACAATACTATTATCCTCGTATGCTCAGACAACGGCCCTGAACCAGGGGCAGGCAGTGCAGGTCCATTTCGAGGCACCAAGGGAACTCTTTA
>CAZYAY010000264.1:0-1623 GCA_964646215.1 uncultured Candidatus Kuenenia sp. | reverse complement strand
GCATGGCCCCATTTAAGTTGGTCATCAAGCACCTTGCGGTTCCAGAGTTCGCCCGGCTTGGATTGGGTGTAAACCACAACCTGGTTGCCATGCCAAGGTTCAATGGTAGCAATAAAGGGTGAGCCATCAGCGAGTTTTCCCTGTTTGATTTCGCTTGCGCCCCGGTTTGACTTGAGGTTTTCCTGATTACCAACCCCAAGTTTAGAGGTGGTCCATTTGTCGTTTAATTTGGAAACTTTATGAACACCATCGTAGGTTGCGGTGATGAAATCCATGGCTTTGGTGCCTGCCCGGGGAACGGGTGCAAAGTTATGCATCACATGAAGTGATTCATCAAGAACTTCGGGCATCCAACGATCCTTCATGGGGTTTGCAGGAATGTGGTAGGCGAGCAATCGAACAGGTGAACCATCAGTCCAGTTATTTTCCTTGGTGCTGTTTCTACCCATGAGTGGCCCAAGGATAAGTTCGGGTTTGCCATCACCATCGGTGTCTGCAAAGCGGATTCGGTGAACGGTGGGTTCTTCTGCGATTGGGAACATGGTCCAAGGTTCATCGAGATTTTTGCCCCGCTTAAGCCATTGAAGAGTGCCACCTGATTTAGTGTTGAAGGGTTTCCAATCTGCGCCGATGACCAAGTCAAGATGGCCATCGCCATCGATATCGTGGGCGGCAGTGCAGACATTATCGGACTTGGTCTGGCCGGTGATGATGGTATGAAGTTTCCAGGTGGGGTTTTCAAACCAGATTACGCGGTTGCTATCAACCACGACGATGTCCTTTTTGCCATCTTCGTTGATATCTTCGAGGATGACTGCGTATCCTACGGTAAGGGATCGGTCGATTTCCTGCATTTTGAAGTCATCAGGGTTGATGCCGATGGCCAGATTTAAAAGCCCAAGAGTTGTAATTGTTAAAAGCATCTGAGAATCCCCAAAAAGCAGAGTAATAAAAGGAATGTTGATGTAGGATAACACTTGGCATTTGGATGTCTAGATATTGGTTGAATTAAAGTTGGGATAATTATCATGAATGATTTGGTTAAGATTCATGAACTAATTTAACCAATATTGAAAAGTTTCCTTGGATCAGGTTTAGCGTGAACCTGACATTTTGTTTTACTTTTAAAGGGGGTAGATATGTTTCGATTAGCTACGGTTTGTTTTGTCGCAGCAGGGTTTCTTGCTGTTTCCGCAATGGGCTTTGCCCAGGATGAAAAGAAAACCAAGGGTAAGGGTGGCTTTGGTGATCCTGAAGCGGCTTTCAAAAAGATGGATGAAAATGGCGATGGTAAGGTAAGCAAGGAAGAATACAAAAAATCCCAGACCGCACAGGCTGAAAAGATGGCAGAAAAGGGCTTTGATGGCCTTAAAAAAGCATTTAAAGACAAGCCTGACCTTCAGGACAAGATGTTTGCAGCAATGGATACTAACAAAGATGGTTTTCTTGATTTGGAGGAGTTTAAGACGGGCCGTGAAAAGACCCGCGAACTGACGAAGGATATCTTCAAGAAGAAAGAGTAGTTAAACCCTGCATTGGTGCTCGGGGAGATTTTGATTCTCCCCGGCCCAATCTTATTTCAAAGATTAATGATTCTGGTTTTAAGTTCGTACACTTTTCTTC
>CAZYAY010000263.1:0-1640 GCA_964646215.1 uncultured Candidatus Kuenenia sp. | reverse complement strand
CCTGCTTTGCAAGCGTGCGGGAATCATCCAAACAATTAGACCCCACATGCACCACCACTTTTAATTTGGTGCCCTTTGCAACTTCAAACCACCTCTTGGCAAGTTTCACGCGTTCATCAACATTCAAGGAATGGCTTTCACCCGTGCTTCCACCTATGAAAGCGATATCAACTTTATTTGCTAAAAGATGCGAAGCTATTTTTTCAATCCCATCAAGGTTAAGTGCTCCGTCTTTCTTGAAGGGGGTATGAGTTGCAGCAACCAAGCCGTTTAACAAATGAGTCATGATTTTTCCTTACCGGTTACAAGGTCTTTATCTTCCCGCGGTTGGATTAATAATACCAACACTACTGAAACCAACGCCATACTGGCGAAGAAACTGAAAATTAAATTCAATGGCACCTGTCGATCTTGAAGGAGACCAAAACCCCAGTCTGCAAATCCACCACAACTGATGCTAACCAGATTCATGATGCCATAGCCTGTGGCGCGAAGATTGGGCCCGACAATCTGCGAAAGGATGGGCATGTTATTGCAGTCAAAAAAGCCCCAGCCAATGCCAAAAAGCACAAGCGATATCAACGCAAGGGGCAGTGATTCAAAACTTGCGGAATTGCCTACGCCAAATAAAGCAGGGATAATAAGAGCCATCCCGATGGCACTGACATAAATTCTGCCCCTAGAAGTTTTAAGCATCCAGCGATCTGCGAGCCATCCCCCAAGCAACGCTGCGAATATTGCAGCAACCTGCCAGTAAAGCGTTGCAGATACACCCGCAACGCCCTGACTGATGTTAAAGGTTTTTTGCAAAATTGCAGGCATCCAATCTCTAACGACCCAGCCAGCAATTGCGGGAAGGGTGAAATACAACACAAGCAGGATAAACGAAAAATTAGTCAGCAATGCCCGGCCTGCTTTTATCATGGAAAGCTTTCCAAGCGTATTTTGATTTACTGAATCAACCGGCGCATCCTTAAGGAAAAACATAAGGGGAAGCGCATAGCAAATACCAACGATACCCGTAATATCAAAGGCGAAGCGCCAGGTGAGTTTTGGCTCATCTGCAATGTAGCCACTAAACCCACCAAGAAGAACGCCACAATAAATTGCAATTTGATGAAACCCAACCGCCTTTGAACGAGTAAGACTGGAGTGGTAATCAGCAATGAGTGCAAGTGCTGCGGGAATGTAGAATGCCTCACTCACCCCCATCAAGGTTCGGGTCCAAAGCAACTCTTCGTAGGAATGCACCCGCCCTGTAATCCAAGTTATGGTCGACCAGACAAACAGGCTTGTGCAAATGGTAAAGCGTTTACTGTATCTGTCTGCGATGTAGCCACCAAGAGGGCTAAGAAAAGCATAAACCCACTTGAACTGCCCCAGCATATAGCCCCAATTTGCATCACTACTTATATCGGGGATATCAAGCATCACCGAACTTTTCATTGCAGAAATCATCTGCCTGTCGAGGTAGTTTAACAATGCCACGGGGAAAAGAAGTGCAACCACCAGCCATGCGTATTTCATACTGTTTACGTTAATCAAGGTAACCTCATCGACCAGATTTCCGGTGTTCGAATTCCTGGCCTGACTTCGCCACTGGCAAGAATCAACATACCATTCCAGTTAGCCAAGGGAAC
>CAZYAY010000262.1:0-1641 GCA_964646215.1 uncultured Candidatus Kuenenia sp. | reverse complement strand
GATTGCAGGATTGGGAGAATCGTGCTGCTTCTTTAACGGTGGAGCAAGGGCCGCGACCCAAAGACAACCGTGATTGTTTTGAACGAGAGGTTGCAAAAGAAGCCTTGGGTTTACCAGAGCAGGGCGGGCCACACCAACGGGTTGCGAAGTCCATCATGGCTTATGAGATATTTCCACCTGAAGTGGTGTCTCCTGTCTTGCATCGATCGCCAATCCAGGTGGGTGATACCGTGGGCATATTGTTTCATTTTTTTCCGGGCGTGGATCTTTTTTGCGGTGCGGTTGTTCTTGAATGCTTTGATGAGGCCCAAGAAGGAGTATGGCGGACCGGGTTTAAGTATCGCACTTTATCGGGCCACCCGGAACTTGGAGAAGAAACATTCAGTGTCGAAAAAAACATGAGTACGGGAACCGTGGTGGTGGCGCTGCGATCATGGTCAAGGGCTGGAACATGGTTGAGCTGGCTTGCTGCCCCCTATACCCGTTACAGCCAGATTCGCGCCAATAAATCCGCATTGGAACACCTTGCAAGGGTGGCTGCGCAAAAAGTTTCCCTTTCAAAGTGAAATTAACCAATCAGATCATAGGTAGATTTTACATTCCCAAGTGCAACTATTACAATTTTTTGAAAGAACAGCCATTAGTTCATGGAGGTACCATAAAGGTTGAGTTGGCAAGATGTTCAGCTTATGCGGTGGAAGGCTAGCAGGGTAAATCAGATTTTTTGAAAAAAGGCTAAAGCTCGAAAGCAGGTGTGCAAATAAGGTGTCATATTTGCAATGTAAGGTAATAAAAGGGTGCCTGTAGATTCCAGATTAGTCAATAAATGATTAATTTTTAAAATTCAGGCGTCATGGCACAAGGGTTGCCTACTTAATTACGCTTATAAAAGTTTCAAAAGAAGATGAAGAGGTGGGGAATGAGCCAGAGAGATTCAAATATGCTGTTTTTAAAGGACATGCTGGAACATTTGGTTTCCTGCCAGCAACAATTGCAATGGACGACTGACAGCCAGGCTGTACATGTTTTAACCGAAGTGATGCTGAGAGATTTGGACAGATGCAACAGATTATGTGAAAGCATCAAGCGGAAAGCAAATCAGGCGGTTGCGGTGTAGCAATTACGTGGCTGGATAGAAAACTTTAATCAAAAAGAAAAACCAGTGTGCCAAAAGGCATGCTGGTTTTTTTTCGTATTCGTGTGATTGGCAAAGCTGAAATAATCGTCACATCTTCGCTAGTTTTTGCGAACGGTAAAAGCCAAACGATCTGTATAGGTGGAAGCATAAAAGCAAGAACCTTCGGCACAAAGGTCATAGTGGATATTCTCGTGCGAAAAAATAATCCGATAAGAACCTTGTAGATTGCAGCCGGCGTAGGAAACGCCAGGCACCTGGAGCGTTAGGTTCCCGGCTGAATCACTCGCCGATTGACCAATGTCATCCGTGTGGATGGCTAAGGCGGAGTGATGGAGTTCACCCGGGGAAGTTTCAGGGCCAAGCTTGTAAAAGACAAGCCACCCCCGACCCAAGTTTTAACGAGGAGTTACGATGAAGAGGATGCGCATGGTAGCGCCGCTGTTGGCAGTTATGGTTGGCTTGTTTGCCACCCAGAATGTGTCAGCCTCAAACTGCGGTGCAGG
>CAZYAY010000261.1:0-1644 GCA_964646215.1 uncultured Candidatus Kuenenia sp. | reverse complement strand
ATCGTGAAGCCCATAGCGCCAAAAGCGCCAAGAGGAGCAAATTTTACCACGATGTTCATCAAGTTGAAAAACACCTTGGAGCCTGTGTCAATCACATCCAGTATAGGCTTGGCTCTTTGGCCCATGAGGGTGATTGCAAATGCCATCATGATGGATATGAAAAGTATCTGCAGCAGATCGCCGTTGAAGAATGGTGAAAAAACCGTTGCGGGAATAATGTTAAGAAAGAAATCAATCATGCTATGCCCTTTGGCTTTTTGTGCATAGCCCTGGCTAATGGCGGGGTCTAAAGTGGTTGGATCGATGTTAAATCCTTCGCCGGGTTTCAAGATATTGACCACCACAAGCCCGATTAAAAGTGCAAGGGTTGAAACAACTTCGAAATATAACAAGGTCTTGAAACCAACCCGGCCGAGTTTTTTCATGTCTTCCATTGAGGCAATGCCATGCACCACGGTACAGAAAATAATCGGGGATATCATCATTTTCACAAGCTTGACAAAGGCATCGCCAAGTGGCTTAAGGGATTTTCCAATCTCAGGAAAAAAAGCCCCCATTCCTATTCCCAATGCAACACCGATCAATACTTGAATGTAAAGAATGTGGTACCAAGGCTTGCCAGTAGTGGGCATGAGTGATCACAGCCGTTTGATGATGGAATAAAAAAGCATCTTAATCGGCAACACTTATTCAAACCAGTAATAAGTTGCATAGGTTTGTTTACCTGGCAGGTGAAGGTAATATTCCCTCACCCCTCCGCTTCAAAAGGCAGTAGGAAACGGCCTTGGTTTATCGCGTTTAATTTGTTGATGCGTGGCCTGTTTCGCTTACTTCTTCGGGGGGCCTTCTTTTGCCTTAAGGCTTGCGATGGCTTCCTTCATCTTTTCCTGGGCTGATTTATTTTCTTGTAATTCCCTGACGTTGAAGGCGGGCAACAATTTATCCCAGACGAGGTTCAACTGGGCCTGCATGTTTCCCGTGTGCGCGGTGATTGCGATTACCGCATCTTGTTCTGGAAGAACAATGCAGAACTGCCCGCTGGCGCCATCGCCCCGATAAGCACCATGCCTGCATTGCCAAAACTGATAGCCATAACCCTGGCCCCAATCGCTGTTGGGCTTGGGTCCGTTTTCAACCTGTTTGCCAGTGGCTGCTTCGACCCAAGCTTGGGGCACCAATTGCTTGTCATTCCATTTGCCTTTTTGAAGATACAGTTGGCCGAATTTGGCGATATCTTCGGTGGTGATAAAAAGCCCCCAACCACCAAGGGTAATGCCCTGTGGGCTGGTTCCCCAAGTGGGATTTTTGATTCCCAGTGGTTCAAACAGCCTGGGTTGCAGATACTCCAAAACTGTTTTACCTGTCACTTTTTGCACGATTGCGGAAAGAGTGTAAGTAGCCTGAGAGTTGTAAACAAATTTGGTACCTGGTTTGTGAGGTACAGGATGGGCCAGAAAAGTTTTTACCCAGATATCCTGCGGGCCGGGTTTTGGTTCCTTGTCATGCCCTGTAGACATGGTTAACAGATCCTTGACTTTCATGGCTTTCAAATTTTCGGAAGGTTCAGCAGGTGCAAGATCCGGGAAAAATTTAAGCACGGGATCTTCAACATTCAACTTGCCTTCTGCCACCACAAGGCCCACC
>CAZYAY010000260.1:0-1651 GCA_964646215.1 uncultured Candidatus Kuenenia sp. | reverse complement strand
CATTGTAAGGTCTGTTTTCTGCAAACTGCCCCCTCAGCCAGCGCGTCATTCCAATTGCACCCTGCGCTGTTATCGCATCGCGATCTACCCTTAGCAGATCCGACCACTGCATGGCCCAGAAATCAGCATACTCTGGCCTCTCCAGTAATTGATCGATTAGTTTTGTTCGTTTATCGGTTGCGGTGTCTTGCAAAAACTTGCGTGCCTCCAATGCTGTGGGAAGCGTGCCAATCGTATCTAAATATACCCTGCGCATGAAGGTTGCATCATTGGCCAGATCACTTGGTGGAATCCCCAGGATGGAAAGCTTGTTCCATACATGCGTATCGATGAAGTTGTTTTCCTTGGGCCGTGTAAAGGGCGAGCCTTTTCTTGGAATGGTGATTCTACAAACATTGACTTCCCCCATGTATCGCACCAAAATTGCAGCTTCACCTGGGTTGTCGCCCGCTTGAATTCCACCTCTGCGATCCACCCCTGCTATGGTGGGTGCGTTGGATTCGAACTCGGCTTCCGCGGTGACACAAAATCGCTCCCCCTTGGAATCGATCGCTGTTACCCGTAGTTGCTGGCTGCCATTGGGTTCCAAAATAAACTGGGATGGTTGGACTTCCAAGGCAACAACCACGCTGCTGTTTTCAGATTTATAATTCATGCCCTCTGCTATCCAGCGGAGAAGGCGCTTATAGGGAAGACTGCCCTCGGAGATTTTTCTGCCACCACCATGGGGGATTCGTGCGGAAGCTTTTGCAACGAGAAGGCTGTTTTCTGGCGAAGCTGCAAAAACACGCCTGCCCCGTCCTTCCATCACTAAGGATTGATAATCTGCGAAAGGGTCGAAGCCAAACACACTCAATTTGAAACCATTCTGGCCTTCATTCTTGCCATGGCATCCGCCCGAGTTGCAGCTAGCTTTAGTAAGAAGAGGGATGATTTGTTGTTCAAATGAAACAGGCCTTGGGTTCTTTAATCCGACAACTTTTACATTAATGCGCGCCTGTTCGCTCTCATGGGATACCGTTATTTCTGTTTCGCCCTCAGCAATTGGTTCGATCAAACCAAAAGAATCAATGAGAATGATTTTTGGGCCTGTGATTGCGTACTTTGCAAGGTTGCTGATATCATTTTGGTTACTGGTTTTCCTATCTATTCGAGTTATCAATATTTGTTGAGTTGATTCTGGCCCATCAAGTACTACTTTTTCAGGGCTGATTTTAATTTCTGCAAGCACTTGTGCATTTGAAAAGAAGAGTACGAAAAGAAATGACAATGCGATTTTAGCAATCGTTCCTGATCTTACTTCTGGGGTTTTATGAAATAAAACAGAAAGCATGGTGTCTCTTTGTTCAGGTGGGAAGCATTCAGGGCGGAGCCTAATTACCATGGAATTTAATCTAACATGGATGGCGGTTTGGTTCAAATAGATTTGGTTTTGAATGATGAGAGGTAAAAGGCAGAAGAAGAGTAGTCATGGAATTAAGCAGAAGATTACATGTGTGTGTATTAAAAAGCCCATGGACTGCGGTTTCACTTTGTCATTCTCCGCGAAAGCGGGGAATCCAGAAATACAAGCAGCAAAGCAAGAGCCCCACCCAGCGCAGTGGGCGGGCTTTGGGGTATTTGTTTGTGTTGAGAATAGAAGTTATTATGT
>CAZYAY010000259.1:0-1651 GCA_964646215.1 uncultured Candidatus Kuenenia sp. | reverse complement strand
AATCTGAAGGGGCTGAAGTTTACCAATGTGGATTTCATGTCTTTTCAATTATGCAGCCAGATGGAAGGGGGAAGATTTGAAATCTTATGGGGCGTTGACGAGATGCTGTTGCCCGCGCTCTCGGTAGGGGCGCATGGCGCGGTGGGTAGCACCTATAATTTCGCAGCACCGATTTACCATAGAATCATTGATGCATTCAAGAAATTTGATTTTGAAACCGCCCGCATGGAGCAGCTTCGTTCCATCAAATTGGTGAACATACTTGTAAAGCGCGGATACATGGCGAGCGCCAAGGCGATGATGGGAATGCTGGGAGTCGATGTTGGTTCTCCCAGGCTGCCCAATGGCTCTTTAAAGCAGGATGAATTTGCAAGCCTTAAGTCTGATCTTGAAAAAGAGGGCTACATTTAAAACCTAGGGCATTTCTGGGGTGTAACCTAACACCAGATTGAAATTCGCACTTAATTCCTTAAGTTTTGAACCAGGAATTGGAGCGAAATCAACGGTGATGCTCTGCCTTTGCTTATCATCTTTTACACTTCGATATATTCCATCCTTTTCGTTTTGGGGCTCGCCTTTTACGTAGCACTGGGTGCCGAAAATAGGCTTGCCTGCAACTTTGATTTTAAAATGGATGTGTGGTGTTCTGCCTGGGTATGCTACAGGCTTGATGGTGCGGAAATAATACTCTCCAGAAGAAGCGGTGGCAAATCTCCCGAAACCCTGAAAATTAGAATCCTGTTTGGCTTTGTTGCTGGTTTTGGAATGAAGGTATGCACCGTTGTTATCGCATTGCCAGATTTCCACGACTGCGTTTTTAATCGGTGAACCGTTGGCATCAAGAATCTTGCCTGAAATATGTGTGATCTGGCCTACCGCGGGGGTGATTTTGTCATTGATGATGATAAGATCGTTGTCCGTATCGAGGGGCAATTTATCAGGGTAGAAGGGGCCATCGGTTTGCTTTGGTGTCAAAGTAAGTTGCTCCGCAAACAACCCTGGTACGGTGTAAAAAGAGCCTGCAAGAATGGAAGTGCCTAAAAACATTCTGCGATTGAACATGGTGATTGCCTCTCTAAATAAATCTGAACAATACTTACTTTACCTGATCAGAATAACAATGCATGAATTATTTGTGAGAATCCCCGGATATTAGCCTTCGGGAAAACTTCAGGTTGGTTTGCAGTATTAGCCAAAGGGCGAAGCATATGGTACCTGTGGGAAGGGCGGAAAGAAGAACAGGTAGATGGTTTCTAAGTGGGAAAGTGAAGTTCTGCCAGCCCATGACCAGAATGAAAACGAGTGAGGTCAACAGCAAAGGTTCTCCCTTGTTCCAAGTTTTTCTTTCAAGCCAGGCCCAACCTAAAAAGGGTGCGATGAAAGCAAAGGTTGGAAACTCTGAAGCGGGTCCAAATAATAAAATCCAAATCATTCCCAACGCGATGGATCGGAAAATGAGTTCGACTTTGTCTGTTATCTTGGCTCTCCAATAAAGAACAATTGCAGCGGTTGCAAACCCTGTCAGCAATTGAAGTAGCTTGAAAAGGGAATTGGTTGGGATGCTCCATAATTGATCATTGAAATTTCCCGGGTGCAATTGTTCCTGCAAGACAAGCCAGCCATACCAGGCATCTCGGAACCCAGGCCAACG
>CAZYAY010000258.1:0-1670 GCA_964646215.1 uncultured Candidatus Kuenenia sp. | reverse complement strand
GGATCGAAGATCGAAAATTCAGGCCTTGGATAATATCTCCTTTAGTGTACCCAGGGGCACTATCATCGGGCTGGTTGGCTCCAATCGTGCGGGTAAATCAACGCTCTTAAAAATTGCACTCGGTTTGATCAAGCCCGACTCCGGCTCGATAACAAGGTTTTCAAAACCAGTTTCAGATCGTTCAACCTTAAAGCACGTTGGTGCTGTTTTAGAATCCCCCGTTTTCCCTTCACATCTGACACCCAACGCAATCCTGCACATTCTTGGCTCACTTTCGGGCATTGCTACAGAAGATTTATCCCGAATGATAACCGAGGCATTGATCAAAGTAGGCTTGGAAGACAGGCAAGAACAAAGCGTTGGGGGTTTTTCCCGGGGCATGACCCAGCGGCTTCTAATTGCCCAGGCAATTCTCGCAACGCCAACTTTGCTAATTCTCGATGAACCTCTCGAAGGATTAGACTTCGAAGCCAGGCAAAAGGTTCGTGAACTTTTGCTCCATTGGCGGCAAAAAGGTGGAAGTGTAATACTAGTTTCTCATGAACTTGAAGAACTTGAAACCCTTTGCGACCGGATTGTGTTGCTTGCAAATGGAAAAATTGTAAGGGATGAACCGGTTGAAAAATGGCGCGGGGATGGCGAAGGCCCCTTCCTTCAAAAAGCGATGCAACAAGCTTGCGCCAAAACGCCACAACACCCTGGATAATTAAAATGACAGTATCACAGTTTCTCCAAATCATGAAATGTTTCACAGGCGAATCATTGCGCCAGGCTGTTGCATCGCATCTTTTTCCGCTGCTACTTTTTTATTCCGCCTTGATTATCACACTTGCAGCAACGGTAAGGTTTTCAAACATACCTGAAGCTTCAAGCTATGAAATCGCACAGCGCGCACCGGTTGAGGAAGCTGCGCGCATTGGGCCGGAAGAGCTTGAAAAATCCGGGATACCTCTGATCCAAGGCGAGATAAGGCTTTTATTTGGTGCGGTTAAAATACCCTGGGTCAAGTTTAGAGAAAATGCGGTGCGGTATTTTGAATCGATGTTGGTCTTTTTCACTTCAGATGCGGTTGGCCTAGTTTTCGCATTGATCTGGACTGCGGGGTTCATCCCTGAATTCCTGCAGGGCTTCTGGTGGAACATGCTGCGCCTTCGCCCACTATCCACAGGCTTTATGCTCCTCGCAAAAACATTCTCCATCGTTATGGTTTTAAGCCTGCAAGGAATCATTTTGATAGGCGGAACCTGGATTGCCTTGGGAATTGCAACCAATGTTTGGAACGGCTTGTTCCTTTGGTCATTCGCAATATTGGTTGTACAATTTATTTGTTTTTATCCAGCATCGGTATTGCTTGGCACTTGGAGCAGAAGCACCATGGTGGCAATCATTGGCTCGATCGCATTCTGGGCCATCTGCTGGATGGTAAATCATGCCCGCATTGGCAACCTCGGGGCAACCACTGCGGAACCCTCATCGGGTTTGGCAACCTGGTTGATTAATATCGCCTACTGGGCACTGCCAAAACCAATTGACTTCAGCATTATTTTAAGCGATTTAATGGGAACAATAAAAGAATTCCCTCCACCAACGGCATGGATGAATGCCTGGGAAGGTGGGAACATACTGCCTCTGGCTAGCATTGGAACCTCGTTGATTTCAAGCTTTGTAGT
>CAZYAY010000257.1:0-1672 GCA_964646215.1 uncultured Candidatus Kuenenia sp. | reverse complement strand
GGGTAGAGCTTCCTTCAATAATATTGTTTCAAAACAATGGACTTATCTTAATCTTGCCTTAATGTGGATAGACTATGATAACCAAGGGATAGATAGTGGTTTTTCATTTTAACCAAAATCGAATCAGATCAAGCCACTAAATCCTGCATCGCTATATCTTTAAGGAAGTAGTTCATATGGTTGATCCTAAAAACCAACTCATAATCGGGTCGGCTCTACTTGCTTTTATATTGGTACTGACAGCTTCTTACTCTAGGTCCTCAAATCCCCAAAGTAATAATTCGTCAACCACCTTGAACCCGCCAGCAACCACCGCAGACTTCAAACCAACGCAAGCCCAACAGTTATGGTTGGCAATGGATGAAGCTGAAAAAAACGGTCGGTATGATGAGGCCCTTGCATCCAATCACGCAATTCAAGCAGCTTATGGAAACCTGTACCTGATTAATTACAGGGCGGGCCGTTTATACTCTTTAAAAGAGAATCATGCCGCTGCCCTCGAAGCCTACCAAAAGGCCAGCACCCTTGCGCCAGGAGCGATGGCGCCACTTAATTGCATCGCATCATCTTATATCGCACTTGGGAAACCAGATTTGGCAATTAAAACAAGCCTGGCTGTTTTAGTGATAGACCCAATGAACCAAATCGCTAATCGTCGGTTGGCAGAATTATATGTTCTTTCCAGGCAATACTTGATGGCTGAACCTTATTACCTAAAAATGCTGGCATTGACGCCTGAAGACTTTGATCTTGGCGCCCAGTATGCATGGTGCATTTATTATCAAGGAAGGGTGGAAGAGGCACGGAAGGTATTTGGAACCATTTTAACTGCAGCGCCCACACATACATCTTCCCAACTTGGTTGGAATCTTTGTGGCTCCGCAAAACAAACAACAACAAAAGAAGGGAAATCATGAATCCCTATACAAAGCTTTTCTCTCTTCAGATTGATGATAATGGATTTGTATTTGATCCGACCAAGGGAATTTCTTACACCTTGAATGAGACTGCGCTGCGGGTGATCACCCTGCTTAAAAACGGATGCCCTGTCGAAAAGTTGCACATTCAAATTGCTGAGGAGTACGCAATCTCATTACCAAGCGCAGAGTTTGATATAGAAAACCTTTTAAATACCATGAAGAAGTATCAATTAATATGAACAGCCCGATTGTTGCAATAACAGGGATGAACCGGGGCGAAAACCCACAGCCTGGATACGCCGTTGCCTGCAGCCTACGACGTAAGTTCCCCGATATGAAAATAGTCGGCCTTATTTATGATGCCCTGGAATCGGGGATATTTGCAACAGATGGCCCCGATTGGGCATACACCATCCCCTATCCAACTGCGGGATCCAAGGCATTGCTTGAACGATTGGATTTCATCAAAAAACGGCATGACTTTACCATTTTGATTCCCACGCTGGATACCGAAATAGAATTAATGATCCGCAATCAGCCCGAGCTAGAGAGTCGGGGAATCCAATGCTTTCTGCCTACCTTGGAATCATTTCAACAACGCGCAAAATCTCAACTGCCCAAGCTATGCGAAGCCTGTGCCTGCCAGACTCCCCTGACAAAACTCACCCGTGATTTAAACGAGGCCAAAGACGCAGCCGATGCCATCGAATACCCTGTCATGATCAAGGGGCAGTTCTATGATGCCAGAAAAG
>CAZYAY010000256.1:0-1687 GCA_964646215.1 uncultured Candidatus Kuenenia sp. | reverse complement strand
CTATTATTTTTTCCAAAAGGGTGGGAGTTCCGGCTTTGTATCACAAAGAATTTGGATCAGGGCCAAACGGTCAGCGTCTGAGAGGTGCGCATACTTTTTAGACTTATCCAAACCATTCAAAATCTGCCAAAGTTTTTCGAACACATAATCCTTCATCTCAACAGGAAGATCATCAAAGGCTTGGGAATAAATCAAATAACTGCAGGGGTATTTGAATAATCGTTGCGTAAGACCCAGATCGCGGAGCAACCGGCCATGCCTATCGCGCACGCCAGATTGCGAAAACTTTTCCGCATAACCCGAGGTGCCAATAATGGTTGCAGTTATTTTGGCTTCCCCCACCATCAACAATCCATCGATCAAGTCATCCCCCGCGCTTTGAATTCTACGGATGGTGCTTTCCAGCTTTTTGCCCGCGGGCACTTCCAGCGCCTTGTTGATCGTCAACTCGTAATCCAATGCCATGGGGGGCCTTTAAACCATCAGGTAAAGCGCCTTAATTTGCAGCATTGTTAATCAGCATTCCTGTCAAAAATGCAGGCAAGTAACCCAAAAGCCTTAAGATTAACAGCATCAAGCTGTTGCATCAGGCAGTAATCAACGGTAATATAAGTGGGTATCAAAGTTATACAAAGTGCCTATAAATGGCTTGTTTTGAATGTAATCCTACCATGCGAATAACAATGAAAACAATAACAATCCTTTCCAGCTTTCTTTTTGCAAGTTTTGCAGTTGCAGGGGAAGCTGAAGACTTCGCTTTTTTTGAAGCCAAGGTTCGCCCCATTCTCATCGAGCATTGCTATTCATGCCATGCAAAGGATGCAAAAAAGATCCGGGGGGAATTGCTTCTCGATACCAAGGAAGGCTGGATGAAAGGTGGCGAAAGTGGCCAGGTAATCATCCCTGGCAATATTGAGAAAAGCCTATTCGTAAAAGTGCTTAGCTACAACGATACGATTCAAATGCCACCCAAGGGAAAGTTGGCAGACAAAGATATTGCGGTTTTGACTGAATGGGTAAAGCGGGGGGCAGCCGACCCACGCAAGGGAACCGCCCCAGCGATTGCTGTCAAGAAAATCGATTACGAGAGCGCGAAGAAGTATTGGGCCTGGCAACCCCTTAAGAATGCTGCTCCCCCGAAAGTCAAAGATACAAGTTGGTGCAAGACCCCAATCGATCACTTCCTTAAATTCAACATGGAAGCCAAGGGCATCACTCCAAACCCAATTGCAGAGAAAACAAAATTAGTTCGCAGGGCTTATCTCGATCTTTTGGGTATTCCCCCTACCCCTGATGAGGTTGAATCTTTCCTTAAAGATAAAGCTGATGATGCATATGCCCGCCTGCTGGATCGCCTGTTGCAAAACCCGCATTATGGTGAACGCTGGGGCCGCCATTGGCTTGATGTTGCGCGCTTTGCTGAAAGCCATGGTTACGAACAAGATTACGACAGGCCCAATGCCTACCATTATCGTGATTTCGTCATCAAGGCTTTAAATCAAGATCTACCTTACAACACGTTCATCAAATGGCAACTTGCTGGGGATGAATACGAACCTGCGAACCCGCTGGCGATGATGGCAACTGGATTTTTAGCGGCAGGAACTCATGCGACCCAGATTACTGCAAGCCAGGCTGAAAAAGAACGCTACGACGAACTTGACGACATCGTTCGCACCGTGGGCAC
>CAZYAY010000255.1:0-1719 GCA_964646215.1 uncultured Candidatus Kuenenia sp. | reverse complement strand
TGGGATTAACTGATTGCACGAGGGGGATTAAAATCCGCTTGTAAATCCACCAACCCACGGTAACCGCAAACCCTGCAAACAAAAACTGCCTAGCCAAAGAGGAAAGTGCCAAAAAGCGATCGAGCAATATCACAATCAAACCGTACGCAAATAGCATGACCAGCAAACCAAAAGCTCCGGTTCCCACATCAATCCAACGGATCTGTTTTTCGATACGTTGAATTTGATCTTCAACAGCCCTTTCGCTACGGGAAACCCGGGGTGCAGATGAGGATTTTAGTTCGGTAGCCATTGCAATCAATTCTCCCAAAAGGAAGCCAACAACCTTCACTATTCTAGCTTAACTGCCCACCAAATACTTCGTGAAAATCAAACATAACAAAAGAAGCTTTAACTCATACTTTTTCTTGCCCAAGGTGGACAATCCCAACCATCAAGGGTAATATGCCCTGATTACAAGACGAGGCACCAAGCCAAAAGATTGAAAAACCCGTTTAAATACCTCAAGGATCACCAAGATGGGCGCTACCACCCGCAGGAACTTCCTAGCTTATGCAACTTCCGTTGGAGCATTAGCCTGTACAAACCCGGCATTTGCTGCCCAAATCGCCAAAAGCGAACCCAAAACCATTCCCTTTAAACTAGGCCTTGTCACTTACAATCTAGGTGCGAAACTCGATATCCCCGCCCTTCTTAGGGTTTGTAAAGCAACGGGTATATCCCCAGTCGAGCTTCGCACCACCCATGCCCACAAAGTAGAGCCCTCCCTTTCAGCAGACGAAAGAAAAGATGTTCGCAAAAAATTCGCAGATGCAGGAATTGAAATCTGGGGTGCAGGCTCGGTTTGTGAGTTCCATTCAACCAGCAAAAAAGTAGTCGATGAAAACATCGAAACCTGTAAAAGATTTGTCGATCTTGTCCGTGATATTGGGGGCAAAGGGGTAAAAGTCAGGCCCAATGGCCTCCCTAAAGAAGTCCCCATCCCCAAAACCTTGGAACAAATTGGAAAATCGCTCATCCCTTGTGGTAAAGCTGCAAGCGATGCCGGTATCGAAATCTGGGTGGAAGTTCATGGCGCAGGTACCGCCAAGCCTGAAAATATGAAAACCATCATGGAACAATGTGGCCATCCTTCAGTTGGCGTTACCTGGAATTCGAACCCTGATGATATAAAAAATGGCAGCGTGGAAGAATCGTTTAAAATGCTGCAACCTTGGATTAAATCTTGCCATATCAATGATCTTTACAAGAACTCACTAGGCACCTACCCCTATCGCGAATTATTCAAGCTATTCAGGCAATCGGGCTACAACAGGGCCACTATGATTGAAGTGGGAAAAACATTTCCCGATGAATCGTCAACCATTGAATTTTTACACACTTACAAAGGCCTCTGGACAGAACTTGCTTCCGCATAGTTCGGATTTTACCCATGGGACAAACGCAACGGATCGAATTAACCAGCGGAAACATGCGAAGGTACGCTTTACTGCGAAAACCACGCAACTATTTCAAGCCCTGCCCTATGCTGATCATGCTTCATGGAGCAGGTGGCACTGCAGCATGGACTCTTGACGAAACAGAACTCGACAAATTCGCAGATGAAAAAGGAATCGTCCTGCTTCTTCCAGAGGGCACCCGGGAAGATATGAACCGTGGCCCCGGATTCCTGCAAAATCCCCAAGTATGGAATGATGGCTCTCCTAGGGCGCAGATGGG
>CAZYAY010000254.1:0-1732 GCA_964646215.1 uncultured Candidatus Kuenenia sp. | reverse complement strand
TCATCGGAAGCGCCATAGGAAATACCAGGCTTGAAGCCACCGCCTGCAACCCAGATGGTAAAGGCATAGGGATGATGATCACGGCCCCATTGGGGCCTATTGCCCAGATCGCCCTGAATAAAGGGGGTTCTACCAAACTCACCGCCCCAGATCACGATGGTATCATCCAATAAACCACGCTGCTTCAGATCGCGAACCAGCGCCGCTGAGGGTTGGTCGGTATCCCTGCATTGGTTGTAAAGTTCGGTGGTGATGCTGCGATGCTGGTCCCAGCCTGCGTGCATGACCTGGACAAAGCGGGTGCCTCGTTCAACAAGTCTTCGGGCCATCAGGCAGTTGTATGCAAAGGTTCCTGGCTCGCGCACTTGTGGCCCATACATTGCGAGTGTCTTTTCAGATTCCTTGGAGAAGTCGGTAAGTTCGGGCACGCTGGTTTGCATGCGATAAGCCATTTCGTACTGAGCGATACGGGTAGCGATTTCTGGATCGCCAAACTCTTTCAACTTGATCTCGTTTAATTTTGAGATGTCATCAAGTTGGGCCCTGCGCAGATTTTTGCTCATGCCTTCGGGGTTCGAAAGATAAAGCACGGGGTCGCCACCAGAGCTGAATTTCACACCTTGGTGCTTCGAAGGAAGAAAGCCCGAGCCCCAATAGAAATCGTAAAAGATCTGGCCACAGGTGGTGCCCTTGCTGATGGAGGTCATGACCACAAAGGCGGGAAGGTTTTCTGATTCGCTACCGAGGCCATAGGAAAGCCATGCCCCTAGGGTGGGCCTACCGGGAATCTGTGCGCCACTTAAAAAGAATGATATAGCGGGTGCATGATTCACCGCTTCCGTATGCATGCTTTTAATAAAGCAAAGATCATCTGCGATCGATGCGGTATGGGGAAGAAAATCGCTGACCCATGAGCCACTTTTTCCCCGCTGCTTAAAAGGCTCGACAGGCGAAAGCATCACCTTGCCCTTGGGATTACCTGTCATGGTCGAGAAGCGCTTGCCCTCAAAGAAAGAATCCGGGACAGGCTTGCCATGCATCTCGATCAATTTGGGTTTGTAATCAAAAAGATCCACATGGGTGGGTGCGCCATTCTGAAATAGATAGATGACATTCTTGGCCTTGGGCTTCCAATGGGGAAGGTCGGGCAACCTGTTATTCTGGGGAACAGCAGCGAACCCATCCTTTGCAAGCAGGCCTGAAAGCGCAGCAGTGCCCAGGCCCAATGCCTGTTTCCCGAAGAATTCCCTCCGGTTCACCAGTAACGATTGTTGAATTCTAGGATCCATGATTACTCCTTGTTCAAGGCCTCATCAAGGTTGAAAAGGGAAAGTGCCAGGGTGCCAAACGCTGCAAGCCTTTTAGCATCAATCTCTTTGCTCGTTGGCATTTTGCCCACTGAGATAAATTTCTTCGCTGCTTCAGCATCTTTTTCAAAGGCATTCTGATACCGCTTCACTGCGGCGGATAAAATATCTGCTTCCTCGATACTTGGCTTCCTTGCAAGGATGGCACGAAAGATGTTTTCAATCACCATATCATCCACAGCTTTATCCTTGTTGTTTGTTGCAAGAAGTTCTCTTTGAGCAAGCACACGCGATGCTTCAACATAGGTTGTATCGTTAAGGGTTGCGAGGGCATGAAGAGGGGTGTTGGTGCGGGAAAGCTTGACATTGCAATACTGCCTGGCGGGTGTATCAAAGAACATGGTGGGGCCGATGATCCTGCGCCA
>CAZYAY010000253.1:0-1789 GCA_964646215.1 uncultured Candidatus Kuenenia sp. | reverse complement strand
AGGGTTTTTGAAGAAGAATGCAAAGCCTACCCCGAAGCCATTCAACTGTTTGCCCAAGGCAAGCTTCAAGTGAATGGCAGAAGAGTGCGAATCTTAAAGTAACTTATTGGAGATGGGCAAATGAGTTCAAGCAACAGGGCCATCGTTAGAATTCATGCCCGCGAAATTTTAGACAGCAGGGGCAGGCCTACCGTCGAGGCGGAAGTGCATACCGCTTCCGGATATATAGGCAGGGCCAGTGTTCCATCGGGTGCAAGCACAGGCACCCACGAAGCTTTGGAGCTTCGTGATAAAGATCCTTCCCGCTATCAGGGCAAAGGCGTTCTTAAGGCAGTCAGAAACATTTCTGAAATTATCTCCCCCGCACTACAAGGCTTTGATTGTGCAGACCAGGAAAAACTTGATCGCAAGATGATCGCAATGGATGGCACCGAAAACAAAGCCAGTCTGGGCGCAAATGCGATTCTTGCGGTTTCGCTTTCCTGCGCACGTGCAGCTTCAGAAAATCTGCGCATCCCTCTTTGGAAACATCTCGATCAAGATAATGTCGCCCGCATGCCCATGCCCATGGTCAACATGATCAGTGGTGGATTGCATGCAGGTAAAAACCTCGACTTCCAGGATTTTCTCTTCCAGCCTTCCAAGGCTACTTCCTATTCGCAGGCGCTTGAGCAAATTGTTGCAATCTATAACAACCTTGGCGCATTGCTTAACAAGCATGGGCATGAGGGCACTTTGGTTGGCGATGAAGGGGGCTACGGCCCAAAGCTTCAAGGAGAACGCGAGGCGCTTGATTTCCTTCTCCTTTCAATGGACCGTACCAATATCAAAGGCACCATCGCACTTGATGTCGCATCCAGCCATTTCTTTCAACTGGGCCAATACCACCTCGAAGGCAGAACCCTTTCTCCAGATAAGATGGTGGGCTTGCTTGAAGAACTGGTTGCCAACTATCCGATTGCAAGTATTGAGGATGGGTGTGCGGAAGATGATTGGATAGGCTGGCAGGAAATGACCCGAAGGCTTGGAAGTAAGATTCAACTGGTGGGCGATGATTTCTTCGTAACCAACCCCAAAAGGCTTTTCAAAGGCATTCGCGAAAATGCCGCCAATGCGGTCTTGATCAAAGTTAACCAGATCGGTTCCCTTACCGAAACTTTTGAAGTAATACGCATGGCGAGAAAGCACGGATTCAAAGCTGTGGTATCGGCAAGGAGTGGCGAAACTGAGGACGATTTTCTTGCAGACCTTTCCGTTGCGAGTGGCTGCGGGCAGATTAAAGTGGGTAGCGTTGCCCGAAGCGAACGACTTAGCAAATACAACCGCCTGCTTCGCATTGAAGAGGAAATCGGTGGTAATGCCCCTTATGGGCCAATTTAGCAGTTCTTGTTTTGCCGGCTTTGGGGTGATCATTGCCCTAAAAAGTGCTTTAATTGCAGCGAATCTGCCTTGCAATAACTCTTGAAGTTGTCATACTTTAATAGCACGCCAATTGAATTATGAGATTGTTCCATTATGCCAAGGTTTATAATTTCATTAGTCGGTTTGTTATTGTTACAGGGCATGTCTTGGGCTCAATCCCCTGAAGACCACTTTGAAAAAAAGGTGCGACCACTTCTTGTAGAGCGCTGTCTCAAATGCCATGGCCCGGAAACTTCCCGTAGTAATTTAAGGCTTGATTCCAAAGAAGGGATCATCAAAGGTGGCAAGCAAGGCGCTGTGGTGGTTCCCAACGCACCTGCAGAATCGCTTTTGTTGAAAGTGGTACGCAGGCAGGGCGATTTAAAGA
>CAZYAY010000252.1:0-1842 GCA_964646215.1 uncultured Candidatus Kuenenia sp. | reverse complement strand
CAAAAAGCTAACAAGGCTTACCCGCCGATGATAGAAAGTTCCAAAGTTGAAACCTACCGTAAGGTGGGTGATACAGAACTTAAAATTTGGATATTTGAACCAAAAGAAAAAGCAACAAAGCCCAGGCCTGCCGTGGTGTTTTTCTTTGGGGGTGGTTGGACTTCAGGCACCCCAAGTCAATTTGTTCCACAAAGTAAACACCTTGCAGAACGCGGCATGGTTGCAATTGTTGCAGATTATCGGGTTGCATCGCGCAACATGGCAAAGCCAATTGATTGCGTTGCAGATGCCAAGGCTTGTGTTCGATATATTCGTACCAATGCAGCGCGGTTAGGTATTGACCCTGATCGTATTGCTGCGGGTGGTGGCTCTGCGGGTGGTCACCTTGCTGCTGCCACTGCCACCCTGCCCGGCTTGGAAGCTACAGGCGAAGATCTTAAAGTTTCCAGCCTACCTAATGCGTTGGTGTTGTTTAACCCCGCATTGGTTCTTGCTCCTATACCCGGATTAATGCTTGAGGGATTTTTGGCAAAGTCGACCAAGGAAAGATTTGGCTGCGAGCCCGAGGCTTTTTCCCCAGCACATCATGTAAAGAAAGGTGTTCCTCCAACTATTATCTTTCATGGCAAAGCAGATTCCACTGTGCCTTATAGCTCTGCTGCGGAATTTTCAGACCGCATGAACAAAGCGGGTAATCGCTGTCAACTCATTGGGTTCGAGGGCGAAGGTCATGGGTTTTTTAATAACAGGAAAATGAAAGAAACTCTTGATCAAACCGATGCATTCTTTGTTTCGCTTGGCTATCTGCCCGCTAAGGATAAATAATCAAACCAAACAATAATAAGTTTAATCTAAGGCATTTTTGATTTTAACCAGTCATGGGTTTTCAAAAACAGTGATACCTTTCGCCATGCGTGGGAAAACCTTTTTAGGATGCCCGTTTATGGCGGTATGAAATGCAGGTAAGTTGGTGTGCCTAAAATTCCCTCCTTCAGGAGCAGATATAGTAGAAACCGATAATAAGATTTAACGAATCACAAAGCCTTTGAACTTTTCGATGAATTCATTTATCAGGCCCGGCCTTGCAGCATTATCTTGGTTTATTCAACCAACGCACTTCACAAGATACTTGCAGGGATTTTTGATTGGCTATTTTGCAGCTTTCCTTGAATTTTATTCTTGATGACCAGGTCATTCTTTTAGTGCTTCCCTGATGGCAACAGATGCTTGATTTTTAAGAATTTCAGGTTGAATGTTGGTTTTTTCAATTCCGCTTAAACTCTAAATATTTTGGGTCTTTTTTTAAAGGCTGACCTATTTGGCCACCCTTAAACCTACAATTATAGTGGGAAATATTGGCCACACTTTTTTCATGGGTGAAGGATCTAATCATAATCTGGGGCTTTTATGAGTTGGAATCACCTATTATCAAAAAAACTAGTTTTGATGCTGATTGCAATCCTGGTCGGGCTTGGGGCTATTGCAGGCTTGGTAATGAAGAACCGTACGCAAAAAAATAACGGCTTGATTACAAAAGTTATTGAAAAAGGCGAACTTGTTGCAACAGTTACAGCCACGGGGACGATCGAACCCGAGGAAGTAGTGGATATCGGAGCGCAGGTTGTGGGTATCATTGAAAAATTCGGGCAAGATCCAATTGATAAATCCAGGCAAATTGATTTTGGATCAGTAGTTGAACCTGGAACGATTCTCGCACTTATCGATGATTCACTTTATCGTGCCCGTTTGGACAAGGCCGTTGCGGTGGTTGAACAATCCAAGGCTCGTGTCGCCCTCGCCGAGGCTGATGTTGTAAGGGCGGAGGCAAACGACAAGGAATCA
>CAZYAY010000251.1:0-1882 GCA_964646215.1 uncultured Candidatus Kuenenia sp. | reverse complement strand
TGGCTTTTGTATGGTGGATTACAAACCCTTGAATCGTTTGGCGTTAATCTTACCAACCCCGATTTCCAGCTTTTTGATGCAAACATTGTCGACTTTCTTAAATCAGAAGGCAGTCGCTATTGGGAAGATGATAAACATATTTTTGTGCATGCAGGCGTTGATCCATCTTTGCCATTGGACCAACAAACAGACAAATTGCTTTTCTGGGATAAGTTAAATCCGGATTTTAGTGGGCACCATACCGGTAAAAAAGTTGTTTGTGGGCATACCAGGCAAACTTCAGGGCAACCTTTGAACCTGCAGCATCTTCTTTGCCTTGATACCAATGTTTATGGTGGAGGTTGGCTTACCTGTTGCGATTTGAATTCCATGGAATATTGGCAGGCAAATGCGCTGGGTGAGTTCAGGCATGGGCAATCAAGCGTTTGAAACTATTCTGCCACCAGCGAGTAAAAATCAGCAGCGCTCATGTCTTCCAAGGTTTTCACAACACGATCCGCTCCCGCTGCCTTAAGTTTATCCGCACTGTGATGCCCGACAAATGTTACTGCAACGCATTTCATGCCTCCATTTTTTGCAGCCTGCACCCCTGCAATCGCATCTTCAACAACAACCGCCCTTCGGGGATCGATTTTTAATTTTTCCGCCCCCATTAAAAAAACCTGCGGGTCTGGCTTTCCCCTTTGCGTGTCTTCCATTGCAACCATTGCCTGCATGTATTTCCCGATCCCCGTTAGTTCCAAAATAAGCTCAAGATTTCCTTTTGGTGCGCTTGAGCCGATAGCCTGCTTCGCTCCAGATTCATCAAGGCTTTTTAATAAGTTCAGAACTCCAGGCAGAAGTTCAATCCCTGCTTTACGTGACTCACTGCGGTAGTATTCTTCTTTTTGGTAGCCGAGTTTATCAGCACTAGCACCATGGATTTTTCCATCAAAGAGATAATCGATGATTTCGGGGTTTCGTTTTCCAAAAGTAGCAGTGAAGTCTTCGCGGGTAAACTCCCTGCCGTATTCCTTGCAAATTCGCACCCAGGCATGAAAATGTAATTCTGCGGTATCCACCAGGGTGCCATCCATATCCCAGAGAACAGCAATTAAATTATCCGTAGCCAAGGTAGTTATTCCTTAAATTAGATATGGTTTGGAAACATGGGGCTGTAATAACTGTTAAAATAATAACATTCCGTAGAATTTGTCGAATATTTGGGAAGTTCCAGCGAATAACTACTGTAAACAGTAATCCCTTCCTTGACAATACATGGTTGCTATCTTCAGAATGGGGTCTGATTAATTATGGGAGTATCTCTTGCAGCCTACAAATAATAAAGCAATAAAAGAATTACCAAGGCTTATGATTGCCCTTGTTCTGGTGGGTGGTATTTCTATCACTTTAATTAGTTACTTCATGCCCGGTCAGTTTAGTTTAAGCAGTGATAAATGGAGCCAGCAGCGCCTTTTGAAGCTTTTACTTGGCCCTGAACAAATTCTTTGCTACACCGCCTTTACCTGGGCCATGCTGATTCTCCTTGCTAAAAAAGCTGAAGTCGCAAGGCAATTAGAAGCGTTTTCCCTGAATCTTTTATCCCCCGATTCTTCGCATCGTATTCTTCCCGAAGATGCCAGGCTTCTTCAAAGAAAAATCGCTGATCAAGCCAGGGATAAAGGGCCTTTTATTCTTTCCCAATTATTGGAAACCGCATTGAATCGCTTCGGCGTCACCAAATCCAGTGCCGATGTGGTTGATGCTGTTAAAATGCAATCCGATGTGGTTATTGATCGTATGGTCACTTCCATGTCCACCGTTAATTACCTTGCCTGGTCTCTTCCTGCAATTGGGTTTTTGGGCACTGTTCGCGGCCTTGCAGGCAGCCTTTCCATGGGTG
>CAZYAY010000250.1:0-1909 GCA_964646215.1 uncultured Candidatus Kuenenia sp. | reverse complement strand
ACCGATCCTTAATGATTTATTCTCTGATACTTCATTGTATCTTCATATTTCCAATGTGTAAATACGGATGGGATTTTCACAGATGAAGATCAAGGTGCGAAGGAGTAATAATCTTGTGGCTTAAAATTGTAAATGGCAGTTTAAGACTTGGAAATCAAGAAGTGATTTGGGTTATTTGAAAGCAATCTTTGTGTAGACTTGGGGTAAAAGCGAAAAAGGGGATGCTTATTTTACTTCCCAGATTTTGACGGTACCATCCAGACTCGCACTAGCTATGCTTAGGCCATCTGGTGCAAATACAACGCCCCGAACATCGTTCTTGTGGCCTTTGAATGTTTGTAAGTTTTCAGAATTTGATGTACTCCATGTTTTAACTAAATCATCGCGGCCAGCAGAAGCTAATTTGCTTGCATCTGATGAAAAACTAAGCGAATCAACACCACCTTGGTGCGCTGTTATTTCTGTAGAAGCCAGATTTTTAGATCCCCATTCCCAAATGAGAATTCTCCCACCCCTGTCCCCAGTTGCCACCTTTTTACCATCTTTGGAGACTGCTAATGCGCTGATGGCTTTTGTATGGCCTTTTAAAATGGTTTGTGATGTACCATCGATGGAATAAACATGAAGGTTGAAATCGCTACCTCCGGCGAGGATGGATTTAGAGTCTGGAGTCCAAACTAGTTCTTGCATTTGTCCTGATTTGGCAAAGCTCGAAGTTTTTTTGAAGTTGTTGGTAGACCAGATCTCAATTGCCTGCTTGGATGCAATTGCAATGTTTTTGCCATCAGGAGAAAAAGCCAGCGCTTTAATGGTTGCGGTTCCCGATTTAAGGGCTTGTTTTTCTTCGCCTTCGGGCATGGATAGAATTTGTACCTGACCACCGTCCTGACCAACTGCAAGCAATGAACCATCTTTATTGAAATCGAGAGAAGAGACTTTTCTGTCTTTTGATTCAAGTGTTTTAATTTTTGCTTGTTTTAAGGAATCCCAAAGAATTATCGCACCGTTTTTACTGATGCCAGCAAGAATGGTCCCTTCGTTGTTAAAATCAACTGCGAGAAATTGTTGGGCTTCCTTGAAGTTGACTTTTTCCTGCCCGCCACAACCTAGTGTCATTGCAAATGAAACAAATAGAAGTAGTGAATAGAAAGGTTTTGGCATAGGTGCACAACGAAATCATGGGTGGTTGATAATTTGTGTTGGGAAGAATTAATAATCGCCAGTAGATTCGCCACCTGCCCGAGTGCCTAGTTTCGCCCAGGTTTGACCATCTATTGAATCGGTGATGAACCTGACGGAACCATCGACGAATAAAAAGTTGACGCCTCCCGAATGCCTACTGGTAAAATCTTCAGCATGAAAAAAACCATCTGGCTGAGGAGTATTGGGCTTGTGGGGGTCGGCAAGTTCACCTGTATGTCCAAGAATATAAAGGGCGGGGCTTTCACCATCAAGGTCCCCTCCTGGAAGTGCGCCAACCCAGGAGCAAATTCCTGGAAGTGTGCCCGTCGCATTTTTGGCGGATTTAGAGCTTCGTTCTCCCACAAAAAGTGTGTTGCTTAAGCCATCTGTAACTTCAGCAATCGAAACACCTCTGCCTCGAATTAACATACCAAGCCCCAAAGCAGTATCAAAGTCTGCTAATTCTGCCTGCCCATTGACACCGGCGTAAGAACTTTTGGCGAGTTCAAAATTACCCCCGGTTCCTGAAATGGTGAAGGTATTGATGCCCGTATCGTCAGAAGGGCAAAGGAAACCTTTGATTACGGTCTTACGAAAAGCAATCGCGGCAGCAGAACTGTCACTCATTGCAATGGAGTTGATGGGGATGGATTTATAAAGGGGTTCCTGCTCGAGGTAGGGAAGGATTAAAGCACCCCAGCCCCAGCCAATAACCGGATCAGGGTTT
>CAZYAY010000249.1:0-1911 GCA_964646215.1 uncultured Candidatus Kuenenia sp. | reverse complement strand
TTATCAAAGACAGCTTCGATCTCAATTTTGGTGCCTTCTTTTAGCCTCATTGGTTCCTTGAGGAAATAAATCTCCTGCCAGTTGTAGTCCCACTCATCAATACGAATGGCTTCAAAAGTTTTTCCATCCGGGGGAGTTATGTTCATGACAAACTTTTTGCCGATAAGATGCATGTGGGGATCGACAGAATGCATTAATACTTCTTGAGCAAGCCAGACGGTATTGCGGACGGTAAAGTCGGGTTTGTTCGCGGGGATGACAATAAACTGCCCGGGAATCACCAGTGGCTGCACATAGCGCTGGGCGGGTTTCTTGGCAAAGTAAAGGCCAACGCGGGTGCGGTCTTTTTCTTCCTTGCCTGTACGATGGTAATGCATCTGAACAATAAAATCGGAACCCTTGGGAAGAAAATAGCCAATGCCCTCGGGAAGAAACTTGGGCGAAATCCCAGGCGCCCAGCCACCCATTTCCCCGGAGGGAGGAAAACCAACACCCATCGCAGAAGTATAACCGGGACCACGGTCTCCCTTGGTTTCTCCCATGCCATTCTTTTCTTTCCAGTTGGCCTCCATCTTGCTGGCGCGCCCCTGGGTATCAAGAAAATGAAGGGTATGATGCACCACCCTGCGATTGCCCGGCCTAAGTTCATACGCCACCACTACTTTGTCCTCGGTAAGATTGGTGGGCAAAACCAGGCAGCGGAAAAGATCTTTGCCCGTGGCAGCAAGTACCATCTCCCCGGGCGCTTCCAAAATTAAATCGGGTTCCCCCAGTTGCCAACCTTCGGTAAAACGCTTGGGCAACGGTGCGTTGGCAAAGTCGCCTTCCGCGCATCCATCCTTCACCCAGTTGCGTAGTAGCGAAATCTCGGCATCGCTCATCCTGCGTTCGCCCCTGTAATGCAACCCGCCACTAGGCAGCCAGGGTGGCATCTGTTTTTTCTCCACCACTTCCACAAGAAGATCTTTCCAGCGCACCGCATCATTAAAGCTGGTTAATGAAAAAGGTGCGACCTCTCCGGGCCGATGGCAGGCCTGGCATTTTTCCTGGATGATCGGGGCGATATCGCGATGATAAGTTACTTTCCCCGCTGCAACTTTGGGCAAGGGCCTGCTGATGGGGCAACCCACCGCATCGGTTTTTTTAACCACAACCGCTTTGTTCGCAAGGTAAGATTCAATCGCTTCGATAAGGTCTTTCTTCTTGGGCGCCGCATTCCTACGCAGGCGTTCAGTCCATGAATCATCCACTCTTCCCGAGTAAACGACCGATCCTTTTTGATCCAAAAGAAAAACCTCAGGCGTAATCTTTGCCCCGAGGGCGTCCACCAATATCAGCTTGGCATCATGAAGGACGGGGAACCCGATTTTATAATCGCGTGCATCTTTCTTTAACGCAGCATCCTCATCCGCATTGGGAATAACACCGATAAAATTTACACCCTTGGAACCATAGAGGGTCGCAAGTCGGGCTAATTCCGTGCTGTATTCTGAACTTATAGGACATTCAAATTGCATGAAAACCACTACCGTCGCCTTGCTGCCTGCATGATCTGCCAGCTTTGCAGCCTTGCCCTCCAGGTTTTTAATTGAGACATCAAGGGGATTGGCCTGCACCAGCATTAGGGATAACAAACAAAGCATTGCAATTGGCTGCATGATAAGTTTTCCTGTATTTTAACGCGCACAATTCATCAACTTCAAATCGTTGCTTTTATCATGCACAATTTATTTTATCATTGAGAAGTGATAAGAGTTTCAGGAATCGGCTTAATTACTTCAAACTCAAGTTTGACAGATTCAGAGAAAACACCTTCAGGAAGTTTTCCGAGGGAAACCTCAATAAAAACTTTTTTCGTTCCTTCAGGCACTTTGCTGGTCTCGACCGAGGCCACAAAGGGATCTTTTGAAC
>CAZYAY010000248.1:0-1948 GCA_964646215.1 uncultured Candidatus Kuenenia sp. | reverse complement strand
CAAGGCCACGAACTTATTGCACGCGCTTGGTTGCAGGAAGTTAGCGCTCGATGGCATTGATTTTGATGAGTAAAAAGCATTAAGCACTCCAAGGTAATCAGCCTTTATTGTGGTCGATAAGATCTGAAAAGGTTTTTCTTTAGGCTTCAGATTAGTGGTCATATTTTTTATTATTGCATTCAAATGCCGGTAGTTAGAGTTTTATCCCTGAGCTTATTTAAGAAATAAGCTAATTAAGTCACCCAGTGTGCCTGCTAAGCTGCTCCACGATCATTTGCCAATGGCGAGGTGACCGTTAAGGCGGGCTATGCCAAAAATCGGCGTGAAGATTCCATTCCCATTACCAGTTGTCTGGAAGCTGAACAAAGGGCATGGTTGGCAGGTCTGCCTAAGGACAAACCCGTTTGGCCGGTGGGTTGGGCAAAAAATAAGGCTGCTGGAAAATTCATGAAAGAAGATCTTTTGGAAGCCCGGCCCGCGTGACTGGCCCAAGGTGGCGACCCAGACACAGGCTTCCTGCTTTGGGTTGATGGCCAAGGCTTGTTCCGGGACTTTCACGCTCTGCGGCATTCGGCGATAACTTGGGCGGTGATGACCAAGGCGAATGTGAAGGTGATACAAGCTTTTGCCCGGCACTCCACGCCGACCTTGACCTTGGGGCGATATACGGGAACAAGTGCTTACAACATGAAGGCGGTTGTGGATGGGATAAGTGATCCCATGGAAAATGAATCTTTCAAGGAAGTGCAGCAGGCCACAGGGACGGCGGGTTTTGGCTGTGCCATAAAGGTGATATTCAAGGGATTCGATTGATCTTGAATGAACCTCAGAATGATTCAGATTTGGAGTTTGGGGGCGGCCCAGAAAGTGCTATGAATCAAAGGGATTTGTCGATAAACCAAGCGGAGAGGGCGGGAAACTCACCACCCCCTTTTTGCAAGTCCTTACACCACTTGATTTTACGCTATAAGCCCTTTAATTGCAATAGTTTAAGTGCTGTTGGTAGGTGGTGGTCGCTAACCGTTAAAAATGGTTGTTTTGACCCAAAACAGGGACAAATTCGGGACAAATTTCCATGTCAGGAAAAGGGGCAAAACCCATGGCCAACTCTATTGTTATTCGCTGGAATTCTGCCAATATTTCCTACTGGTGATGGTAACTCTAAAAAACCGATAAGCAAGCGCCAACTGATCATCCAAGAACTTAAAACTCGTACCGAAAAAGAAGTCCTGGAAACTTATCAATTGTATCTGGAGCAGGTACCCGAAGATCGATGGCCAACCGTAGGCGCTGTGTATGCACGGTTTAGTACAAAAGATCAAGATTCAGCACCCGATCAAGTCCGAAAGTGCCTAGAGTTTGCAACAAGGGAAAAGATTTATGTACCCTTGGAAAACATCCGCTACGATCTTGCAACCCGCGGTGCAAAATCCAATCGGCCTGGAATCAATCAAATCAAAATGCTTCTTGAAGCAAAAGCTATTCAAGTGTTGCTTGTGTTTTCGACAAGTCGATTGGCAAGAAAAACCTCCAAGGCACTGACCTTAGTGGAAGATGAAGTTGTCGGGCAGGGTATTCGTTGTGTTTTTACCAACCAAAATATCGACACCGCAGATGAAAACAGTTGGGGAGCCAAACTTGCTTTTTATGCAATGTTCGATGAAATGACTGCATCGGCGAACTCTGGCCAGATCCGAGCAGCCCATGAAAGACTGTTTGACCAAGAATTTGTTATAGGGGCTATCACCTTTGGTTATCAAGGCATTCCTGATCCGCATTTGAAAACCAAAAAGGGCACCCCGAAAAATCATACTGCGATTCATCCTGAAAACTCAGAAATCGTGAAGAAGATTTTTACCTGGTTCGCAGTTGAAGAATTGCCCATGAGAGAAATCGCAAGGCAACTGAATACGAATTTTCCGAAATGGAGTGAAGGTGCAGGATGGAG
>CAZYAY010000247.1:0-1955 GCA_964646215.1 uncultured Candidatus Kuenenia sp. | reverse complement strand
CTTTTTTTACGCCACCTTTGCCACGATTTTCGGTGTGGAAGAAAATACCAGAGTTGGCACTGGGTGCAGTTTTAACTTCGGCTTTGAACTCGAAGTTCTTGAAGTCGTGTTTTTCCACTTCGCCAATGTAGAAGAGGTGAGCCATGCCGCCTTGAAGGAAAAGATTCCCTTCCTTGACTTGGAAGCATTCGGGTTTTTCGTTGGCTTCCCAGCCATTGAGGGTTTTGCCATCGAACAGCGAGACCCAACCTTTATCATCTTCAAACGCTTGGGTAGAAAATGTGAGTGCGAATAAAGGCAATAGTGCGAATGCAAAGCGTACAAACTTCATCGGTGTTTCCTTTGTTTTTAAGTCCAACTAAATATCTTCAGATTATGTAAGATACTCTTGGGCCTATAGTATTACCAGTTTGTTTTTTGGGGACGAATATGAAAGCAGTTTTACTGGTAGTTTTTATTGGCACTCTAACTTTTGCTATTGCAGAAATTTCAGGCGATGCGGTTTTAAAAAAGCAAATTGGCAAAGATGAAGCAAGCATTACCACCACTTCCAGGGTTGCAGGGGCGATTCACTCTTTTAAATTTCGTGGCAAAGAATACATCGATAGTTTTGATCATGGCAGGCAGTTGCAATCCGCTTCAAATTTCAACATGGGCAAAAAGTTTATCCCGGAAGTGTTCAACCCCACTGAAGCAGGTTCTGAATTTGACGGTAAAGGGGCGAAGTCTTCCAGCAAACTGTTGTTTCTTAAAGTTGATAACGAGGAGATTGTAACCAAAAATCAGATGGCATTCTGGATCAGGCCCGGGATGAAGTCGCAGGGTAATCTTGCTTACAACACTTCAGAGCTTTCCAATCATCTTTTGCATAAGCAGGTTCGTTTTGGCTTCATGGGGTTGGAACAGGTATTGGATTACCGGGTGACTTTTAGCGTGCCTGAAAAAGAAGGGCACACTTATGCGCAGTTTGAAGCTTTGACGGGTTACATGCCTTGGGAGTTCCAGCAATTCCTAAGATGGAATCCCGAACAAAAGAAATTGGTACCCTTGGATAAACAATCAGGCGAACAACCTTTTCCCGTGGTGCTTGCAACCGGGGATGGCAGGCATGCAATGGGTGTTGTTTCCTTGGAAAAGAAGAGCAAAGGTATGATCGGCCCCGGGTATGGCAGATTTTATTTCCCCAATGATAAAGTGGTGAAGTGGAATTGTGTCTATCGGATGCAGGATAAGGATGGGTTGCAAGCGGGGGATTATTCTTTTCGGATGCTGGTGCCCTTTGGCACAGTTGTGGAGGTGGAAAACACCATCAAAAGCATTCTGGAGAAGGTGAACGATTAATGGAATTAGCTTTCTCAATCCTCACTGAAAGCGCATGAATTTAGCGCAAACAAAAGGATTCGATTTCAACTTCCTTGCAAATGCGTATAATGCCCCGAAGTTCAATATTGGCAAATATTACAGCAGGGGAATGACATGGCTGGAGAGAAAATCAGTTCGCGTGCCCAAGATTATTCGCAATGGTATCTTGATATCGTCAACAGGGCGGGGCTTGCAGAAAATTCCGATGTTCGTGGCTGCATGGTTATCAAGCCCCATGGCTATGCCATCTGGGAACGAATCCAACGCGCACTCGATAAAATGTTCAAAGATACAGGCCATGTGAATGCCTACTTCCCCTTATTCATTCCCAAATCATTCCTCGCCAAGGAAGAACAGATGGCAGAGGGCTTTGCCAAGGAATGCGCGGTTATCACGCATTATCGATTAAAAGCGATCCCGGGCAAAGGTGTGGAAGTTGATCCAGATGCAAAGCTGGATGAAGAGTTGATCGTAAGGCCCACTTCTGAAACCATCATTTGGAATACCTACAAGAATTGGATTCAGAGTTATCGTGATTTGCCTTTGCTGATTAATCAGTGGGCGAATGTGGTGCGTTGGGAAATGCGCACAAG
>CAZYAY010000246.1:0-1959 GCA_964646215.1 uncultured Candidatus Kuenenia sp. | reverse complement strand
AAAACCTATTGGACCTAAGCACGATCCAACAGCTTTAATTGCAATATGGATGAACCTTTAATATATAAAATTTCAAGTCATATTCCAATGCCAGATTTTTATTTGGACCTTTCTAAATCAAGAAGTTGATTGAAAATGCGAGAATTTAGCGGTTTTTTGCTGGGAAGGCTTGTGAGCGAAGGTTTAAGCCGTTGCTTTGGGCAATCAGTCGTGCTTAATGAAGAATCAAAGAATCAATTTTTATCAACTGCAACAACTTCATATAAAACATATTTTTCGTTGGAAGGTTTATAAAATCTTAAGTAATAAGCTGCGTTCTGTTTGGAGTCTAATCGAAACGCGATTGCCTGGAAATTTCTGCTGGCTAAAGCTGAAGTTCGATCTTAATCGGGTTTCTGTTGTGTATTTGCGTTATGATCGATCCATTTGGGTTTCGCCAGTTCTTTGTTCCATCGGTTCCAGGCTTCTGATAATGCCTTGACCTTTTCAGGGTTGGCGGCAGACAGATTTTGTTTTTCGCCAATATCATCTTTGAGATTGTACAAATGAGCCCCAATGGTTGATGCCAGATCAGACCTGTTGAAGTTTATATCTTCATCGGGGGCCTTGGTAAGTTTCCAATCTCCCATTCGGATTGCCATTTGGGCGCCAAATCGCCAGTAGAGTGCATCATGTGGCGGTTCTTTATTTTCACCCTTGAGGTAAGGAAGCAGATTGACGCCATCAAGTTTTTTCTTGTGCGAAAACTTTTCTCCGGTAGCGGCAAGGATGGTGGGCAGGATATCCAGTTGGATGACTGGGTTGTCGTAGACTTTTCCCTTGGGAAGCATTGCTTTCCATTGCAAGAAGAAAGGGACACGAATGCCTCCTTCCCAAGTGGTTGATGCGGCACCCTTCAAGAGGCCGTTATCGGAAAAGTTGGCGGTTTCAGCTCCACCATTATCGCTTATAAAAAAGATCAACGTGTTTTCCGAGAGGTTTTCTTTTTCGAGTTTTGCAAGAAGCTTGCCAATTGCGTCGTCCATTGCAAAAAGCATGCTGGCATAAGTGCGCCTGTTGGGATTGGGGATTCTATCGATATCAATGTCATGCTTAGGCGATGCCTGTAAGGGGGGGTGAACTGCGTTAAAGGCAAGGTAAAGGAAAAATGGATCTTTCTTTTGCTTATCGACAAATGCAACGGACTCTCTGGCGAAAGCATCGGTAAGGTATTCTTGTTCATCGTGGGGCTTGGTGCCTCGGACAAGGTTGCTGTTAATGTTTTTTCCATTGGTGTAGGTGTTTGCATTCCCCAAGAAGCCAAAGAATTCATCAAAGCCTTGTTTTGTTGGGGTGTTTTTTTCAGCAGATCCCAAATGCCATTTGCCTACCATACCTGTTTTATAACCTGCATTTTTTAGAAGTTGGGGCAGGGTGGTGGCATCCTGTGGAAGGCCGAATAGAGGACTTTTGTTTTCTGCCGTGCCCAGATTATATTCATGGCCAAAGCGTTGTTGATACCTTCCTATGAGAAGGCCGGCACGGGTGGGGCTGCAGGTGGGGCTGCTGGCATATCCGTTGGTGCATCTGATGCCATTTTTTGCAATCGAATCGATGTGGCGAGTGTGGATATCCTTGCACCCATGGATTCCTAGGTCGGCATAACCTAGGTCATCAGCAACAATAATAATGATGTTTGGTTTGCTTTCAGCGAAGGCATAGTTGCCTAGGGCGACTGAAATGGCAGAGAGCAGGCATCGTAAAAATTTTTTGATCATTATAGTTTCTTTTTCTTCTTGGGAGGTTCCGGTGTATTGGCACCTTTGATGTTTTTTGAAGGCATGGGTGCTTTGATATCCTTGCGCCAGGCCGACAACTTGTCGTAAAGTTCTTTTTTCAAATCGGGCATTTGGGAGGCGAGGTTGTTTTTCTCGCCAAGGTCTTCAATTAAATTATAAAGCTCAATTCTGCCATCTTCCA
>CAZYAY010000245.1:0-2003 GCA_964646215.1 uncultured Candidatus Kuenenia sp. | reverse complement strand
TCGACCCTGCAAAGCTTTCAGGCAAACCGATGGTTGGCGGGGAATGGCCCAGGTAGAAATGTTCTAATCGAGATATGCTAGAAAAAGTCGCGTCCAAGGTGAACGACCCAAGTTTCATTTTGATACCAAAGTTCAATATCAATTCGAAAACGTTTGGAACCTTTTACCAAAGCAGCATGGGCAATTGCTTTTCCATCTTTATCGGTACATGCTTTTATTTGAACGGTGGGCTGATCAAGATTTGCTTTTTTCAAAAGTCGCTTACAAGCAGCTTTAAATTTTTCAATCGTAAGTATTTTTTTTTGAGCTGGATCTACCAGGTTCCAAGCTGCATCAATATCTGATTGGGAAACGGCCTGAAGAAACTCACGAGCGACTGGCTTTGCAGGACTTTCTTTGATTTCGATTTTTGATGAACAACCAAAAGGCATTAATGTAATTGCAATAATAATCAACGACCCTTGATCAATATGCATAACTTCCATCCTGAGCTAGCACGGTTTTATCAGGAAAAATACCAAACACAGCGTCATCAAAACGCATCATGGAGACATGACCATCAAGGTAGAGGTAATTGGAACTTCCCGAATGCCTTTGATGTGCGATCCAATCCTTGAAGGTATCTGTTCCCAACCAGATGTCAAAATCATCCTGTCTGGGATTTTCGCCATCGATATCGAGAAATGCGAGATGGTTTCGTTCTACAAAAGCAACCCAATTAGAAGTTCCGACTTCATTAATGAAACGGGATAGATTCCATGCTCCATACCGCCTGCTCTTATGGCTGAGAAGTGAATTCATAAGGTGGCTGACTCTGTGCTCAACACCATCGGGCTGACCAGTGACGGGGTCAAAAATTAATTTTCTTTCCGAAGGGTCATCAGGGCAGCGAAAGATTTTGTCGGAATTACCCAAAACTCCCTTGATGGAATTATTTTCATCCGCTTCAGCGGCACTGCCGATAAAGGGCATTAGCTTGTCAGCCCAGAATATTTCAGCGAACGAATTAGAATGAGTGGTATTGGAGCTAACATCAGAATCATAAGGGTGATGCAGGAAAAACTCACCGCGGTAAACATCGAAGTAGCCATGAACCGCAAGGCCAATCTGCCTGAGCCTGGATTTACAATCGAGAGCACTTGCAGCACTGCGGACTTTCTGAACCGCTGGAAGCAGCAAGCCGATTAAAATACCAATGATTGCAATAACGACCAAAAGTTCAATAAGAGTGAAGGCTTTTTTAGTATTCATAAGAGAACAAACTCTAGTGTTACAGATATGAAAATAATAATACCAACTTCTTTTGCTAAAGCAATCGTTTTTTTTCGGATATAGTAAGCCAGCATCTTATATTCACTGGAGCGCCTTTTATGCCTGATATCGTGCGATTTTCTGTATCCCTTGAAAATGACTTGTTAGGGCAGTTTGATTCTTTTTGCACCGAGGGCAAGTTCGCTACCCGCAGCGAAGCAGTTAGGCATCTCATTCGCGAAAAATTGGTCTCATCTGAATCCACTGATAAAAACTCCCATGTTGCTGCGAGCCTTACTCTTGTTTATGATCACCACAAAACAAAAATCACCGACAAACTTCTCGACTTACAACATGCGCATTCAGAAAGTGTTGTTTCGACCATGCATGTTCATCTAGATGATGATCTATGCATGGAATTGATAGCATTGCGTGGCCACGCTGGTGAACTGCAAAACCTAGCAGACGCCCTTGGGGGTTTGAAAGGTGTGCATCATGCCAAATTAGTTTTTGCATGTTCCCAATCCATCAGCCCATTGCATTTGCATAGTCACCAGCATCCTCACAAACATACCCATTAATTTTGGCAATTATTAAGTAAGGAAGGCCCGCTGAAACTAAATCCAGCGGGCCTTATTGGGTTTAAACATCTTCAGATTATCAGACCACCATGCTTCCTGATTTTATCATTGTGCCACTTGGATCAAGAGCAAAAAGATAATCGGTAGTTGATGTTGTTGTTGATGTTGTTG
>CAZYAY010000244.1:0-2007 GCA_964646215.1 uncultured Candidatus Kuenenia sp. | reverse complement strand
GGGATCATCCCAAACAATGGGTGCCAAAGGCTCTGCTGTAACAACCACGGCCTTCAACATTTCAGGAACAACAGGCTTTGCCGTATCGCCCATGTTGCGAAGTGCGTTGGCAGCTTTTACCCGCAACCAACGATCTTCATGCGTAAGCAAACGCACCAAAACAGGAAGAGCCTCTGCGCTGTTGATATAGCCAAGGGTTTCCGCTGCGCCTTGCCTTTTTCGATAATCCGGCCCCTCTGCCAAAACTATTAATCTGGGAACCAACTCTTTTCGTTCTGGGCGCTTGCCTAACTCTTCTGCTGCCCAACTACGCACCACGGGCGACCAATCGCCCATGGCTTCGATAAGCTCTTCATTGGTTTTATTTTTGCGATCAAGATCAAACCGCCCGGAAGCGATTGCATCCGCAACTTCTTTTTTCGTAAGCCAACTTGCCTGATCAACTCCCCTGCCTGTGAGTGCGATTTTCTTCATCGGAATCGAATAAGTTAGAACATAAGTTGCAGCAGGGCTTAGGCCATAGTAACTGCTTTTACCGTAGTAGGAATTGTCATCTGTTTTCCCGGGGCCAAATTGTTCCCCACCATCATAGGTGAAGGAACCATCAGACCTACGCACCAGATCAAAGTGCCAAGACGCTTGATTAAAATACGCTGCCAAAGCATCAGGACCACCCGTGTTGGCACCAAGTGCGCCCCAAAGATAACTGAACCCCTGTCCGGTATGGCCATACTCGCGATTTTGATACGAAGCAGTCACCATCTTTGCCCAAAACTGGGTCTCACGAATGCGATTGCCCTGCAGGCCAAACAACAACGCTGTCATTGCGTTCTTGCCATTGTTTTCGTGGTTGGGCCAAGGCATATGCTCGCCATAGGGAATTGCACCTTTGTCTACAAAGTAGCCAAAGAACTTGGAAGCGCGATCAACTGCGGGGTCAATCTCTGGATGCTTCACACCACAATTTTTTCCCATCACGATTGCCATGTTTGCAATCAAACCCGCAGCGTTCACTGGGCCATAAGGCGGTATCGAACCATGTAACTGCCCATCGGGAGTTAACTTTGCAATGCCATGGCCAAAGGTGCCATACATACTCTGGCCCTTCGCTAGGGAAATTGCATATTCATTGATTGCAGGAAGAACATCTTTATCGCCAGTGAGAAGATAATATTCGCAAAGGAAAACATTGCGATAGCCCCAATCCCACATGAACATGCCGTCTTTGAGTTCGAGCTTTAATGATTTCGGGCCAATCTTATGGGCAAGAGCTTTGACCCGTGGCAGATACTCGGGATTGCCTGTTGCCATCAAAGCTAGGCCGTTAACAGCGCCCCACATATCATCACGGAGCGGTTCGTTTTCGAGCACCTTGCATGCTTCATCAAAAATGAGCTTGGACTTAGGGCAGTTAAAAGGAGCAGTTGCAGAGTAGGAACCCATAACTCGAAGTTTGAGTTGTACTTTTTCGGTTTTGCCCTGCCTCCAAACGAGAAGGTTAAGCTTCCCTTGATTCGTTTCTTTTTCTGCATCCTGAATTGCAAGGGCAATGGTTTTTCGCGCATCATCAGCAAAGGGTTTATCATCAACGCCAAGTATCACATCATCAATTTTAATAACGCCATCTGCAGGGGATTTAGCACCTACATGAGTGACAAGAATCTGCCTGCTGAAAGTGGTGGTTCTGCCTTGCTGGCTTTCGAAAAAATTAGCAGGCTTGGTGTAAATCCAACCACGCAGCCCTGTTGCACCAAGGTTGTAAGTCAGCTTGATATCTGCTGGTTTGCCTTTGGTAAGATCAGGAGGAACAGGGTTTTTGGGCTGGGCCAAAGCATGCTGGCAGGCAACATGTAAAATCATTAAGACAGTAAAAACCGACTTGGAACACAATTTCAAATACATGAATACCCTTCCTAAAAACCTAATAAACAGAATTGATCCAGTATGAAATGTCCCGGCGCGTGTTTCAACTGATAACCAGACATTATTTTGACGCTAGAATCTTTC
>CAZYAY010000243.1:0-2026 GCA_964646215.1 uncultured Candidatus Kuenenia sp. | reverse complement strand
AAAGAAGGAGATGGCAAAGGTAAAGAAGGTGAAGGTAAATCATCAGCTAAGCCAAATGGTGGTGATAAGCCTGGGCCTGGTGGAAATGATGATCGCAATCCAAATGATGCTGCGGGCGTTGCAAACCCAAATGCCAAAACGGAATCAGAAGCTGCGAGCGAAGAGAATAAGCGTAAAGCTGTTCAGCTTCAGTTGGATAATTACAAAAAGAGATTAAGTCCGGATGTGCTTAAAGATGCAAAAATGTCTCCGGAAGATTTGCAACGATTTTTAGATGAGAAGAAGCGCAGAATCGAAGCTGAGCTTGGCGTCAAAGAAAAAGATCCAGCAGCCCAGTCTACAGGAAAGGGACCCAGCTTGGGAGGTCGAAGGTACGAATCCAACGGTGGTGAAAAAAATGATTCGAAGGCTCCTAATCTGGCGAAACCCCCTGCACTTTATCGCGAGGCATATAAAGAATTCACCAAGAAGCTGGCCGAACCTGAATAATCAGGGGGGCTACTTCACTTTTTATTCAAGATTTGCCAGCAAAACATGGAAAAGCCTCATGTTTTGCCCTATCCTTGAAGTATGGCATTTCCACAACGATATCTGGTCCGCTTTCATCCCAAGCATACTCCCCATGTGTTTACGGACATTCTGGTAATTGGTGGTGGCATCGCTGGTTTAAGGGCTGCGTTATCTGTTCCAGATGATCTGCGGGTTCTTGTTGTCACCAAAGATAAAATTGCCCAAAGCAATTCTAGTTACGCTCAAGGCGGGATCGCAGGAGTTCTTTCCCCTGAAGATCGATTTGAAAATCATGTTGAAGATACCATTGTTGCCGGCGCTGGGCTTTGCGATCGATCAATTGTTGAAACGGTAATTCGCGAGGCACCTGGTCAAATCAATAATCTTATCAGCATCGGGACCAAGTTTGATTTGGATGAGGGCCACATTGCATTGGGTAAGGAAGGTGGCCATAGCCATCACCGTATTGTTCATGCCTTGGGAGACGCCACCGGGCACGAGGTAATGAGGGCGATTATTGATCGGGTTCGTGAAGCCAAGAATGTCGAAATTTGGGAGAAGACCTTTACGCTTGATCTCATCACGCATGAAGGCCGTTGTGTTGGGGCTTTGGTACACAGGCATCGCAGGGGAAAACTGCTGGTCTGGGCCAAGCAGATAATCTTGGCGAGCGGTGGAGTAGGGATGGTTTATCGCGAAACCACGAACCCACCAGTTGCAACGGGAGACGGCATGGCTGCTGCCTACAGGGCAGGTGCAAAGTTGAGAGACATGGAGTTCATGCAGTTTCATCCCACTGTTCTCTATGTTGCGGGTTCAAGCAGATTTTTAATAAGCGAGGCTGTTCGTGGCGAGGGTGCGTATCTACTGGATAAGAATGGCCATAGATTCATGCCCGATGAAGATTCCAGGGGGGAGTTGGCTCCCCGCGATGTGGTTGCACAGGCGATCGTTCGCACCATGGACAAAACCCAGCATCCCAATGTTTATCTGGATCTATCCCACATTGATCCTCAGAAAGTCATGATGCGGTTTCCTGGCATTGCGAAAGTCTGCATGAACTTTGGATTGGATATCCGTACCGATCGCATTCCGGTAAGGCCTGGTGCGCATTACATGATTGGCGGAGTCGAAGTCGATGGCCTTGGTCGAACCAATATTCCGGGGCTTTGGGGTGCTGGAGAGGTAACTTCAAGTGGGTTGCATGGTGCGAATAGGTTGGCATCGAATAGCCTTTTAGAAGGGTTGGTTTATGGAAAATTATGCGCCGATGGTGCTGTAACTGAAGCAAGAAAAATGTCTGATCGTTTTGAAGTGCCCCCGATCAAGTTAAATATCAAACCCGACAACGAAGGTGAACTTGATGTCACGGATGTGACTAATTCGCTAAGAAGTTTGATGGTTCGGTACATGGGTATTGTTCGGAATGAAGAGGGATTGGCAGAGGCGGAGCGCACGGTCGGATTTTGGTGCAGGTATGCGCTGCGAAGAGAATTTCAGACCCGGGAGGGGTGGG
>CAZYAY010000242.1:0-2110 GCA_964646215.1 uncultured Candidatus Kuenenia sp. | reverse complement strand
TGCCAGCCAATCACATCAAGCGTCTTGCCCAGCCATTCTTGGGGATTTTTAAAATGGATCGCAGTCACACGGCCGATGTCGTACGTCGCACAGTATTTGCAATCTTTCATCGTCAAAAATTTAACCACACCCTTCTTCAAAGGATTCCAGTTGGCGGCATCATCCAGATTCTCAAAGAATGCACAAGTTTGTAAAATCGAGAAGGGAATACCAGATTCATACAGGTATTTTTCCAAGGCCACCTTGGCCTTCAAGTGCTTTACATTTTCATTAAAAAACTCAGCATCGGCAACGCTCATGAAAATCAAATGGTCTACACCGGCCTTCTTTGCAGCGTTAATGGCATCAGAGCCTTGCCGAAATTCGGCATCTGCGTTGGATTTGGCCGCCCCAAAATAATCAGTGATAACGAAGACTTTTTTAGCGCCACTTTGCTCGAATGCACTATCTAAATCTGCTCGAATTGTGTAATTACAAACCACCGGCTTAACACCCAGGCTGGCAAGTGAATTTATCACCGATCGCATTGTTCCATATACCTCAAAACCTTCTTCCACCAAAGCCCTGCATACATTGTGGCCGACTTTACCTGTGGAATTGAGTACGAGAATTTTTTTCAGCTGACATATAAGCCTCCATGCTTATTGGAACTTGCATTTGGCTTTCATGCCTTTTGAAAATGAACAAGTTTCAAGAACGAAACTCAAATTTAACCCTACAGTAGAGCGCTTTAAACAGCAACAACAGTAAATCGCACGCTGATTTTTATTAAAAATTAAACAGCTTTCCACTTTTCTCACTTGTTTTTAATAATTTGCAAACTTACAATTGTTTGTATTCACATGTCTGTTGTCCGAAGTCTAGCGCCAAGTGAGGCTCTCTGATGAAATCTTTCACCGTTTTTTCACGCAAATTCATCTTCACCTTACCATCACTCCTGGTTTTAACACTTGTGATTGTAGGTTGTGGTGCCCCAAATCTTCCGCCGGTATCTGGACAATTGCTGATCAATGGCAAGCTTGTCGGTTCTGACAAAACTAAAACAGCCACTATTAATTATCATCCCGATACATCCAAAGGGAACACGGCAAAATCAATTGCAGTCGCCTCCGTAATGGAAAGTGGGCAGTATACTCTTAGTTATAATGGAAAATCCGGCATTCCCGAAGGCTGGTACAAAGTCACAGTCCATTATTCAGAACCCTTGAATCCAAAAGACCCTTACTCTCCTCTCAAGCAACTCATTAGCGAAAAATACAACTCTAAAGATTCATCCGAGCTTTCTGTTGAAGTGAAAGCTAACGCCCCGGCAAGCAATTACGAACTCAAAGTGATCAAATAAATTAGGATTCTTTCGAACTTCTTTTTTTCATTTTTCCTTTTTTCGAGAGGTGCTTTCATGTTCAAGTCAAGTTCAAGAAGTAAGGGATTCACCCTTATTGAATTATTGGTGGTGATTGCCATCATCGCCATTTTGATAGGCCTACTGTTGCCTGCGGTTCAAAAGGTGCGCGAGTCTTCCGCCCGTATGACATGCTCCAACAACATGAAACAAATCGCCCTTGCTGTTCATGGGTTTCAAGATTCCCAAAATCAAATACCATATAATTTAAGTCCTAACACCTATGGTTATGGTGATGGTGATCGTTCTTGGAGTTGGCTTGTGCGCATTCTTCCTTTCATTGAACAGTCTGCAACTTTCAGCAAACTTGGGCAGGATAGCTTTGGAGCAACCCCCGCTGCCGCTGATGTGCCAACTTTTAACAGCCTTGCTGCAGCCCAAGCCGTTGTTATTAAAGCTTATGTATGCCCTACCGATCCGAGCAGTGGAAAGTTGAGCACCAACCGTGCCAACGGTAGCACTGGTTCTGGAACAGGCCCCACCAATTACAAGGGCGTTGCAGGTAACAACTGGGGTTGGGGAAGTTTCCAAAATATTGGGCACACAGGAAACAACAACGGCCTTGATGTTGGCAACGGAATGTTCTACCGCTCAGACAATACCCGGGCCCTGCAATTAAGCAGGATCGCTGATGGAACCAGCAATACCCTCATGATTGGTGAAGATTTAATGGATATTAATACTCACTGCGGCTGGGTTCGTTCCAAC
>CAZYAY010000241.1:0-2125 GCA_964646215.1 uncultured Candidatus Kuenenia sp. | reverse complement strand
CCAACAGTCATAAGCATGTCATCGATTTGGTCGTAGCGAATTCGCTCGACAGTTTTTGCCGTGATCTGCCCGGGATATGGCCCTGCCACAAGAAAGCCAGCCGCACTCGCAGCTTGAAAATCATCGGGGTGCAATTTATCGCCAGCTAATTGCATTTTGACAAATTGATTGTAAGGCATATCCTCGTTAAGGGCTCGAATCACCCAATCACGATAATGATACGCGGAGGGTCGGAATCCATCGAACTCATAGCCACCACTCTCTGCATAACGGGCGACATCAAGCCAATGCCTTGCCCATTTTTCACCATATCGTGGGCTCGCTAATAGTTCATCAACCACCTTTTCAAATGCACCTGAAGATGTATCTTTTGCAAACGCATCGATTTGCTCAGGCGTTGGTGGTAAACCGATAAGGTCGTAATACGCCCTACGCAGCAACTGTTCTTTCGTTGCTGGTTTACTCAATTGCAGTTTTTTTCCCGCAGCAGCCTGCTGAATGAAACGATCAACCGCATTGCCCGCCGTACCAGCAGGAGGCGCGACTTCCTTCAACGGCTGAAATGACCACCACTGTTTTCCTTCCGCAAGATTTATTTCACGCTTAGGCTTGGCAACCAATTCTCCCTGTCGGGGATCAGGAGCCCCCATGTCAATCCACTTCGCAAAATCCGCAATCACATTTTCAGGAAGCTTGCCAGCGGGCGGCATATCCAACCCATCATACTTAAGAGCCTTCATGATCAAGCTCTTCGCTGACTGCCCTTTAATAAGCGTTGGCCCAGTCTCACCACCAGCCAGCATGCCCTTGGCAGTATCAAGAAACAAATCAGCCTTCAGCTTCTTGTTGGTTTGCGCATCTTTTGAATGGCACGAATAGCAATGCTGGTTGAGCACTGGGCGGATTTTCTGCTCGAAGAATTTTAAACCCTCATCATTCGTTTCCTGGGCAAAGGAAGGAGCCCCGAAAAGACAAAGGGTTGCTCCAATTAAGGCATATCGCAACATAATGAAATTCCTCATCGAAAGAGCTGCATATTCAACTCTGTATCACTTTTAACCGAAATTGAGAACAAAACCCAACCTGCCACCCCTGATTTATTTCTCGGCATCGTAAATAAAGGCCTTATCATCGGCAGGTTTAACCCAAACATTACGAAACTTTACAGGGTTGTTGTGATCTTGAAGGAAAACCGGGCCAGTCATGGTCTTTTTCTGCATATCCCGAATCTTTTCAAGGTAAGGCGTTGTGCCAAATCGGAACGGATGAAATGTTGACCTCGGTTCACCAAACGTTGTGCTATCCTGTACTTTCATCCCGTTAAACCAAACCGTGACCGTCCCGTTTTCGATAATCGCACCGGCCTCATTGCGCCTTGGTGCCCGGTAGCGAATATCAAAGACCTGCCACTCACCTGGTTTTTTGCATGCGTTCACAAGGGGTTTAGAAAAACCATACACCGCCCCAGCATCTTCCTGGGTGATCTTTTCCTTCTCCTTGCCAAACGAGTTCAGAATCTGAACCTCGTAATTACCATGAATGTAGACACCGCTGTTGGCAGGGCCCTTTTCAGGCAGCAAGAACTCGACATGGATATCCGCATCACGGAAGTGAAGCTTGGAAACGATGTGATTTCTATTTCCTTTAGGCGTGGAAATAAGGATCCCTTCTTCAATAGGCCAGTTAATCTTTTCCCCCGCCATGCTCAAAAATAGGTGATTACCCTTTTCATCGAGAAGTACGGTGGCGCCCTTGGGTACCGGGGCTGGAAGCTTGCTTTGATCGGGTTTGAAATCAGAATCAGCACCCAGAACAGCCAGGGAAATTAGAAGAGCAGGAATCATTGGTTTGCCTCAATCGGTGGGTAATTAGCCAGATCATCCAGAATACCCTTCCTGAGGCCAATTTGCAATAACCGATTAGCCCAGATGATGGCCCTATTGCCCTCAAAATCGGTACTAATGCACTGATATAGGCAGGATTTAACCTGCTCTTACCCCCCTCCGTCATTCTCCGCGAAAGCGGGGAATCCAGAAATACAATCAGGAAAATAAGAATCCCATCCATCTTAGTGGGTGGGCTTGTTTGTTTTCTGTTTGTGGGTGATATCAAGTAGTTGAAAGAA
>CAZYAY010000240.1:0-2135 GCA_964646215.1 uncultured Candidatus Kuenenia sp. | reverse complement strand
TCGGTTATATTTGTTTCCAGTAATATCCCCTACAAGACAGAACTTGCTCCTGTTCTTATCGTAACCCGGCTTGAAGAAATGGCTTTCCCAGAAGCCACCGCCATCGCCACCATCTTGTTGATTGCCTCGTTTCTTCTCCTTGCCTTCATCAATACAATCGAAATCTGGAGCAAGCGTCTTGGCAAATAATCCGACTAATATTGTTCCATTGAAAAAGAAAAGGCCCGAAGATCCCCTTTGGCTTCGGTACCTTCTTACCGTGCTGGCTTTGGGGGTTGTGACCCTTATAATTGGCATACCCGTTGCCCATGTTTTTTACAGGGCGTTTGAAAAAGGGCCCATGGTCTATCTTGATAATCTATTTGGTAATCCCAATACCAGGCATTCCATTCTCCTAACCCTTTCTATTGCACCAAGGGTTGTTTTTCTGAGCGTTATCTTTGGCGTTGCTGCTGCTTGGGCCATTGCCCGTTTTCGATTCCCCGGTAGAACCATCCTTCTTACCCTCATGGATTTGCCACTTGCTGTTTCACCCGTTGTTGCAGGGCTTGTTTTTGTTCTTATGTTTGGCATGCAGGGGTGGATGGGTGATTGGCTTTCAAGAAATAATATGCAGATTCTTTTTGGCACCCCTGCCCTTGTGCTTGCCACTTGCTTTGTGACTCTTCCCTATGTTGTACGTGAACTTATACCCGTGCTTGAAGCTTATGGTGAAGAAGAGGAACTTGCTGCGGTAAGTTTGGGGGCGAACGGTTGGCAGATGTTCTGGCGCATTACCATGCCCAACATTCGCCTTGCGCTTGTTTATGGGGTCATTCTTTGCAATGCCCGTGCCATGGGAGAGTTTGGCGCTGTTTATGTTGTTTCGGGTAGGATTTCCGGGCTTAACGATACCATGCCATTGCGTGTTGAAAAGTTATTCCAGGAATACGATATGCCCGCTGCTTTTGCACTTGCTTCGGTGCTTACCTTCCTGGCGTTGATCACCCTCGGGGTTAAAACTTATCTTGAAAAAAATATGGTGCATCAGCAATCCGATGCAGGGGAAAAGTCATGAGCATCTCTGTTAAAAATGTCAGTAAAAAATTTGGTGGCTTTATTGCACTCGACAAAGTCAGCCTTCACATTCCAGATGGTAATCTGGTTGCATTGCTTGGCCCCTCAGGTTCAGGCAAAACAACTTTGCTTCGTATCATTGCTGGCCTTGAAAACGCTGACGAAGGCTCGGTGCTTTACAAGGATGAAGAAGTTACTTCAAAATCTGCCAAGGATCGCAACGTTGGTTTTGTCTTTCAGCATTACGCCTTGTTTAGGCATCTCACCGTTTTTGATAACATCGGCTTTGGCCTTAGTGTACGGGGCGTGGCAAAAGATAAAATTGCTTTGCGAGTCAAGGAATTGCTCCACCTCATCCGGCTTGAAGGGCTTGAAAACAGGTACCCTTCCCAGCTTTCAGGTGGACAAAGGCAGCGAATTGCGCTTGCCCGCGCGCTTGCTGCCCAACCCAAGGTGCTTTTGCTGGATGAACCTTTTGGCGCTTTAGATGCCAAGGTTCGGTTGGAATTACGCGAATGGCTCCGCAGGCTTCATGATGAAATCCATGTCACCAGTGTTTTTGTGACCCACGATCAGGAAGAAGCTTTTGCGGTTGCAGATACCGTTGTTGTTATGCGCGCTGGAAAAATCGAACAAATTGGCACTCCTACCGAAGTGTTTGAAAACCCAGCCAACGCTTTCGTCATGGATTTTCTCGGGCAGGTAAATGTGTTTGAAGGCATCATTGCAGATGGCCTACCAAAAATAACGGGCTATAGCGATTCAAAGGGCCCACCCCAAAAAGATTTTTGTTCCAATACCATATATGTAAGGCCATACGAGCTTGATATAGAACTCACTCCCTCTGGAAGTGATTCTCTTCCCGCCAAAGTGTTTCATATTAATCCTGCAGGCCCTGTGGTCAGGATTCATCTTCAAGATTTGGATTCCACAGCGCGTGTATTTGTTGAGGTTAACTTTGCAAAGTTCAAAGAACTTAACGTTACCTCCGGTCAAGTTGTTTATATTCAACCAAAACGACTCCGAATATTCGCCCCTGATTACATGATCTAAACTTTGTTCTTTAACTTTCTTTTACA
>CAZYAY010000239.1:0-2151 GCA_964646215.1 uncultured Candidatus Kuenenia sp. | reverse complement strand
GCAATGGTAACCCGATTGGGTGCGATGAGTGGTTCCCCCCACATGCCAACAATGCCGGATTGCAACCGGGTGCGCCAATGGTATCTTCCTGTAAGAAGGGCATAGCGGGAAGGCGAGCAGACGCCCGAGGAAGAATGGGCATCAGTAAAGCGCATACCCTGTGCTGCAAGGTTATCAATGTTAGGTGTTTTGATTTTACCCCTAGCAGGATTGTTGCACTGTACATCACCATAGCCAAGGTCATCTGCAAGAATGATAAGAACATTGGGCTTATCTGCAGCTTTTAGCATTGCAAAAGGGATGTTTAATAAAGCGACAAGGATTATAAAATTCTGCTTCATGAATATCTCTGAGATTTGAGGTTTAAAAATCAAATCATGTATTGTGCTAAAAAAGCATCCTTATGAAAAGGTACACTAGCTTAAGCATTTACTTCTTTGGTTCCATCACCCATTTGAAGTCTGCAAAAATCACTTTCGTGAGATCTGAGCCAGGCTTGGGTTGGAAGTTAAGCTTGCCAATTTCGGACCAATCTTTCATGGGCTTTTGATTAAAGCGATTGATAAGTTTAGAAGCGGGAATGTTGATGTCCTGCCAACTATCGGAAGCAGAAATTTCGATTTCAGAAGAGTTATGGTCACCTGCATTTAAGAGAATGGTTTGCGGTTCTGTGCAATAAAATTTGAAACTTAAATAGGAACCAGCGGGCGCTTTCCATTTAGGATCATGTAATTGCTCGGTGCTTGAACCACGCTGATTATTCGTTGAACGAAAACCTTTGATACCTTTTGGGCCTTCAAGCTCTGCAATGTTTGTCCAAGAATTGTAGCCATTAGCAGAGATATTGTCTGAAGGCTTGTCCGTGGCTTTTGCATTACCAAGTTTTGCGGGTATCGCAGCATTGAAATTTGTCGAGCGAACAATCGTGGTATCGTAGGTTATGTTGGCGTATCCAAAAACATAATCATCAATGTTGAGAACATGCATTTTACCGACCCATTGGTCGCCCATTCTTACATTGGGGGTATCCCGCCAAGCACGCTGAAAACTACAGGGGTTCTTAAGTGCGTAGAATATTTCGACCTTTCGCACCTTTTCTGGTTGGGCTGGCATGATGATAAGTTCAGGTACACCTTCTGCATTAAGTTTGATTTCAGATCTGGGCTGTTCGGGCCAGTTTACTTCTTTGCCCAGCACATACTTATCCAGCCAGAATTTTGTATCATGTTCGATTTTATCGGTGTCGTGATGCCCACGAGCCTGAATTGCAAAAGACGATGGCACCCCTGGCTTAAACATTTTGAAGCTTTCCAGTCCGCGCTCATGCCCGCCATGATGATCGTTGGAGCCATTCAAGAACAGGGTTGCAGCAGTCATATAAGGCACATAGGCTTCTGATGCGATGGAAGCGAGGTAGATTTTTTCGCCCGATGATTTTGGTGGTTCAACATAAGGGGTGTTGTACATCCAGACTTGTTTGTTTCGATAATATTCGTTGTACCCAATGCCGAAATGAGCCACAACAGCTTTAATGCGTGGGTCAGTTCCCAGATGCCACATGAGGGTGCCACCATAAGAGTAACCCGTGGCCCCTATGCGTGTGCGATCAACTTCTTTCTGTTGTTCTAAATAACTAAGGACCCTGCTTTGAATTGCATACCAGATATAGTCGGAGGTTTGAGTTGGATCGGTGATTTCAGTGCCATCAAGTTTTTGCGAGCGCACCGGGCCAGCAACCTTGGCATCCATGTTGCCATGCTTAAGGGTTTGCGGATACTTGGTGTAATGTGGCCTGTTACCGGTTTTACCACAATAATCATGCGCCATCACTGCCCAGCCATCGACAACAAATTTTTTATCCGGGTTGGCAGCACCCATCCAACCATGAACGACAAGCAGGCCTGGTGCTTTCTTTGCACCCTCCTTAACGCTGTATCTGCAATAAACTCGAATCTCTTCGCCAAGCACATAAGCGCTGATGTAAGTGTCCCGATTAATGATACCGTTACGAATTTCCTGACTGATGATTTCTTCTTTGAAGTCGCCTTTATTTGGGTCGTAGCCTTTCCAAAGCTCTGGAGGAGAGATGATTTTCTCGCCTGTCTGAGCTATACAAAAAGAAGCTGATAATAAAAGTAGTAGGGCGATGGT
>CAZYAY010000238.1:0-2196 GCA_964646215.1 uncultured Candidatus Kuenenia sp. | reverse complement strand
GCAGGTGGAAAGTTTTTCTTCAACGATGTTCAAGAATGGCCCGATACCATGCAGGTTACCTACGAATACCCGGGGCAGATTTTGGTCTATGAAATGCGCATCTGGTCCAAGCCCCGCCTTCACGACATAACCGAAGGCGCTGTGGTTCATGGCGAAGGTGGCTGGGTGCTGATTTCCAACAGCAACTGGAAGGCGTTCGACAAAGATAATAAGCTGGTGAAGCAAGGCACAAGCCCTTCGCCTTTGCCTTTGCACATTCGCAACTTCCTTGATTGTGTTAAATCACGAAAACGAGAAGAGCTTAATCAGGAGATCGAACAAGGGCACCAAAGCAGTGTGCTTTGCCATGCTGGAAACATCGCCTGGCGCACCGGTAAGAAATTAAAGTTCGATCCCAAGACCGAAACCTTTGATGATGCAGAAGCGAATAAATTTGTAGGAAGGGAAGCCCGCAAGGGGTTCGAACTTCCTAAGATTTAGTTTACTTTTCAGCTTTGATCAATGCAGATGCTGGTTTCAGTATGCCCAGAGAATCCGCTTCGCTTATAAGAAACACATCGCCCTGCCTGTTGTCGGCAACACGGGCGTAGTATTTTTTAGAACCACCTTCCTGCCTGCCTATCAGCAGAGTTCTTTTACCCATTGGTGTTCCTATTTCGATGGTTATTTCAACCGGATCGAGCCCGAATAGATTTAAAGATGCCCCTTTATCCACCACATAGCGTTCGAGTTTCAACCCTGCAAGTGAGGCGAGCATGGCATTGACCAAAACATCATTGATGCGATCCGTTGGTTTGGGGACGGAAACCCAGACATTATTTCGTTTGGCGAGCTCGAAATTATTGTTCGCGGAGGTGACTTTGATGGAATCAATTTGAACAGCATCAAGGGGTGTGGACCAAACGGTACGGGTTCGAAATTCACCCTGAAGCCAATTGGTTTGTTTCACATCAAGGAGAAAAACAAGATCCTTGCCTGTGATTTGGGCATAGCAACGGGTGGCTGATTCATCACGCTTACCAAGATTGATTTCAAGAAGCAACTTACCTGCGTTTTTAATCTGCCAGCGGGTTTCAGGTTTATCCAAGCCAAAGCGGGCAAGATCTTCCGGGGTGGGTTTTTCCACAACAAGTTCATCGGCACGAAGTCTGGCAAGGCCATCGAGAGCGTCATCAAGTTGTTGCTGATCCGCCTCAGATGCAAACGGTTCGGTTAATTTCCAGTTGCCATCGACTCGGGCAAAGGTGGCTTTACGGGGCCCTCTTTCAAGAATGAGTTGATCTGCATCGGGAAAGCGGGCAATATTGCGATCTTTAAAAAACAAAGGAGATGCAATCAGTTTTTTAACAATCACTTCAGAAAGGATTCCCACTGATTTACCTTCTTCAGATTTGACATATCGTTGGCCTTTTCTACCTTCAACTTCTTTACCAACAAGAATTTTTCGGGTTTGATCTTTTAGCTTGAAACCAACAACTGCGAAGGGGGTATCGAGCCCAAATAGTTTAAGATCGGTTGCAGGAAACGCTGCTATGGAATCGGCTTTAAGATCGGAGGCAACTGCAATAAGATCGTTAAGGGTGCGATCATCTGCGATTTCAACTTTTGGTTTGCTGATGGACCAGACTTCATTCTTGCGATTGACTTCAAGTTCACCGGGAATTCCAGTACGGGTAAAGGAATCAACATCATCCGGCTTGAGTTTAAGAATTTCACGGGGAACATAGGTCAGGTAGGTTCGTTCAAGAATCGCAATGGTTGTTGCAGGAAGGTTGAATACCGCGGGTTCCCCTTTAAATCTTGCGTACTTGGAACCTGATTTACCTTTAACCTCGGTGCCTATTTCCAATATTTTGGAATCTTCCTTGCCCATGTCATTGATGAGTTTGAATTCGATTTTGGATGAGGGTTTATCCAATCCAAAAGTTGTGTCATTAGTTTTGGGACCGTAAGCGGAAAAACCATCCGCCCGAAGATTAAACCAAAGTGATTGAAGGGAGGAAACTGCGTCAGACTCTGCATTAAAAGTGCCCGCTTTAGGTTCGGTGACTTTCCAGGTTTCACCTTCCCTTATGATGTTGATATTATTGGTAGCTGATTCAATCTTGAAGCTTTTGATCTTGGATGGGTCCTGCTTCATCACCAAGGGGTCGAGAAGATCCAGGGCATCAACATTAACAGCTTTTACAAACGCAG
>CAZYAY010000237.1:0-2199 GCA_964646215.1 uncultured Candidatus Kuenenia sp. | reverse complement strand
CCCACCAAACCCAACAACATGACTAAGCCAAGTATTCTTTTCATTTCTCACCTCAAAGCTAAAGCTAAACCGTAGTGTCTTAACTTTAGAGCAAGGCGTTCACGGAGTCTATTTTAATCCACCCTGCCAGCATCAGCAGCATAGCCAAAAACAATGATTGTTTTTTTGAAAAGGGCCATACAATATTTCAATCCTTCCACAACTAGCTTTAGGACGTATAAGCAATTGATTGTAACCCCAAAAAGATTTAACGCATTACCGGGGCGCTGCGGCCTGCTTTTACAAGCTCATCAAGCTTTGCTTTTAATTCTTTCACTTTCAACGGTTGCTCAAAGTAAAGGTTTTTCGTTTCGCCTGGGTCGGTCTCCAGATTGTAAAGCTGGCCCAAAGCGGTTGGCGCATTATCAGGCAAAGCAAACGCTACAAGTGCGCCTTTATCATATCTGTTTCCCCCAGAACCTTGATGGTCAAGGTATTTCCATGGCCCTTGGCGAATAGAGAGCGCAAGACTGTTGGTCTGATGCAAAGTAAAATCACGAATCGGTTTGCGACCAGCTTTGCCGAGAAGAACTGGAAGGATGTTAAAACTATCTTCAGCAGCATTGTTTGGAAGCATTGCACCTGTCAGCGCAGCAAATGTAGCCATGATGTCGGTAAGCGAAATAGTCTGCGAGGAAGAAGAGTTAGGAGCAATATTGTTAGGCCAGCGCACAAGAAAAGGTACGCGGTGCCCACCCTCCCACTGATCACGCTTTACGCCACGCCATGGTTTTGCTCCATCGTGGCCATGATCAGCGCGCATGCGAACAACACTGGTAGTTTCAGGCCCGTTGTCGCTGGTAAAGATAACCAGAGTGTTATCTGCCACGCCTAGTTTCTCGAGAGTCTTCATGAGTTCGCCAACAATATGATCAAGCTGATGAATAAAATCACCATGAGGCCCGGCTTTGGTAATTCCTTTGAATTGGGGCGCGGGAAAAGATGGCAGGTGAACGGCTTGCATTGAGTGGAAGAGAAAGAAGGGCTTCCTGGGAGAACGCAACACATGGGATTCCATGAATTCTCGGCTCTTTTTCAAGAATACCATATCCACTTCTTCGAGGTTAAAATCGGGTGCAACCATTCCTAGACGATTATCCACCGAGTAAGCATGCTTGGGAAGTTTCGTTTTATCAAGCAACTTGGTAGGTGGAACGGGAATACGATCACCATCGATATAAGCATAAAGAAAATCCGTAGTGGGGCAACATGCGGTGCCGAAGAAGCGGTCGAATCCACGGTGAATGGGTGCATCTGAAATCGCACGAGAGTAGTCAACAAGCTTGACGCCTTCGAGATCGGGCTTTGTAATTAGCTTACCGCCTTGGTCAAGAAAGGATAAACCGATGTGCCACTTACCCGTCATGGCTGTAGAGTAACCACGCTCACGAAGCATTTGCGGCAAAGTAAGTTGATTGTTTTTGATAAGGCAAGGCCCACCAATGCCACTAAACACATTACGATAGTTAATGCGAAACGCCATCTGTCCAGTTAACAAACTGTAACGGGTAGGGGTGCAAACCGTGGAAGGAGAGTGCGCATCGGTAAAGCGCATTCCTTCGAGTGCCAATCGATCAAGATGGGGCGTGGGAATTTTTGATTCACTATTGTAGCAACCAACATCGCCATAACCGAGGTCATCAGCAAGGATAAAAAGAATATTGGGGAGCGGTGCGGGGTCAGCTACATTCCCGATCTTAACTTCCTGTGCCCTAACAGATAATGAGCCCTGGAAAACCAACACCATGGCTAATCCTAGTATTCTTTTCATTTCACATCTCAAGGAGAAAGTCAAACAGTAGCAAGTTAACTTTAAAGCAAGGCTTTCTTGGAGTCTATTTTAATCCCCCAGCAGCATCAGGCATATAGAGCTGGAAGCGCAAGCGACGGATGGGCAAGAAAGCAGAAGACTAGCCACGGATTAACACGAAATAACACGGAATGAAGACAGAAGCACAGACACGGAATCAAAACACATCTTGATTTGGGTTGGTGAATGGCTTCAAAGCCCATGGACTGCGTTCCATGGGTCGATTGTTTTTGAATGATGCGAGTTAAGGCAGACCCCACCCAGCGCAGTGGGTGGGCTTGAAGGCATTGAAAACAGGGTTGGGAGTTGGGGGAAGAAAGTAAAAGCAAAAGCCCATGGACTGCGTTCCA
>CAZYAY010000236.1:0-2215 GCA_964646215.1 uncultured Candidatus Kuenenia sp. | reverse complement strand
GATCTAATTGTTTTCTCTTCCCTCAAAGTGATTACAGAGGCTCAAAAAAAATGGGGCGTTGACCATGTAATTCTTTGCGCGACACATACGCATGCAGCAATGGCTCCGCGCGGACTTTTAATCAAGCCGCCCTTCTCTCCCGATTGGACAAGAAACGGAAAAGATCCGGCAACTACCATCGATTGGCCTGGTTTATCTTCCGACCCTTGGTATGCAGATACAGAAAACAAAATAATATCAGCCATCGGCAAGGCGATGAACAATCTATTCAAAGCCAGACTTGTTTCAGGAAAAGGCGAATTTGAAAGCGCCTACATGGCACACAATAGGCGGCTTGTCCGGAACGATGGAAGCGTTGTGGCATTTTGGGAAAACCCAGATAGGCGCCCCACCAAACCGGTTGACCCTACTGTAGGCGTAATCCGCATCGATGACCTTGCAGGTAAACCTAGGGCACTCATGGTTCAATATGCATGCCATCCTGTAGCTACCATGAGTGCGGGCATGGTTTCACGAGATTTCCCTGGCGCGATGGTTGACCAGATCGAACAAGAGTTGGGCGAAGATTGCATGGGCATGTTTCTTCAAGGAGCGCAAGGCGATCTTGACCCTTACGACCTTCACAATCTAAAAGGCGAAAACAGATTCAACATTGCTCGCATGGCAGGGATATCTTTGGCCAAGGGGGCCTTAAAAATCGCATCCAGCCTTAAGACAACACAAAAAACAGAACCCACCACCATACTGATAAAAGAAAGCTTACTAAAACTTGCGCACCGCAATGGTACAAATACTAGCAACGTTGGAATTCTCACCATTGTTATCAACAATGACTTGGCATTGGTGGCGATTCCTGGCGAACCATTCATCAGCCATCAAATCGAATTGACTGCAAAATCACCCATCAAGAACACTTTGATTTTAGGATTGGCATATCATGGAAAAGGCTCGCCCTTTGTTGTTTACATTCCAACGGTAAAGGCTGTTAAAGAAGGTGGATATGGGGCGGCAGAATGTAGTTTTTTAGCAGCCGATGCTGGTGAAAAAATGATTTCAGAGGCGGTGCTTTCCATACAGCACCTAATTAGAAAAACCTCGTCCACAAAACAGTAACTTCCAACTTTTAAACAAGACCAAGAATAGATAATCAGGAAATGAAAATGTTTTCGCAAACAAACACAAATCAACTGATACGATTTACAACTTGCACCATTCTGATGATGTTTATTAAAGAACCCCAAAGTTTTGGTGCAGAGATCATACTTGCATCATCCAGCAAAACCAGTTATCAAATTGTAATCCCAAAAGGTAGCGCATCACCCTCAATAAATGAAGGATTACACCAAACCGCAAAACTAATGCAGGCCGCATTTCAGGCAAATGGTTTTATCATCCCAATAGCCACCGAAGGTTCACATGACACCACAAAACCCGCAATCTACCTTGGGAATACAATTTACGCTAAGGACCATGGAATTGATATTTCAAAGCTAAATGGGTGGGGATATTTCCACAAGGTGATTGCGAACAACGTGGTCATCGCAGGGCGTGATGAACCAGCACCTTCAAAACCCATCGAACCACGCCGCCCTTCCTGGGACCGATTTGGTACATCAAAGGGCGTTGTAGATTTTCTGCAAAAATATGCCGGCACACGCTTTCTTTATCCCGACCTTGGCCCCTCACAGGCAATTTCAGCTTCCGCTAGAATTGATCTGCTAAAATCTCCCGCGTTTGAATATTTAAAAATCTCTTCCATCACCGTCCCAGCAAACCTCGATATTATTAAAACACCTTCATTGGAGTTCAACACCGCTCATCCCGCCCGGGGAAGTTTTTACGATATCGCCCACAACCGTTTTCCAATGGTAGATACGCTTTTTGGAGGACACACTTACGAAAGGGCGGTCCCTAGAGAAAAATATGGAGAAACCCACCCTGAATATTTCGCACTTATCAACGGCCAGCGGACTGCAACCGCACCAGGCAACGCACAATATTGCATTTCCAACCCAGATGTTCAAAAACTGATTTACGAAGACATGGTCAGCGCGTTAAACAAAGGATTTAGGGCGGTTGACATCGGCCAACCTGATGGTTTTCGTGCGTGCCAATGCGAAAAATGCGAAAAGCTTTACGACACCGGCAAAGATTGGGGTGAGAAACTTTGGCTATTTCATCGATCACTTGCTGAAAAAATTGAGATCGAAAAACC
>CAZYAY010000235.1:0-2236 GCA_964646215.1 uncultured Candidatus Kuenenia sp. | reverse complement strand
GCGAAATAAGTATTTAAACAGACTTGTAACCTTGGTTTAGATCTGCCATTTCAGGAGTTTCCTGCCATCGTTTGATTGTATCAAACGGAATTCTCTCCGGTGAGTTTCCTACGATATCTGGTTCAACTCCTGCATGATAAAGAGGCCAGACATAAAGATTGTTTGCAGATCGATCCCACCCATCAGACCACTCCTGCCAGGTGAGTGGTTGTCTACCGAATAAAAGTCGTTCAGCATCGAGGCTATCAAGAGTGCAGGGGGTTTCTGATTTTTTAAACTGAAGTTTTGGTTGGGGTTCCCCAGTATTAATGGGTACCACAATCGAGCCTTGGTTTTCTGAAAAGAGTACGAGATTTCCTTCGGATATTTTCCAATCAGTCACCCAGCTAGGCAGGTTGCTGCCAACTTGTTCCTTGGAAATTTCAATCCCTGCAAACTTATACAACCCTGCGATTCCCAAGCTTAGGCATCTGTTTTGCTGCTCGGTTAAAGCAAGGGTTCCACCCGGTTTGGAAACACTTCCCATCAGCATTCCATCAATCAACTCCAGAGATATTTTAAACGATGCGTAGCCGTTATCATCCATGCCCGTCATTTCAGCTTCAATACGATTAAGCCCCAGGGAAATTTCTGAAACGCGCAGTGGCTTAACAAACGATTTGTTGTTCTGTTGCATTGGTATGAGCAGATCACGTTCAATAAAGCGTGCCAGTCTTTCCTTGATGGTTTGCAAATCAAGCCTGAGCGTTCTTGCTTTTCGCCAATCACTTCGTGAAACTGCCTCTTGCTCGGCTTTTCGTAATTTCATGAAAAGCTTTGGAATGGTCCCGGAGTGAAAACCTAATTTAAGAAGCTGGGGAATGGTTTCGCCATGGGTTCCCACAGCCATCGGCCTTAGTGATTGGGGCCTATTTGCCCTATATAAACCCCAGTTTTCCTTGGTTTCCCAGAAAAGAAATCCGAATAAATTTGGGAATAGCCAGATGGTGGTACCGAAGAATAAGTTGGACATCACATCGCCAACAAAAGGCGAAAAGATTTGGACGATTTCTGGAGTGAGCGGGATTATGATGGGATAGGTGAATTTAGCTGCGACCGAAGAAATGGGGAATTTAATCGGATTGATTCCTGGTTCTATCAAAACGACCGTGTAAAAACGCAGGAAAAATGCAATTGGCGACCAAAGTAATCCAAGCATGCCGCGCAGTGCCACCTTCCATGGTTTGGCCCTGCCTCTCAGCCTTAGCCAATCATTTACCCATTGCAGGATAAATTCCAGCCCTTCAATGGTTTTCTTAAAGCTTTGGACCATGATGGTGAAGAGGATGGAAATTAATCCATCTTGGATCAGTTTGGCCAAAGTTATCATGCTAGAGATTGCAAATTCGGAAAGTAATCTTCCGGGCCTTGAATTAAGCAGCAAGGTGAACCCGATGAATAAAATAATTTCGCCAACATGGTACGGGTAGGATTTTGGTAACCAGAGGGCGATTGCTTCTGTGAATAAAAGGGGTTTAAGAATCAGGGAGTATATTATTTGTACCGGCATGCTTTTCCATATCAACAAGAACGGATTCCAGGTAAGTAAGGTTGAAGGGATTTTGTAGAAGATAAACTTGGCTGTTTTCCAGAAGAGTAAAAGGCAATCCAACACAAAGGTTCGGAAGGCAACATTGTTGATCACGCAAAAAAAGAATATGCCAAGAATGATGAAAGCCAAAGTCCTGCTTAAATCAGAAATGCGATTGCCCGAGATTTTATCATTGATTAGATCAGCAGATTCGATGAGTAAAAAAGAACCACCAAAGGGAAGGGTAATAAATTTGGTGAGGGTTCTGCCCGTCGCGGTGCCGAAGTTTAAAGCGGTAGATTTTTCAAGCCAGCGGAGATAGAAATCGCTGCGCCTATATATCCCATCCAATTGCACGGAAAGATTTTCGTCCAAAGTCAGAAGTGCGTCACCTTTCAAGAATGATGCAGCATCTCTGACATCTTCAAGTTTGAGGTGGTTTCTTGAAATCATATCGCGTAATTCGGAGTAATTCAGGTATCCCTGTTCAATAATGCGGTCAAGAAATTCCTCGACCAATCTTCGTCGGGCAATTTCGCCAAAAGCGCCCTCACCCTTCAATCCAACCAATTGTAAGTTGTTTTCAATGATTGGTCTTATTTCGTCGCGAAGCTGTTTTTCGTTTTGCTTCCACACCAATTGGAGTAGAGTTTCAAGCTTTTTTCG
>CAZYAY010000234.1:0-2244 GCA_964646215.1 uncultured Candidatus Kuenenia sp. | reverse complement strand
CTTGATCCAATCGCATTCCTAAGGTAGAATTAATTCATTAAGCAAACCGTGCAGTTTCCCACCCGGATTAATCAATGCTTTCCATTTTTGGCAACTACAATCAAAAATCAAGCCGTAGGCACTTTCTCTCCGCAGGCGCCATGGGCTTGTCTGGCTTTTCCCTCGTCGATCTGCTCAAGGCCGAAGCTGTTGCAGGTATTCAATCTTCCAACAAAGCAGTGATCAACATCCATCTCGATGGCGGGCCACCGCAATTAGATATGTTCGATCTTAAACCCGATGCACCTGTTGAAATCCGGGGCGAATTCAAACCCATCGCTACCAATGTGCCTGGCTTGCAGGTTGGTGAACTACTTCCCAAGATTTCCCAAATCGCAGACAAGTGCGTTTTTGTACGCTCACTTATCGGCTCTGCTGGTGCCCACGATGGTTTTCAATGCCAGTCAGGCTTTGCTGCAAAAGACCAATCAAACATTGGTGGCAGACCCGCTTTTGGTTCCGTGCTTGCAAAACTTCAAGGCTCACCAACCGATAAGGCGCCTGCCTTCGTTGATATCATGCAAGGCAGACCCCAGGTGCGAAATAGCGCCCGCCCAGGTTTCCTCGGCCCCACTTTTACACCATTCAGACCTGACATTTCCCACCTCTTTACACGCGAACTCGAATCAGGTATGAAGGGCGAACTCGCGAAACGCGGTAAAGCACACGCAGTCCAACTCAACCTGGTTGAAGGCTTGACCCCCGACCTTGTCAGCGATCGCACCAAGCTACTTTCAAGCTTCGATGCATCCCGCAAATCCCTCGATGCTTCAGGTTCGATGGATGCCCTTGATCGCTTTACCCAACAAGCTGTGGGAATCATCCTTTCAGGTAAACTCGCCAACGCCATGGATCTTGAAAAAGAATCTCCAGGCACTGTTGCCAAATATTCCTACCCACTGAATGAACCCAAACGATCCACAACCAGCGAAGATGGCAACGCAGGAAAAAAACTCCTCATGGCACGACGCATGATTGAAGCAGGCGTTCGCTGTGTCAGCGTTTCATTCAGCGACTTTGATACCCATGAAGGTAATTTTCCACGCATGAAACAACTTCTTCCCATCGTTGATAATGCTATCCATGCGCTTATCACCGATCTTGAAGATAGGGGCATGTTGAATGATGTTGCGATTGTAGTCTGGGGTGAATTTGGCAGAACGCCACGCATTGATCCCAAATCCGGTGGCAGACACCACTGGCCCGAAGTCAGCCCTGCACTTCTTGCGGGTGGCGGTTTTAAAGGGGGCCAGATCATTGGCGCCACCGATCATCATGGCGCAAGGGTTGTTGCACGCCCTGTAACCTTCCAAGATATTTTCGCATCTCTCTATAAATCCTTAAACATCAATCCATCGACCACCATTAACGATCCCAATGGCAGACCGCAGCACTTACTCGACAACGGCATCCCCATCCGCGAACTGTTTTAAAATCACAATAAGCATTACCCTGCACTTTTTTGTTGATCCTTGAACCTTTCAGGGGTTTACTATCCTTATCCCTGCCTGATTTGATACCTCCCATTCAAGGAGCTTTAATTATGAAATCTCAAAGTCGAAGAAGCTTCATAAAAACCACCGCAGCTTTATCAACAGGGTATTTCATTGCAGAATCCAACAATGCAGTTGCTGGGCCAAATGATAAAATCCGGGTCGCTTGCATTGGCGTGCGTGGCCAGGGTGGCTCACTCCTCGCAAACTTCGCGGCGCAACCCGATGTCGAAGTTACCCACATCGTTGATCTCGATGAATCAGTACGACTTCGAAAAGGCGCAGAGATCAAAGAGAAAACAAAAAAAGAACCCAAGCTTGTCATCAACTACCAAGACATTCTTAATGATAAATCAATCGATGCCTTCGTGATTGGAACCCCCGACCACTGGCACGCCCTACCCTGCATCCACGGTTGCATCGCGGGAAAAGATGTTTATGTCGAAAAGCCCGATGGCCATAATATCCTCGAAGGCAAGACCATGGTGGCTGCAGCCCGCAAGTACAATCGTATTGTGCAAATGGGAACACAGGCCCGCAGCGCAGCTTTCCTCAAAGAAGCAGTCGAATACATCAAAGCGGGAAATATAGGCAAACCCATCTTCGCAAGATCCTGGGAAACTGACCGCCAAAAAGAAATACCCGCAGTTCCTGATAGCGAACCACCCAAAGGCATTGACTACGATATGTGGCTGGGCGCAGCTCCCAAACG
>CAZYAY010000233.1:0-2247 GCA_964646215.1 uncultured Candidatus Kuenenia sp. | reverse complement strand
TGGGATAAGGGTCAGGTACTTCCTTCTCGTGGTACGGAAGCCGCGCGGTTATCGGTTGTGCAACTTACAGGCGATGGTCGTGGTGGCCAGCATCCCAGTTATGTATTGGGTTATTATAACGCCCCTTCCCTTGAATCCAAGGAACACGAATTAACCACTTGGTTGAATCACAACGAGATCATTGGTTTCAACACCGCCTCACTAGCACCAGTTGCAAATTACTCAAGAAAAGGCCGGGCAATGGCCTTCACCGGCCCGGGAATAGCTTGCGACTGGCTTGATATCGAAGGACCGTTGCACAGCGTATGGCCTCCAAAAAGCCATCAGACTTTGTATGGCGATCTTCCCCTCACAGAGTTCAAGCAAGCTGACCAAAAAGAGGTAAGGCCGCCTCAGCGAAAGGCAATCAGACAGTTAGGCGCAGGGAAAAACCGGCCTGATCTTGTTACCGGGCTCTGGACGGTGCAAAGTGAAAACCCATTGAAAGATGCGGATCGCCTTTTGGCTTCTTTTCTTCCCAAAGCTTTCCGCAGGCCAGTTTCAGATGATGTTCGCAAAGAATATGTCGCTCGGGTAGAGGAGCGTTTAAAAGCGGGCGATTGTTTTGAAACTGCAATGCGTTGGGCTTACCGGGCAGCGTTATGTTCCCCTGATTTCCTCTACCATGTAGAACCAGAAAACAAGCTTGATGATTATGCTCTTGCAAGCCGTCTATCGTACTTTTTCTGGAACTCAATGCCCGATGCCCAACTACTTGAACTTGCGGCTACCGGGAAGTTAAAATCCAAGGAAGCACTGCGTGGGGAAGTTGATCGGCTATTAAAAGATTCTCGCTCGCAGCGTTTTATCGAAGACTTTTTAGGCCAATGGTTAAAGCTTAGGCAGATTGCTGCCAACGATCCTGACCGTGCGTTGTATCCAGAAGCGAACCCTTATTTGCAGGACTCCATGGTTGCAGAAACCCGGGCCTACTTCCGCGAACTCATCGATAAAAATCTGGATGCATCGCACCTCGTGAAGTCTGACTTTGTCATGATTAACGAAAAGCTTGCCAAACATTATGGCATTAATGGTGTTAGCGGTGCTGAGATTAGAAAAGTTCCCTTACCAAAAGATTGCCCCCGCGGAGGATTTCTGACCCAGGCCGCAATCTTGAAAGTAACAGCCAACGGCACAACCACATCGCCTGTGCCACGCGGGGCTTTTGTTCTCGAACGCATTCTTGGAGAACGGCCCGATCCGCCCCCTCCAAATACTCCCGCAGTCGAACCAGATGTTCAAGGAGCAACCACCATACGCGAACAGCTCGCAAAACATCGTGCGGATTCTTCTTGCGCTTCATGCCATGCCAAGTTTGATCCACCTGGTTTTGCCCTCGAATCCTTTGATGTGATTGGGGGATTCCGAACCCGCTATCGTTCCATAGGCGAAGGCGATAAACCAGAACGTGGGCCGATTGATCCGTTCATCAATATCAAGTTCAAACTAGGGCAACCAGTTGATCCTTCGGGTGTAATGCTGGGTGATAAGCAGTTCAAAGATATACAAGAGTTGCAAGCGATTCTTGCAGCAAATCCCGAGCGATTGTTGAAAAATCTGTTGGAGCAATTTGCAGTGTATAGCACAGGCAGACCCATTGCTTTTAGCGATAGGGATCAAATTGCAAACCTAGTTGAAGCCACCATGAAAAACAAAGCGGGCGTTCGAACCCTGCTGCAAGAATTTGTACAAAGCGAAATGTTTCAGACCCGCTAATAATTTTATCCAGGCCTAAAATCATGACTATTTCAAATGCATTAATGAAGACCGCTATGACTATGGGTTTCTTACTCATAGCCATGAATGTTCATGCGGAAGAAACAAAAACCAAGGTCCGCCTGTTTGGAGTTTTCTCTCCCGACCGAGAAAAAGACCTCCGGAAAATTACCGATGAATGGACCGACATCAAACTAGAATCAATCGATTTCAAACATGCGGAAGGCGTGTTTGTTTTCGATGCTGAAAAGCTCTTCCCAAAAGCCAAACCCGAGCAAATCATCACCAACCTTGACAACAAACTCCGTACCGCAAGCAACAGCACCTTTGGAATCAAGCCTCTTTCAAGCGTGGCAAAAGAAAATCTGGTTCAAATTGAAATTGGAGTGGTTGGGCTTGATTGCAAGGCTTGTAGTTTTGCAGCATACAATATCATTGCAAACATTGATGGGGTGGAACAAGCCACTTGTAGTTTCAAGGATGGCTTGATAA
>CAZYAY010000232.1:0-2274 GCA_964646215.1 uncultured Candidatus Kuenenia sp. | reverse complement strand
TTCCAACAGGAGAACCAGACCGATGAACGCAACTCTTATTACTTTAACCCTTAGCTTTGCAATATCCCAAGCAGACGCTGGATTCGTTCTCGAACCAGGATTCAAGCTTTTGCTAAATGGCAAAGATTTAACCGGATGGCGCTACAGCAATGGCCCAGCCTTCGATGGCAAAGCCAATGCAAGCGATGGCCGTTACTCCGCAAAAGATGGCAAAATCATCGTTAATCCTGGCAAGGGCACTGCGCAAATGTGGACTGTGCAGGAATTCCCAACCGACTTCCATTTGAAGTTGGAATTTCGTGCTGAAGTAAACGCAGACAGCGGCGTCTTCATCCGCAAGCCACAACTACAATGCAGGGATTACCTTGTTGCTGGCCCCTACAAAGATTTGAAGAAGTACAAGGCACAGGATTGGAACGAAATCGAAGTGATTGTAAAAGGAAAAGTCGCAACCTGCACCTGCAATGGCGAAGAATTAAAATTTCCAAACGAACTACCAATGACAGGCCCCATCGGCCTTGAAGCTGATCGTGGTCAAATGGAATACCGTAGGATCAGAATCAAAGAGTTAAAATAATAAGCGGAATTGCTAAATGATTATAGTGTGATTATAAAACCCGTTTGCCATCATCCATGGAGGACGGGTTAAAACATTATCGCCTTGGCCACATTCTCCTTGAAACAAACTTAAATCCTAATGATTCAAGACGATCTAACTAAGAAATTGTTTCGCCAGCAGTTCTGCATAATCTGTCTAGCCGCCAAACGACCAATTCCTTGATTTTGTCAACAGAAATGTCAATCTCTAATTTTTTTGCCAGCCTTCTCTGTTGAAATTGGTGCCTGTTGCTTTGTCAGAGTACCAAACAACATTTTAAATCAGCTTCTTATGACCGCATATTTTGCTGAATGGATGACACCCTTTGATAAATTCCAATTGCCATGAATTAACCTCTGTTAAGAACAAGTTCGAATTGCGATAGGCAAGACAATCAAAGAAATGCCCTTCAGGGATGTTCTTTAAATACAGAAGCAATAAGGAGTAAAGGAGCTAAAAAGTAATTATTTATCCTTCGCCAAACGGAACCCAATGCTGTTGTACCGAAACCACGGCATGCTGAAGTACCGGGCGGAAGAACGAGCGTCAAAAGCAGCGCTGTTGGAAGAACCGCCCCGCAATACACGGTGTTTTCCAGTTGCTGGGCCCTTCGGATCTATTGCCGCAAATGGATACTCCCCATGCCAATCCTCACACCACTCAAATGCATTACCGTGCATATCATACAGACCAAAAGCATTTTGATTGTAACTTCCTACTGCCACCGGTTTACGGGTCTTTGATTCATTATAATTTGCATCCTTGGGTGTGATCTTATCTCCAAACGAATACGCTGTTGTAGTTCCTGCCCTGCACGCATACTCCCATTCAGACTCGGTGGGAAGCCTATAACCACCATCCGTCTTCGAATTCAACTTCTTAATGAAATCCTGACAATCTTCCCACGATACATCTATTACGGGCAACCTTGCTCCCTTGATTGTACTAGGATTCTTGCCCATCACTGCTTCATATTGCTCCTGCGTTACTTCATACTTGCCTATGTAAAATGGCTTCGTCAGCGTTACCTCATGCTGCTTCCCTTGATCGCTCACAAGCGAATCTATCAATTCAATCCATCCTTTCTTCGTGGCTTTTTTAAGGCTTTCCCGCCAATCACCCTCGAAGTCTTCTATTTCTTTCTTGGTGTGACCCATCATAAATTTTTCCGCTGGTATTAGAACCATTTCAAGTTTCACGCCTTCGCCAAGATCAATAACATCGACCTTCCCGGGCTTCACTTCCTTTGCGATAGATTCTTCCTTTTTGTCTGTTTTTTGGGTTTCTACTTTTTCCGTTAGTGGTTTTTCCTTTGTCTTAGAGCAACCTACCATTACCGTCAACGCACCCATCAAACCAAGCACCATTGCTATTCCTAGAATTCTTTTCATCTCTCACCTCCGGGGATAAAGTCAGTCAATCATTAACTTTAAAACAATGCGTTTTCGGAGTCTATTTAAATACTCACATCTCAACTAGTAAGGCAAACTGCTCCCATCAGTCAACCCATCGACCAAAAATTTACGAAGTATTGCTTCTGATTGACAAAAATGACAAGATTTCGACAAGCTCATAATAGAACCTGTTTGCCATCATCCATGGAGAACGGGTTAAAACATTATCGCCTTTGCCGCATTCTTCTTGTAAGATAGGAACTAAGCTGCGTGATAATAATG
>CAZYAY010000231.1:0-2311 GCA_964646215.1 uncultured Candidatus Kuenenia sp. | reverse complement strand
CAGCAAATTTACGAAGTTGCTCCGGGGTGAATTTTTCAGGGGCGGCTTGAAGGCGCTTGACCATCATCGTGCCAAATGATCCAGCAAATAAAACAACCGGATCCTTGGTGCAATCATTAAGAATTCCAAAATCGACTACGAGATAACTTGGTGTCAGCAAAGGTGGCGCGAGCAATTGCCCAGAGGATAAATCCCAGAAATAAACAGCCCCTTCCGAGGACAAAGTAATGGCGATTATTTTTATCTTCGAATCTTTGCCACCCTCCCAGAGTTTGATTCCAATAACAGAGCTATTGTGAAGCATTGCCTCATTGAATGGTTTGCCATCAGCGAGGTCCCAAACCCGAAGAGTATTATCTTCTCCACCAGATAAAATTTTTCCGTTTTTAGTATCAATTACAAGTGAGGTAATCTTGGCGGCATGTTGGGGATCTTTGGGATCTTTATCCCAGTGCATTTTTTTGGAATTGATGTCCCAAAGCCTGAGGAACATATCTTCCCCACCCGAGGCGATGAATTTTCCATCCTTGGAAAACGCCATGCTTGCTATTGCGCCCTTATGCGCGTCTTTGAAGACAGTTTTTTTAGTTAAAGATTCATTTGTAATTTTGAATACAGATAAGGAGCCATCGAAATCACCAAAAGCAATTTGGGAATCATCTTCGTTAAAGGTGATGCTGCTGCTGTTGTTTAACTCACTGTAGTCGATTTGTTTTCCGCTGCGAGAATAGAGCTCATATTTTTTTCGTCCATCGCCAATAGGTATTTCCAGCAGGAAAAATTTTCCAACAGACGAGCCTTTGATGCTGATTTTTTGGTTTTCGATCATGGGTCGCTGTAGAATCTTTTGCTTTTTTCCCGACTCGCTGTCCCATGCATCAACTGCGCCATCTTTCCCAAGAGTTACCAAAGTCCCGGGGCCGAATTCAGCCATGGAAAGTGCGTTTTCATGAATGATCTGTTCTGATTTTTTGAATTCGCGTTCGTTAAAGTCCAAATATCTTCCCTTGGTTTCATTAAAAGTCTTGGTAATTGATTTGGTGGGTGCGTAGGTAATCTTGGGGCCATTACGATAATAAGCGCCCCCTTCCTTACCAAATATAAATTGATCCAGTTTCTTATCGAGTGGGATAGATACCTGGTTCTTAGGTTGCATGTCCCACAGCACACAAGTGTTGTCATCCCCACCTGCAACCAGCAATGGTACCCGTGGGTGGGGTGTAATAAATCGCATGGTGGCGTTGTAAACAAGATTACTGCTGGAGGGCCTTCCTGTTTCTTTGTAAAAAACCCGCACTGTGTTGTCATCCGAGCCTGTGATCAACCATTGTGGATCGGTTGAGAAGGCCAGGCATGTGACATCGCCATCGTGTTGAATCTGATATTTGAAGCCACCGTTGCTAACATTCCAAACCACAGCATGGTTATCAACCCCGCCTGTTGCAAGTAATTTTGAATCTTTGCTGAAAGCCAGGCAAAGGATGGAATCCATTTGTGAAAGGGAATGCTTGAGGATGAAATTCTGATTTTCGAACTGCCAGACTTTTATTTTTCCGTTGGCATCGCCAGCAGCGAGGGTGAGGGAATCGGGGCTTATCGCCATGCAATTGAGATCACCTTCGATTCCATCAAGCTTTTGAACTTTGCCACCCGGTATGACATGGATGATTTCAGTTTCAGACCTTGCAATAATTCCAGTGCAATCAGGAGTGAAGGTTATTTGATCAATGGTTCCTATGCTGGTTTCTATTTCAAAGGTTTCTTGTAATTTGTCGCCTTCGATGCCTTTGCGATCGACAAATAATTTACTTCCCCTGGCAAAGGCGATGGATTGGTTTTTAGAATCAAGAGCAATTGTTTTGATTCCTGATGCAATCTGTCTGATATCTCGTTTTTCTTTCTTTTCGTTGGTTTTTTCCCAATGCCAGACATGAAGGTTGTTATCCGTGGTTAAAATTAGAATCCGGTTGTCGTCTAGAAAGCAGACATTGCGCAAACCTGCATTAAAGGAATCGGGAAAGTTATACTCATCCACCGTGGTGGGATTTTTCAAGCTGGTGGGGAATATTTTCGGGTCATGCACCCTGATCGATTTGTCTTCGCCATAACTTAGATAATATTCCCCCGAAGGAGACCACTGGCACCCCTGCACTCCTTGATCATGTACAACATAAGAACGAATCCAAATGAAGCTATCCATCAATGCGCCCATGCGAAGTCTTTTAATCAAGTTGTAACTGTTGTTCTCCAGCGAAGCAGCAAACCAGACAGCAGCCTTGGTGACATCGTTGGCGCGAATTCTTTCGAACCC
>CAZYAY010000230.1:0-2327 GCA_964646215.1 uncultured Candidatus Kuenenia sp. | reverse complement strand
CATGAAACGCATTTTAATCCTATCCCTTCTTCTTGTTTCAACCTCGATTCTTTTGGCAGAAGACACATTCAAGCCTGCGCCTAGAAACAAGGATTATGGCTGGATGAGTATTGCCTTGTGGAAGCAAAAGCATGAGAAAAATCTGGCCCGCGCAAAGCAGGGCAATGCTGATGTTGTGTTCTTCGGAGATTCCATCACCGAGGGTTGGGGCAATAATGCAGCATGGAAGAAACACTTCGAACCAATCAAAGCTCTCAACTTTGGCATCGGGGGCGATACCACGCAGAATGTACTTTATCGAATCACCAACGGCGAACTCGATGGCATCACACCCAAACTTTTTGTCGTGATGATAGGCACCAATAATTTTGGTTTACATAACGACAAGCCCGGGGATGTTGCAGAAGGCGTAAAAGCAATCGTAGAAACATTGCAGAAAAAAGTGCCTGCCGCGAAGGTGCTTTTGCTTGGTGTTTTCCCACGGGGTCAGAAACCCAACAACGATTTCCGTAAACGCATCACCGCACTTAACGAAGAAATATCGAAGCTTCAAGATGGCAAGAAAGTCGTGTATCTAGATATTAAAGATTCATTCCTTGAAAAGGATGGAAGCCTGCCCAAGGAACTTATGCCAGACTTTTTGCACCTTTCGGAAAAGGGATACTTCATCTGGGCTGAAGCTATTGAACCCACCGTCAAGAAAATGCTCGCGGATTAAAGCGCAAATAAGATGAAGGTTATTTCCCCTCGATCAAGCTCCATATGGCCATGGCGCATTCTTCGGGGCTTTTAATGCTGGTATCGATCACCATCTCGGCATTTTCCGGCGCCTCGTAGGGGCTGTCGATGCCAGTGAAGTTTTTCAGCTCGCCCTTGCGCGCCTTGGCATACAAGCCTTTAACATCGCGCTTTTCGCACTCTGCAATCGGGGTGTTGACATGAATTTCGATGAACTCTCCGGGCGCGAACAGATCTCTTGCGGCACGCCTTTCAGCACGAAAAGGCGATATGAAGCTAACCAGAACAATAAGCCCCGCATCTACCATCAACTTGGCAACCTCTGCAACTCTGCGCAGATTTTCCACCCGGTCCGCATCGGTAAAGCCAAGATCGCGATTCAGGCCATGGCGAACATTATCGCCATCGAGCATGTAGGTATGCCTGCCCTCCGCGTGCAGCTTTTTTTCCAACTGGTTTGCGACTGTCGATTTTCCAGAACCGGATAACCCGGTAAACCAAATGCAACGGGGTGTCTGGTTCTTCAATAACGCACGCTGGGATTTACCCACTTCCAGCGATTGCCAGTGTATGTTGGTGGATCTCCTGAGCGCAAATTCAATCATCCCCGCGCCAACCGTGGCGCAGCTTAACTTGTCGATAAGTATAAAACCGCCCAGCGTTCGATTTACCGTGTATGGCTCAAACACCACAGGATGCGTTGTGCTTATGGTGACCACCGCTATTTCATTAAGGTTTAGAACCTTGGCGGCAAGATGCGAACCAGAATTGATATCTTCACGATACTTGATTTCCATCACCGTTGCGCTGACTTCCTTGGCGTGAACCTTCAGCCAATACGATCTTCCGGGAACCAGTGGTTCTTCTGTCAGCCACAGTAATTTCACCTGAAACTGATCCGCAACTTCTGGCGGATGATCCGTGGTTACAATAAGATCACCACGGCTTACATCCACTTCATCGTTTAAAGTCAGAGTGATGGAAGCACCAACTTCGGCTTCGGAAAGTTGATCTTCGAAAAAGTCGATGCTCTTGACGGTGGTGGTTTTACCCGAGGGCAATACCCTTACAGCATCGCCTGTCCTGACACTTCCTTCGGCAATGCGGCCGCAAAAACCGCGGTAGTTTAAATTCGGCCTGCTAACCCATTGCACCGGCAGACGGAATGCCCCGCGGGTTGCAACTTCCCTCACATTTACCGTATCCATGTGATCAAAAAGCGTCGGCCCTTTATACCATGGCGTGTTCTCGCTGCGCTTTAAAACATTATCGCCAGATACCGCGGCAAGTGGTATCGCCTGCAGTGTGGTCAGGTTTGCATCCTTTGCAAACTCGCGGTAATCGGCTTCAATGCGATCAAAAACACTTTGCTCGAACCCCATCAGATCCATCTTGTTGACAGCAAGCACAATATGACGGATGCCCATCATGGTAACAATGCGATGGTGCCTGCGGGTTTGCGGAAGAATCCCTTTTCGGGAATCGATCAGTAAAACAGCCATTTGCGCGGTGGAAGCGCCCGTTGCCATGTTTCGTGTGTATTGCTCATGGCCTGGGGTATCAGCAACGATGTATCTACGGCGGTCGGT
>CAZYAY010000229.1:0-2359 GCA_964646215.1 uncultured Candidatus Kuenenia sp. | reverse complement strand
CGGAGAGGTGGCTGAGTGGCCGAAAGCACCGGTTTGCTAAATCGGCGTACGAGTAACATCGTACCGCGGGTTCGAATCCCGCCCTCTCCGCTTGGTTTTCGCCTGCCTTATCAAAGCCTATAAATAAAGCGCTTTCAGCACTTGTAAGCCAATTATCCCAAAAAGTTGTCCCTAATTTGTCCCTGTTAACAAGGACAATTATCCCAAAAAATCCAACGATAACCATTTTCTTGAACATGATTATGCCTCCCTGCTTAAAGGATTAGAATCAAAGCAAAACTCCAAACGAGCCATAAAATCTTGAGATTCCTTATCGGTCATCGTGTAGTAAATTGCTGACATGCTCTTTCCCCCAGTATGACCTAACCAAAGGTCCATAGCACGCTGGGGAACCCCATGGTTGATCCCAAAGGATTCCATGAAATGCCTGAGACTATGAACTGTGTAGCCATCAATTCTTCCAGAAGGAAGACCCGCCGTGATCAAAGTTTTTTGCAAACGATCATTCAGCTTTTTTACATTGGCCCATCCTTGCTTCCCCCCTTTGCCAGGGAAGAACCATTTGGCCTTCTTAAGTGGCTTGTAGTCTTCCAAGGCTTTTCGAAGAATAGGATGAATTGGAACCTTTCGACTTTGGCCGGTCTTTGTCGGAAGGCCAGGTCGGCTCACGATATGAATCCAGTTCCCAGCGAGATCGACATCCTCTTTTTGAAGTCTTTGCAGTTCTCCTGAACGCATGCCGGTGGTTGCCAAAGAAAGTATCAATATTTTGTCTTCCTTTGATACTGAAGCCAACATCTTGGCAACTTCTTCTTGGGATGGTGCTTTTCTCTTGTTAGCCTTTGGTTTGTTTAACCGTAACTCTGCAATGGGGTTCTCCGGAATCAGTTTTCTACTTTTGCAAAATTTCATGAACTGCTTAAAGATTACGCATTCATTATAAACCGTCTTTCCGCTTAACATTGCTTTACGATGAATCCGGTAATCATCAAAATCAGATGAATCAATCTGACAAAGATAATTGACTCCTTTCTTGCTTAACAAACCTTTTAGCTCCTTTAAAACCTGTGTATATTTCACAATAGTTTTCCGGGAGCGCTCTTCAGATTGAACCATCCTTAGGTACAATTCAACCCCGGAATCCAAAGAAACCTTAGCAGGGTGAGCCTTGAAATCACCCTTGGCAATTTCAAGGCTCATTTTTTCAGCCATTTCGATGGCAGTTTTCTGATCAACAGTTTTAAGGCTTACACGCTTATGGTCATTGCCAATGTTAAAGTCGGCTGACCAAATGCCCTTTTTGCCCCTACGGATGATTTTCAAATTATCATTGATGCTTAAATAGTTTTTGTTTTGCATGGATATGGGTAACTCCAATCTTTGCCATTGTAAAATTTATCTACCAGCCGGCTTGTCAAGAAAACAAGGTATTTGCCTCGCCTCCGATAGGTGCCTTCTAGATAGCCGTAGCTCACCCAGCCGTAAAGGGTTGAGAGACTGATTTTTAAAAACTTAGCTGCCTCCTCAGAGCCCATACTGGTGCGAAGTTCCGGATCCATGGTATCAATGATACCTTTGATTTCATCCGGGGAAATTTTTTGAAACTTGATCGACATAAGTCCTCCGTTGTAAGAATGTACAGCGGCATCCGTGCCACATGTTCATAGCCATTGTGATGTTTAAATTGAAAAGCATCAAACTAAAGCATGGGGAAAAGCATGGGGAAAAGTAGGGGGAAATCTCGCCCAGAAAGGGGGTAGGGATTTGGTGTTTGAAAATTAAGGTAAGGTTTTATTACTTGTTATCCGATTTTCGTACGCTCCAGCAAAGGTAATTGCCACCTGCTGCTATGGAAAACTGAATCACCTTTGAGATCCCATTCAAATATTTAATTCCGTCTTTAATTCGGTAATTTGTTTTTATCAATGGGTTTTTGATTTCATCAGGCCAATCATGATCTTGAAAATGTTGAAGAATATTTTGGATCTTAGAAACTTTTGTTCTGCGCTGGGTTATAAGAATTTCTTTATTATTAAAATAAAGCTTTCCTTCTTTCTGATTCCAACTAGGTTTTTTCTCACTGCGGGATTTCTTTTGAACTTGGATTGGAGAAGCATCGCACCCGATTTTTTGAAGCAATTCATCCCGATCACTTCGAGATATTATCTCCAACCGAAAAGCAGCCTTTACCGTCCCTACAATTTCTGGTTCGTTATGAAGAATTTCCCACATGTGTAGGACGCTTGCGTTTGGAAGAGCTTTATTTTTTGAATGATAATTTTTATTTTCGATAGCGTTTTTAAGCCTGCCTTTGTCATCTTCACTAAGGCTTTCCCAGAAAAGAACCCTGTTAGCGTCA
>CAZYAY010000228.1:0-2380 GCA_964646215.1 uncultured Candidatus Kuenenia sp. | reverse complement strand
ACCCAGGCAAGTATGTCGTGCTTAACAGCGGGTTTACTTTCAGGGATTATGATTATTTGAACAACGCAAGGCAGATTGCCAAGTTGCCTGATTATGCGGTGATCGATTTAAACATTGCGCCTAATGCACGGTTTCCTGGCAAAGTTAAAACCGCAGGTTTCTTCAACGATGCCTGGAAGTTTGAATAATTCGGCTGGTTGTTGATGACACCTATTATTTTGGGGAGATGAACATGAGCAGATTAGATCGCAGGCAGTTTGGCAAAGCGGCACTTGCGGTTGCAGCGACTATTACCATTGCGGGTACAAAATCTTCGGGCAAGGTGCTGGGCGCAAATGATACTGTTCGTGTTGCGATTGCAGGATTGAATGGCAGAGGCTCTGCCCATGTTGGTGGGTATGTTTCGCTGAAAGGGGTCGAGATCGCTTACCTGGTTGATCCCGATAAGCGGACTTTTTCCAAACGAGTCAAGGATGTTGAAGGCAAAACAGGCAAGGCGCCTAAAACTGTTCAAGATATCCGCGAAGCACTTGCTGATAAAAATGTGGACGCTGTTTCCATCGCAACCCCCAACCACTGGCATAGCCTCATGACCATCTGGGCGTGTCAGGCGGGCAAGGATGTTTATGTCGAAAAACCCATGAGCCATAATGTTCATGAAGGACGCATCGCTGTTGAAACCGCACGCAAAAACAAGCGCATGGTTCAACATGGTACCCAAAGCAGATCCAGTGATAGTTGGGCTAGGCTTGCTGAGATTGTCAAAGCTGGAACTTATGGCAAATTGCTTGTCTCCCGGGCTCTTTGCTACAAACCACGAGGCACCATTGGTATTAAGGATAACTCCAGTGCCCCTACGGAAATTGATTACAACCTTTGGCTTGGGCCCGCTTCCTCACGACCATTCAACTCAAACTTTGTTCATTATAACTGGCATTGGTTTTGGGATTTCGGTAACGGTGATATAGGCAATCAGGGCGTTCACCAGATGGATATCGCCCGCTGGCTCATTCCCAACGCCACACTTCCCAAATCTGTTATTTCTCTCGGGGGCAGATTTGGTTATACGGATCAAGGCGAAACTCCCAACACGCAAATCAGCTTCCTCGACTTTGGTCAGACCATGCTAGTTTTTGAAGTTCGTGGCTTGAAGACTGATTCTTTCATGGGCGAAAAAGTAGGTAACATCCTTCACTTCGAAAATGGTACTGTTGCAGGAGGCAAGTTCTTCAAAAAAGGTTCTGATAAGGGCGAACCTCTTGTTTCCATCGATGCTCCCAAGCGGGGTATTGGTGGTGGCATCTTCGGAAATTTCATCTCGGCTGTTCGTTCCCGTAAACACGAATTGCTTGATTCCGAAATTCTTGAAGGGCACTACTCAAGCGCTTGTTGCCATCTTGCAAACCTTTCAGTCAGGTTGGGCAAGGATGTTTCTTTCTCTGAAAAAACCAAAGCGTTTGGCAATGACAAGAACGCTTACGAAACCCTTGGCAGGATGGAAGAACATCTTACCAAAGGTAATGGTCTTAAGTTGGATGGCATGAGTTATAAGCTTGGCCGTAAGTTAGATTTCGATGCTGCTAGCGAAAAGTTCACTAGCGATGCAGAGGCCAATGCCCTTCTTACCAGGCCTTATCGTGATGGTTTTATCGTGCCTCAGAAAGTTTAGTACAACAAGTTAGTTGAGTAATAATTAAGGGGAGAGGCCAAATTTGGCTCTCCCCTTTTTGATTGCACGAGCAATGTATTCGCTAATATCCGAACGACCCCATCCGAACCCGTCTTACAATGTTGAAGTCTGCCCTGAATGGAATTTCCGGAAGTTCTGGTTTTCGTAACGTATATGCCTTTGCGAAGGGCGTGGGTTTTATCTTTTCATTGTGGGTATGCACCATAAGGGTATGCAGTACGATCGTATCTTGAATGTTGTAAGCAAGCAGGGTATCTAAAACAGCTTTGTCTCCCTTTTTTTTGTACTCGTTCCAAAGCAATACCGCATCGTAACCATTCACATCATTCAACTCATCACGATTGATACCCAATTGTTTTTCACAACCTTTTAAGCCGCCTTGCAAGCCGAGGCTTTTTAATGGGTATCGTAAATCGATATGGGCTTGGGGTACGCGGATTTTAAAGTAAGTTTCAATGAAGGGTATATCGAAGGATTTGCCATTGTAGCTTATGAGAAGCTTATAGTTTTGAATATCGTTCGGGAATTCGTGCAGGTTTACGCCATTGACATAGTGTTTGATGGAAACGCCATCGTATAGGGCGATGGTGGTGATATCGCCACCGAATAGGCCGGTGGTTTCGATGTCGAGATATGCAGCGACTTGTTGAAAATCGTGGTAAAGGCGCCAAAGTTCCTTGCTTGGTAATT
>CAZYAY010000227.1:0-2415 GCA_964646215.1 uncultured Candidatus Kuenenia sp. | reverse complement strand
GCGAAAGGATCTTGGCAAACATGCTCATCCCTTCCTCGGATCGGTAATACTCCTCACCCGTTACAAAAACAATGTGCTGGCCTTTGCCTATTCCTTCTTTGCCCTCGATCACGAGCCCGGGTTCTGCTGCACTAACGGTGCAAAGCTTTATCAGCAATATAAGCACTACCAGGATTTGATATTTCATCATCCTTCAATCTCCGTTTAGATAATAAACTTTACTTCTTTTCGATTGCGACCAATTCCTTGGCGCTACGATGATACAGCATTCCCTTGGCATACGAAGGGCTACTCAGGCTCCAGGTATCGCCCAAGGGGCCAAGATCATTCACTGCGATAATCGCCTTTTGATCCAGCACCGCAGCCTTGGTATCGATCACATAAGTAATGCCCAGCATGGTGGTGATATAAAGTTTGTCTCCAAGCACGATGGGCGTTGGGAAGAATGCATTCACCTGCCAACCATCGGTTCGCGAGCGTTCTTCATCAGCAATCTCACGGCCTTGATTATCAACGGTTTTAGTCTTCAATGCGCGATTATAAATGAATTGATCTGCTTCACCCGTTTTGCGTTCAACACCTACGGGCAGTTGCAGATACTCCACCTTCCCACTTTCCGCATGAACTCTTCCAAGGCTGTTAGGCGGGCCACTATGGCCTTTCGGCGCATAACCATTACGGCGATTATTTGTCGAGCAGACAAACCAATGCCAGCCATTCGCTACAGCATTAGTATGCCATTGGGGTAACACATGAAGCACCTCGCCTGCCTTAAGTGGAAACGCAGGGTCCGCCACTTCTCTAAGGCTTACCTTCTCTTTTAATTCGTAGTTCTTCTTTTCGTTGCTCCATAGCCTAATATCAACAGGCTTGACCAATGATTGTTCACGAACTAATTTTCCCGTAGCGCTATCAAGAACGATATGGCTCTCTTCAGGCGCACTGCGAAACCAATAAACATATTTCGAATCCCACACATTGGTGTAGAGTGCCATCCATGTAGTGCCATCAACAGGCGCGCCGGGTTTTGCCTCGGGAGTAAAACGCCAGATGGTTTTACCTTCTTCACCCTTGGCTAGGCTTGTCATACTGATGCCAATTGGTTTTTCAGGAACGCCATGAGGCCCGCCACGACCTTGCACAATTGCAGGGCGACCATCGGGCAAATGCCCAAAGCAGGGCGTGCAATAAAAGGTGCACGAATCTTCTGCGATCCAACGCACCTTCCCGGTAAATCGATCAATCCCATGCAAATAGTTCCAATCATCTTTTTTCGCATCATAGCTTGGGGAATCTTTAGTAATCGGTTCCACCGTGATGATTAGGTCTTGATAAAGAATCGGTTCGCTTTGGCGATTGAAGGGATACTTATCTGGCTGGGTGCGGAAACTCCTGCGCCAAACTTCTTTCCCTTGATGATCCCAGCATCCCATCTCGCCTGAAGCGTTAAAGAACCATACATATTTCTCATCACAAATTGGAGACCATGAAGTGGAATCGCTGAATGCATATAACTGAGGGCTAACCCGGCCTCCTTGAAGATTTACCGACCAAAGTATTTTTCCCGTGCCTCGATCAACAGCATGGCCAAGAATGTTATTGCTCTGCCGCTTTGCTTTATCATCTTGCTCCACAAAGGTTGTTAGAAAAAGCTTGTCTCCTGCGATTGCAATTCCTCCCTGCCCTGCGTTTGGCAACTTGGTGCGCCAGCGAATATTCTCACCCCGGGCAACGCTCCAATGGGTGGGTGCATCAGAAACAGCACTGTGCCAGTTACCGTTTGGCCCTGCGGCTTGGGGCCATTCAACAGTAATTTTTTCCGCACCACTTACCATGGTGCAACCAATCAACACAGTGATACAAAAGCTTAAATTTCTCATGATCGTCATCCAAAAGGGAATGTTGTTAAGGCATGAACAAGGTTTAGGGGTTTGCAAGCTGTGGTTTGTTTATCCTGCTTTGGTCTTTCTTACCGGCTGCAATTCGCATGATTTATAAACCGTATTGATCGGGCCTGATTAATATACCCCAACATCATCATTAAGAAGCAAATATTTTGAATGTTTGTGGCTTTTTAAAGGGAAAGTCTTCAGTAATTGTAGAATTAGTTTTTGCTGAGAGGAGCATCCATCATCAATTGCTTGCTTGGCAATTAGTTACTTTATAACAGGTTAAATTTTTTTAGATGTTTTAAATCAAGCATGAGTTATATTGTGGCCATGGAATTATTTTCTGGTGTTAGGAAAGTCCTGCCATTAGGGTTCGTCGACCCGTTATTTAAATTGTTTGATAATATTTGAGGTATTTTGTGCCATTACAAACGAATCAAATTGTAAATGACCAATCTGGGACTGATCTGGATAAAGTGGTTGCAGATGTACTTTGGGATTCAAATGCCAAATCCACTGATATTCG
>CAZYAY010000226.1:0-2427 GCA_964646215.1 uncultured Candidatus Kuenenia sp. | reverse complement strand
TTGTGTGATTTTTTCAAGGTCTTTGACCGCAACTCCGGTGGTTTCAGGATGGCATAGCGGGCATTCTGAAACCCCATGCCGGGCGCACCACCCAAAGTCTTTCGCCCTCGGAAGAATCTTCGGGTCGCATTCAATGCAAGCCGATTCGGGAACATGATGCAGATCACACCAATCCTCCTTTTCAGACGGGGCGCCCCATAACGCTGAAAACTTTGAAACTTTCCAGCCAACCCGGTGCCCACCATAAGCGAGGGTACCCAGCGATAGCATCACCAAAACAAGAACCGCTTTTTCTACGAAAGGGTGCCTTGCTGCCGCTGTTTCGTTTTTATTTTGATCCACCAGTTCAGACATCGGAGATTCCTTGGGAAAAGTATAATGGGAATAAGTTTGCGGTCTGATTATGCAGCCTTCCCCACTCCGGGGATAATTGCAGCTAAAATAAAGATATTAAAGATAAGTTAAATCAGAATTGATTGAAGGCGCAGGTACAATGGAACCGGGGGCAGGCTGTTTCGCCGGTTGGGGAATGGCCCCGTTAGTTCTGAAAGAATTTGGGGGATTGTGCTGGATTCGTGAAATACAAGTTCTCCATCCGTTTCGTAATTTGCGAGCTTTTTAGTTCCAACATAATCTGAAACCGCGCTGGTTTGTTCGAATGGGCAGGAATGAGATGGCTGGTTTTTCTCGGATCTGCACGGGGGAACAGCTTTTTCGTCTTGGCATGGGCATGATTCTTCATCCATGCAAATAGATTCATCTTGATGCGATGATGTGTTGATAAAGCAGGGTAATAAGCTGCAAAGGCATAAGTTGGCTGGGGCCAATTGCGCCATGCCTACCGAAAACAGAAGTATTGGAATCAATAGAAACTTCATTAATTTATTTATAAATTAAAACCAGAATTAAGTCAATTAGATCAAGGTAATACTGCATGAGACCTCCTTGGGGTTCAAGGTGTTATAATATTTTAGATCAATATTATTTGGGCCCTTTTTACGGTACCAGTTACAAAGTTGATTTCTAATGCAAAAAAGTTTGAAAACTGGTGCCGATGACCTGTATTCAGGTAATAAAAAGGGAAACATGGTCGGCCTCCTTGCCATGGTCGTTCTGATCGGCATGGGCGAACATATGGCTGAGCGGTTTCTGCCCCTTTACCTTCAAGAACTTACCCAGGCATCCACTGCAATTTTTGCAATTGGGTTACTTGCCGGCATGGATGATCTTCTTTCTGCTATTTATTCTTTTCCGGGAGGTTATTTAAGCGATCGCCTTGGCACCAAGCGCGCTTTGTTGTTCTTTAATATTCTTTCCATGCTGGGTTATCTCTGTGTCATCTTTATCGAAACATGGTGGGCGGTGTTGGTTGGTGCCATGTTTTTTATATCGTGGTCTGCCATTTCACTGCCTGCAACCATGGATTTACTTTCAAATATCGTTCCGAAGAACAGAAGGACGCTGGGCGTTTCAGTTCTGGCCTTGGTCAGGCGGGTGCCCAAGATCCTTGGCCCGATTGTTGGTGGCATCTGCATAGCTACCTGGGGGGTGGAAGCTGGTGTGCGGGCAGCATTTGTACTTGCGCTCGGGCTTGCATTGATTGCATCCATCTTGCAGCAAATGATGATTACCGATGATTCCAAACATCAAAAAATAGCAGAACCAAGTCCGATCAAACTTTGGCGTGAAATGCCATTCAACCTAAGAAATCTCCTTCTTTCAGATATACTCATTCGCTTTTGCGAACGAATTCCAGATGCCTTTGTTGTAATTTGGGCCACTCGCTTCATTGCCCAACCCGTTTCAGAATTAACCTTTGGCTTTCTTTCCGCAATCGAATCCAGCACTGCAATAATCATTTATTTTCCCGTTGCGTATTTTGCAGATCGTTTTGGCAAGAAAAATTTTGTTCTCATCACCTTCCTGTTTTTCACCAGTTTCCCTCTCGTACTTTTATTTTCCCATTCGTTGGATCTTTTATTGGTTGCTTTCGTGGTGCGTGGTTTGAAAGAGTTTGGTGAACCCTCCCGCAAAGCCTTGATCATGGATCTGGCTCCAGACGGGCGTAAAGCTGCAATGTTTGGCTTGTATTATCTTATTCGCGATGTGCTGGTCGCTTTTGCCGCATTTGGTGGCGCAATCTTATGGCAACTTTCGCCCCAATTGAACCTTATAGTTGCATGCTTGTTTGGCATACTGGGGAGTCTTTGGTTTGCCCGCTATGGTAGCAACGAATCAACTGAAGTTGAAAATCCGATTTAAGTTTCTCTTTCAATCGCAGTAATTTTTCAACGGAAAGAAGAGTAAGCAGAAGATTACATGTGGGTATTAGACAGCCCATGGGCTGCGTTCCCCTCTTTGTCATTCTCCGCGAAAGCGGGGAATCCACAAATACAAGCAGCAAAACAAGAGCCCCACCCAACGCAG
>CAZYAY010000225.1:0-2434 GCA_964646215.1 uncultured Candidatus Kuenenia sp. | reverse complement strand
CATGGCCTATCTCTGCGAAGGGATATGGTGGCAGGCATTACCGTGAAGATTATGTCGATCAGAATTTCGATTCCTACTCGACAGAGTTTACTTTCGCAGATGGCGCCAAATTGATTCTTGAAGGCCGTTACATGGCTGATTGCGATCAAGAATTCGCCAGTTATGCACATGGCACCAAGGGTTCCGCCACCATTTCTGCAAAGGGCCATTGGCCAGCCAATGCAAGAATGTACAAGGGCCAGAATATGACCACGGCCAATGAGATTTGGAAGTACACCAAGGAAGATTTGAACCCCTACCAATTGGAATGGGATGCCTTGATCGAGGCGATTCGCCAGGACAAAAAGCACAATGAGTGCCGTCGTGGTGCGGAAGCCAGCTTGGTAACTTCGATGGGCCGCATGGCTTGTCATACTGGCAAGATCATCACTTATGATGAAATGCTTAATTGCGAGCACGAGTTTGCCCCAACCGTTGACAAGCTGACCTTGGATGGCCCTGCGCCATTGGTTGCAGACAAGAATGGTAAATACCCGATTCCCCAACCAGGGAAGTTCATTCGCCCCAAGCGCGAGTATGGTATTTAAATTGCAAGGCTTGTAAAAAGAAGACCCGCGGAGATATTCTCCGTGGGTCTTTTTTATTTAATTGGGCGCCAAGTCTTTAGATTGGATTGCGAGCCAATCAATCATGTGCGGGATGAATCTTTTTGCGGTTGCGGTGTTGTGTCTGCCGTGCGGGTCGACATCAACATCCACATGAATGCCCTTGGCCTGGGCCTGATGCAGAAAACTTTCTGCCTGGGCATCAAGGTTGAATTCATCTTTTTTGCCATAGGCCAGATACATGTTAAGCATGCCATTTTTGATGTTATAAAAGTCGAGCATTTCAGTAGGGTTTACCGCCGCGATTTCCGTGACGATATTTGGGTCTTTGAAACTGAACAGATCGGATTGGATATCTTTCGCCTTGACGAGAAAGAAGCCAAAGAACTTACCCACAGTCATGTGGCCCTTGGAGAAATCGGTGCGAAGCTCGGTGAAAGCCGCGCTAAAGTCGCCCATGTAGGAACCCTTGTGATCCATGTAACGGAGATTCAGCGGGGGGGAAATGCCACCGATATTTTTGAAAAACTTATTATGTTTGATGCCAAGATGGTAGGAAGCTGCCCCACCCATGGAAGTGCCTGCCACGCTATGGGCTTCCCTTTCAGGGCGGATGAGGTAATTCTTGGTCAGAAAGCCCAGCAAATCCTTCATGATGTAGTCTTCATAATTTCCCGCATTGCTGTTGATGAAGAAACTGCCCGGTGGAATCAATTTGAAGCTTTTATTCAAGCTGCCATCAGGGGCTGCAATAATCATCGGGGGAAGTTTGCCTGAAGCTATCGCGCAATCAAATGGTTTAACCACATAGTTTATCAATACATTTTCATCCTGGCTGAACCCATGCAGCCAAATTAAAAGAGGATAAGCCTTGTTGGGATCGTAATTGGGAGGCAGGTAGACGTAAAGATCGCGTTTTTGGCAGAGCGATTCCGACCAGATTCGATTATCCATCTTGGAATTATGGGTGTAATCCACAATGGTACCGTGAAGATTGCGATTTACCCTGTTGAATAAAAAAGGGCTGGTTAATTTGAAGGCTAATAGTGATGGAGTAAGGACCAGCATAAACACAAGTGCGCTGGCACGAATAAAATGCATGATCCTTGAAACCTTTCTGAAACAGAAAAGATGATTATCGTTTTAGAACCTTATCGTCAAAACAGTGTCCGGGCAATTTTTAAGCTATCCTAATTAACGTAGCTTTAAAAAATACTGGTATGCCTGCGATGATTTGATCGATTAAAGCAGTTATTTGGAAGGTACTTCGATAGTAATCGGTTTTCCCGCAACCAACTCCATGGGCAATTCATAAGCGGAAAAAATAGCTTTTCCCATGGGTGCTTCTTCCTTTGGTTTGCCATCGAATCCGTGGATACGAACGATGTATTTCCCCCCGACAACGCCCGAGTTAAAATCCTTGGTGGAAAATTTTCCCTCCCTGATAAGTGCCCTGCCCTGGGGGCCTTTAACTGAAGGCTCTGGATCAAAGTAGATTTCCCCCCTCGGTATCGCCTTGCCTTTGAAAGTTACCGTTCCCTCGACGGGAAAGGTTGGAACTTCGGAAGTGCAACCAAGGGTGGCTAAAAGATATACGGAAGTGACTAAAAGAAGGAGTTTGCAGGCATGTTTTAACATGAGAATTAATCCAAGGGTAATACTTCGCCACCATTAAAACTGGCTGCAGTCGGTAGGCACTAGGGCTGATTTTATCAGATAGGAATCTTACCGGGGCATATCCCATGGTAAAATTCGTACCGCCGGAATGCTGGCTGCCAAAGGCAGCTCATTGAAAAGTGTATTGGAATAGGCATTGATGGAGTTGCTTA
>CAZYAY010000224.1:0-2471 GCA_964646215.1 uncultured Candidatus Kuenenia sp. | reverse complement strand
AGCCTTCATGCCTTTGCTTATTTGTCGGATAAGTATGCCCTGCTATCTTCGGGCTGCAGCATGGGCGATCGCTATGGCCCCATGGTTGTCGCTAAAAAAGCATACACCATCGAAGAACTTAAGAACCTGCGCATTGCGGTGCCTGGCACTCTGACAACAGCGTTTCTTTCGTTGAGTTTGCTTTTGGGTGGTAAGTTTCAATACGAAATCGTTCCGTTCGATGAAATTCTAAATGCGGTAGAGCAAGGGAAAGTAGATGCGGGCCTTATTATTCATGAAGGCCAGCTGACGTTCCAGAACCAAGGCCTCAAGCTGGTTGTTGACATGGGGGTCTGGTGGTATGAAAAAACAGGCCTGCCACTCCCATTGGGCGGAAATGTCGTGCGTAAAGATCTGGGTGATTCCATTATTTCCGAAGCCAGCAGGCTTATTCGTGAAAGTATTCATTACGGGCTTAATCATCGCAAAGAAGCTCTTACGTATGCGTTACAGTACGGCAGAGACTTGGATCAAGGCTTGGCAGACAAGTTTGTAGGCATGTATGTGAACGATTGGACAGTAGATTATGGTGAAAAGGGGCGTAAAGCAGTTCAGCTGCTCTTGGCAGAAGGGCACAAGGCGGGGGTTATTCCGCACCCTGTTTTAGTCGAATTTGTTTGATCAGTTCCTTTTGTGGCCATTATTTTGCTTGTTTTGTGGCAAAAAGCCCCCTAGTCCGAATATACTACTAGGGTGGGCATGATTATTACGGGAACACCTTCACTTCCCCTTTTATAACGCTTGAGAATCGCTATAGTTAAATGACCTAACGGTTTTATTACCCCCTTCAGGAGGGATTTGGATATGAGTGAGCATAAAGGCCATCTTCAATCAGGCGCTGAAATTCTTGTTCAGTGTTTAATCAACCATGGCGTAGATGTTATTTTCGCCTACCCAGGCGGCGCTAGCATGCCCCTTCACCAAGCTCTTACCCGAGTCTCGGATAAGCTTCGTACCATTCTTCCTAGGCATGAACAAGGTGGCGCATTTGCTGCTGAAGGCTATGCTCGAACTACTGGCAAGGTTGGCGTTTGTATGTCCACCAGCGGACCAGGCGCAACTAATTTTGTCACCTCACTCGCAGATGCCAAAATGGATTCCTGCCCCATCATGTGCATTACTGGCCAAGTTAGCACCCCGGTTATTGGCACCGATGCATTCCAAGAAACACCCATCGTTGAAGTTTGTAGGGCGGTTACCAAGCATCATTACCTGATCTTGCGCACTGAAGATATTACCCGGGTTATGAAGGAAGCTTTTTACATCGCGACTTCAGGCAGGCCCGGCCCTATTATTGTTGATGTGCCCAAAGATGTGCAAATGCGCAAAATTGTCGCGGACTACGATCCCCCAATGAACTTGGCGGGTTATGCACCTGATCGCAGAGCTACTCGTGAAGAACTTGAAAAACTTCTCGAAATGCTTCGTGCCAGCAAAAAACCAATCATCTATGCGGGCGGTGGGATTATCAGTAGTAATGCTGCACAACACCTTAAAGCCTTTGCTGAGAAAACTGGCGTTCCTGTTGCCATGACTCTCCTTGGCCTTGGTGGCTTCCCTGCGGAGCATTTCCTCAGCCTTGACATGCTCGGAATGCATGGCACCGTTTACAGTAATTATGCCATTAACGAAGCCGATCTTCTTCTCGCCTTTGGCGTTCGCTTTGATGACCGTGTTACGGGCAAAGTAAGTGAATTCGCCAAGCATGGCAAAATTGTTCATTTAGATATCGATCCTTCTGAGCTTAACAAAATCAAGAAGGCCGATTTGCCAATTCATGGCGACATCTGTCTGGCGTTGCAAGATCTTGTTCGCATGATCGATGCACGCCCTAAGGGTTCTCCATCGCTTACTGCAGGCCATCAAGAATGGATCAAGCAGGTTGAACACTGGCGCGCAACCGAGCCACTCCGTTGCGAAGCTCGCGAAGATGCGATCATTCCTCAGATAGCAATCAAGCGCATGTGGGAACTTCTTAAAGAACGTAACATGCTTGATGATACTATTGTTACCACGGGTGTTGGCCAGCATCAGATGTTTGCTGCCCAGTTCTTCAAGTTTAATTCTCCCCGAACCTGGATTACCAGTGGTGGCCTTGGTTCTATGGGCTTTGGTTTGCCTTCTGCCATGGGTGCGCAGGCTGCCAATCCTCTTAAGACCGTTATCGATGTCGATGGCGATGGTAGCTTCCTAATGAATGTTCAGGAACTTGCAACTTGCTTCACCGAAAAGCTTCCTGTCAAAGTGTTGCTGCTCAACAATCAGCACCTTGGCATGGTGGTTCAGTGGGAAGATCGCTTCTTCGAAAGTAATCGTGGCCATACTTATTTGGGCGCTGGGTTTGATCAGCCCCCCTACCCTGACTTTGTAACCATTGCCAAGGGTTTCCGGGTAGCTACCAGGCGCATCACCGATCCAAAAGATCTTGATGA
>CAZYAY010000223.1:0-2472 GCA_964646215.1 uncultured Candidatus Kuenenia sp. | reverse complement strand
TTCGTTCCAGGCTTAAGGATTACCACGGAAAGACTGCGCCAGTTCTGGAGCTTTTCAAACGCAAAGAGTTGATAATCAAAGTGGATGGCACCAAGGATGCAGCCACCGTGCAGAATGAGATTCGAACAAAGCTTAATCTAACCAAGTAAGACCTTGATTTTAAAAATCAACCTGTGCTTGAAGACCCCATGCATTGGCTTGCGTTTTAACTGAGGGTGAATTTGCATCGCCATAGGTTTGTGGCGAATTTAAATATACAGGGATGTAGTTGAACGATAATTTGGTGTAGGGATTCATATACCAGTTAAAACCGAAGGTGGGGTCCATCAGGGTTCCGCCTTTAACGCTACCTGAATCAAGGGTGATGTAGTTAAGCCTTGCGCAAAGTTCCCAAGCGCCTCCAAAGGGATGGCCTTTTCTGGAGTTGTTATTGGGAATTATCCGGTCGAAAAGTGCAAGATTTCGATCATAAGTTCTGTGCTCGCCTGTGAGAAACCAAGTCATGAAAAAATAACCACCAGCAAATATCGGGGTATTTCCATTGTTCATTCTTACTGGAACGATGTCGCCCTCAGCTTGAAAAGAGAATGGCCCTCGTACTAATGCAGTTTCAATATGAAAATCTTGATAGTATGTAGTTCCTTCGTTTATGGGGCCTTTGTTGGGATCTAAATTTCGCGAAAGTTGAGAGCCTGTGTTCACCATAGATTGGTTTTGTTTAAAACTTGAAGTTCCAAATTGGCCCTGAATCAGACCGAGTTCTGGAGAATTACCTCCAAACCGCCCAAACTGGATGCCCCCATTTGACGGTGCCAAGACTGAATAAATCGCACCAAAATGCAATAAATCCTCTCCGTCGTTTTCATAATACAGGCAATGGGTGCCACGCGCTGCCAAACCGTAACCACCAACATCTGTAAGATCATTCCCATAAAAATCGTTGAAGCCACGGAACCCACTCACATACCAAGTTGTTTTTTTATCTTCCGACCAGTCAAAGAAACCTACTCCGGTCCTTCGAAAAGGATGGAATACAAACAAGCTTGAACGATCAAGAAAAGGATTGAACCTGAAGCTTGTTAATTCTTCCAAGCTAAAGGGTTGCTTGAAGTGCCCTATACGGACATGTCCCAAAAGTGGGACTTCTAATATATCCATGTAAACATCAGTCACGGTGGGTCTGCCAAATCCACCAAGATCGAATTGGAAGCGATAATCAACATTTTCAGCAACAGAACCAAATGCTGTTAATCTTGCCCTGCGGATGCCTGTACCATCAGGTTGTACGCCATCAAGGTTATCATTATTTTTTAATACCTCGCGGTTACTTTCTGTCTGCGAATAAAAAACGGAGGTTACTTGAAAAACCCCACCCATCTGTACATAAGGGTACTTGTCTCTGGATCCCATGACGGGTGGAAAAACCATGGGCTCTGCGTATTGGCTTGGCCTTGGTCCCTCAGGTGGTGTTTGAATCGGGTTTACTTGAAGTCGTTCGAAAAGCGAAATTGGTTGTACCAGCGTTTCTTTAATTACAATCTCTTCTTTTACTTGGGGATCCAACTCTTCAGCAGTGCATTTTCCAATTGGAATTAAACCAATCAATCCTGTGATAAACAGGAACAGTATTGCAGCGACAAAGTTTAATCGAATCACAATCATCATTCTTAAATAGACCAAAGCTAGTTGAGAAATCATTACAACCATAATAATCGGCATATTTTGCCTGTTTGTTTATAAGACATCTTAAAATTTAAATGGTTAGCCTTTCTGGTAAGAGTAGCTAAACCTGATAAGTAAGCAAACAGCTTTTTTCTTAAGATAGGGCAGCAAATGGTAAAATAAGTTGGGATGGTAACTTAAGTTTTCAGATAAGTAGTTTCTTTCTTAAATAAGATAAGAAGTTAAATTGGTAAAGATTGGTAAGCATTCAAAAGCTTCATATTCTTGGCTCAATGCCACTCAATTCTTGCTGCAGGTTTGTGATTAAAATGTAATATCTAAAAAGAAAATTAAACGATATGTAACATAACTAAAGTAACTTGATTTGGTTAATATGTGAATAATAATTTAATTGTTGACAATTAGACTACGCTTACCTATTAATAAATTATCTAGAGCGATTTGGGCGATCTCTCTTAGGTACTTGAGACATCGAGGCAACTCGATGTCTCTCTTTATTTAACTCTTTGATATCAACTCGTTTGATAATAAATTTTAAGGATTACCCGAGGTTTAAAAGCGAACTTATTTCATGTACCATTTGCAATTCTTCCCGGGCACTTATTACCAAGACCCTGCCTTTTGAATTCGCAGAAGAAATATCAGAATCGGGCGTGCAGGTGTGGTTTAATGCTGGATCAAGTTCAAGCCCTAGAAATCCCAGGGGTGCTATGACTTTTTCGCGGATCATTGGTGCGTTTTCTCCAACCCCTGCTGTGAAAATCACACCATCCACTCCACCTAGTGTTG
>CAZYAY010000222.1:0-2489 GCA_964646215.1 uncultured Candidatus Kuenenia sp. | reverse complement strand
GCAACTGACCATTATTGGAAAGATACAGAGCCTGCTCCACCCGGGCCTCGTAACCCGGCGCCTGACCTGCGGGCGTTGCCAACGCATTAATTATTGGCGTCGCCTGGGGTGCCAACTTTGCCTGCAATGCAGCTTCCTCAACCTTCGCACCAAGTGCCATTCGTTCTGCATCCGTAAACCCCGATGCCTGTAATATCGCATAGGCAAATTGCTCTTCCGACAAAGGCCGTATGGCCCCCACCAGATACTCTTCGGGCTTGGGATCTTTCAACCCCGCGGGCAATTGGCTTGATCTTTGGTACGCTTTGCTTTTCGCGATCTGCCCAAGTATTTCCTTATGATTAAACTTCGCCTTCACAAATTCTTTTGCAAGTAAATCCAGCAACTCCGGATGCGATGCGGGGTTGTCACCATGGCCCAAATCCAACGGATGAACAATGCCCCTGCCCATCATGTGGGCCCATAAACGGTTGGCGCCATTACGTGAAAAGGGCGCAAAATCCCCTCGCGCCAACTCATTCGCCAACTGGGATCTTCTGCTAAACTTGGGTATCCCACGCACTTCTTTCGTAGGCGCAACCTCGTACTCCTTGCCCTTTTCCATCTTGGGCTCTGTAATCGCAGCCCGCGTGAACAACTTGGGCCCGCTTGATTTCGTAACCTTCGCAGGATCAAACACCGATTGAAAGCTTGCATCACCTTCGCCTTTTTCCGCAAACACCGATTGCTTCGTCTTGGCATCCGTAAACAAATAACTCCGATTGAAAAACGCAAACAATCCGTAGTAAAGATCCTGTTTATAATCCTCAACCCTTGGATGATCATGACATTGTGCACATTGCCAGTTCACTCCCAAAAACAACCTGCTGATATCACGGGTGATCAAATGTGGTTCACCTTCCCTATCCAGATAAAACTTGGCAGCAGGCCTCGTCTTTGCATCCACACCATCCGCTGAAAGTATCTCTTTCACCATCACATCATAGGGCTTGCCCGCAAGTAATGATTCGCGCAAATACTGTTTCCAATTAGCTGAGGGCACATGTTTATCCGCCCTGCGTTCCATCCATGTAACATCCAACACCATTGCGAAATACCAGGCATGAGCAGGGCTTGCCAGCAATGCATCCACCAACTCCGACCTTTTATTTGGATTGGTGCTTTTTACAAACTCTCGGGATTGTTCTACCGTGGGTATTGTTCCTATTAGGTCAAGAGTCACCCTGCGGATGAATTCCAAATCGGAACAAAGTGGTGCAGCTTTCTTTTCGAAATCCGCAACAGGCTTGGCAATCTCCGCATCAATCTTCTGGCTTAGCGTTTGCCCAAGAGACCAATTTGCTGCAAGCAACAATAACGCAATGGAACAAACAAAACTGTTTTTGTTGATCAAGGTAGTAATCATCGGAGAACCTTTCCAACGCAGGCGGGAAAATCTATCAGGAAGGCTTCTCCATTTTGAGGTTTGAATACGGTATTGTCAATTCTCTTTTGCAAATCGGCATACAAAACCATAATTTTAAGTCGCTTATTCCGGTTTAGTTGACCTTTTTAGCGGGTTTACCTTCCTGCAACTCGTTTTTATTGGGGCTTACCAACAACAAAACTGGACAGCGCAACATTTACATGGATAATAGAACTTGGGTAATTGCTTATGCGTTGCCTGGTTGGTTTCGGGAGTGTTTGCACAACTGGTGTTGGCCATGGTCTTCAAAACCATCGGGGGGTTTGAACAAAGCTCCCAGTGGGTTCAATTCCCATACATTCCCGCTTTACAATATCCCCAGAAGCGCACCAAGTGGCACCAAGCGGCATAACAGGTTGATCAGCCTTAGGTTGTAGCTTATCCCGCATTTCTTTGCTGATTGCTGCCGAGACGCTTTTTGAGATACTCCGGGATATTGTATAGATAATACCAAACGGTTTAGCTTCCCATTAAATTCGGAGTCAGTGTTAAAAATCCAGATTTTAAACATAATGGCGAGACAGTTTTGCGCCCCTGACCCGCCATGCTTTTCCATTTGTTTGAGAAAGCCCAAAAATGGAAGGCGCCTAACCCTTGATATTCAAACCGCCTTTGGGGTTACAAGGAAAGCCTTTAAGAAATTTTCCGTTCTTATTACTTATCCCGGTTTTCTGAAAAGAACAAATCATGCATCAACCTCACCATTTCCAATCCCCCAGTTGAGTACCGATAAAATGCCGGACATGTTCAACAAAATCGGGCCCAAAGGAACGATTGCCATGCCCTAACCCCGGCACCACATAAGCCTCACCATCGGGAAACAATTTGGCGCAAGCTATTGCAGCCGCAGGTTTCACTAACGGATCATCCTCCCCAACTAAAAACCGTACTCTGCGATGCTTTTCAACCAGATGCTGATAAGTCATAGGGTTTGCCTGTTGGGTAAGATTGTCGCCTTTGCTAACGGCCTCAAGAACAGACAGGAAATCCAGCGCACCATCAACAATAGTAGGGCCAGGGCCCA
>CAZYAY010000221.1:0-2575 GCA_964646215.1 uncultured Candidatus Kuenenia sp. | reverse complement strand
CGGTCGAACAACTTGTGTCCGCCCTTGCAGCCATTACAGCTGGATTTTTCAACAACTACGGCGCCGCTGCAACCATTGCAGCTCTTGTGTCCGCCAAGTTCAACAACATCAGCACTGCCACTAAGGGCTACCAACAATACAACACTATACATTTCACATACTCCAATGAAAACCAGGAACCTTCTAACCCCTTCTACCGATTCAGAACAAACCCACAGCGGGCCTGCCAAAAGACTGAACTCACGCTCCTCCCCATTCCTTCAAGTGACCAAACAACCTACCCGACTAAACTTTCCTACTGTTAAATTTCAACAGTGGTTTGCCGGTTAAGGCAACCGATGTCTCCTTACATCGTCTCCTCATCGGAGATTGGGCGGAGGAGGGGTTATTTAGATAACATAGTAAAATCAGGACGATGATTGGTCAAGAATTAAATGGGCAATTTGGCGCAACTTTTCCGGATACCTTTTTTGACCCCGTGCCTAACCCTAATAACCCTGACATTCGTCACATTTTATCCTTTGCTGTTCCTGATTTACTACGGTAAAATTCTTCGAAATCTTCTGTTTTTCTCTTGTTTTTAAAGGCTTTCTTATGCTCCTGCCTCTTTTTGCCTTTTTCCTTCTTGCGACCGAACCCATTGATGCCGATTTTGTCCTTAAAGGGGGTTTGATCATTGATGGAACAGGCAAAATGGCCGTTTTGGGAGATATTGCAGTAAAACGCGAGCGTATTGTTGCAATTGGTTTATTTCCCGTCACTCCCGGCACAAAAACCTTTGATACTTCCAAATTAATTATAGCGCCCGGGTTCATCGATATGCATACCCACAGCGATTTTCCCCTTTTGAAGGTGCCAACCAATGCCAATCTCAACTACCTTTTTCAAGGAGTTACCACTGCGGTTACGGGTAATTGTGGTTCCGGGCATGTCGATACCGAAACCTTTTACAAAGATCTTTTAAAAGTAAAAGTTGGCAGTAATGTCGCCCATCAAATTCCCCATAACGATATCCGCAGGGCCGCCATGGGAAATGTAAACCGTGCGCCCACCGAAGTTGAATTGAAAAAAATGGCCGATCTTGCGACCAAGGCGATGAAGGACGGTGCGTGGGGTCTTTCCACTGGTTTGATTTACAATCCGGGCACCTATGCAAAAACTCCCGAACTGATCACGCTGGCAAAAATTGCTTCTTCCCATGGTGGGTTTTATGCAAGCCATATTCGCGATGAGGGTTCTGATGTTCTACCCGCGATAAACGAGGCGCTGACCATTGGCAAAGAGGCCAATCTTCCCGTACATATTTCGCATATAAAAGTTTCTGGAAGATCGGTTTGGGGCAAATCAGTCGATGTGCTTGCAATATTAACTCAGGCAAGAAAAAATGGTATCAAAGTTACCGCAGATCAATACCCCTATATTGCAAGCAGCACTTCCCTTACCGCAACTCTGATTCCTACGCGATTTCGCGAGGGTGAGCGAGCCGAGTTGGTGAAAAGATTTGAAGACCCAGAGCTTGGGGTTCTTCTTAGAAAAGCGATAGCAGATTCTTTGGAGTCGAAGAATGGAGGGTCAGACCTGCGTATTGCTTTTTATGCTCCCAAGCCTGGATACGTAGGTAAAAACATCGTTGAGATTGCTAAAATGACGGGTAAATCCCCGGTTGATCTCGTGGTTGAAATCGAAAAAAACGGGGGTGCACAGATTGTTCATTTTGGCATGAATGATGAAGACATGCGTTTGTTCATGAGGCAGGATTTTGTCGCCACCGCAAGCGATGGTGGAGCCAGGGTTCCGGATACTGCCTCTGTTCCCCATCCTCGTAATTATGGAACCTTTCCGCGCAAGATCGGGTTTTATTCCATCCAGGAAAAACTCATCCCGCTTGAAATGGCAATCCGTTCTGCAAGTGGATTACCCGCAGATATCATGGGCCTTAAGGATCGTGGTTACCTGAAGATTGGATATTTTGCAGACATTGTTGTTTTTAATCCTGATACTTTCCGCGATAAAGCTACGTATGACAAACCCCATCAGTATGCCGTTGGCATAAGCCATGTTTTAGTTAATGGAACCTTTGCGATCATGGATGGAAAACCAACTGGAAAGCTGGCTGGTAAGCCTCTAAAGAAAACCGATCAACCCAGATAAGTTTGAGCATTGCTGGTTTCCGTTACTTCCATAATGGTTGTAATTACTGTAAGTTAATACGTATGCGAAAACTTTGCGCGACTTTAACTTTGATTGTTTCACTTACATTTCTTTCGGGATGTGGTGGCGCTGGTATTCGCAAGGGCGACATTCTCGAATTAAAGCCGGTAGCATCCAAATCCTGGGTTGAGGGCGTGGCGCATCATGTATTGTTGCGGGTGAATTTAAAACGCAATTCTGTTGATCGCTGGTTGATGATGCAGGAAGGCGTGGCTTTGCCCGAGATAACCATCCTTACAAGGTTTCAAGATGCGGAAGGATTATTAAGCGAACCCTTGGCGCAACCTTTTCTGAAGGATTGCTGAGCGGGTTCAAAAGATCCCTTTGTGGCCTCGGTCGAGACCAGCAAAGTGCCTGAAGGAAC
>CAZYAY010000220.1:0-2590 GCA_964646215.1 uncultured Candidatus Kuenenia sp. | reverse complement strand
ATTTATCATCTTTACGCAGGTGTGTAAAAAGCTCTTTGGTAGGAGCGTTGGCAGCCTGATACTCGAGAAGGGTGTTTCGGGCTTTACCCTCCATGTTCGATTGTCCTGCTAAAATAAACACTTTCACAGTCTTGGCGGCTTCCTGTGCCTGCAGGGGAAGATTCAATCCCTGGCATAAAAACATGAATGCAAGCAGCATCTTTTTAAACATCGTCTTATTACTGTTCATAGTTTTCTTCCAAAGTAAAGGGAGGGTAATTACAAAATTGCGTGGGATCCTTCCATCAAGATCATAGATTGGAATTCACTTCGAATTTCCTGCAGCCCATTTGATGCCCTCAAGAATATGCTGCCTGGCAAATGCGGTGTCCAACGAAGCCAGATCATGGCCTAACTCGGTGTAGAAAAACCTACCCCCAGATTGTGGCTCATTTGTCCACGCAATCGGATGATCCTTGCCCATCGCCCTACCGTTTCGGGTTTTGAAATACTCCCTTACAGGGTCGTATGTAGATTCATCAACACGCATCAAAACTTTGAAACCGGGAAGCCCGGTGACTGATTTATCATGGTTTGTCCAATCAGCCTGATAGAGGAACTCCGCAGGTTGCCCCTTAACTGCTGGATGATTTTTTGCTGCTGGATCGATGATCACCTTTGCTTTTAGAAAAAGAGAATCACTATTGAAATCGCAACCTCCAAGCTGGGTCAACCAAGGCCAATTAGTCTGATGCACCAATGCAGCATGAATGCCAACGATACCTTTGTTACCCTTTGAAAACCAATCTTCAACCGACTTTCTTTGTGCTTCAGGAATCACCTTATCCAACTCGTTGGCGTTATTTAAAACCAGCACATCATAGCGGGCAAGCTCTGCGGGGCCCAAGTCTTTCCAATGTTCCGTGACATCCGCTTCAATGCCGTTTTCATTACCCAAAAGAACCAGCCATCGATTGATCTTGGGAATTTCCGGATGTCGATAGAAAGCGGTATTCGAATAAACAAGAACCTTGGGCTTCGTATTCTTCGCAGGCAATGGCGCCTTCTCCTGGCCTAATACAAAGGTACAAACCAGCACCATTGCAGTGATCAAGACCAAGATTCGTTTTCTACTCTTTGCCATGTGCTCTCCAAAATAAAGGAGCTTAAACTTTCACTTTTACGAACTACATGAAAGCATCGAGCAACCAGCCCGGTGCCTGGCCCACTCAGGGCGTTTTCCTGCGTATTCTTCCATTCCTGCCTGTTCATCATAAGGTTTGCGCAACAAGTCAAGCAATTGATTTACCTTGGAAAAATCGCCCTCCGCAGCCTTATCAATCGCCAGTTGAGCAAGATAATTTCTAAGCACATACTTGGGGTTGTGGGCATTCATCTTTTTACGCCTGAACTCCCCAGATGAACCATCGGAATGAACCCGGGCCAAATAACTTCGAAGCCATTTACCCATGCGTACCTTGTATTTATCGGTTATTTGGTCAGGCAGATAATATGCTTCGAACAATGGCTTCAACAGCACATCATCGCTTGCCTCATTTATTTGGTTGGAATCAAGCAATGCTAATTTACGAAAGAAAATAGTCATGTCGGTTTCAACCAACTGAAGCACCTGGAATAGTTCATCGGTCAAGGTTTCATCTGTTGCAGGGTCAAAATGGCGAAGCCCAAGCTTCCCAGCCATCATTTCGTTGTAGCCCTGTTGAAATGTATCAGAATATACGGTCAAAGCTTCCTGCAGGGGCTCGATTTTTTCGATCAATGGGTAGATCGATTCCGCAAGCCTTGCAAGGTTCCAAAGGGCTATCTGAGGTTGATTGCCAAAACGATACCGCTTCCCCGAGGCATCCGTGGTATTGGGAGTCCAGCCTGGATCGTAATTTTCAAGCCAGCCATAGGGGCCGTAATCGATGGTCAACCCAAGGATCGACATATTATCCGTATTCATCACGCCATGCACAAACCCCACCCGTTGCCAATGCACCATCATGATTGCAGTTCTTCTACAAACTTCCGTCAGCCAAGTTAGATAAACCTCTGGGGAAGGATCACCCAGTTGTGGGTAATCGGTTTTAATCGTGTAATGAACAAGTTTTCGAAGCAGTTCAACATCGCCACGCGAAGCTAATATTTCAAAGTTTCCAAACCTGGTGAAGGATGGCGCAACCCTGCAGACAACTGCGCCAGGCTCATGCATCGGGTTGCCATCGTAAAACATATCCCGCATCACTTTTTCGCCTGTAAGAACCAGACTTAGTGCTCGCGTTGTGGGAACCCCAAGATGATGCATCGCTTCACTACATAAGAATTCCCGAACAGAAGAGCGCAGTACAGCAAGGCCATCTGCGGTACGCGAATAAGGCGTAGGGCCTGCGCCTTTAAGTTGCAACGCCCAGCGCTCACCACTTTTATTAATTACCTCACCCAGGTTGATGGCCCTGCCATCGCCCAACTGCCCTGCCCATTGGCCAAACTGATGACCGCCATAACACATTGCATAAGGATCCATCCCTGGTACCTGCTGATTCCCTGCAAACACCTGGGCAAAATAATCGGAGTTGCAATCTTCGTCAGTTAGGTCGAACAATTTCGC
>CAZYAY010000219.1:0-2596 GCA_964646215.1 uncultured Candidatus Kuenenia sp. | reverse complement strand
TGAGCTAGTTAAAATAAGACCGGTCCCGGGAATGATTCCTGGGGCCGGTTTTTTTGTTTCCATATCTGCGTTTATCATCGATCCTATCTTTGGTGGTGTGTATTCTCACCCAATTATTGTTACAATGTTGCAATGATGTGCCTAAAGCAATTAGCTAATTGGCCAAGCCTCTGAGGGAATTTGCGATGACTAGTAAATTAGCCAGCCTTTTAGTGATGTTTAGTTTGGCCCTGCATTTGGGTTGCGCTCAGGAAAAAGAAAACCCTGCTGCCAAAACGCTTCCTAATGATGCTAAAAAGGTGGAAGCTAAGAAAGTGCCGGTGGGTCCGAACATTCTTTTTGAAGTTGATGGCGAAACCCGAAAAGTCTGGGTCAGTGCAGAAGTTTGCAGAACCATGGGGCCTTTGGAACAATTTCTTTGCAGGAAAGGAACCAAGGAGCATGAATCTGTCCTTTTCGCAGACATTGATGCACGTGATTTGCATAAAGCCCTGATGCTCGCACGGGGCGAACCCGGCTCCCCCGTTACCTTCCGCCCAGAATACAAGGCTGCAACGGGTTCTGTAATTCGCATCACCTTGATGTATGAAAAAGATGGCAAGAAATTAACCGTGCCCGCACAGGATTGGGTGCGCGATACCAAATCAATGAAAGCTTTGGCACATGATTGGGTTTTCGCAGGCAGTAGATTTGTTCCCGATCCACTCGATAAAAATAAACCTCCCATCTACCTTGCAAATGAAGGCGATGTTATTTGTGTCAGCAATTTTGAATCTGCCTTGCTGGATCTTCCAATCGAAAGTAGCAAGCAGAATGCAGAGGTGCAATTCGAGGCTTTTACAGAGAATATTCCAGCCGATGGCACCAAGGTTGCGGTCTGCCTTGAAGTGATACCGCCCCAAACAAAAAAACCTTGAGTAATTGTTTTTGTTGCATTTGGTTTTGCTTAAGGTTAAATCAGAGTAGTTGTATTGTTGTGGCCCGAGCCACTTAGGATAATTCCCACCGATTCAGGAAACCCAAGATGAATAGTAGACTTAAATTGACTCGTCGTAGTGCCATCAAAACCATGGGTTTAGCGCTTACAGCGCCCATGGTTTTCAAACGATTCACCCAGGCTGCACCCAGCGAAACCTTGATGCATGCCAGTTTTGGTGCGGGCGGCATGGCCCGTGCTGACATCAACTCGCTTACTGCCAGCAAAAACCTCAAGCTGGTTGCTGTTGCAGATGTTGATAAAAGCAGACTCGAGGAATTAAAGAAATCATTCCCAGATGTAAAAGTGTATACCGATTGGCGAGAATTGCTCGACAAGGAAAAAGGTTTGAACTCTGCAAACATCTCCACACCCGACCATATGCATGCGCCAATCACCATGCGTGCAATGCAGCAGGGATTGAATGTTTACACACAGAAACCACTGACTCAATCCATTTATGAATCCAGACAGCTAACTAAGGTTGCAGCAGAGAAAAAACTCGTCACCCAGATGGGTATTCAGATTCATTCCCACGAAGTGCATAAGACTGTGGTTAATGCAATCCAGACCGGCGTTGTGGGAAAGGTGAAGGAAATTTATAGCTGGAGTGGAAAGCAATGGGGTGATAAAGGCCCCCGACCTGAAAAAACAGATGCTGTTCCTGAAACTTTGGATTGGAATGGCTGGCTCGGCGTTGCTGCTGAAAGGCCTTATATTGCAGGTTACTATCATCCCGGAAACTGGCGTAAACGGTTGGATTTCGGCACGGGAACTTTCGGTGATATGGGTTGCCATATCCTTGACCCTGTTTTTAGTTCCGTTGCCTTTACCTATCCAAACTCGGTAATCTGCCTTCAAGGTGGTGCAGGACCTGATAGTTGGGGGCTTGATAACCAAGTCCGATATACCTTCCCAGGTACCAAGTTCACCACGGATACGGTTACATTGAATTGGTTCGATGGCAGTCTGAGACCGGGTAAGGAAGTTCAAGCCTTGCTGGGTGATCGCAAGATTACTGATCAAGGCTCGATATATATTGGTACCACCGGTGTTTTGTATTCTCCTTACATCGGTGCCCCTGTTCTTTTCCCAACAGAAAAAGGCAAGGATATCCCCATTGTTAAAATCCCAGGCGATAACCATTATTTGCAATGGGTGGAAGCTTGCAGGGGCAATGGCGCTGCTTCCGCTCCATTCAGTTATTCTGGCCCAATGACTGAATCCGTTTTATTAGGTACGATGTCTACCCGCTTTCCCAAGCAGGAATTGACTTGGAATGCAGAGAAAATGGAGATCACCAATTTCAAGGATGCGAACCAGTTTGTGCGTAAGACCTACCGCAAGGGGTTTGAAGTTGAAGGCTTGTAATTGATTCGTTCGGCAAAAGAAAAAGGCTCCTTGTAACCAAGGGGCCTTTTTCATTTAAGAGCATCACCTCTTATATAAGTTGATGGATTTGGCATAAGTCCGTGATTGTACATGTTTTTAATGATGGATAGTTTCGTTAGTTAGATAAGATTGTAGTTGTGAATGGTTTCAATGTCTGGCTGTTTAGCCTTTGAAGTTTTTAGCTGAAAGGTTTAACAAGAATGTGGCTTATCAAGGCATCTCTTCGTA
>CAZYAY010000218.1:0-2601 GCA_964646215.1 uncultured Candidatus Kuenenia sp. | reverse complement strand
CCCCTTTTGTTCTCTCTTGGATAAAATAATTACTGCTTCTGTATTTAAAGGCCTCACCCGAAAAGGGGAAGGTTTATAAAATCGCGCAAGAAAGAGGCATTCATTCACTCAACTAGACGAGTGCGATCAGAGGTTTGTCGGGTTTTTAGAACGACGAACAGCATAAGTAAGATCCAAATCAAAACAGCCTGTGAAAGCATCACATGCCTAACGGTCAAAAAATCTGCAAGCGGGCCCGCTAAAAAGTTGCCCATAGGAACCATGCTACAAAGCATCATGCTCCAGACCCCTAGAACTAAGCCACGATGCGTATTGCCTGCGCCTAGTTGAACCAACCCCTGGCTTGTTGCAAAAAACAAGATCATTCCCGCACCAAATAAAATCGTACATGGCAGCGCGAAAATCATCGAGTTAGATACCCCCAGCGTAAACAACCCCACTCCAGCAAGCAGCATTCCCAGCGCTTGCGAAATCCCCTTCGAGGCTTTGTTGCCCAGTATCGCAAGAATCAATGCGGAGCAAAGCGCGCCTCCCCCTACGCCACTTAGCAATGTGCCATAGGCCTCCTGCCCTAATGCTAATTCTTTCTCCACGAACCCGGGTAATAAAGCGAGCAAGGGCCATCCTAAAAGGGCCATGCCTCCAGCGATGCTGATGACCAAAACCAGATCGGATCGGGCAAGGATAAACTTTAATCCATCGAATAAGGATGCGTTGTTTCGCTGCGAAGGTTCTTGAAACATGGTGGCTTGGTTCATCATTCCCAAGGCAAGGATCAAAATCAGATAGCTGATCGTATTGACCAGAAAACAGGCTTCGGGGCCATAGTTTGTGAGGAGCAGTGCGCCAATGGCAGGGCCTGCAAGCCTTGCCAGGTTGAATTGAAGCGAGTTGAGTGCAACTGCGTTGAACAAATCCTGCATACCCACCATTTCAACTAAAAATGTAAGCCTTGCGGGTAGGTCAATTGCGTTGATCACTCCCCAGAGTAGCGAAAAGCAAAGCAGGATATAAGGAGAGGTGAAACCAAGATAGACGGCAAGAAAGAGCGAAAGGCTTTGCAGTAAAAAGAGGATCTGTGTGATGAGGATGAGTTTTTTTCTGGGGAATTGATCCGCGAGTCTGCCACCGAGTGGTCCGAGGAAGCAACCAGGAAGGACTTGCAAAGCTGCGATAAGCGAAGGCCAAAGGGATTGCTGTTCCGTGCTGTAGGCAAGCCACATGAGAGCGGTGGTTTGGGTCCATGAACCTGTAAGGGAAAGAAGTTGTGCGAAGAAATAAAAGCGATAATTGCGATGCTTCAGCGAGCAAAAGGCGCCTGATTTACTTTGATTAGGAACTGGTGCTGGTTCGCTCATGCCTGATCGCTTTTGCTGGGAGATTGCTGGTGCATGAGGTCGATCATTTGTTCAAGAATTTCGAGGTGTTTACTGCTTTTGAGATGATTGATTTTTTCGAGCAGCCTTCGTTTTCTTTCGAGGCGTATTACAAATGCCTCAAGGGATGAGGTGTTGAAATTGCCAGACTTCTGGAATAACACCAATTCATCGGCATCCTTCGAGGAAAGGGTTCTGGCGCGTTCTGGATTGCGTTCAATCCAGGATTTTAGGTCGGGTTGATAAGCCTGGTCTTGCAGCCTTTGAAAATGCCTGCCTAGTTCTGGATTATTGGATTGCCTGATATGGGCCAGTAGAAAGTCGAGTGGTCGATGATGAAGATCATGAACAGAAACGCCCAGGGCCCGGGCGCATGATTCAACGGTTGCGTTTCGAAGTTTAAATGCAGGGCCTAGCAGGATTTTTCTGATGGTGTGCCTGTTCAGTCTGGTGATGCGTGCGAATTCCTCCTGGTTCCAACCTCGTTCTTCAACGAGGGAAGAAATTTTGTTTTGGATGGTGGGGGTGTTATCTTCGCTGTTCATAAGGCAATCATAAATGAATCGGGGCGGATTTTAAATACTCTTCGCGGAATAAACCTTCATGCGATGGGTTCTGTCGTTCCATTGGAATTGCCCTAGGGCATATTTTTGCGCCAACTCGATGTAACGAAGCGAAATATCCCTGCTGATTTTCAGGTCTTCTTCTGTAACTTCACGAATGATCTTAGCGGGAACGCCCGCCAGCATTGATCTTCGAGGTATTTTTTCATTCTGGCGAACCACAGCGCCTGCAGCGATGATGCATTCTTCCCCGATAATGCTGCCTGAAAGAAGGATGGCTCCCATGCCAATCAGGGTGCCTGCGCCCACCTGTTTGCCATGGAGAATGGCCTTATGCCCGACAACGATGTTTTCTTCGATTACTTGTTCGCATCGGTGTTCGCAGTGGACCATGGAAGAATCTTGAATGTTGGTGCCCGCGCCTATGCGGATGGGGGCAACATCGCCCCGGACGATGGTTTGAAACCAAATAGTTGCATTTTTCCCGATTGTCACATCGCCTGTGATTACCGCATCATCTGCAACATAAAAGTGATCATCCATGGCAAAGGGTCCTTGGGTAAGTTAAACAATCATGGCGAACGGAAGAGGAAACACTAAAACAATAATGATTGGTTGTTTTTATTATCATGGCACAGGAAATACAGCGAGGTCTACCCGGG
>CAZYAY010000217.1:0-2672 GCA_964646215.1 uncultured Candidatus Kuenenia sp. | reverse complement strand
GCAGATAACCCCAAGGCTTCTGTCTTCAAACATCTTAAAAAAGGCCAGATCATCACTCTCAAAGATAATGGCAACAACTATTCCATCCAGGTTCTTCCCAATCTGCCCATCGGCCATAAAATCGTTGAGATAGGTTCCGACTACCTTGTTATCGAAGATGCTGCCTCTGCGTTTACTTTTTATATTCCCGTAACTTCCATCAAGGCTATTTCGTTTTTGAATGGGAAGTTTGGCATCGAAAAGTAAACCCCAGGTATTTCTTCTTCGTTCGGAGATTCTCTAATGATGCGTACTTTTACCTTTTTGTTTTTATTCGCTGTCGTTCCTTCATTGGCATGGGCGCAAGGCACCCCGGAAGATTTTCAACGCGCTGCATCCTTCGACCAACGTTTTCGAAATCTTATCCAACAAGAAACAATCGAACCCCAACCCATTGGCAACCAGGGGAATTTCTGGTTCAAATCCACTGATGATAAAGGCATCAAAACCTTCTTTCTTATCAACCCATCCAAAAAAGAAAAAACTCCCCTCTTCGATCATGATGTTTTACGCAAATCATTACTCGAACTCAAAGCACCCGCTGCACCAACCAATAAACTTGATCTCGAACAATTAAAAGTAGATGAAACTTCAGGCAAGCTTTCGTTCTTCCTCCAAGGCCAGGCATATGAAGCCTTAATCAAACCTTGGGAACTAAAAAAGATTATCAAGGAAATGGAAGTGCTTCTACCCATCCAAGAAATCCCAAAAACCAGCACCAGGCAGGGAGCCGAAACCAACCTAACCTTTGAAAATAAACTCCCTGACCCTATCGAAATATTCTGGCTCTCTTCTGCAGGCGCAAAAGTTTCCTACGGCAAAATCAATCCAGGTGAAAAACATTCCCAACACACCTTCGAACATCACATCTGGATTGTCCAAGATTCCATGGGCAAACTTCATTCCGCATATAAAGCCCAAGCTGCAAAAGCCATTGTTCGCATCATCAAAAATACTCCCGCAACACAACCACAAAAAACCCAGGAACGCAAACCCAATAGGCCAGCAAACACCTCTCCCGATGGTAATTGGCAAATCATCTTCCGCGATTCAAACATTTTTATCAAAGGCCTTAACCCGCCTAAAGATGAAATCAAAATCACCAGCGATGGTTCCACCAAAAATGGCTATAGGGGCGCTTTTCAGTGGGCCCCGGATTCCTCTGCATTCGTTGCTTTCAAGACATCCCAAGGCGATGGCAGAATCATCAACCTCATCGAATCCACCCCCAAAGACCAACTCCAACCCAAACTTATTTCATTCAACTACGATAAGCCAGGCGACAAACTCGACCAACATTTTCCCCACCTGTTCAGCACCAAAACCATGAAGGAAATCACACTCGACCAATCCCTTTTCAATAACCCCTGGAGCATTAACAACCTCCGCTGGAAAGCCGACTCCTCACGCTTCACCTTCCTTTACAACCAACGTGGACACCAAGTCCTTAGAGTTGTCGCCATCAATGCTAAATCAGGTGCAACCTCAACCCTCATCGAGGAAATTTCCAAGACCTTTGTCGATTACAATCATAAAACCTACTTTCAATGGCTCAAGGATGATACCGACTTTATCTGGATGTCTGAACGCGATGGCTGGAACCATCTTTATCTGATCGATGGCGCAAAAGGTGGCATTAAAAAACAACTCACCAAGGGTGAATGGGTCGTTCGTAATGTTGAACGCATCGACGAAGATAAAAACCAAATCTTACTCAAAGTGCTTGGCATCCACTCAAACATGGATCCTTACTTTTCCCACTTCGCAATGCTGAATCTCGAAACCAACAAAATGACACCCCTCACCCAGTCAGTAGGAACCCATCGCAATCTGCTTCCAATCGGCTCGGATTACTTTCTCACCACATGGTCTCGTATTGATCAAGCTCCCATCACCGAGCTACGCAATCTTAAAACCGGCGCCCTGATTATGAATCTTCACACCACCGATGATTCGAAACTCAAAGCCGCAGGCTGGCCCACGCCTACGCCCTTTACCACCAAGGGCAGGGATGGCAAAACCGACATCTTTGGCATCGTTCTCAAGCCCTCGAACTTTGACCCCAAGAAAAAATATCCAGTCATAGAACAGATCTACGCAGGCCCTCATGATTTCCATGTACCCAAAGATTTTCGAATCTCTTCCAGAGCACAAGCCATGGCTGAACTTGGCTTTATCATCGTGCAAATCGATGGCATGGGAACCTCCTGGCGCTCCAAATCTTTTCACGATATCTGCTGGAAAAATCTCGCTGATGCCGGTTTCCCTGATCGCATCTTGTGGATGAAAGCCGCCGGCAAAAACGTTCCACAAATGAACCTCGAGAAAGTCGGAATCTATGGCGGCAGTGCAGGGGGCCAGAATGCAATGCGTGCGCTCATCGATCATGGGAACTTCTACAAAGCAGCAGCGGCGGATTGTGGCTGCCATGATAACCGCATGGATAAAGTCTGGTGGAATGAACTTTGGATGGGTTGGCCCGTTGATGCATCCTACGAGAAAAGTTCGAACACCGTTCATGCCGGAAAATTGCAAGGCAAGCTGCTTCTTACTGTGGGCGAACTCGATCGCAATGTCGATCCCGCAACTACCATGCAGGTCGCAGATGCACTGATCAAAGCCAAAAAAGATTT
>CAZYAY010000216.1:0-2726 GCA_964646215.1 uncultured Candidatus Kuenenia sp. | reverse complement strand
AAACTTGATAGCAAGGCTGCAATGATCAAGGGTGGCGACATAGGCACTGCTATTATTCCGGGAGACCCTGTTGCAAGTTTAATGATCAAGGCAGTTGATTATGCAGGCGATTTGAAAATGCCTCCTAAGGGGAAGTTGAACGCAAGACAAATTGCAGATCTTTCAACTTGGGTAAAGATGGGAGCGCCCTGGCCTTCAGCTACAACGGTTGAAGTGAAAGATACCAAGTTGGGTGCCATGGTTTCGGGGAAGGATCATTGGTCGTTTCAACCTTTGCAAAATCCAGCCCCGCCAGAGGTAAAGAATAAAAATTGGGTTAGAAACCCGATTGATCAATTTGTTTTAAGTAAGCTTGAGGCGAAGGGTTTGAAACCTGCTCGTCCTGCAGACAAACGCACTCTGGTTCGCAGGGCTTATTTTGATCTGTTGGGAATGCCCCCGGAACCCAAGGAGGTAGAAGCTTTTCTTAAGGATGATTCTTCCGATGCCTTTGCAAAACTGGTGGACAAGCTTTTGGCTTCTTCGCATTATGGCGAACGATGGGGCAGGCATTGGCTTGATGTTGCAAGATATGCAGATAGCAATGGCATGGATGAAAATCTCGCCTATGCCAGCGCTTGGCGTTATCGCGATTGGGTGATCCAGGCGTTTAATTCGGACATGCCCTTTGATCAATTCATTCGCATGCAGATCGCTGGCGATCTTTTGCAACCCAATAACCATGATGGCATGATTGCAACGGGATTCCTAATGGTTGGGCCCAAGATGCTTGCAGAAGATGATCCTGTAAAAATGCACATGGATATTGTGGATGAGCAGTTGGATACCATCAGCCAGAGTTTCATGGGTTTGACAATGGGATGTGCCAGGTGCCATGATCATAAGTTTGATCCTATCTCAACGAAGGAGTATTACTCCCTTGCAGGAATCATGAAGTCGACAAGAACGATGGAAACATATTCGGTTGTAGCGAAATGGCAGGAAAGGCCGTTGGCGGGCCCGAAGGAAGTGGCTCAGGAAAAAGAACACGATGAACTTGTTAAAAAAGCCAAGCAGGAAATAAAGAAAGCAGAAGACAGCGCCTTTGCGGAAGTTGTTGCCAAGGCCAGGCTTGATGCGGATGCCTACATGAAGGCCGCACAGGAAAAGAATAAATCCAGGGAGGGATTGGGCAAAACCCGGATGAAGGCAGGCGGGCAGGTGGATGGCACCGTGTTGGTTGAGGCGGAATCTTTCGCCCGGGGTAATGTGCTTAAGGATGTAGAAAGTTATGGCAAGGGTATTGGTGTTTTGGTCAATGCGGGGCAGTTGCCTAACTTCGTTGAATATGAATTGACCATTCCTGCAGAGGGCAATTACAGTTTTGAAATCCGTTATGCTGCAGCAGAAAGCAGGCCTGTTCGTATATCACTTGACGGAAAACCCAGGGGCGAATTTGCTGCGAGTGTTACCGGGGGCTGGAATCCTGATTCTCAAAAGTGGGAGGCTGGTTTTCTTACGCCGCTTAAAAAAGGCAAGATCATTGTTCGCATAGATAGAGAGGGGCCGTTCCCGCATATCGATAAGTTTGCTTTGCTTCCTTTGCCCAAAGGTCAGTCGCTGGATGCGCAGGTTGTTTCTACTGCGGGCCTTCTTCCGGGTTTTATCGACCAATGGGTTGCCTACTTGAATAAAGGTGGAAAAATCCCTGAGGGCGAGGCATTCAAGCAACTGCTTCAATCCAAAGATGGACCTTTTGCAAGGCCCAGGAACATTGATCTTGTACTACCCTCAAATGTTATTTCAACCCTCAAACCCATGCGAGAAAATCTTGCCAAGCTTGAAAAAGACAAGCCAAAACTTCCTACAGCAATGGCTGTATCTGAAGATAAGCCCCAAGATATTAAAATCCATATTCGAGGCAATCATCTTACCTTGGGCACCGAGGCCCCCCGGGGTTTCCCCTCTTTGATCCCAATTGCAAATGTTCCCAAGATTGATGAGAAAGCCAGTGGCAGATTGCAATTCGCAAACTGGATCACACAACCTGACAACCCCCTGACACCACGGGTAGCGGTCAATCGTTTATGGACCTGGCATTTTGGGGACGGTCTGGTGCGAACCCCAGATAACTTTGGAAGACTGGGCGATCAACCAGCCCATCCAGAACTTTTGGATTGGCTTGCTCAATCTTTTCTGCAACAGGGTTGGTCTGCAAAGGCCATGCACAAGCTCATTATGAATTCCGCAACCTATCAGATGAGCACCGAGGCCAACGCACAGGCGGAATTAATCGATTCTGAAAACAGATTGTTCTGGCACAGGCAAAGGCAGAGGCTTGATGCGGAATCTTTCCGTGATTCGTTGTTTGTCATTAGCGATTCCTTGGATCGCACTTCGGGTGGTTCGCTTTTGGGAATGGAAAATCGAAGGTATGTCACCAGCACGGGAAGCCGTGGTTTCGATGGATACAACACCATGAAGCGTTCGGTTTATCTGCCCGTGATCAGGAGTTCTGGATATGAACCTTTCCAGGCGTTTGATTTTCCCGACCCGAGTGTCACCATGGGGCGAAGGGCGGTTACCAACATTCCGGCCCAATCGCTGCTTTTGATGAATGGGAAACTGGTTCATGATCAGACCCGGAAGATGGCTGAGTATTTGATGAGGCAATCCGGGGATGAAACAAGGAAAATAAGCATGGCTTATGAAATACTCTTTTCGAGAAATGCACAGCCTTCAGAAGT
>CAZYAY010000215.1:0-2760 GCA_964646215.1 uncultured Candidatus Kuenenia sp. | reverse complement strand
ATCCGTGTTTTAAAATCCCCTGAAGGTGGTTGTCATGCTCACTTATTTTGCGACATTTTTCACTATTTTGGCTGTGGGTCAGGCCCCTGCCCAGAATAAACCCAATGTTCTTTTCATTTCCATCGATGATCAAAATGATTGGATAGGCTGCATGAAAGGCCATCCAGATGTGAAGACGCCTAACATTGATAGGCTAGCTAAAAAAGGTACACTCTTTGCCAACGCCCATTGCCAATCGCCCTTATGCAACCCTTCCCGCAGTAGTCTTCTGTTTGGGAAAAGGCCCACTTCCACCGGTGTTTATGGCTTAGTGCCTGGCCCCAGAAGTTCTCCCATTCTTGAAAACGCAACCAGCCTAACCCAGACCTTCATGAAATCAGGGTACGATACCAATATCTGTGGCAAGATTTATCATGATGGATCGATCCTGCCTAAAAATCGGCTCTCCGAATGCGCGACATGGGGCCCTGCCCCGGGTATGCCCAAGCCTGCGAAGCCTTTTGTAGAAACTCCGGGCAAACATCCTGCAATGGATTGGGGCATTTTTCCCAAGGATGATTCAGAACAGCCCGATTGGAAAACCACCGATTGGGCCATTAGCAAGTTGAAGGAAAAGCAAACGCAGCCGCTCTTCCTTGGAATCGGATACAGGCTGCCCCATGTGCCTTGTTTTGCATCTCAAAAATGGTTCGATCTTTATCCCAAGGAAGTAACCCTTCCCCCAGTGAAGGATGATGATCGTAATGACACCCCGGAATTCTCTTGGTATCTACACTGGAAACTCCCAGAACCCAGGCTCTCATGGTTGAAAAAAACAAATCAATGGCAACCATTGGTAAAAAGCTACCTCGCAAGCATCAGCTTCATGGATAGTCAGGTTGGCAGGCTTTTAGATGCGCTCGAAGCTTCGGGCAAAGCAGACAGCACTTTAATTGTGCTATGGTCGGATCACGGCTGGCATCTAGGCGAAAAAGGAATCACCGGTAAAAACTCACTCTGGGAACGATCCACCAGAGTGCCCCTGATTTTCGCTGGAAAAGGAATCACACCCAATGCTGTTTGCAACCGCCCTGTTGAACTTTTAGATATCTACCCCACACTTGTAGAGTTATGCTCTCTGCAAAAAGTCGAAGGATTGGAAGGGCACAGCCTACAGCCACTTTTGCAAAATTCCTCCGCTTCACGAACATGGCCCGCAATCACCAGCCATAATACGGGCAATCACTCTATCCGTTCGGAAAGATATCGCTTTATTAAATACGCTGATGGCGCCGAAGAACTTTATGATCATTGCGAAGACGCCAACGAATGGCGGAACCTTGCAAAAGATCAGGGGTTTGAAAAGATATTGGAAGAGCATCGGGCATGGTTGCCAAAAATTGATCTCCCACCCATTCCTAATAGTGCCCATCGTATTTTGATCTGGGATGCGAAAACAAAAACAGCAACCTGGGAAGGCAATCCGGTTCTTGCATCAGAAAAAGAGGACTAAATGCTGCCATTACTTTTTGCGTTATCAATTTTTGCAACTTCTGCTTCGCCAGATAAACCCAACATTGTTTACATCATGGCAGATGATTTAGGGTATACCGACCCGGCATGTTATGGCAGCAAGTATTACGAAACCCCAAATATCGATAACCTTGCTTCGCAGGGAAAACGATTTCTACACGGTTATTCGTGCGGACCAAATTGCCAACCGACACGGGCGGCCTTGATGAGCGGCCAATATGGTCCCCGTACCGGCATCTACACCGTGGGCAATATCGATAGGTTCGATTGGCAGTCGCGCCCACTTAGGCCTGTTGAAAATGTAGTTGATCTTCCCCTTAAAAAAATCACTCTCGCAGACTCCCTTAAAAGCAATGGCTACAAAACCGCACTGTTTGGCAAATGGCATCTCGGCCAACAAGGCGAACATCACCCATCTAAACGCGGGTTCGATGAAGCCATTGTTTCCATGGGAAAACATTATGATTTCGTCACCATCCCCAAGATGGCATACCCCCAAGGCACCTACCTTGCTGATTTCCTAACCAATAAAGCAGTCAACTTCATCAACCAAAACAAGGAAAAACCTTTCTTCCTTTGCGTTCATCATTTCGGAGTTCACTCGCCTTACGAGGCTAAGAAGGAACTCATCGAACGATTCCAGAAAAAACAGGGCGTAGGCGGCCATAATAACCCCACTTATGCCGCAATGCTCTTTAGCGTTGATGAAAGCGTGGGCAAAATTATAAAAACGTTGAACGATCTTAATCTTTCCAAAAACACCCTGGTCATTTTCACCAGCGATAACGGGGGCGTGGGCGGATATGTTCGTGAAGGCATCAGACAGGGTGGTGATAAAACCGATAACACACCTCTCCGTGGTGGCAAGGGCATGCTTTACGAAGGGGGCATCCGGGTGCCTTATATTTTCTCCATGCCGGGAACCATCAAACCGGGAACCGTTTCCAACACGCCCATTTGTAGTGTTGACCTTTACCCCACACTTCACGAATTCAGCAAATCCGAACTTCCCAAAAGCTACAAGCTTGATGGCGAAAGCTACCTTTCTCAACTTTTGGGCGATGATTCAAAAAGCACGAAACGCAACGACCTTTTCTGGCATTTTCCAGGCTATCTGGGCGCAGGAGAAAATTCCTACCGCACCAAGCCCGTAAGCGTTGTACGCTCGGGAAATTATAAACTTCTGGAATTTATGGAAGATGGCAGAATTGAGCTTTATAATTTAATTGAAGACCTTGGCGAGAAAAA
>CAZYAY010000214.1:0-2788 GCA_964646215.1 uncultured Candidatus Kuenenia sp. | reverse complement strand
CAACCACTTTGGAAGGCCGATGGCAACAACCATTAATTTGCCAAGATAGACTTGAGCTTCAGGATTTTGAAATCCTGTCTTGGGCGCAACCATGGTAGCGGTGATGGTCGCTTTGATTGTCGGATCAGAGGCAATGCCTGTATCCGCATCCAACCCCGAGGGCAAATCCACAGCAAGAACCTTCGCACCAGATTCATTAATCTGCCGGGCAACCACATCAAAAGGATGCCTTAAAGCCCCCTTCTGCCCAGTACCTACCAAAGCATCGACAATCCAACCAGCATCTTTAAAAATATTTTTCAGATCTTCCGCACTGGGGGAAGTTAAAACCTTCATGGGAATATCTGAATGAGCAATAATTGCATGATTCATGCATGCATCACCCATAAGTTCTTTGGGATTTGCAAACAGCAGAACTGTTACATCAACCCCTACTGCGTTGAGATGACGGGCGATGACAAAACCATCGCCGCCATTATTTCCCCTGCCACAACAAACCACGACTTTCCCCTTGGGATTCTCTTCAAGGAGAATATCTGCAATGCCCCTGCCTGCATTTTCCATGAGAATAATTCCCATGATATGCCCCTGGCTTTTGGCAAGCCAATCCACATTACGCGATTCTTCGGCACTAAGGTGACGCATGGGCATGCTCCCGTGTTGTTATCTACTGATACGAAGTCCACCACCCTTGAGGAGAGCTTCGACTTCCTCGGGGCGAACCCAGGCAAAATCGCCAGGAATCGAATGTTTGATCGCACTGGTTGCAACGCCCCAATCCAGGGCATTCTGCACATCGCCACCCAGTAATCCATGAATCAAACCCGCAGCGAAGGAATCACCCGCACCCAATCTATCAACAATTTCAACCTCATAAGTGCGAGTTTTATAGACCTTGCCTTTTTGATACGCCATTCCAGTCCAGGTATTGCGCCATACCAGGGGGTTTTCCCGCAGGGTGATCGCAACGATATCGAGTTTGAATTTATCCGCAACCTTTGCTGCAACTTCTTCGTAGTTGGATCCAGTGATGCCAAACACTTTCTCTACATCCTCTTCGGTAGTGATAAGCACATCGCAATATTGCATCAAATCGGAAAGGCAATTACCCGCTTCAGTAGTGGTCCAAAGCTTGACCCGGTAATTCAAATCCATGCTGGTTTTAACACCGGCAGCTTTTGCAGCCATCATGGCTTCGCGTGTAGCCGCAGCACTGGATGCACTTAATGCCGGGGTGATCCCGGTAACATGAAACCATTTAGAACCTGCAAAAACCTTGGCCCAAGGAACCATGCCGGGCTGAACTGCTGCGATGGCAGAGCCCTTACGATCATAAATAACGCTGCTAGCGCGGGGGGCCGCACCAAATTCCAGAAAGTAAAGCCCTAACCTTTCGTCCTTGGAATACATCACATGGCTGGTATCAACACCGGCTTCACGGGCATGATTTGCAACCAACCGCCCAAGTGGATTATCAGGCAGACGGGATATCCAAGAGGCACTGTGGCCCAAACGCGAAACCGCAACAGCGGTGTTCAATTCTGCGCCACCAACCTGTAAGTCTAAACTTTTAGCCTGCTCGATCCTGCGAAAATTTGGAGGAGAAAGCCTGATCATCGCTTCGCCAAAAGTGATCACTTCAAATGCCATGATTATTTCCCTTTCAAGGTGGAGTTACGAAAATTCTTAACAATTTCGACATACTTGGCAGCAAGCTCGCGGATGCGATCAAAGTTTTTCTCAGCCACGGCCTTAGGTTCAACCAACTGGCTTCCAATACCAAGGCAGCATGCGCCTGCTTCTAAAAATTTCTGCGCGGTGGTGAGGTCAACGCCCCCCGTTGGCATCATGCGAACCTGTGGAAGAGGGCCACGCACCGCCTTGAAAAACATCGGGCCAAGAACATCCGCAGGAAACACTTTGCAAACATCGGCACCAGCTTCCCATGCAGCCATGATTTCAGTTGGGGAAAACACACCGGGCATGATCGCCTTATCATAACGCCTGCACATCTTGATCAAATCCAAATTCAGCACGGGAGATACCAGATATTCCGCCCCTGCAAGAATTGCAGCACGCCCAGTTTCCGTATCAAGGATTGTGCCAGCGCCCAACATTATGCGATCGCCCAAAGCATGGCGAACCTGCTTGATAACATCAAGAGCGTGCGGAACCGTCATGGTGATTTCAATCACGGTAACGCCACCATCCACCAGCGCCCGGGCAACCTCTACAAGCTGCTGACTATCATGCGAACGAACAATCGCAACGATTCCCGTCTCAAGAACCTGTTTTACACATGCATCACGACTCATAGCACTTCTCCCTGGCAATCAAGAATCCCTGGATAAAAATATTCATCCATCTATTGTGATATATATTTGGCCAAGGGCAATAAAAGAATTTATCTTCGTTCGAAAAGAGACTGGGTTTTTACAATTGTAAACTCGGCGGGAAAAGTGTGAAAGGTATTGGTCACAATGCAACCAGGGCGCGCATCCGCAGTGATAAACCCGAGTGGGGGCAAGGAAAAACGATGAGTGTTTTTGAAATGGTGTATCAATCCACGCTTTAAACCATCCTGCAAAATTTCCTTGTGAATCTTCAGGAAAATCTCAGGGGCTAATGTTTCCACATGAAAACACATTTCATAATGAATATTGTTTACACACGTCAGCCTCTTGGAAAGCCCCTGCTTAAGCTTGAAGCCCATGAGACGCTTGGCTTCGGGAAGCAACTGCGTGGAGGAAGCAGCGATTTCAGTCAGAGTTAATTCAGGATGATCAAA
>CAZYAY010000213.1:0-2788 GCA_964646215.1 uncultured Candidatus Kuenenia sp. | reverse complement strand
ACTTGGGGAATCGGTTTGCCATCATTCTTTTGAAGCAGCAGTTTTAATGTGTCTGGGTCGATGGGTAATTTGAAAGTTCTTACGGAACCATCGCAATATGTAGCGGAAAATTTGCCATCGATATTCAACATTTTTGGCAAAGCCTTGGTTGGATCATAGGCAAAATCATTTGGATTCGTCCAAACCACAGGTTCCTCCGCTTCCACGACCATAATAGTATTTGAAGTTCCATCCGCAATGGTTTCTATGGTGGAAGTTTTATTGAGTTCAAATGCAGCGCCCTTGCCATAGAAAAGACGGTAATGCGTTTTATCATCGCCAGGCTTGTTCGCTTTGGGGTGGAAATAAACCTTGGGCATATTCTTTGCAAGCTTTAAATTATGCTCGCTATCCCAGGGCTCATCCAACTTGAATTGTTTGTAAAGTGCATCTTGCTCAATAAAAGGTAGAATGGAAACGCGCCAGCTGAGTAAAGGCTTGCCGGATTTCTTGTCGCAGATCGCTGCTGCGGGAAAACCATTATAAGTGTCATGATAAATGTGCATCGCCAAGCCTATTTGCTTTAGATTATTCATGGAAGAAATTCGTTGTGCAGATTCTCTTACCTTGGCTACCGCAGGCAACATCATACCAATTGCAATTGCTGTGGTGGGAATCAAGGCATTGGACGATATCTGGGGCGTGGTGTAATCAGCCTTCAAGGAAGTTCCCGCAAGAACGATGGGGGGATTCTTCAAGAGGTATTCTGCTTCATTAAGAATTGCCAAGCCAACCATGGCTGCTAAAAATTCGGGTAGGTCGGTCAAAGGATTGGCGCCCACTTGGTCTTTGGGAAATACTCTTTTCTCCACTTCTTTTCTGGGTTCCTCTAACTGGGCCAGCCCCATTTTTGCAAATTCCTTGATGGTTTCCAACGCAGCCTTGGCCTGCTCTTCTTTTTCGTAGGTGTATCTAGTAGAAAGCCGTATGGTTTTTTCAACAGCTATTCCTGCCTCCATGTATTGGATTCCATTGACGAGAGAATTGAAAGGAGGAGGTGCAATCGTAAAGACCTCCTTGGGTATGGGTTCAAAGTTGATTGCAGCATTGATAAGCCCTGGGGCATTACCCTTTAAAAATCCTGCAAATTCGCCCTTGGCAGGTGCGGTATTCTTTCCCAAGGTGGGCAGCAGGGAAGGGCTACCCACTGCAATCAGCCTGCCTTGATTCATCAATATCAGCCCGATGCCATCTTTTACCTGCATATTAATGCCATCTTTTTTTATTGTTTCTCCATCAGGCATTGCAGATAGGAACAAGGCTTTTTCTTCAACTGGATTCTTAAGGGAAATAAGAAAGGCAAATTCAGGAGGGGAACCGGGAATTTTGGGAAACATCACGAACCCACTGATGGTTCGTACAGTTGTTGGATCAGGAACAAAACGCTTTTCCAGTTCAATCAAAGCCTTCGGACCAGCTTTTTTCAAAAGATCCCGCATTTCCTTCATCGATTCAGATTGCCATAGCTTTGCCAGATCCATGTGTACTGCTGCAACCGCATTGCCAGGCACAAGCTTTAAATCTTCAGGTTGCTGCCCATTAATATTGCTTATGCAAACAAATGAAAGGCCTAAAGTAAGAGCAAAACAAAAGACGTATCTATGGAAATCAATCATGATAACCCCAGTATGGTTAGCTAAGGATCTTATTAAAGTTAAAATTTCTTTTACCATGGCAGATTAAATCAGTCCAAGGTTTTTAACCAATTGCTCAGAGCTTGTCACCCGGTTTAGGCTGTAGATATGAATGGACTTGGTGCCATGTTTGATTAGATGGCTGCAAATATCGGTGCAAACCTCAACCCCCACATTGCGTACTTCCTCATCGGTTTTACAGGCATCGATTTTCTGCAGTATGGCTGGTGGAATCTTTGCGCCACACATTGAGGTGAATCTTTTCACCTGCTCCGCACCCAGGAATGGAAGAACCCCCGGAATGATTGGTACATTAACTTTGTGCTTGGTGCGCAGGTAATCTTGAAAAGTTAAAAACGCATCCACATCGTAAAACAGTTGGGTGATCAGGAATTGTGCCCCCGCATGAACCTTGGCAGCGGTGCGATCCCAATCAAGTACTTTATCTGTGCATTCGATATGGCCTTCCGGGTAGCCCGAAGCTCCGATTGCGAACTGCTTTTTATCCTTGATGTATTCGATGAGATTCAGGCTGTGGGTAAACCCTCCCTCGGTGGCTTTGAATTCGGATTCACCTTTGGGCGGATCACCCCTGAGTGCAAGGATGTTTTCAACACCCATGCCCCGGGCTTCCTCTAGAACTTCGCCAATCATTTCCCTGGTGGAACCCACGCATGTAAGGTGTGGCATGGCTTCGATGGAAAATTCTTTTTTAATTCGATTCACAATGCGAAGGGTTTGATTGCGGGTGCTACCCCCTGCACCGTAGGTGACAGAGGCAAAGGTTGGATTAAGTGTTTTAAGTTTGGGAATGGTTTCTTCAAAAAGAACGCGTTCACCTTCCTCGGTTTTAGGTGGGAAGAACTCGAGCGAGAAAGTAACTTTACTGGTGTTTAACAAATCCGTGATACGCATGGAACTAATTCTCTAATCTTTGTAGTAGCCCTATCTAAACAAATGTAACCGAAAGTAGATAAAAATCTCAACAGGAGTTCATCTATAGAAGGTGATTTCCCATTAAAATCAACTTCACGAACGAGTGGAAATTATATGAAAAGGCCGAAAGCGTGACATATTGCGAAAATTTCTGCAGTAAGGTGATTAATCTGGTAGGC
>CAZYAY010000212.1:0-2789 GCA_964646215.1 uncultured Candidatus Kuenenia sp. | reverse complement strand
GCAGGTTTGAAAACACCATCATTATTTTTTCCGCAGACAACGGCTTAGCCATCGGCAGCCATGGTTTAATGGGCAAACAGAATGTGTATGAACACTCGGTGAAAATACCTTTGGTGATTTCGGGTCCGGGGATCGAAAAGAACAAACGCAGCCAAGCGATGTGCTACACCTTTGATTTGTTCCCAACTTTCTGCGAGGCAGCGGGTGCGAAAACCCCCGCAAGTGTGGAAGGCAAAAGCCTATGGCCAATTCTAAAGGGAACCGCACAGACACATCGAGAACAGATTTTCAGCGCCTACCGTGGCCTAATGCGTGGCTTAAATGATGGCCGTTACAAATTAATAGTAAACATCGCAGTCAACAAAACCCAGTTGTTTGACCTGCAAAGTGACCCTGATGAAATGAAGGATCTCGCAGATGATGAAAGCCAAAAGCCTAGGTTGGATGCTATGCTTACGAAGCTGAAAACATCACAGGGAAACTGGGCGGATAAGCAGGAATTGAAATCAGAGAAGCCCCTGCCCTTGAAGATCGACCTATCCAAAACCCCCAAGGAAAAGGGCAAGGAAAAGAAGAAGTCGTAGGGGTTGCGGGAGATTAAACCAGGCCGGTGAGGGTTCCCGTGGCGTCTGCGAATTTGTTGGTTTCAATGCCCATCTTCTGCAACATCGTCAGCAAATACATTCGATAATGGCGGGTGCTTGTCCGCTTGCAAGGTTCGTTGCAGCATATTCTAAACCAAAGTAAAAGAATTCCGTAAAAGCACTTAATCACGGTTTAAAAAGGTATTTCAAAAAACCAACTAGTAGAAATGCGCAATTCCAGTTTTAGATTGGTGGGGCCTAAACCAGCATCAAATTAAAATCTTTGGATAAAATAAAGTTGTTGATCAAAATAGTATAAGGTTATCGAAGCCATGGTAGATGTATTCACCAAATCAAAACGCTCCCAAGTAATGTCCGCAATTCGAGGGCGGGGTAACAAGAAGACCGAACTCAGGCTCATCTCAATCATGCGCCAACATAGGCTCAAAGGCTGGCGCCGAAATCAACCGTTATTTGGAAGGCCTGATTTTGTGTTTCCAAAATTACGCTTGGCCGTCTTTGTTGATGGTTGTTTCTGGCATTGCTGTCCAATCCATTCCGTTAACCCCAAAAGTAATTCGAAATTCTGGCAGGATAAATTTCAAACTAACAAGGCCAGAGATCATCTTGTAAATAAAACCCTTAAACAAGCAGGCTGGAAGGTACTTCGGATATGGGAACATGAACTTGGCGCCAAAAACGAGAATCGCCTAATTAAGAAAATTCAGAGTATTGCAGGGCAATAAAAGAGAATACGAAACTTTTCCAAGATGCCAGAGCATCTGGGAATTAATATGTCTACGTTCCCTTTTTTAGCATTAAACCAGGCCGGTGAGGGTTCCCGTGGCATCTGCGAATTTGTTGGTTTCAACGCCCATCTTCTGCAACATCGTCAGCAAATACATTCGATAATGGCGGGTGCTTGTCCGCTTGCAAGGTTCGTTGCAGCATATTCTAAACCAAAGTAAAAGAATTCCGTAAAAGCACTTAATCACGGTTTAAAAAGGTATTTCAAAAAACCAACTAGTAGAAATGCGCAATTCCAGTTTTAGATTGGTGGGGCCTAAACCAGCATCAAATTAAAATCTTTGGATAAAATAAAGTTGTTGATCAAAATAGTATAAGGTTATCGAAGCCATGGTAGATGTATTCACCAAATCAAAACGCTCCCAAGTAATGTCCGCAATTCGAGGGCGGGGTAACAAGAAGACCGAACTCAGGCTCATCTCAATCATGCGCCAACATAGGCTCAAAGGCTGGCGCCGAAATCAACCGTTATTTGGAAGGCCTGATTTTGTGTTTCCAAAATTACGCTTGGCCGTCTTTGTTGATGGTTGTTTCTGGCATTGCTGTCCAATCCATTCCGTTAACCCCAAAAGTAATTCGAAATTCTGGCAGGATAAATTTCAAACTAACAAGGCCAGAGATCATCTTGTAAATAAAACCCTTAAACAAGCAGGCTGGAAGGTACTTCGGATATGGGAACATGAACTTGGCGCCAAAAACGAGAATCGCCTAATTAAGAAAATTCAGAGTATTGCAGGGCAATAAAAGAGAATACGAAACTTTTCCAAGATGCCAGAGCATCTGGGAATTAATATGTCTACGTTCCCTTTTTTAGCATTAAACCAGGCCGGTGAGGGTTCCCGTGGCATCTGCGAATTTGTTGGTTTCAACGCCCATCTTCTGCAACATCGTCAGCAATACATTCGACAAGGGCGGGTGCTTGTCCGCATCAAACGCAAGATGCCTTCCATGCTTGAATCCAAGCTTCGCACCACCCGCCATCAAGGTCGGAAGGTTCTTGGGTGAATGTTCGCCACCCTTGCCGGAATTCATACCAGAGCCATAAAGAATCATGGTTCGATCAAGCATGTTGGAATCAGCTTCAGCAGTGGATTTAAGCATGCCCATAAAGCGAGCCAGGCGGGAAAGATGAAACTTATCAATAGTTGCAAGCTTTGAGAGCATACCCGCATCGCCACCGTGATGGGAAAGCTCATGATGGTTTTCGCCTCCGCCACCATATCCACCCGCTTCTCTGGACCATTCAAAAGTGATGACCCTTGTGGCATCGGTGATAAAAGTCAGATAGGCAACTTCAAGCATGACATCAAGCCACATGGGCCTATCATGGGCATTGCCAGGCAGACTGCCAAGCTGAAGCCCGGTTTCCGGAACATTGGGTTTTGGCACATCAACCCA
>CAZYAY010000211.1:0-2803 GCA_964646215.1 uncultured Candidatus Kuenenia sp. | reverse complement strand
CAAGATAGGTTTTCGAATTATCTTTTTGATAGTAGGCAAAGCAACAATACCAGAACTTGTTTTCCGGATCGCGGATGGCCCAAGTTAAACTTCCTAATGATTTGGTAAAACTATGATGAATAGTAAGCTTGCCAGTTTCGGGGTCGTAGATGCGGAGATCACTTTTTTCTGGCAACTTGGGAAAGTTCGAATGTGCGCAATAAACTTTGCCATTCCATATCCAACTGCTGTTTAAATGTTCTGCATCACCCGTGCTTAATTTTATTAGGGCACCAGTCTTTCGATCATATTGTGCAACCTTGGTGTTGGAGATGGCATAGGCGTATTTTTCGTCTGCAGCGGCAGCTTGTACTGCATGATCCGATGGTATAAAACTTTGCTGTTTGTATCCTGGGTTTAATGTAAGTGATGTTTCAAAGTGCAGGGCGAAAAATATACCGAGGCTGATTGTTACCGTGTTCATGATTTTATTTTACCTGATGGCTTCAAGAGGATAATAGGTTATTATTGCAATTAGAGCAGATAGTGTAAAGGAATTTGAAATTCAACGGTTAGGAGATTGGAATGACGTCGATCAAAAAGCTTTTTGAAAATAATCGGAAGTGGTCGGAAGATATCAACAACAAGAACCCGGATTTTTTCCCTACGCTTTCAAAGCAGCAGGCACCCAAGTATTTGTGGATCGGTTGCGCAGACAGCCGGGTTCCTGCAAATGAAGTGGTGGGATTGTTGCCTGGCGAATTGTTTGTACATCGCAATGTTGCCAACGTGGTGATTCATTCCGATTTAAACTGTCTTTCAGTAATGCAGTACGCGATCGAGGTTCTCAAGGTTGAGCATGTGATTGTTTGTGGCCATTATGGATGCGGAGGTGTAATAGCAGCACTTAATGATAATAGGTATGGATTGATTGATAATTGGTTGCGCCATGTGAAGGATGTGAAGGAAAGGCATGGGCACCATATAAGTTTGTTAAAGGATCAAAAACAAAAAGAAGATTGTTTGTGTGAACTTAATGCGATCGAGCAGGCGATCAATGTGTGCCAGACCACGATCGTACAGGATGCCTGGCTGCGGGGTCAGAATTTAGCCATCCATGCCTGCATTTATGGATTGCAAGACGGGATATTGAAGGATCTGGGTTTGAGCGTAAGTGGTTTGGAAGAGATGAACTCGAATTATCTGAATGCGCTTGCGTTAGAAGGAATCGGGGTGAAGGATTTCACAAGGTTGCCTAGGATTGTGCATTAATCAAGCTTGATTTCGAGGTCGGATTCGGGCTTGGTGATTTCGATGATAAGTGGTGTGGTTTCCCTGTTTCCAAACTTGGCGAGAACTTGGTTCATATTTTTGGGCCGGGAACTTTTACCTCTGGTGAAACCCTTCTCGATCATTTCTTCCCTGGGGTCTTTCGAACGGTAGGAGATCCAGACTTTGTGCCTGCCTGTTACCGCGCCATCCTGGGTGCCATCGTACTTAACAGTATAGTTGCCTGAATCATCAACCTGGGCCCAACTGGGTCTGCCTTTTTCTGGTTCGAAATTGAGAAAGACATTGGGGTAGGGATTTCCTTCGCGGGTAACTTTGCCTGAGATGGAAATAATATCTGGGCCATTCTGGCCGCATCCAACCAAGATAAGCAAACTTAAAATAAGGCAAAGAACAAATCTCATGAATGAAATCCAATAATAAATCGTGGAAGATATTCTGCAGGAATCACCAATGGCTAATAATTGCCAAGAACCTCTTGGCCTTCTCTACTGTGCATGGCTTGATAGGTGGAGAAATTAATCCCGTTGGCAACAAACCCTACCCTGCCATCCACCCAGGAAGCCATGATGCCTCCGCCATGTCCGCCCGCTGCAGAACGATTGTTCCAAAAGGTGGAATTTGGTGGTTGTTGGGTAGCAGGTTCGGTAGCGCTGACATAACCTTGTGAAGGGTGATGAACAAAGGCAAAGTGATTGGAGCCACGGTCTGCATTCAACCAGCTTTGATTAGATGAGTGTACTTTTTCCATGATCAGGAAAGTATTGCTGGTGCCATCCCTGACCTGGTCAATTCTAATGGCACTCCAGACAAATCCCATGCCATTATGCCCGCTGGTGTTTCGTTCTGGGCAGCAAGAACCGGTGCCTGAATTCAATGCGTAATCTTTGAACTCATTGGCGGGTGCAGTGCGTTTTGCACTGGGGCAGATCAGATTTTTGGGCATGCTTGTAGAAGGAATTTTATTGATTGCATTTCCAGCAGGGCCACGCTCGGAGCCATTTTCGAAGATGGTGGTGGCATAGGCGGGAAAATTGAAATCGAATTGTTTGAAAACGTTTTCGGCTTCCAAGTAGGGGAGTATTTTCACAGCCCAGCTGAAATGCCCATAGGGGCAACTGCCGCATACAGCCGCATCTCCCCAAGGTGCAGGAAAACTTCCACTACTTCCACCACCAAAGCTTCCTGAAGGGAATGCACTTTCGGTGCTGTGGTAATTGTGAAATGCCAGGCTAATTTGTTTCATATTGTTTTGGCACTGCGATTTTGCAGCAGCTTCACGAACTTTTTGTACTGCAGGAAGGAGCAAACCGATCAATATGGCAATGATTGCAATGACTACTAATAATTCGATAAGTGTGAATCCTGCCTTATTTTTAATAACCATGTGGAATCTCCGGAAGAAATCCTGAAAATAGCTACTAATAACAATCTTAATATAATCAGTAATAAAGCAATAGAACAACGATTATCTTGTGTTAATGCGAAAAAATAAGCCCTCTAGACCTTGCATAATCACTCCTATAGTATTACG
>CAZYAY010000210.1:0-2825 GCA_964646215.1 uncultured Candidatus Kuenenia sp. | reverse complement strand
GTTGGAACATTCAAAGGCACGCCCTCAATCATGTCTGCCTTCTACGCCTTCCCCAAGGGTGGTAAAAATCTTCCTGGCTTGGTTCAAATTCATGGCGGCGGGCAATCAGCTTCGCTCGATAGTGTGTTTGCCTATGCCAAGCGTGGCTACGCAGGGATTTCGATCAATTGGGGTGGAAACAAATTAAACTTCGGTCGTTCGCAAGTTGCCTATGAGGGTTCGCAAACCGATTGGGGCAAACTGGATGCAACCCATCCGCCTCAACGTAATAAGGCGAATCATTTTGCAGGCTCACTTGCTCCGGATGAATACACTTTTGATGCGGTTGAATCGCCCCGAAACAGCAATTGGTTTTTAGTGCTTATAGCTGCAAGGCGGGCCATTACTTTTCTTGAACAGCAACCTGAAGTGGATCCTACCCGGATTGGAGTTTTCGGCCATTCGATGGGAGGTAAACTCACCACCAACCTTGCAGGCATCGACAAGCGGGTAAAGGCTGCGGTACCTTCATGTGGGGGTTCCGGAGATCTTTTGGAAAGCCAGACTGATTTGCCAGGTGGCAGAAGAGACAAGCGTACCGCATTGGAGCTGGCTTGTGTTTCTGATAACGCCTACATCCCGCTTATTACCTGCCCTACATTATGGTTGTCACCCACAAACGACTTTCATGCTCATATTGATAACATGGCTTGGAATTGGCGTAACCTTCCCGATGATCGGGTTCGTTTCAGCATCTCGCCACACTTCAATCATCGTCATTCTGATGAACATGCCCTTACCGAATACCTCTGGTTTGAAGAGCACTTGAAAGGTGCAACATTCAAGATGCCACAAACGCCGAAGATGGTATTGGAACTCAAGACAACCGATGGTGTTCCTATGATTACCGTCACGCCTGATGAATCGAAACCAGTGCAGCGCGTGGACATTTACTATTCGTCTGATTCCCATGCATTGACGCGTTTCTGGAGTGATGCAAAGGCCGTAAAGGTTGGTAAGCAATGGAAGGCTGCCTGCCCGGTGATGAATCTGCAAGAGCCAATCTTCGCCTTTGCCAATGTTGTATATGAAACCCCCGCGCAATATACGGCAGCGGCCCAAACAGCGGGCCATAATAACTCAGCCACCTTTGCAATCAGTTCTAGAATGCTTTCGGTAACCCCCACCCAATTACAGATGGCTGGCGTGAAGGCTACTGATAAACCAGACCGGTTGATTGATGATGGAACCCGTGGTTGGCATGATTGGTATTTACTGAACTGGGGCCATCCTCCCTTGTGGACTGCAACCACCCGCAAGCTTAAAGATCCTAAATGGCGTGGCCCTGATGGCGCAACTCTTCAACTTGAAATCAAGTGCCATACCGATAACAAGCTTGTGCTTACCTTCAACTGTAATGCATGGGGTGCGATCAATCCGGGTAAGCCCGCAGTTGATTATATTGCGGTTAAAGAATTGAAAGGTTCACCAGAATGGCAGCAGGTATCTGTCAGCTTGAAGGATCTTGTTTCCACCAATGAAAAAGCAGGGCCACTTACCAACTGGCAATCGGTGACTGAGTTCAGCATTAGCCCAAGTGGTACTACTTTGAAAGATGGCAAGAAGGTAAAGGTTGATGGCAAGGCATGGCAGGGGCCCCGCGAGATTCGCAACCTGCGATGGGTGGGCGGGGAATATAAGAATACAGCAACCACAAATAAAGAACTGAGCCCGGAAGATTTTAAAAAGAATTTCAACGATGCCATCAAGAAGTCGCTAGAGCAGGAGAAGCTCAATGGCAAATAGACGGATGCTTTATCTTGTTTCTTTCGTGCTTTGCGTTCCCTTGGGTAAGCTGGCCCTGGCGGAGAAGCCCTCACCATCAAACTTGCCTACGGTCGTCAAGCTGTGGCCCAAAGACCAAATGCCGGGTCGTGCCTTAAAGGGCCCGGAAAAGGAATTGCCATCGAGGGGCGATAATGTGATCCGTATCACGGATATTAATGAACCATCGATCGCCGTTTATAAGGTCGCAAACACGAGTAAACCGACTCCTGCAGTGATTGTCTGCCCTGGAGGGGCTTATAATATTCTGGCTTACAACAAGGAAGGAACTGAAATTGCGACTTGGCTTAATTCCATCGGGATCACCGGCATCGTTCTTAAATACCGGGTACCGGGCAACCTCGATGGGGCGTTTCAGGATATTCAACGCGCCATTCGAATTGTCAGGCATAACGCTGCAGACTGGAATATTTCGCCAATGCATATTGGGGTGATGGGATTCTCTGCGGGTGGTCATCTTTCCGCCCGGCTGAGTACCAATTTTAGCCAGGCAACCTATCCAAGATTGGATGTAGTGGATGATAAGAACCTTCGGCCAGACTTTGCCATCCTGGTCTATCCCGCATATCTTTCGAAGGTTCCGGGCAAACTTTCCGAAGGCCTTCCCGTGAACGACAAAACGCCACCGACTTTCATTGTTCATACCGAGGATGACAAATCTTTTGTCGCAGGGAGTAAAGTATATCGTGATGCACTAGAGGCAGCGAAGGTTGCGAATGATTTTTTCCTCTGCGCCACCGGTGGCCACGGTTATGGTTTACGCTCGGATAAGGAAATAAGCGCATGGCCTAAAAAGTGCCAGGCGTGGTTGATGAAACAGGGATTCTTGGAGGATCGTGTTTCTATCGAAGGAAAAAAGTAAAGTTGCATGGCTATGGCCATGAGATTCTCAACCTTACCAAGATTCGAATCACCAACACAAACTAGCTATTCCAATGGGTGTTAAATGAAATACTCTCTTCTTATTCTTGTTGCGTTTCTTAAGGCCCCCTGGTGATTTT
>CAZYAY010000209.1:0-2904 GCA_964646215.1 uncultured Candidatus Kuenenia sp. | reverse complement strand
GCCGGTTTTTATTAAGGTCGGCAGCCTTGGAAAAATCCATCTCGAACATGTATTCTACAATATTGTGGGCTATGCCATCGGCATGGATTCGAGCCCTGCGAAAGTCCGAACCTTGTTGCAGTGTGGGCGGTCCAAGCAGGTTTTGCATGTACGGGTCCGCACTGTAAAAACCGATATCAAACTGAAAGAGGCCCCCAAATCGGGTGACAAAAGAATCATCCTCGTTACGCAAAGTAAAAAAGGCATCTTTGCCCCAATAATCGAGCATGCCATCCTCTCGGGATGTATTTCGAAGCCCGCGTGTTGTCAGTGCTTTCTGCGATTGCGAATCCGTCTCCAGGTTTATTTTGCTGGTATATTCAGGGGAAAAACCTATTCCGGTGGGCAATGACAAAGGTATCTCCTGGGCTTTGTTGATTCCCTTTTTTTCCTCCAATAGTTTGGATTGTTCTAGGATAATAACTTTTTGCTCTTCCATCCGTTTGGAAAGCTGGTCCATTTTGGCCTGCTGGGCCTGAATAAAATCTCTGGTATTTATATCTTGTGGGGAATCCTGGGCTTGAACTAGGGAAGAAGAAATAAAAATAGCGATAGCTGCGTTGATTAAGCGCCATGGAATTGAAAGGATTTTGGTCATGGAAAGCTATCGTACTTTTGTAGACTACCAGAACAGGGAAAATGTACCGGGAGTTCCCAATATTCTGATCTAACCATTAATTCGGCCTATTCCACCTGTTTTCTTTAAACGAATTCATTTTTTTCATATTAACTCAAGTTTACCTTGAAGAAATGTTTGTGCCATAAAACCAAAAAGCCCGGTCACCCGGGCATTAAAGAGGCATTTAAAATTGATCCAAGAATATTTAAAAAATAAACATTACCCGGGTGCCAAAAGCATGAAATGCGCCATCTGAGGGTGCAATGTCTCTATCAGTGCCAAAAAAACCAGAGTTATAAACATAATTAGCCATAAAAGTTGTATTAGTGTTAAGGAACCAATTTAGCCCAATTGTGGTTGAACTAAGGTAACCACCACGCTTATCCTTTGGTTTGACTTCATCCGGTACTTCAATCAGGGCTTGTACAAAATCAAATTTTACACCCAACTCCCATGCACCTATACCTCTAACGCCATTCCCATAGGAAACTGGGTTTTGAGGAATCACTTGGACATACATGGGATTATTTTTGTTTGTTCCACGGTGATCACCATGGGTAAGAAAGCAAAGCGCCTCCACCGAGAAACCATCAAAATATAAATCACCCACTGGTTTAGCACCATTGGGTAGTCCATTGACGGGCTTCTTCGCATCACCGTCGACAAATGAATTTTGAAACATCTGGGCATCGTACTGGGCGCCAAATGAAAAAGGCCCATTCGCATAATTGGCACAAAGAACAAATAATTGGGTGCCTTCTAAAGTATAAAAGGGCTGTGTATTGATGATATTTGGAACTTGGAAAGAAGACCCCCCCCTTACCTGTGGTTGTATATTTACTTGAACAGCTGGAATAGTGGTATCAATTTCATTAGGATTGGCACGTACCGAACCAGCGGCACCCAAATTCAGCCAGTGATTATTATCTTCGTCATAAAAGGGCATCACGCATAGCCTGGCATCAAATGCCAGTGTTGCGGTATTGCTTACATTAAACGCCCCGGTACGGGTATTAGTCTGAAAAAAGCCTAACCAAGAATACAGTTTATCATCCAGGTAATTCCTACTAACAGTAATGCCGTTGGAAAATAAATAAGGATCTTCAATGGCATCCCACACGCTGGGTCTTTCCATGAACGGGATGGTTCGGCCGCTACCAGCACTGTAATAACTAAGATCCTCCTTGATATGGCCTGCGCGGATGGTTCCCAAAAAGGGAATATTTTTAAACCCCACAAATAAATTATGAAATGAAATATTTGATACTGGTTCTTGCTGGCCAATGGAGTTTCCTGGATTAATGGTGTTTTTGCGCAGATCGGCGGCGCGTGAAAAATCCACCTCAAAAACCCATTCCATAATCTCGTAAGCTGTTCCATCACTGCGAAGCCGAGCCCTTCGAAATGCAGAACCTTGATTCAAATCATTGTTGTTACGCAATAAATCTTGTGTGGAATCATCTGCGTTATAAAAAGCACTATCATACTGCATCATGATTCCAAGGTGGGAAGTAAGGCTGCCATCCTCTGTCTTAAAATTCAGCCTACCATCTTTTCCCCATTCAACTTTTACTCCCTTGTTTTTGCTTCCTTGTAAAGTAACCGACGGCTGCTGAATTTCGCCTTCCTGCCGAAGAAGCATATCCAACGTGCCGGATTTATCTTGGGGTTTGCCTTCCAGTTGTTTCCCTGTTGTAGATGATTGTTCTTCCAGCCGCTTGGACTGGGCCTGCATGATAATTTTCTGTTCTTCCAGCACCTTGGAAAGTTCTTCCATTTTGGCTTGCTGGGCTTTAATAAATGCCTGAAGATCTTCGTTGGTTTTCTGGGTTTCCTGCCCAAATACAGGAACGACAATTCCCAACCCTAGCACCACTAGTAGTAGCAATTTTGCAAACTTCAAAATGGGGGCAGATGGAAATATATGAAGTTTCCTGCCAACTGTTTCCGAGCAACGAATTACCCATCTGGTTTTATTATAGAACATACTTTCCCCCTAGAGATTTCCCAGTCTTCGGTGGCCAATAACTTAACTGAAAATTAATTCAAGCCTGAATTATTCAACCTTGGAGAAATTTTAAACCAATAATAGGGGGTCTAGATAAGGGCAAAAAGGAAAACAGTTTAAAAAAAGTACCCGGTTTAAGCCAAACGAACCAGTGAACCTTAGCAAATTCGAATTAATGTATTTCTTGAAAAGAGTGGCGCAGAAAGCGGCGCACTTGAAGTTTTGGAACTGTGGCCAC
>CAZYAY010000208.1:0-3023 GCA_964646215.1 uncultured Candidatus Kuenenia sp. | reverse complement strand
GCAGCAGACCCGTTGGATGATTACCAGAAGGTGATCAAGCCTTTGTTGCAATCGCGTTGTTATTCCTGCCATGGTGCCTTGAAACAAAATAGCAAACTTCGCCTTGATACGGTTGCTTTCATCCTTGCGGGTGCAGGCAAATCGAAAATCATCACTCCTGGCAATATCAAGGGAAGCGAATTGCTCTCCCGCGTTACCACGATGGAAGAATCAGAGCGCATGCCTCCCGAAGGCGAGCCCGTAACCCCTGCGCAAATCAAAGCGATCGAACGCTGGATTGCAGCGGGCGCCCCCGGGCCTGAAAATGAAAAACCCGAAGTCAGCCCCAAGGATCACTGGGCTTTTAACTCTCCTGCAAAAACTGTCATACCAGCCAACACCAACCCGGTTGACTTCTTTACTGAACAAGCCTGGAAGAAAAAGAATCTGCTACCCCAGCAGACCGCAGGCAAGCGCACCCTGCTTCGCAGGCTTTATCTCGATGTGATCGGATTACCACCCCTCGAAGCTGATTATCTTGCTTTCATCAACGACTCTTCCCCTGATGCGTATGAAAAAATCGTCAATAAGCTGCTTGCAAGCCAACAGTATGGTGAACGCTGGGGCAGGCATTGGCTCGACATTTGGCGCTATACCGATTGGTGGGGTTTGGGCGCAGAGTTACGCAACAGTCAAAAGCACATCTGGCATTTCCGCGATTGGGCCATCGAATCACTTAATAACAATCTGCCCTACGATGAAATGGTACGCCAGATGATCGCTGCTGATGAGCTTTACCCAACCGATGACAAAAAGCTGCGGGCCACAGGCTTTCTTGCCCGACAGTATTTCAAGTTCAACCACAACTCATGGATGGAAGAAACCGTCGAGCATACCTTCAAGGCTTTCATGGGCCTCACCATCAATTGCGTCAGGTGCCATGACCACAAATATGACCCCGTCACTCAGGTCGAGTATTACCAACTGCGTGCTTTTTTCGAACCTTATCAAGTGCGCACCGACATGGTGCCTGGCGAATCCGACTTCGAAAAGAATGGCATACCAAGAGTGTTCGATTGCAACCTCGATGCACCAACCTACCTCTTTGTGCGAGGCGATGAGAAGAACCCTAAGAAAGATAAAGCCATCCCTCCAGGTGTGCCTTCCTTTCTGACATTGGGAGACTTCAAGATCGAACCGGTGAACCTCCCTACTGAAGCACACGCACCAGAACTCAAGCCCATCGCATTGGAAAACGCAAAGCTTCTTGCAAAGTCAAAAAGTGAGACAGCATCCAAGGCTTATACCTTGGCAGAAGAAGCACTCAAATCCATCAAGAAACCCGAAGAGAAATCTTTGCTAGAAAAGAAACTTGCATCTGCAAAGCAAAATTTAGAGTTGGCAAACGAGGAAGAAAAAAGCATTGAGCTACGATGGCAGGCAACCAAAGCCAAACTCCTAGAACCCATGAAGGCGGAAACCAAAGCCATAGCAACACTGGCATCGAAGGCTGAAAAACAAACTGCCCTGGCAAAGGCCACACTGGATATTTTAAATGCGGAGATCGAACTGCTGTCTGCAGCAAAGGGCAAGGAAGACGCTGCAAAGAAGAAAGTGGAAGCCGCCACCAAGGCGCAGGAAGTAGCAAGAAAGAATGTTGATACACCCAGTGAGGTTTTCACACCCATCAAAGGTTCGTTAAAGACTCTTGAATCGAACCTCGAAAAAGAAGACTCCCGCAACAAGCCCTACCCCAAAACCAGCACGGGCAGGCGCTCCGCCCTCGCAAGTTGGATGACCGATAAATCCAACCCTCTTACCGCACGGGTTGCAGTCAACCATATTTGGGCCAGGCATTTCGGCAGGCCCCTAGTCGATACGGTTTTCGATTTCGGCCGAAAGGGTGCCCTTCCCTCGCATCCCGAACTCCTCGATTGGCTGGCTGCAGACTTCATGCAGAACAATTGGGACATGAAACGATTGCACCGCATCATGCTTAATTCCAAGGCTTACCAGATGAACTCCAGCACCCTGGGCATGGATAAAAACATCGCCCTCGATCCCGATAACAAATTGCTTTGGCATATGAACCCCCGCAGGCTTGAAGCTCAAGCCGTTCGTGATTCCATGCTGCAGCTTGCTGGCAAACTCGATACCACCATCGGCGGGCCCACCATTCCACCCGCTGCCCAGGCGGATTCCAACCGCAGGGCGCTTTACTTCTTCCAATCCCACAACGATCACAATATCTTTCTCATGCAGTTTGATGATGCCAATGTTCTTGAATGCTACAAACGCGAGGAAAGCATCCTGCCCCAGCAGGCACTTACCCTTTCCAACAGCAAGCTCGCATGGTCGATGGCAGAAGCAATCCATGCCCAGCTTCAACTAAAACTTTCTCAGGCAAGCGACAAGGAATTCATCCAGGCTGCTTTTAGGTTGCTCCTAGGGTCAGAGCCCAACGATGCTGAGATCACCCAATGCCTTGATATCTTTGCAGCTTGGAACAGTGCAAACCCAGTAAAGCAAAATGCAGCGGGCAATGCCCGTGCACGATTACTTCTGGTTCACTCCCTTATCAACCACAATGATTTTGTAACCGTACGCTAATTGCACCAGGAGGTGTCTTATGAATCATCAACGATGTTCTGGAAACCACCGCAGGGCATTCCTCGCAGATATGGGCATGGGCTTTACAGGCCTTGCTCTTGGTTCAATGTTGCAAAGCGATGGCATTAGCCGTGCTGATTCTTCCCTTCCATGGGCTCCACCCAATGGCAAACCCTCTTCCGCAGCAAAGGCTAAAAGTGTGATCTGGTTGTTCATGAATGGCGGAGTGAGCCATCTAGAAACATTCGATCCCAAACCCGAACTCGACAAGTACGCGGGCAAGTCGATTGCTGAAACACCCTACAAGGGCACGCAAGACCCCGAGAAATTAAAGCTGGCCCGGGTTACCGTGGCCAACGATGCCAACGGGCAGCAGCGGAACAAGCTCTTGCCCACCCCGGTCGGATTCAAAAAACGCGGGCAATGCGGCAGGG
>CAZYAY010000207.1:0-3107 GCA_964646215.1 uncultured Candidatus Kuenenia sp. | reverse complement strand
TTGCCAACTTAACAGGAACATCAGCGATGGCAAGTGCCGCTATGCCATTAGAGCCATAAATAAGCTTATCGGGCTTACCATCCCAATACTTACCCGAAAGATAAGAAATCAAATTAGGCTTGTCTGGCGAAGCCAACTGCCTACCTTGGGAAGCAAGTTGAAGGATGATGTTGCTGCCTTCCGCCTTGCCTGATGTGATGGGCGCAGCAACGCCATCAAGATAAATCCAAGCTTTGCATTGTTCCTTCCAAATCATGGGTTGATCAAACTGCAATGAGATTTCATTTTTTGCCTCGTTGGTGAAAACAGCCCGCAATAGATTTGGTGCGCTCAACACCTTGGCCCTTGAAAGCCCATAGTTATCCTGTTCCAAAAGTGGGCAAATCTGCCTGGCAATAAGGGCATAACCCTCCATGTCAAAATGACAAAGCCCTCTCCCACTTGAACCACTGACAATTCCAAGCGTGGACATGATGCGCATGTTGGAATAAAGAAAAGGAAGAGAGCGCTGCACTTCCAGCAACATATCGCCTGCATGGGTGCCACCCATGTTGCAACCACTTGGCCAGATTTGAAACACATAATAATGTTGGATGTTGGGAAAATCTTGCTTCCATGCAGCGGAAAGATCCACGAAGTATTGCTGATAAGATTTCCAATCATAATCGCCAGTGGGTGATGCGGAACCCTGGTTGTTTTCTCCCTGGTGCCAAAGAACCCCGCGAATGCCATGAGTCAGGTGGGCAGCTTGAATGCGGTTAAGAAGTCTGCCATAAATTGTTGAAGGATCGTTATGGTTTGATTCGTTGCGTTGATGCTGATCCACCCTGGTGCCACCAACCGCACCATTCATGATGCAAATTGGGATATGATGTTTTTCAACCAAATCCGTCGCAAGCACCATGCCCCATGCACCGATCTGGGCGTGCCCATAATCAGGTTTGCCCCAGATACGAGCGCGAATAGCATTGCCCCAACCATTTTTTATATCGCCACTGTAGGAGTTTCCGTAACTACGAATCCAATCGCTAAAAGGGGAATCTGCATCAATCGTTGGTCCATTATTAGGCCCGGTAGCTTCAGCATTTGACTGGCCCTGAATGATGTATGCATCGCCACAAACAATATTGCCAACCGTGTTCGCCAGTGTTTTATCAGCGCCTTTTAATGTGAAGAACTCGACCTTGTACTTGATCAACCCGGGTTTTAATTTGAATGCGAAGCTGTAGGATTTATCCGCATCAGGTTTCTTGGTCTCGGTCTTCACAAGCTTGTCGTTGGCGAAAAGGCTAAGTGCGACTGCATCAACTTCTGAAGGGATGATGCCATTGTAATAAAGCGTGCCCTCATTTTTATCATCACGCGCATAGAACTGATTGTTTACAGGCTTCTCGTCCCTGCCCGGAATACGCTCAACCCAGATATCTTTTTTAGGCTCTGCAACCATGATTTTGGCAAAGGCAAAAGTATCCGCCCCGCCATTGTTGAAAGCTGCACGCACCACTATTTCACCGCTATATTGCGAACGCTTAAGAATCAAACGATCAGGCTTCACCTCTTTGATTACAGCTCCACCAATAACACTCCACGTGGTTTTCACATCTCCTGCATTTCGTGCCAGCATGGCATCTTTGTTACCAAGAACAGGAATGACTTCAATGGTATCACGGCCATTCCATTTGTCCGGTGCCTTCAAAGTTGCAATAGGTTCGGGAATATGCTCGGTGATGGTGATTGGAATATCTTTGGTTTTAACACCTTCCGCAAAAACTGCTTTAAACTGCAAAATCATCGAAGTATTAGAAGTGACACGGGTGGAGGGAAGGGTGAACGAAAAGCGATCGACAGAAGCTATGGTGTCAACTCCATCTTTTTTAATGATCCAATATATCTTCTGGGCACCGGGGGCCCTTGCAACAACCGTGGCACTTGTTCCTTCCAAGACATCAAGTTTAGCATGGCTCAACTCAAAGGCGGAACCTTTTTGAACCAAAGGCCCGACCAAGGTTTGATTGGGATTCTGATTTTCATATTGCAGCTTCATCCAATCTTCGGAGCGCGCCACCTTAGAAACACGAACCTCGTCAATGTCACCGGAAAACTTGTAATTCCCCCCCCGCATTCCACCAATGTTTACCACTATATCCCGAACAATAGACATGGCTGACTTATGAAACCTCGTGGCCTCTTTTTTGCCGTTGATGAAAAGATTACTGGTTCCATTTTCGTAAGTCGCAGCAACATGATACCACTGATTCATTTTTATCTCGGTTGGACACCTGACACCACCAGGGCCATCGGAAGACCAATTAAAGCTTGCGGGAGAACCAATCCAAAGCTCCACTTCGTTGCCATCGCCTGTTTTACCATTCAACCGGGTTGCATACCTGCCCCAATAAAAAACAGAGTTGGAAGTGGATTGAGGGCGCACCCAAGCTTCAGAAGTAAAGGCGCTATCACCATAAGGATAGGTTGTAATATGATCACCACATTGAATTCCTTTTCCAGGCATAAAATGCCTGCTTTCACCAATAATGCCAACAGAAGAAGTAGTGCCAAGATTCTTGGGAGAAAGAGCGCCAAGTTCATCTTTCAACGGGTTATCAAGATGAAGAACACTCACATAGCCATTGTCTGAATTGAAAACCGCCTTGCCATCTGATTCGCTATGAGCACCTGGATTCCCCCAAAGCAGCTTGATTTCCTGCCTGTCGTTTCCCTTGATGACTGGTATTTTCACCCAAATGCAAGCGGTACCCTTAGCCTTGTCCCACTGTTCGATTTGATACGCAAGCGCCTTTCCTTCCCTGCCAACAAAGCGAATATCTTCACCATTGTCTTTGGCCTGATTGAAATCAAACCAATCCTTGTCAAGCCTGACTAAAAGTGGAAACCCCTCGACCATTGCTGATGCAGGAAGGTTTGCCCCTTCAGGAGTAGTAAGAATAAAGATGGAACCCTCATGCTTCCAATCTTGCTTGGGAAATGCAGGGGCATCAAGAGACAAAAAAGCCACCATCAGTAATGTCAGACATTTCATAATGATGACTACTTCATGCAAGAGTTAAAAAAATTCGACTCAATGACTATTAATTGCTCTATTTCTT
>CAZYAY010000206.1:0-3128 GCA_964646215.1 uncultured Candidatus Kuenenia sp. | reverse complement strand
GCCTTCGTATCAGAAAGCTTGGGGTAGCGAACAATCAAAGGGATGCGAATGGAAGGTTCATGCATGGTGCGCTTATCAACCATGCCATGTTCGCCATTAAGCAGTCCGTTATCCCCCATGAAAACAATAATGGTGCGTTCTAACTCTCCTCTTTTTTCAAGTTCTTTGACCAACAAGCCAACGCTGTCATCAACAGAAAGAATGGTACCCCAGTAGCTGCGGATCATTGCCGCAAAATCCTTGACCGCTTCGGGGCTGGAATCGGGGAATTTTTTCCGATAGTCAAACAAGGGGCCGTAAATTCCATGCCAAGTATTTAACCTTTGCTTGATCCATTCAGGTTTGTCAGCAAGCTTGAAGGCAGTATCAGGGTAGGGGACTAAAACCTTGTCAAAGGTATGGGCATACTTCTGTTCAGGAAAATAAAAGCTATGGGGCGCCTTGTGCCCGATCATGCAAAGCCAAGGCTTGTTTTTGTCCGTCTTACCGATCCAATCGGTAGCCATGTTGGTAACAACATTAGTGTAATAGCCTGACACAACCTTGCGATTACCTGCAATATTGAATTCTGTATCAAAGTATTTCCCCTGGCCCTTGTGGGTGACGAAAGTATCAAATCCGGGGCGTGGATTATCGTTTTCCTCGCCCATGTGCCATTTTCCGAAATAGGCGGTCTGGTAACCTGAGTCGTGAAGTACACTTGGAAAACTCTTAAGATTTTCAGGGTACTCGGTAAAGTTATTTACAACGGTATGGGCATGTGCATATTTGCCTGAAAGTATGGAAGCCCTACTAGGAGAGCAAAGAGAAGTCGTGCAGAAGGTATTTTTAAAATTCACACCGCTGGCTGCAAGCTTATCGATCGATGGGGTCTTGATGTGAGGGTGCCCTGTGCAACCAAGGCTGTCCCAGCGCAGATCATCACAAAGGATGAAAAGCACATTGGGCTTCTGCGCCTGCAGGTTTGCAGAAACGCCAAGGCATGATAAAACAATCAACATTAGTAACTTTTTCATGAAAGCTCTTTCTTAAAGAGGCAACTTGATGGCCTTGCCTGTTTTGCTAGATTGATAGATAGCGGTAAAAAGTTCAACCGTGGCTCTGCCATCTTCTGCTGAAACCATCGGTTGTTTGTGCTCTTGAACAGCCTGCACGAATTCTCTTATTTGCAAGGCATGATAATGAACCGTGGCATCAATCTTGGTGAAAGCGTTGCGATCTTCCTGCTGGAACCCTTCGAGTAATTTTTCCTCCCCGGGAATAGTCCAAATGTCATTAAGAGGAGGTTCAGGAATACTCGTCATGCCTGCAATAAAGGTTGCACCCCGATCGGTTTCAACCCCGACAGATGCACCGTTTGAACCATGAATATGCACCTTGGTATGAATACCGGGCTTCTGGGAAACACTTGCAAGAATGCTGCCCAAGCCACCGTTGACAAAGCGAAGTGAAGCCACCGCGGTATCTTCAACTTCAACACCTGGATGATTGAGATTTTGAAAATAGCCCTGAACTTCAGCGATGGGGCCCATGAGCCAGCGAAGGATATCAAGCTGGTGGGGCGATTGATTGACAAGCACGCCGCCGCCCTCGGTGCTCCATTTCCCACGCCATGGATCAGAACTGTAATATTCCAAACTGCGCCAGGAATACATGAGGAAAAAACCAAGAAGAGGTTTACCAATCTTCCCCGCATCGATGGCATGTTTCATTCGAAGCACAGGTTCAAAAAACCTGCGCTGACTGATCACACCCAAGGTTGCGCCACTGCTTTTTGCGGCAGCGATCATGGCATCACAATCTTCAATGGATGCCGCCATGGGCTTTTCTACAAGCACATGAACCCCGGCATTTAAAGCTGCAACAGTTGGTTGGCGATGCAAAGGGTGGGGGGTGGCAATCAGTAAAACATCAGGCCTGGCTTTGAGAATCATCTCTTCGATAGTTGTAAAAGCCTGAGCTTTATGTTCTGCAGCAAACTTAGATGCACGCGAAGAATCAGCATCACAAACAGCAATAAATTCTGCTTCGGGAATCTGAGCAACCGCTTTGCAATGCAATCCGCCAACTTTGCCACACCCTACCAGGGCAACTCTTGTTTTGTTCATCATCAAGCCTTATTAAGAAAAATACTTCTGGCTCATCATACGCAGGAAGGCGAGCGACTCTGCCATCTCTTCCATGCCATTCATTCCATCCTCAATACTAACCCATCCCTGATAGTTATTTTCTTTAAGGATACGGAAGATGGTGTCGAAATCGTTTAGCCCTTTACCCGTAACCCCATGCTTCAACTTCGAGGAATATCCGAGTGTACCATCAGATTGCCGAAGTTCATCAATGTTAGCGCCAGCTTCAAGATAGCGATCAGATGCGTGCATACTAACAACCCTAGAAGCCACATGGCGTAAAAGTTCAACCGGATCATCTCCAGCAACAATGGCATTGGAAGGATCAAATTGAACGCCAAAGTTCTGTCTATCTTCGATGGAATTAACAAGATCAAGAAAGACATCCATTTTCTGGGCAAATTCGGGGTACTTCCAAAAACCATCCTTGTAATGATTTTCCAAGCCAAGGATGATGCCGTTTTCACGGGCCACCGGTAGTAGAGCCTTGATACAATCTGAAGCCCAGGAAAGCCCCTGCGACCGGGAAACCTCTGGAAAACGCTGGCCACTAAGAACTCTGCAAACCGCACCTTTACCACCCAACCTACGGGTCACTTCAATCTTTTGAATATGGGTATCTATCATCTGTTTACGAACATTGGCATCAGGGTGTGTAAAATCAGGAGAACAACAAAGCATGGGCATTGCAAACCCTGCATCATGAATGGCATTGGCAACCTTATCAATGTAATCGTTGTCGAGGCTGGTAAAAAAACCATCATACATTTCGAGACCATCTGCATCGAGATTCTTCGCCATCTCTATCCATTGAAAAACAGTCATCTCACGAGTACCTGCAATAGTATCGAGATAGCATTTGGGAAAGGCGGATATTTTCAATGGCACAACTAGTATTCCTTATTTGATAAACATTGTTACATCACACGAACATCAAGGGGCGCCTGGAATCTTTTTAGCCTTCGGGTCTTCCGGAGGCTTGTCCAGAATAAGATACCC
>CAZYAY010000205.1:0-3146 GCA_964646215.1 uncultured Candidatus Kuenenia sp. | reverse complement strand
CTGCAAAATGGTTGCAATCCACGGTCGTAAAGAGTCGTCAAGATTTGGGGCTTCCTTCGCTTAAATGGTATGTCAGTCAGCAGCAGCCTACGGACGAGAAGGGCCTTAATGCAATTGATGTAACAGCAAATCTGGCTGCAATTGCAGCAGCAGATTCTGCCTTTATTCACATCAAGGCATTTGATCTTCCCAAACAGGAAGAGAAGCTGGTGATAACCACTGCGGGCATTGTTCAGTTGGGGGAATTGCTCGCCCAAAGTTACCTTAAACAAAAGTAATGGGAATCAATCCATGAACTTTACCCTGCGTATTTGTTTCTTCATGCTTGCTACTTTTTTGGCAATGCCAGAAGCCGCGTATTCCTGGGGGCCGGGCCATGATGACATCATGCGTGCCATCATTGCTAGGCTACCTGCCGATTTACGCAAAACCTTCACGCCTGAGATTATCAAGGAAGCGGTGCTGCATGCCAGCCATTATCCGGATAGCTTCGAGCCTTTTCTTGCCAAAGATATCGGGGATGCTGCAGTTGCGAAATTAACCGGTGCCAGGCTTAAAGTCCGCTATGACCTTCACTCCGAGCGCGGGGCTGCAATGTGCTTCATCATGCTGGTGGATGCCTTGCGCGAAAAGAATTCCGCCCACACCGCACATTGGATTGCAACGCTTTCGCATGTTATTTCTGATATGTCTGCGTGCAATCACGATCCCCTTGTTCACACAGCGACTTATGCATGGGCTGATTGGAAATTGAAGCTTCCAAATGGCAAGGATTATTCGAAGGTGAATTCGTTGCTAGACCTGGCAGATACCGCACGAGATACCACGGGTGGCGCAGATGCCTTTAATGATGCAATCGCAAGGCAGATACTTAAAGATGATCAAAGGGATGTAAAAAAAGCGCTTACTGAAATTATGCTGTATGGTCAGGATGGGGCTGCATATTGTAACTCGCGTGGTGTCAGCATCCTTGAAGGTGCCGTAGGCTGGGTGGATAAGCAGGATACTGCTGCAAGAAATAAACTATGGAAGAACATAGGCGAGCTTGGCGCCTGGGCTGTAGTGCGAACTTTGCGTGATGTCGAGGTTGCGATTCGTTTTGCCCAGACAGATATGAAACTTGAGATAACATCGGAAATCGAGAAAGCCCATGAGGCTGATGTTGCCCGAATTCTTAAAGATCGCAACATTGCCGATGAAGCATTGTATGCGCCAATTCTTCAAAAGTTAAAACCAGATCAAGCACCAGCAGTTGGCATATTGCTTGAGCCAACATGGGCAATGAACGGGGCGATGTTTGGTTTTGCAAGCCGTGTGCCATCTGTTGCCATCGCACGCACTTTGCAGCGTTCCGGCCGTTCTTATGCGACATTTGATGTCAGGCATTTGATGGCTGATGGTTTTCCATCGCCCGAGCGTGTTCCTGTAATGATTATCGTTGCAAATTCCTACCGGGGTTATCACTCGCTTAAGTTGGAAAATTTGGAAGAGGGGTTGGCGCGCTATATTGAGGCCGGTGGGCGCATACTCTGGATAATGGGAATGGCTAAGAATATTTCTAAATCGCTTGCAGGAATCGAAAAAGCAAGAAAGCGACAAGATGACAAAAGCAATCTTCCGGTCACCGATGATCAATTCCTGATGTCAAGATTGGAATTAGTTGGCAGTGATCTGAATGCTTTGAAGATCGCACACCCTGCAAAAACCGGAGCAGGTTGGCATAATCCATACTGCCCATGGACTTTCGATCTTAATGATAATAAGTCGCTTCAACCGTTGGTGACATTACATACCGGCAGCCAATCGCAAATAGTAGGAGTTATAACTGCGGATAAGAAGATTGCGTGTGTTCCGGTTTATGCGCTGACGCCTTTCATTTTTGAGGGTGGTGACACCATCCCTTCCGCCCATGAACCGATGCTTGATCCTGTGTGTGAGAAAGTTTTAAATGCGTTGCTGCAGAAATTGAAATGATAAGTCATTAAGTTTCAGCAGTTTAAAAAGTCAGGGTGGGATTGTATGATGCGTTTTTTTCTGTAAGCCAGTAGCTCTAACTGGACTTTATATGGCGCAATTGCCTCAACATTTGGTCGAATTCGTGTTGAAGAACCCCGGCTATTAAACACACAGTGTTGCTTCTCTCGCTTCTTTGCGGTTTTATATCTTAGGCGAGTTAAGCTACAGCCTGTATTTTCGGAACACCTTTGCATGAAAGTAGGGGCAATTAGGCTTTACTTCTGCAGAAGACGCAGATAATCTTAAGTTATTATTCCCGCACAGAATTGATGAATTGGACGTATCCGTTCGCCAGTGCAAACAATTGCGTGCCGGAACTGCCCAAGAGCAAAACCTGCCAATGAATGCCCTCAAGATCACCATCCTGTTTATACTCGGAAGCGCTTGTACGATTCTGGCAGCCGATGGCCAGGTTACCCCCATCACTTTGGAAGCAGCCAAAGAACAGGGGCGCGCAAAATCCAGATTCTTGAAGGAAACCAAGGCACTCGCAAAAACCTCTGATGCGATCCCAAAAGCCGATGTTGCCTACTTTCAGAAGTCGGTGATGCCGATCTTGAAAAAGAGTTGCATGAACTGCCATGGCCCTAAGAAATCTGAGGGCAGGCTTCGCATTGATCAACTGAACCCTGACTTGCTAACCGGCCCCGATGTTGAACGATGGCGCGAAGTCTATAACGCAGTTAGCAATTCTGAAATGCCCCCTGCGGACGAACCGGGTTACGCGCTCGCCAACAATGATCGTGCCAACATGGTTGATTGGCTTAGCGAAGAATTAAACAAGGCATCTCTCGTTCGTCGCAACACCAAGGATCATTCGTCTTTTCGTAGGCTGACGAAGTACGAGTATGATTACGCTTTGCAGGATCTGCTTGGGTTGCCCTATTCCCTTGCGAACAAGCTGCCACCAGAAAGCGTAACTGAAGATGGATTCAAGAACAGCTCTGAGTTGTTGCAGATTTCTTCCATGCAGTTTGAAGCCTATCGTGATATCGCACTGAGGGCGCTCAAGCGGGCGACTGTAAATGGTGAGCGTCGCCCAGAGGCAGTTACCTATATCATCTCGATGCAGCAGGAGATGGAAAAGGCTGTAGCTAAAAAAGATACCAAAGAAGTTGTAAAGGGTAAAA
>CAZYAY010000204.1:0-3212 GCA_964646215.1 uncultured Candidatus Kuenenia sp. | reverse complement strand
CTTGAAGCGAAATCTCATGTCTCTGCTGCAGTAACTGCTGACAAGCCTTTTTTCCTATACCTTGCGCACTACGCAGTGCATGCCCCATTCAATTCAGACCCGCGGTTTGCAGATCATTACAAAGCTTCAGGCAAGAATGCCCAGGCGCAGGCATTTGCAACCCTTGTCGAGGGCATGGATAAATCGCTTGGTGATTTGCTTGATCACCTCGAAAAACTTGGTATCAGCGATAACACCTTGATATTTTTTCTGGGCGATAACGGATCAGATGCACCACTTGGGCATCAGCATGCGGTTGCCTGTGCCGCACCGTTACGAGGGAAGAAAGGTTCACATTACGAAGGGGGGATGCGAGTGCCCTTCATCGCTGCCTGGGCAAAACCCAATGCTAATAATCCCAATCAAAAAAGGTTGCCTATAACTGCCGGGGCTATTCAGTCCCAGCAAGCCGCTGTTTATGATTTGTTTCCAACTATTCTTACAATATCCGGAAAACCGATTCCAGCAGGCCATGTAATTGATGGATCAAAACTTGATACCTTATTGACAGGAAATCGAGATAGCGGCAGGCAGGAAATTTTCCTGATGCATTATCCGCATTCACCACACCGAACTGATTACTTCACCAGTTACCGCAATGGCAAATGGAAAATCATCTATCATTATTTTCCGTCAGAAGTTTCAGAGAATTCGCATTATCAGTTGTATGATCTTACAGCAGATCCCTTTGAGCAAAACAATCTGGCGGCCAAAGAGCCTAAAGAACTAAAGCGCATGATGCAGGAATTGGTCGCACTGATGGAGAAGCAAAAAGCTCAATATCCACTGGAAAAAGACTCGAAGGAACCAGTAAAACCCAAACTTCCCCAATAGGGATTGCTTGACAATCGCAAGGTAAACAGGCAACATAAAGTTTAGGAAGGATGAATAATATGATCATATCATGGATGCTTGTTTTGAGTCTGTTTGGGCAGGTTGAGGCAAAAGCCGTCAAACCTGATCCCTCGGTTGAGTTTTTTGCCTCGAAAAAAGTGTTAAGCATTTCAATCGAGATAGAACCGAAGGAAATACAAGCATTGAAAATGGCAGACCGCACTTATGTGCCCTGCATAGTGAAGGTCGATGGCGGCTTGACTTATACCAAGGTGGGAATTCATCTTAAAGGCGCAGCGGGAAGTTTTCGAGGCTTGGAAGATCGCCCTGCACTTTCCCTGAACTTTGACAAATTTGTGGATGGCCAGAAATTCTATGGGTTGGATAAAATTCATCTTAACAACTCCGTTCAGGATGGTACCTATCTCAACGAACTCATCTGCAGGGAACTTTCTCGAAATTCCGGATTACCCACCGGGCGGGCAACCCATGCCATGGTCAAACTTAACAACCGCGATCTTGGACTTTATGTTTTACTCGAAGGCTTGGATCGAACATTTCTCAAGCGTAATTTTGGATCGCCCGAGGGCAACCTTTATGATGGTGGATTTTGTCAAGACCTCGACCAGCCCAAGAAATTACTTGCGGGAAAAAAAGGGCAGAAGGATGAACAGGCACCATTAAAAACACTCGTAGTGGCATGCAAAGAACCTGATCCAGCCAAGAGATTGTTACTACTGGACGCCCTGGTGGATATTGATGCTTTCTGGACTTTCATCGCACTGGAACAAATCACTTCGCACTGGGATGGCTACAACCGCAATCGCAACAACTACCGGATTTATTTTGATCCATCCAAGGGCAACAAAGCTATTTTCCTGCTTGCTGGCATGGACCAGATGTTTGGTGATCCAAATTTCGACCTGCGCGGGATGAGCTGCATGCTTGCCAACGCCTTGCTGCCATGCCCTGGAATGTATTGGCGTTATAATGATGCCCTGCGCAAGGTTTATAACCAGGCCTTCTTATTAACCGAAATGAATAAACGCATTGATGAAGTCGTGGAAAAGTTAAAGCCGTTAAAGGATATCAAGGGCGGTGGCGAGGATATGAAAAGAAGGCTGGCGGAAAGAGGCAAGGTTCTTGATCGTTTGATCGGGGAAATGCCTGCTGGCCCACCCATTTTTGGGCCGGATAAAACAGTGGCTCTTTCTGGATGGAAACCCGCCCTGGAAGCCGGACCATCACTTTTATTGGAATCTTCTTTTGAAGATAAAACTTGCCTTCACATTCGAAGTTCCGCTGATTCTATAGGTAGCTGGCGCAAGCCCTTGGCCTTGGATCCAGGCAAATATAAGGTTGAGTTACTTACAAAAGCAGTGAATGTCAAAAACCGCAACGAACCCAATTCAGGTGTGGGCATCCGCCTTTCCGGTGGTGAACGAACGAAGTATATTTCCGAGTCGACTGGCTGGGAGAAAATCACATTCGAATTCGATGTAGCTGCACCCAAGGAAATTGTTTTAGTCTTGGAGATGCGCTCTTTAAAAGGCGAGGCTTATTTTGACACCTCTTCCATGAAGCTTATCAAAGTCAACTAAACAAGCTAAGAAACTTCATGGCCATAGTGCGAAAATCTGTGTGGTGGCGTGGCATTGTTTCCAATGCCATTGGATTGGCAACATTTCTTGGCTGGCGGGGGGCAAGCTTTCAAGTTGATCATCTTTTGAAAAAAGCGATTCGGGAAACAGGCCTTGATGATTTCGGCCCTGACCACTTTCTAACACCTTTGAATATTCTAGTTAACGATTTCGCGTCCTACAATAAAACCGATTCTCTTGGCCGTGTAGTTTTTTGTCAAATGATACTTACATCTCTTAAGAACCGCTTAAACCTACATCATGTCATTAAGAATTACCCCGAAGTGGAAAAGGTTCAGATCAATGCCCCCTTGTTTGTGATTGGGCTGCCTCGCACTGGAACCACTTTTCTTCAAGGGTTGCTTTCGCAGGTGTCAACGCTTAGGCCTCTGCAAAATTGGGAAACCCATCAACTGCCCGTGCCACAATGCCTTGCTACAACCCAGCAAGTGCAACAGCAGGTAAAAACAGCGCAGGCGCAAATTGATGGTATAAATAGGTTGTCACCCGAGTTTATCAAGGCGCATGAATTGGGAACCATGGAACCGGAAGAATGCAATCCATTTTTGATGTCCTCTTTTTATGCGCTGTTGTTTTGCCAGTTGGTTTATGTGCCTGATTATTTCCAATATGTTCTCACATCGAATTTTGGTGATAGTTACACCTTGCATAAGAAACATCTGCAAGCGCTTTCTTTCA
>CAZYAY010000203.1:0-3216 GCA_964646215.1 uncultured Candidatus Kuenenia sp. | reverse complement strand
TTTAAGCACGGGATCTTCAACATTCAACTTGCCTTCTGCCACCACAAGGCCCACCGCGGTGGAAGTAAAACTTTTGCTGAGTGAATTTAATATATGTGATGTTTCAGAGGTCTGGGGATTCCACCAGCATTCCGCCACCACATGCCCATGGCGTACAAGCATGAAGCTGTGCATGGTGTTGATTTCTTTGTCTGCAGCCTCGATGAATGCCTGGACGATTGCAGAGGAAACCCCCTGGGCTTCGGGAGAACTACGTGGCAGCGAATTTGCCGGTTTGGCTTGGGCCAATGCGGAGGAATTAATTGCCAGCGTAAGAATAATTGCCAATGGAGTGGTTGAATAAATGTTCATTTGATTCCTTGTTGAAGTAAAGGGTTATTTACGATTCATCTCCTGCCCACCATCCCAAGAAGGGTCAGGCGGGTTGATTATAAATTGTCTGCAACGATCCAGATGAATTTTGGTAGCCAGGTCGTCTGGATGTTGCCCTGCGATTTTTTCAAAAAGTTGCACGCCGAGTGACCAATCTTTATTCAGGTAAGCTGCAAATGCGACTTTAAATTCATTGCAAAAACTTACTATTTTGCTGGATGTTTGATTGGTTATACCTAAAAGTTCGTGCACCAGTAGTTTTTTGTTCCTACCTTTGACAGCAACCAAATCTATCGGGCGGGTGACCAACTTGTCGCCGCATGCTTTTAGGGTGGAATCGGAAATCATGATGTTCGTTCCATAAACCTTGTTCAAGCTTTCAAGCCTGCTGGCAAGATTTACATTATCGCCCACCACCGTGTAGCTAAGATGTTCTTCAGTACCAATGTTTCCAAGCACCACGTTTCCCGAGTTAATACCAATCCTGACATTGAAAATTGGTTTGTTTAATCGGGCCCATTCCTTCTGCAGGAAGGAAAGATTATGCAGGCCTTGAAGTGCGGTTTCGCAAGCTTTGAAGGCATGGTCTTCACAGTCCTTGGGTGCATTCCAGTAAGCCATCACCGCATCGCCAATATACTTGTCCACGGTGCCCCGGTTTTTATTGATCACGGAAGAGAAGCAACCCAGGTATTCATTGAGTTGTAAAACCAGATCATTAGGGGCGAGGATTTCGGAGTAATGGGTGAAGTTAACGATATCAGTAAAAAAGATGGTGACCTCTTTTTCTTTTCCACCGGGTTTGGCGACAACGCCGGCATCAAACAAGCTTTTCAGCATATCCTTGGGTAGATATTGGGTGAAGGATTGAAGTCCGACCTGCATTAGAATCATGGACTTGGTCAAAAATTGAATTTCTTTTACATATGGGGTATTTACTTTGAGTTTGTAATTGAAATCAAGCTTTCCTATCCTGGTTGCGAAAAGTGCAAGTCCCTCAATATTTTCAGAGGCTTTTCGGGCTAAAAATATAGATATTATCGCGCTTGCTAGAATGATTAAAAAGGTGATAAACAGCGTGATTTGAAATTGTCTGTAAGATTTGGCATATAAGACACTTTCTGGGATGTAAAGACACAACACCCACCAAGGTTTTTGCCCGGGAACCAAAGTTGCGGCACTACCCACATAACCTTTTTCATTATCCCGGAAGCTGAAAATTTTGTGACTCGGTATGTCCGGTAGGGCTTCGAATTCTTCGGGCAAATTTTTAATCATCGATGGGATAGCAGTGTCTTTCATTTTTTCTGGATTGTTGACCAGTGCCCAATCTTTATTATTATCTTGTTTAAAGTTGGAATCGCGTGAAGAATTCGCAATCAAAACCTTGGATCCATCCGGATACTTCTCAAAAATAAATCCCTTGAGATTTTCCGTATGCATATCTTCCAACAAAGTTGCCAGATAATTACTGATCATGTAATGATCTATGGTCATGCTTATTATTGCGGCTAATTCCCCTTTATCATTGAAGATGGATTTGACGCATTGAATCCCAGAACCATGTTTTTTAAGATCATCAGAATTTTTAAAAACAAAAGATTCCGTCCACATGCATTTGGATTTCTCAGGCAATGTTTTTCCCAACAGGTACCAGGGGGCATCCCTGAAATTAAATGGCCAGTCTGGTACTACTTCAGAAGGTTTGTCGGGATAATCTGCAAGCTGGTAGATTTTTTGGGTGACTGTTTCACTCATCGGATTTGGAATGAATTCCCGCAGTCTAATGTCTGACGCAGTGTAATTATTATCTGGAACCTGTTCAAATGCGGAACGTATTGATGAATATTTAAACTGGTCAATCATGGGTGGTTTTAAAATGAATGTTCTTCTTGTTTTTTCATTCTTATAGACCACGGTGCCGTATGCTGGATTTTCAATCAGATTATCCGCAAGGGCTTGTAGAAAAGATTTGTCATTGGTGCCTTCAGGATTGTTCTTTTTATAAATTCTTTCGGTGATGTTGACAAAATCTTCTATCTCATGAATAAGCCTATCCAGGTTTTGATTGATATTAAAGGAAAGATGATAGCCGATTGCATGGGCAAGATCTTTACGGTTTTCCAGATTCTGCCCAAGGCTGATTAAAGTAATTGTCACACCTAGTATAAAAGTCATCACAATGATAGTCGTGATTAAGACATATCTTAACGGAATAGATAATGGATTTTTAAACATCGCTCATTGCCTGGTATGGAAATTCGACTAATATCTCATGGGCATTTCTGGATTATTTAACATGAGCCATCATATCACCAATATTATTCCTGACGAAATAGATTCATCGTTCCTAATTCTCTTTTAATAATGTACGGGTAAACATTCATGGGGTACCTTGTATGGGCCGGTTTAGGCCACCAATACTTTTTGGGATGATTATAAAGCCATGATTTACATTAAGAGTCACACCAAGCTTGTAATTTTAACATCGTTGGTGCTTATGTTTTCTTTGCAAACTGCCACCGCACAACCCCTGCTGGAAAAAAACACGGTTTTTGCCGCAAACACAGAGGGTATTCGCTCGTATCGCATTCCCGGTATTGTTGTAACCACCAAGGGTACGGTGCTGGCTTATTGTGAAGCACGAAAAAACAACGCTTCCGACTGGGGGGAAATTGAGGTGCATTTGCGCCGTTCCACCGATGGTGGTAAAACTTGGGAATTGCAGAAAAAGATAGCCCACACCGGTGTCCGCCTTGAGGGGAATCCCACCAAAAAGAAAGATGGCGAAACAGAACAAACCGTCAACAATCCTGTCGCGATCGTCAACCGCCAGACGGGCAA
>CAZYAY010000202.1:0-3221 GCA_964646215.1 uncultured Candidatus Kuenenia sp. | reverse complement strand
CCCCAGCCTAAAATGGTTTTCGCTGGAACGGTTCATACTGGGAGTGGGGCTTTTTCGGGTACGGGTTCAGCCGGTGGCAAGCCTCGTGCCATTCATTTACTACAAAGGGGCAACATCGAAAAACCCCTTGATATTGTTGCACCCAGTGCGATCACTTCGCTGCCTCATTCTCCGGGAATGTTTTCAATTGCAGAAAATGAACCCGAAGGTTTGCGCAGGGTTGCACTCGCCAACTGGATTACCCACGATGCAAATCCGCTTGTTTGGCGATCCATTGTGAACAGGGTTTGGCGCTGGCATTTTGGCAGAGGCATTGTGGATACTCCCAATGATTTCGGGAAGATGGGAAAAGAACCTTCACACCCCGAACTTCTTGACTGGCTTGCAACCGACTTCCGCGATAATGGTCAATCCCTTAAACGCCTTCATCGATTGATTTTAACCAGCGCAACTTATCAGCAATCTTCCGCTACTAACTCTGATAGCGCTGCCAAGGATTCCGATAATGTTTATTACTGGCGCATGAATCGCAAGAAGCTAGAGGCTGAAGCTATTCGTGATTCTGTCTTGAAGGTTTCGGGCAAACTTGATGAAGCGATGTTTGGACCTAGCTTCCAAGATTTTGTCATCGAAAAACCCGAGCACTCGCCACATTATCAATATCACCTTCATAACCCTGAAGACCCCAGGGCGTTTCGTAGAGCCGTTTATCGCTTCCTTGTTCGATCCCAGCAACAGCCCTTCATGACTACGCTTGATTGCGCAGATCCCTCTTTATTAGTGGATAAACGCAATGAAAGCCTTTCCGCTCTGCAGGCGCTTGTGCTTTTGAACAATGGTTTCATGCTTGTGCAATCCAAGGAGTTTGCAAATAGATTAGAACGCGATTTTCCCAAACAGCAACAGGTTGAAAATGCTTTCCTGATTGCACTTGGCCGCAGGCCCACACAATCCGAACTCGAAACCTTGACAACATTGGCAACCGACCATTCTCTTGCAGATTTGGCCCGTGTGTTGTTCAACCTTAATGAGTTTTCCTTCGTTGATTAAACCGGATGCAATATGAACCTCAATAATAATAAACCTAACCTTGGCAATCACTGCCTGAGCAGGCGCGAGATGCTTTGGAATACAGGTGGTGGGCTGGGTGGCATTGCCCTTGCAAGCTTGCTTGGAAATCAATCAGCACGGGGTGAATCGCTTAATGAGGGAGGCGTTGGCGGGCTTTCAGGCCTTCCTCATCACCCGCCCAAGGCCAAGCGGGTCATCCAGCTTTTCATGGCAGGCGCTGCTAGCCATGTTGATCTTTTCGATTTCAAACCAGAACTCGTCAAGCAGCATGGTAAGAGTTCCGACTTTGGTGAGAAAGTCGAAGCGTTTCAAAACGGGCTTGGCCCCTGGCTCAAACCCATCTGGGATTTTAAACCCTATGGAAAATCCGGGAAGATGCTTAGCGATACCGTCTCGCCCTTGGGTGACGTAGTTGATGATATCGCCTTTGTTCACAACATGGTGGGCAAGACGGGCATTCATAGCCAGTCCACTTATCTGCAAGCCACGGGTTTTCAGAACCCCGGTTTTCCTGGCATGGGCTGTTGGGTTAGTTATGGTCTGGGCAGTATGAATCAAAACCTTCCCACCTTTGTGGTGCTTCCAGATCATCGTGGTTTTGCAAGCAACGGCCCCAAGAATTGGGATAGTGCTTTTCTCCCTTCGCAACATCAAGGAACGATTCTTAAACCGGGCGCCCCTAACCCTATCGAAGATCTTTTCCCTGCACCCCAAGGCAATTTTATTTCCAAGGCCAGCGCCAACGCTTCCTTTGATATTCTTGGTAAACTAAACCGCGAGCATTTGCAATCCAGGGATGGTGATAGCAGGCTTAATGCCCGTATTCAAAGCTACGAACTTGCTGCGAGAATGCAGCTTGCAGCGCCCGAAGCAATGGATATTTCACAAGAGCCCGCTTACATCCGTAAGCTTTATGGCCTCGATCATAATGTTCAAACCTTCGATAAGGAAATCAATGCCATCGAAGAGATCGATCATTTCTCGCGCAAGTGTCTGGTCGCCCGGAGATTGTTGGAACGGGGCGTCCGCTTTGTGCAGATATGGTCCGGTTGCGATAACGGTTTTCCAAGGCGCAATTGGGATAGCCATGAAGATGTTGAACGTGATCATGGCCCACTTGCGATGGGCATGGCAAGGGGCTCTGCAGCACTTATCCTTGATCTGAAACAGCGCGGCCTTCTTGATGATACCATCATTCTTTGGACGACTGAATTTGGCAGAATGCCCTCATCTCAGGGCGGTAAAGGTCGCGATCATAATCCTTATTGCTTCACCAACTGGCTTGCGGGTGGGGGTATCAAGGGGGGCGTATCTTATGGCCCCAGTGATGATTTTGGCTACAAGCCACAGGATAGAAAAAATCCCACCCAAGTGTATGATATCCATGCAACTATTTTGCATCTGCTTGGCATTGATCACACTCTGCTTAATGTTAGAAATAATGGCATCGATCGCAGACTGACCGATGTTCATGGGCATGTGATCGAAAACATCCTCGCTTAAATTCCTTTTGTAACCCTTAGAAAGGTCTTGTGTCATGGATCCATTAAAAAAAGTAATTTCTATTGTTCCTAGTACCAAAGTTTTATCCCTTATGGATGAATTCCGAGACTTCGCATTCAAGGGAAACTTCATCAATGTCGCCATTGGCGTGGTCATCGGGGGCGCATTCAGCAAAGTGGTTGAAGCTTTGGTGAAAAGCATTCTCATGCCTTTCGTAAGCTTGTTCACCCCGGTCGAAAAAGGTTACGCGGGTTGGACATTTATCATTAATGGCGTTGAAATTCCCTACGGAGTATTCCTCGGGGAAGTCATCAATTTCCTCATCGTTGCTGCTGCAATGTTCTTCTTCATCGTAAAGTTTCTTGGATGGATGATGAATGTGAAAAAAGAAGAACCTGTGGTTGTCTTGACCAAACAAGAAGAGCTTTTAACGGAAATCCGCGACCTGTTGAAAGCAAAATCATCCTGATATTGTTTTTTCTAATAAGAGGCACTCCTTTGCGAATTATATTGCTATCCTTGCTTCTGCCTTGCCTTTTGACTCACCAGATATTTGGCGCAGATGAACCAATTGATGTAGTCATTTATGGTGGCACCTCCGCAGGGGTCAGCGCTGCTATCCAAGCTGCCCGCATGGGAAAAACCTC
>CAZYAY010000201.1:0-3234 GCA_964646215.1 uncultured Candidatus Kuenenia sp. | reverse complement strand
CAATGTTCCAATAATGTTAAGCAGCTTTGCTTGGCAGTTCAGAACTTTTCCAGCACTTATTCTGACAACTTGCCCGCTATTACTACCGCAACTAACAGTGCACCACCCTCAACATTGCATGGCGCCACGATTTTCGTGTCCCTCCTGCCTTTCGTAGAACAAGCCGCACTTTATGAACTTGCTTTGACCGCTCCCGCTAATCCTTGGGATGCTATTAGGGCTTCTGATAACAAAAGATTGAGGGAAATGGTGGTTAAACCTTTCCAGTGCCCATCTGACATAACAATGAGAAGCGGCTTTCCTAGTAACCGTGGTCAGGATTGGGCCGGGTCGAGTTATGCTGCTAATTTCAATATGTTCGGCCCCATAAAAAGTGGAAATGCTGAATCGCCATCTTTTAAGATTGGCAACATTCCAGATGGAACCTCTAACACTTTGGCTTTTGTTGATGGTTATGCTGGACGAACTTCAGACCATGGCCAGTTGTGGGCCTTTCCTGGCTGGGACTGGGCTGGGGACGGAAAGTATCAAGCGACTTGCTGTTGGGGACCGGGAAGAAATTGGGGCGGTTGGGATCAAGTGCCCCTCTTTGGGGTCACTCAAGCTAGCGCCACTAGTCGCGACCGAATTTACGGAAACCATAGCGGAGGTTGTCTTGTCGGAATGATGGATGGCAGTATTAAAAATGTAAATAGCAATATTACTCAAACTACTTGGAAAGCTGTTATTTCCCCTTCAGATGGAGCGGTGCTAGGCAGTGATTGGTAACGAAGTGATTAATCTAAAATAGAGCCCTGTGTTGGGGCTCTATTTTTTTACTTTTAGGAGAACTGTTGAAATGTTGATTTTATCTGGTAACCGCAATAACTTCTTTATGCTTTTTACGATAAGTTTTATTATTACTGTGTCTCTTGGTTGTGGTAATAAAAGTGAGGGGTACAGCGACTCTGTTTCCGGAACGGTTATGCTAAACGGGCAACCCGTCTCTGGCGAAGTTGTATTTCAGTGGGCGAATAAAAAGGAGAATGTTTCCCTTATTGGTTCGGATGGGAAGTACAACATCATCAACCCGGAGAAAGGGCAAGCAGATATTCTTGTTCGTAAAACCGGGGGAACGATGGCTGGAACCACTCCGCAACCGGGCATTGCTGAATTACCTGGTACAACAAAAAACGCTGTTGGTGTACTGCCACCAATTAAATATTCAAAGAATACGCCTGAACTGACTTTTAAAGTCGAGGGTGGTAAGCAAACTTACAACATCGAGTTAAAGTAACTGGCTAAAGCCAAGTAAGCATAAGGCTTGGTAATATTCTTAAATGCGCACCTTGTACCTCAAGGTGCGCATTTTTTTGTGGCCTTCACTTTGATTTCTCATTTTGCAGGCTGGTTAATAATCATTTCTCATACTTATTCATCGGCTGGCAAGTTTGTTCAAATGGTGTGCAGAAAACATTCTGGTTTTGATGGATTCACACCGGCTCAATTTGCTTGGTAGCGTTTGAAAACAGTTAAATTGACTTTTCATTTCTTTAATAATGTGCTATATTATCCTTAGTTCGAACCCACCTGTGACATAGCTCAAATTTTACTTATACCAGAGTAGGTAATCATGAAGGATTTTAAATTTCGAAAGGGTTTTACCCTAATTGAATTGTTGGTGGTAATTGCCATTATAGCCATTCTGATTGGCTTGCTTTTGCCAGCCGTTCAAAAGGTTCGAGAAGCCGCAAATCGTGCCACTTGCACGAATAATATGAAGCAAATGGGGCTGGCAATTCATGCCTATGAATCTGCAAATAGTGGATTGCCTCCGGCTGTAACAGGCGCTTGTGGTTTATCCATGTGGGCATTGATCTTGCCTTACCTTGAACAAGGCGGATTGGCAGCCCAACTAGATTACAACGCTTTTGGTTTCACAGAGAATACCGGGGCCCCTTTTCCAAGGGCAGCAGCTTCCCAAACCAATTATAATGTTTTAAGGGCGAACACCGTGCCCGTTTATGTTTGCCCTTCCCGACGCAGCAAGGGTGCGAAAAATGCCAATAATGACGCAGTTTGCGATTACGCCATCATCACCGCCGGCGGCACCGGGGAACGATGGCGTTTTTGGAACAATCTTAACAGCCAACGCCAAGCGCTTCGGGCTGCAGTTTCCCCAAATAATAATAATTTAGGTACGCCTAGCGCAACCAATCCTGATCCATTGGCGCAGTGGAATTCCCGAGACACGATGTCTTATATTGCCGATGGAACAAGCAATACTGCGATTATTGGTGAGAAGCATATTCCCACAGGTTTCGTACAAAAGTGCTGTGGTAACGGCCCTGGTGGCTCTGGTGGTAATAGTTGGGATCGTGGGCATGATGCTTACCCGTATTATAATTTATGGGGCGGCCCTGGTGGTTACGCTGAATGGGCGCTTGCAGGCCCGGTTGAAAACGGCATAGCCAAATCCCCCACGGATGGCATAGGCATTGCTTATGATACTGCACCAGGCTTAGGTAGTTGGCACAGCGGCATTTGCAACTTTGTTTTTGCGGATGGTTCTGTTCGAAGTATTTCAACTTCGGTTTCTCAAACCAACCTTAATTCCATGGGCAGTGCTAACTCCGGCGATATACTTCAACTTGATTAATCTTTAGGATGGCTCTGATGATAAAGCTGTATTCTCGTTTCGTTTTATTTTCAACTTTGTCCTTAAGTCTTTTGGCATCTTCAGGTTGTGGTGGAAGCGGGTTTAACAAGATTAAAGGAAAAGTATCCTTTGCTGATGGTTCACCATTGACCGTTGGAAAGATAGTTGCTGAATCGCCCGAGCACCGTGTGACTGCAACAGGCTATATCAAGCCTGATGGCACATTTGAGATGGGAACTGCTACATCTAATGATGGGGTGCCACCTGGAACATGGCAAATTGCGATTGTTGGGGCTGTGGAGCAACCTATTGTGTATGCTGATCGCCCTAACCTAAATTTGGGGAAGGTAAAGCCGTTAATCAAGGATAGTTTTGCTAATAAAAGCACCTCTGGGATAAGCTTTAAAGTGCCTGAACAATCTACTTGGGACATTTCGGTACAGGCACCCTAAGATATTTGACTATTTGAATAAGATTCGCTTCCAGAAGTTATTGCAAATATACTTCTGAAATCAGATGCTGTTTCTAGTTGCTTTTTTAAAAAAAACAATCCATAATTATGATTGTCTAATTAGAGTTTATTTTTTACTGTATTT
>CAZYAY010000200.1:0-3263 GCA_964646215.1 uncultured Candidatus Kuenenia sp. | reverse complement strand
TGGCTAATGGTGTGAATTGGGTATGTCGTTAGCCATTGAAGTACGAACTGTACTGCAACATCATCGAGCACATTTATTTTGGCCGTCACGAAGTTGATAATCGACCGTGGCTCTTTATTTGCTTTCATCATTCAAATTCAAAAGCCCCGTTTGAACGCAATCCGTGGGCTTAAAGCCATTCATCAACCTAAACTAAGATCTGTTTTTTTTCCGAGTTATACCGCTGCCTTTTCACACCACTTTTTCCAGATTTGATGAAAGTGCTTTTCCATTTCACGCACAAAGCGAGGGGAATCCATTAGGGGAGAGTTTTTTATATCATCGCGGAGGTTTTGGCGGATGGTTTCTAATCGGTCGGGTTTGGATGCAAGATCTTGAGCCACCTTGATATATTCCTCAAGGCTATGCCCGACCCATTCGGGATGGCCCAGCGTGCTGAGAATGCTAAGGCCGCCACGACCTACAGGGCGGTCTCCCGCCAGTGTTACAACAGGAACGCCCATCCATAATGCATCGAAGGTTGTGGTGCCTCCAGCGAATGGAAAGGGATCAAGAGCAATGTCTATTTCGTGGTAGGTGCGAATGTAATTTGGACCATCCTGATAGCCAATGATGTTAATCCTGTCGGATGATACACCGTGGTCGGCGAAAAATTGCAGCACTTCTTCTCGGATGCGGGATTGCTTCATGTGTAAAATTAAGCGGGAGTTGGGAACGCCTGCTACAATTTTGGCCCATGTTTCGCGGGTTTTTAGGTTTACCTTTACGAAGTTGTTTAAGCTACCGAAGGTGATGAAACCGTTTTTGATGCATGGCGGGGGTTCTACCTCTGGCATGCGAACAAGTGGTTCTGGGGGTAACTGAAAAGGCCACCAGCATAGTGGAAGGCGCAAAGGTTCTTCGTGAAAGCCCGGGGTTGGTTTTCCGGGTGGGTCAAGGTAAATATCCGTAAGGCGGTACCGGATCGCCTCTAGTCCGGTAGTGCCTGCGTATGCAAGGTAGGAAACCTGGATTGGTGCGGGTTTTCGGGCAAAAAGCCCCGGCTTGCAATCGCGGGAGTGCATGGTTAGGTCAACTAGGATATCGATTTGATCGTTACGAATCAGGGTGGCAAGTTCCTCTTCGGTTTTGCCATAGGTGTCGCGCCAGAAGTCTACGCGCTTCTTGCATTCTTCGGTAATGCCATCGCGTAGCATCCGGGTGTAGTAGGCAAAAACTTCGAAATTTTTGTGGTCATGATGTTGCAGCACAGGCAGCATGAAGCGAGCCACGGGGTGCATCCAAAAATCTGGAGAGACATAACCGATCCGGATTTTTCTGTTTGGGTCGCGGGTGTTGGTGTGTGCGGGGGAATCCTTGGTTAGCGCATCGTATTTCTGGATGCAAAGGCGCCTATGCTCCGCCCCGATTTCTTCGGCGGAAAGCTTTGCGGCATAGTTCAGCGCAAAGAGATAGTTCGGAACAAATTCTTGGTCGTCCTGACCCAGATCGATTCCTTTTTTGTAGCTCTCAATGGCTTGGTCGATTTTGCCCTGATCGAAGTAAGCATTACCAAGGTTGGAATGGGCTGCGGCGAAGTCGGGTTTTAGTCGGATCGATTCCAGCAGGGCATGCTCTGCGAGGTCGGGGAATTGCGCCTCGCGGTGCAGGTTGCCTAGGTTGGCGTAGGCTTCGTGGTAATCGGGCCTGATGGCGATGGCCTTCTGGAAAGCTTCAAGCCCTTCCTCGTGTCGTTTAAGGTTTAATAGTACATTACCAAGATTGTTAAGGGCCTCGTGGTAATCGGGTTTTAAAGTTATGGCTTGGCGCAGATGGCTGGCCCCATCTTGTTCCCGGCCCATGGTCACCAGAAAGTTGCCCATGGCGAAGTTGGCTTGCGGGCTGTTGGGGGCCACTTGCAAACCGCGTACCAGCCAATTATAAGCTTCCTCCATTGCAGAGGAATTGCTGCAAAGCTTGCTCATGTTGATATAGGGGTCGGCAAACTTTGGGTCTTGCTCAAGAGCTTTTAGAAAACAAGAGTGTGCCTTGCTGTTTTGGTTTATTTCGCAGTAAGCCATGCCAAGATTATTATAGGCCTCGGGGAATACGGGTTGAAAAGAGACAGCTTTCTCGAGAGACTCGCAGGATTCTTTCCATTGCTTGGCTAGGCTCTGGCAGGTCGCCAGATGAAACCAGCCTGATGCTTGATTCGGGGCAAGCTTTAAGGCGACCTCTGCAGCCTGGCGCGCCAACTCGGGTTGATTGAGTTGCAGGTGCATTGCGGCAAGTTTATTCCAACCGGGAAGGAAGTCGGGGTTGATGCGTGTGGACTGGCTGAAATTGGCAACAGCCTCGGTCCATCTGCCCCAGAGTTGGTAAAGGTGGCCTAGGTTATAGAAGGTGATTGGATCATCAGGCTGAAGTTTTAAGGCGCTCTTGTAAGCCTTTTCAGCTTCTTCTGGTCGCCCGAGGTCTTTGAGTAAGTTTGCGTAGTTGACATAATAAAATGCTTGGTTGGGATCAAGGCGCACCGAGGCTGCCATATGATCGAGCGCTTCTTGGAGATTACCGGATTGGTGTTCGAGTAAGCCGAGATAATGGCGGGCATCGGCGTGTTCAGGTTGGCTTGCTAAAATAGATGCGTAAATATCTCTAGCAGTTTGTAATTGGCCTGATTGGTGAAGCGAGATTGCATTTTTAATTTGCTCGGAAATTTCCATTGTATCCCTGATTTGTTAAAAAGAAAAATCCTGCTGTGGTAAACCGAAAAGGCGTAAGGTGTCAGGGATTGGGTGGCCCTTGAATGCGATTAGGTTTATCTCGAGGTTTGCAACCTTGGCGAAGTTGGGCCAGAAACCCGCCTTTTCGACTGCGCGCGATAGCGACTGCGCACTGAAACCGGTCTTGTGGGCGAAGAAATCGTTGCCGCTCGTTTCAATCTGGCGTCCGAAGCCATAAATCACATCAATGGGTGCGATGGGGCCCAACGCCGATACATAAAGCTGCTCTTCAAGATCCATGTTTTTTTGTATTACCGTGCGCATTAATTCAATCAGGTCGGGGACGCAGATTTGTGCAAATCCGCCAGGCTTCAGCACATGCAAAAATCCCTTCAAGACTTTAGCCACATCATGGCGGAAGTAGTGTTCGAGATTGTGCGAGCAATAGATGGCGTCAAACTGTGCTGCAGGTAATTCAGTTAGGTTTCGGCCATCAAGAATAATGTCAGGTTTGCCGGCCGGGTCGATGTCAAGCAACACATGTTCAAAACCGTCATACTC
>CAZYAY010000199.1:0-3279 GCA_964646215.1 uncultured Candidatus Kuenenia sp. | reverse complement strand
GAGATGGAAAAGGCTGTAGCTAAAAAAGATACCAAAGAAGTTGTAAAGGGTAAAAAGAACTCGAAAAGTTCGAAAAATCAGCAGCAATTACTTGATCAAAAGACGGGCGAGAGCATGCCGTTTCCCGCTGTAAAATTTGCTCCCAAGGCAAACGCGGTTGCAGGGCAAACACCCGCTGTTTCCCCAGTGGTTCTGCTTCTTCCCTCATCCAACGAGTTGAAACTGGATCTGGATCGCTTTCTTCCCGATGAAGGGAATATGCGTGTTCGTATCAGGGCAGGCCGCTCGACGATGAACCCGGAAGAATATGCCAGCCTGCGTTTAATACTAAGTGCCCACACCAGCAATGACGCCAACTTTTCCCAGATAATCAGCCAGCGGGATATTCCGGTTACAGCATCTGCTGACAACCCAGAGTTTATTCACTTCGATATCCAATTAAGCGATATCCAGCGCAACCCATTTCGGAAGCTAACAACAACATATCCCAGAAGAGATGAGTTCCTGCATATTCAAAATATATCTAACGCATTTAAAGGGGAAGACAAACTTAGTGTTCTGATCGATACCATCGAAATCAGCGCTCCGTTCTACGAGCAATGGCCGCCGAAAACTCATACTAACATCTTTATCGAAAGTGCCAACAAGGGTAACGAACAAATCTATGGCCGTGAGGTGTTGAATCGATTTCTCAGGAATGTATGGCGTCGGCCCATCACACCCCAGGAGGTCGATCAGTTCATGGGTCTGTTTGCGAAGTATCGGCCTGGATTTTCGACTTTCGAAGATACCATGGTTGAAGTACTGGCAACAGCGTTGGCCACGCCTGAGTTCCTCTATCTGACTCAAAGGGTTTCTACAGATAAGACTAAATCTGCAAATATCAGTGAGCTGGAACTGGCCAGCCGTCTCGCGGTTTTTCTGTGGTCCAGTATTCCCGATGATGAACTGTTGAAAGTCGCAGAGCAGGGTAATTTAAGAAAACCAGATGTGCTTGCGGGGCAGGTTAAACGAATGCTGGCAGACCCACGTTCAAGGCGATTTTCGCAAAACTTCGTTGAGCAATGGCTGGGCCTTGATGGCTTGAACAGTGTGACTCATATCCCCGCCCCATTAAAAGATTCGATCCAGGAAGAGCCAATCGCCTTCTTTGATGAAGTCCTTAAGCAAAACCGCAGTATCATGGATTTCATTCATTCTGATTACGCAGTGGTGAATGAACAGTTAGCTGCGCACTATGGGCTCGCGAAGATATACGGCCCGCATTTCCGCAAAGTGCCAATCACAGCCCAATCGAATCGGGGCGGAATTTTAACAGACGCCGCGATGCTCGCAATGAACTCCGATGGCAAAGATTCTAATCCTCTTAAGCGTGGTGTCTGGATGTTGAAACGCATTCTGCACGATCCCCCCCCGCCTCCGCCTCCGAATGTTCCGGAAGTCGACCTGACGAACCCTGAGATTCTAAAAATGACTTTGAAAGAACGAATCGTAGATCACCGCAATAAGGCTGCTTGTCTTTCGTGTCATGCTAAGATCGACCCGTGGGGTATTGCGTTTGAAAACTACGATGCCTTGGGAATCTTCCGCACCAGCATCAATAACAAACCTGTTGATGCGACATCTGAACTGTTTAATCACCAGACTCTGGCAGGGATCGATGGGGTAAAGCGATATCTGCTTGCAGAGCGACAAGATCAATTTGCCCGGGCGATGGTGCATAAGCTGACTGCATATGCGCTTGGCAGACCACTATCTTTTGGCGACCGTGCAGACATTGATAGCTTGACTACCCAGCTTAGGCAGCATGATGATAAACTTGGCGACTTGATCACCCTGATCATCAGTAGCAATATCTTTAACTCTAATTAAGTTTCAGGAATAAATGATGAACAACAAATCTGCATTACTGAGCCGTAGAAGATATCTTCAGGGCACCGGAGTTGCCCTGGCTTTGCCTTGGTTTGAAACCTTTGCCTTGGGTAAACCAAACGCTAACGATACCCCGAAACGATTTGTCAGTGTCTACCACCCCGATGGTGTTGGTCTTCCGCTTAAGAAAGACCCGGCATGGAAGGACTGGAGCTGGTTTCCCAGGGGTGGCGAAAAGGATTTTCAGTTGACCAAGGTTCTCGATGTGCTCGAACCCTTGCGCAACGATATCACGATTTATTCGGGATTGTCGCATCCCGTTGCTAGAAAAGTTCATGGCCATTCCAATGCTGATCAGTATTTGACGGGCGCACCCATTGGCGGTCATGGCCCATATAAAAATACCATCTCTCTTGATCAGGCCTATGCGGAGACAATAGATTCCCTCACCCGGCATTCTTCCTTGGTGATGTCTACCAATGGTGGTGTTGGCGGCCCCCGTGGCGCCCAGACCCAATCCTTCAATCGTGAAGGCAGGCCCATCCCCGCGATGAATAAGCCCAAGCAGATTTTCGACATGCTGTTTGTAACAAGTAATAAAGATGCTGCTGCAAGACTGGCGCGTAGCAAGAGTGCGCTGGATCTTTTGATTGATAATACCCGATCACTTGGGCGGGAACTCTCCAAGCGAGATCAAGAAACCCTCAAGCAGTATCTTGATGCGGTGCGCGATACGGAGTTGAAGCTTGTAAAGGCCCAGAAATGGATCGATACGCCGATTCCCATGGTTGATACCCGCAATCTGCATCTCGAGGCCGAGCCCAAGGAGGCAAGGCTATATTTTCAGACGATGTATGAACTGATCTATCTTGCATTCCTGAGCGATTCAACCCGCGTTGCGACATTCCAACTGGGAAGAGAAAATGGTGAAGGGCCACATGATCTGCTATCAAAAGCCGTTGGCCTTGGCGCTGCTCATCACCTCACTCACGAAGTCAAGAAGCCTGATGGCTGGAAGAACCTAGGCACTTATAATCGTTATCAGGCCGAGGAATTCGGTCGCTTCGCACAGCGGTTGAAGGATACGCCGGAGCCCACAGGTAAAGGCAATATGCTGGATAACACCTTTGCGATGCACGGCTCTGCTTCCAGCAGTTTCCACCTCTCACGCAACTACCCGATTATTTCTGCTGGTGGCAAAAACCTCGGCTTCAACAACGGCCGTTATCTTAAGTTTGGCAAAGGAAATGAAGACAATCAAGCGGGCGCAGGAATCGATACCGATTCTGGTTGGCAGGGCAAGGTTGAAGTGGAAGAATTGCCACTGACAAAACTCTTCGTCACCATCTTGCAGAGGCTTGGCGTCGAGACCAATTCATTCGGTGGCCTGACCGGATCGTTGAATAT
>CAZYAY010000198.1:0-3321 GCA_964646215.1 uncultured Candidatus Kuenenia sp. | reverse complement strand
ATGGGAAAACTCTGGGATATTATTCCAATAAGAATGGGCAAAAAGATTTGACAGGTTCGCCAAACGGTACGACTCTTCTTTCCAGTATCTATAATAATCTTTTTGCTCCTAATACAGGATTGCTGGCTAAAGATTCTGTATATTCGGTTTTGGTAGATGGTTCTGGGAATTATAAGCCACTGAGTTTCTTTAGCAGCTATGCCAATGTCAGAAGCTATTTGCTTGGTGCTAAAGCAACAAATATGGCATACATGTTGTCGGTTCAACTTCTGACAACAGAGTTTAACATTCAATTTGGAAGGATATTCGCATCCAAATCCATACTTGCATCAGCAGTTGCAATGCCCATGGCTTCGCAAAACGCCTTGTCCGTCAATAATGGGGCGAACAGTTGGATGCAGGTAAGTTATAGTGGGGTAGCAAATATCCAGACTATTTTGAATGCAGCGATTGCATCTTTGAAGGCTAGTCCAAACACCATAAGCTCGGGGCCCGATCGAGTTTACCAGGAAGGGCTAAAATGCTTGCTCGATGCAATGAATAATAATCAAAGTATCTTTTTGCCATGAGATCATGGCAAGGGAAATTAACTTTAAGCTGGATGGTGGTTTTTGCCACCATCCAGCTTTTTTGTGGATATACAAACAATCGCATACTTTTGCTTATTACTATCATTTGAAATTAAACTCTTGCCCCTTGCCACCTAGCCTTCCCATTTTAAACAGATTTGATTTTTCGAAATTAATTCATGGAAAATAAATCTGAGGTTGCCCGATTGATTATTTGGAATCAATCGGGCAGTTTTATTAATTGGAAAGAAGAAAGTAATGTTTCAAAACAGCTTTAATTAAAGAAGAATATGAGAGAAGTAAGAAGTTGAAGGGATGATTGGAACAATACATTAGATTTTAAATTAGGAGGGCTGGAAAAAAAGGGTGGTTTTATTTGAGGTTTGAAATCAGCTGAAAACCATTCTTTACTATTGCTTCCAGCTGAATCACAGTTATGATACTCGCTTGATTACAGGGATGTATTTCTACTGTTGAACTTTGTTACTGCATGGAGGCAGTTTTGCTATGGCTTCATTATTACCTATTATTGATCAATCCTTTGTCGCTGCGGTAAAGTACCGTTCATTGGGATTGGAAGTCAAAGCCGCTAAATTGTTCCGCTCTCTTATGCGCTTTCAAGATCTCCCAAGAGTGATGGCAGAACAAACCCAGCTTCATCTGGGTGAAATTGCCCTGAACCAAAAACGCTTCAAACAAGCAGCGCGCCATTTATCCGTAGCCCTTACCTATAATGAGAATAATGCCAGTTATCATTTGCTGTTAGGCAAGGCGATTGCAGCGGGTGGTAATGGCAATTTGAAACAGGCGATGGTTCATTTCAGGGCCTGCCTGAAAAATGACCCAAAAAATGTCAAGGCGTTAAGATTCTTAGGGGTAAGTCTGATTCATCTCAATAAGGCAATAGTCGGCATCGGTTATCTTACAAGGGCCTGCAAATTACAACCAAACAACCTCGAACTTTTAAAATTATTGGTCAGACACCTTCAAGAACAAAACCTACATGATGAAGCCAGGGGCAGCATAACCAAGGCCTTGTTTCTTAATAACAACAACCCAAAATTCAAATGCCTATGGAATAGCTTTTTATTCCATGAAGCAAGGATTAGCCAGCAAAACACCAATGATCCCGGCCTGGAACAAAGACAAGTGGTCCTGCCATTTCTTAAAGTAGTGACCAAGAAAAAGAACCCACCCGCCCAAGGGAGAAACGATGGGCCGGAATCGCTGCCCACGCCTCATGCAAATCGCGCCAAGTGGAAAAAGAACCAACGCAGAGTGAAGTAAAAACCCAACGCCACTGTTTAAAGAATTTTAAGGTTTAAAGAAAGCACCATGCCGATTGGTTTTCGGTTCGTGGTGCTTTTACTATTTAGTTGGCGCAGAATTGCAGAATACGGGCGGCATTGCCCTGGCTTTTTGTTTCTTTCGCAATCACAAGTTTCAAAGTATGTTTGCCAGGCTTAAGCTCTGTGCCGAACATTACAGTGCGTGGGTAATGCAAGCCCTTGCTGTAGGAGTGAAACAAGTCCACGGGTTTGGGGTCTGAGCCATCGATGCTTGCAAGTACGATGCCTGCATCGGGCCCAGCGACAACAAAGGCGCCAACCGCAGTTCCTTCAAATTCCAAAGTGATTTCTGCATTTGGTTCTGAAGCATAAAGAACCGGAACCGAGGTGAAGCGATCGCGTTTTCCCCCTTGCAGAGATTTCCAATCTGGTACGCCAAGAGTCCAGCCGGATTTAATCACAGCATTTTTGGGGTCGATAAACCTGCCCGCTTCATAGCTAAGCAGATCCAAGGGTGCGGGTAATTCGTGAGCCTTGGGTGAATCGGTTTTTCCCCATGGGTTTTTCCATGCCTCGTTGAAAAGATTGTCGATCATGGTCGCAGCGATTGCATTGCCAAAAGGCGCTGGATGCACACCGCCATATTGTTTCCAGGTCAGGGAGTTTGCGGAAATTCTTTCTGCAACTTCTTTGGCAAGGTTGATGGACGAGACCTTGTAATTCTTGGCGACGGCTTCATGGGCTTCGATGGTCAGGGGTGTTTTTCCATCTTGAAGCGTTTTTAACATGCCTTCGTTAACAAAAAAAGTAACGATGATATCCATGTTGGGATTTGATTTACGGGCGTGCCTGATGATTCCTTCGAGTCCGCGAATGCAGTCTTTACGTGAGTGATGTGCATCTTGATCATCATTGACCGCAAATTCGATGAAGAACAAATCGATGGGCTTGGTCAAGACATCGCGTTCAAGGCGAAAAGCACCTGTGTTCGAACAGGTCGAGGAAATCCCAGCATCAATAAAATTAAAGTTGGTTTCAGGGAAACGCTTTTTAAGTTGGTCCGCAACCATCGGGCGATAGCCATTCATTTCTGTAATTGATCCACCCATGAAGGCGACATTGCCCTTTTTGTTTTTAAGGAACTGTATGCGGGAGTTTTCCAGATTGCCGCGAAATTGAATGTTGTTTTCGCCAGCTTGGCAGAAGTTCGTGCAGTGAAGAATCAGGGTGATAAAGATAAGCAGAAAGAATCGTGAGGTTTTCATTTGTAATCCTTGGTTAATGAGTAAGAAGGTGGGAGTAATTGTTTTAGCGAACCTTTTCTTCGCCTTCAAGTTGATTATCAGTCCAGTCAGAAACAAACATGTGGCCTGGGCTATGGGTGATAAGAAAAGGAATATTCGAAGCCACCGCAGCAGCTTGTGGTGTAACTCCGCATGCCCAGAAAACAGGGATTTCATTGG
>CAZYAY010000197.1:0-3348 GCA_964646215.1 uncultured Candidatus Kuenenia sp. | reverse complement strand
CCGAGGCCGAGTGGGAATACGCATGCAGGGCAGGCACAACAACAGCCTTCTCCTTCGGTAATGATCTCAAGCCAACCGATGCAAATCATGCCGGATCAAACATCAATAAACCTGTAAAAGCAGGCACTTATAAACCCAATGCTTTTGGACTATACGACATGCATGGTAATGTGAATGAGTGGTGCAATGATTGGTTTAAAGCCTATCCAACGAATACTGTTACCGATCCAACAGGGCCGGCCAACGGCGAATACCGGATTGTAAGGGGCGGCACCTGCGTTCTTAATTCTTTCAATTCGCGGTCTTCCAATCGCAACCTGGATCTTGCCTCTGTCGACTCCAGCGTGCGGGGCTTCCGCCTCGCCAGGTAAAACTTTATGCAACTGCCTGAAATTTCACATGTAAAACTTTCATCATTGTTTTTTTCTTTATTTCTCCCACAATGTGGCCTAATCTAAACAAAGATTATTCAACTAATGCTGATTAATGGTGATTTATGAAAAGAGTTCTCAGCCTTTCAATTTCGATTATCATGGTTGCATCTTTCTCCGTGATGGCTCAAGCCCCTGCAGCCAACAAAGCTGCAATCGATGCCTTCACCAAAGGCGCGGAAGCCCTCAAAAAGAAAGACTTTCCCAACGCAATCATTAATTATAATAAAGCGATTGAACTTGATGCCAAGATGGCAACCGCCTACATCGGCCGGGGAATCGTCGCAAACAACCAAAACAAATACCCCGAAGCTATTGCAGACTTCACCAAAGCAATAACCCTAGATCCCAAGCTTGCAGACGCCTATGCCAACCGTGGAATTTCTTCACTTAAACTAAATAAAACCCCCGAGGCACTTGCAGATTTCAACAAAGCTATCGAATTAGATCCCAAGATGTCCGCCCCCTTGGTTAATCGAGGCGTTCTTTCCTCCGGACAGAATAAATATCCCGAAGCACTTGCGGATTTCACCAAAGCAATCGCTGCAGACCCTAAAGATGCAATCGCCTATAATCAACGTGGAATCGTACAGAGCGAACTCAAAAAGTATCCCGAGGCGATTGCTGATTTTACCAAAGCAACGGAGCTTGACCCAAAGATGGCAGATGCCTTTAGCGGCAGAGGTATTGTTGCCTACAACCAAAACAAACTTCCTGAAGCCATCGCAGACTTCACCAAAGCCATAGCTGCAGACCCAAAATCCTTCAAGGCTTACTTCAATCGTGGAGTCGCCAATGATGATATAAACAAATATGCAGAAGCTGCTGCAGACTTCACCAAAGCTATAGAATTAGATCCCAAGGATGTCGACGCACTAATCAACCGGGGTTCCGCATTACACAAACAAAACAAAATCGCAGAAGCTATTGCAGATTTCACCAAGGCAATAGAGATAAACCCCAAACAAGCAACAGCCTATTCGAATCGCGGACTTGGTTATGATGAGCAAAAAAAGTATCCAGAAGCAATCGCGGATTACACCAAGGCGATAGAATTAAATCCCAACATAGCTACAGCCTATTACAACCGTGGAATTATTTTGAAATCCCTGGGTAAAACCGAAGCTGCGATTGCAGACTTCACCAAAGCTCGTGATCTTAAAATCAACAAAGTCAATTAGAACCGCACCTTAACTCTTTAATCATAAACACAAATCAATTGCCCACTTTAGTGGCAGTGGGGCTTAATTCTTGTCTATTTCATGGGCAAAGATGCGTTCTAAATTGCATAATCTGATTGGCACGCCCTTTGCTGCATATTATAAGGATCCGCTTCTACAAGTTCATTCACGGAGTCTTTACCATCATTTTGAAAACATTAGAACATAATAAAATGCATGATGATCACTTTCATAACGATGCTTTTAACCCCCTGGCAAGTTCCCTGGTCACATTCGATGAAACAAAAGTAGATACGCTGGGGCCATGCCGGATTGATTCGCCCATCGTTCACATTCTCTCCAAGCGAAAAACCAGCCTTTATAATGTTGAAGAAAACGACCGTGTTCTGTTCGATGACACCGCATCCGCTCTCGCAGAACATCCAATCGCCCGAGTTCCTGGTTTCACCCCGGCAGGTCCGCGTAGAAAGATATTTTTTGATCCATCGAAAACCCGTGCTGGAATTGTAACTTGTGGCGGTCTTTGCCCGGGATTCAACGATGTTATCCGTGGGTTGGTGATGGAACTTCACTTTCTTTACGGGGTTAAGAAGATACACGGTTTCTGCAATGGCTATCAGGGTTTTATCCCCAAGTATGGCAGACCGGTGATCGATCTTACGCCACAATATGTAAGCCAGATCAACGAACAAGGTGGCACAATTCTTGGATCTTCGCGAGGCAGCCAAGATCCGGTTGAAATAGTCGATTGCCTGGAGCGAATGGGCATAAATATGTTATTCGTGATTGGTGGGGATGGCACGCTTCGTGGAGGGCACGGGATTTACGAGGAAATATCACGACGAAAATCAAAAATTTCCATTATCGGAATACCCAAGACAATCGATAATGACATATCTTTCATCGATCAAAGTTTTGGTTTTCAGACGGCTTTTTCAGAAGCTGCGGAAGTGATTCGTGCAGCCCATGTAGAGGCCAAGGCATCTCCCAACGGGGTGGGCCTGGTAAAGCTTATGGGCAGGCATAGTGGGTTCATTGTCTGCTATGCCGCCCTTGCGCACAATGATGCCAATTTTGTTATGATCCCTGAAATTCCATACCCTCTGGAAGGAGAAAAAGGATTTCTAAAATGGCTGCTTGATCGGGTTAAAAAAGCAGGCCATGCAGTTGTGGTGGTTGCGGAGGGTGCGGGGCAGGAATACATTAATGCAGGTGAACTTGGTACCGATGCCTCAGGCAACCAAAAACTGGGCGACATAGGAACCTACCTCCGCGAGCGTATCACCAGATCTTTCCTATCCGAAAATCTTGAACTAAATCTCAAATACTTTGATCCTAGTTACAGCATCCGCTCCGTTAAAGCCAACTCCTTTGACAGCGTTTTTTGCCTTCGACTTGCACACAATGCGGTTCATGCAGCCATGGCTGGTTTCACGGATGTGGTGGTAAGCCGATGGCATGGCAGATTTGTGCTACTCCCCATATCCCTTGCCGTAAGGAACAGGCACCAGGTTGATCCTTATGGTGATTTATGGTTCAGTGTTTTGGAAAGCACCGGACAACCTCCATGTTTTGGCAATGAAGAATAAAACGACTTACACCTGTGCAAGAATCAACCAAAACTTGTCAACAGAATTACCCTACAAAAACGCCGCCTGGGTTGGCTGGATCGCCGCTGTAAAAAGAGAACAATAGATCCAAGGCTGGGAAGCTGAAGACCTTCACATGGGGGCCGC
>CAZYAY010000196.1:0-3394 GCA_964646215.1 uncultured Candidatus Kuenenia sp. | reverse complement strand
TCCATGGGGCTCTCAGATTTTTGAGGGAGCGATGGTTAAAATCCTTAGCGGATCTTTTCACCCTTTTCAGAAATGGTAACCACTTCGAGATCTGCAAAATTGCCCGCACCACCAGGAGCAGCGCCACCTACCAAGAGGGCATTATTGCCAAACGGAACCAAGCGATGAACAATCCGTTTTGTGTTGGAGGTGCCAACCTTTTCCCAACCATCCCCCGATTCATTCAATCTAAAAATTAAACCTTCAGAGGTGCTGATGATGATTTTATTTTGCACAATGTTTGCAGCAGGGCTAAAGCCTGTTTTGTCGCCCGGAAGGGCAGGGGCTAGTGACCATTTTTTTGAAACCAGATCATAAACATCGACTTGGTTGATCAGCGCGCCGTTTTCATCCATGCCGCAGATTGCATAAACCTTGCTGCCCAAAGCAGCAGCGGTCAATGCACGCCTTTTAAATGGTTGTGGGATCGATTCCCATTTTGCATCCTTGCCTTTCAAATCCAAGATTAGCGAAGTTTCATGCCAGACGGGCATATTCCCTTTACCTCTACTTTCCCAACCGCCAACCACGATCAGCTTATCGCCTGCCACAACAAGATCGTGTGAAGACCTGCCTGCGGGAAGGGAAGCTATGGGAAGCCATTTGTTTGTTTTGGGATCGAAGCATGAGCAATCGGTGATGGATACATTATCGGCGGGCTCATCAGGGCCGTTCTTGGGTTGCAAGCCACCGATGCGATAAATTTTTCCACCATGGGTTGCAAGGTTCATTCCCTGCACTTTGGGGCCACCGGGTAGAGATTCCCATTCTTTTCCTCCATTGAGTTTCAAGCGTTGGAAGGTGCCGAGAACGGTTTCGGTATTGTATTTGTGGGTTTTGCCTGCATGCCCGCCATACACATAAAGGTAGCCATCAAGTTCTACCGCACCGAGGCTGGAAGTTGCTTGAGTTAATGGCGGAAGTGCCAGGGTAACGGGCACCAAAACAACTGCGAGAATCAAGCCAAGAATCTTATGCATCAGAATTCTCCTTTTATGGTTGTTTGTAGATGGTACCAGATTTCATTACCAATTTAACTTTACGAACATCTTTTATTTCTTTTGAGGGGTCGCCCTCGAAGACTGCCAAATCTGCAATCATGCCTTCCCGTACTATGCCTACTTTGTTTTGCAGGTCAAGTAATTTGGAAGCATCAGAGGTTGCACAGCGAAGGGCTTGCAGGGGAGTCATGCCATATTTTACCAGCATTTCAAGTTCTTGATAGCCCTGCCCATGGGGAAACACCCCGATGTCGCTGCCGTTTCCTATTAACACTCCCGATTCCAATGCCGCCTTAAAACTTTCCTTTTTTGATACAAGCGCTGCGGGCGTAGGGGAGTTGGGCTTCCAGCCTTCATAACGGGCGTAGGCTTCGGCTGTGGCGAGGGTGGGGCAGTAGCCTATTTTCTTTTGTGCCATCAAACGAAAAACTTCGATGTCGCCTGCATCGCCATGCTCTATGGTGGCAACGCCTGCAAGGGCGGCTCGTTTCATTCCCTCTTTCGATTGGGCATGTGCTGCAACTTTGACGCCAGCATCTGCAGCGGTTGCAACCACGAGTTTTAATTCTTCGATAGAAAAGGCGGGCTTTGGGTTTGGCCCTAAGCCATGCGGGGTGTCTGCGTAGATTTTAATCCAATCCGCGCCTTCACGAATCTGCCTGCGAACTAGGGAGCGGAGATTCTCGCCATCGGCTTCATCAGCGCCTTGGGGGATGCGCCATTCGGGGGCGAAGTTTCTGGGGGCGTAGCTCCCCGTTGCAACAATGGCACGGGTGGTCACCAATAATCTTGGGCCGGGAATAATACCTTTGTTAATAGCAGATTTGATACCTACATCAGCAAGCTGAGCGCCTTCAGTGCCGAGATCTCGCAGCGTGGTAAAACCGCTGAGTAAGTTTGCACGGGCATGGACAGTGGCTCTGCTGATTCGTTCTGCCAGTGGCTCTTTTGATACCTGATCCTCCCACTTTGCCTCATCGTATGGGTGTAATAATAGGTGGGAATGCGCATCGATCAACCCGGGTGTTAGGGTGGTGTCTGGTAGAAGAAGAATGACCTGGGCATTGGTTGGCGGTTTAAATCTGGTTTTTGGTCCAGCGAAGATGATCTTTTCACCTTCAATTGCAACGACCCATCCTTCGTGAATGGAAGAAACGCCATCAAAAACCCTGTCTGGTTGCAAAACGGTTACAGGGTCCGCAGGCAAGGCGAGTAAAAAGGAAAAAAATAAGGGGAGCATGAATGAAGCCTTTTAAAAAAGCACGATATAATGTTATTATAAGTAAGCCCGTAGTTTATATCGTTGCCTTAATGGTAACTAATAATCCGAGGTTAATAAAGTTATTATAAAGGGTTGAACGAATGAGAATTTTTTTTGCGATTGTAAGCATGGTTGGTTTGGTGCTTGGTATGTCGGTTATTTTAGCACAGGAAAAGAAAGAGCAAAATGCTCCAGAACAAAACGCTTCGGATCAAACTCTTTCCGCCCTCATCAAGTTAAATAAAAAAATTGAGAACATTAATTTTGTTAGTGTTACAGGAGAGAAAAAAACACTTGAGGAACTAAGGGGTGGCAATGCCACTATTGTTGCTTTTTTGAATTTTCAGTGCCCGATATCTAACAAGCAAACGCCTGAATTGATCGAGTTAGCCGAAAAATATAAGGAAAAGAAGGTTAACATCATTGGGGTATGCTGTGATGTGGAGTCACCCAAGGAGTTGGCAAATCATATCCAAGAATTCAAAATCAATTTCCCCGTCTTTTATGATCCCGAGCATTTTGTATCAACTCAATTTCTTGCAGACATCACGCCACAAGTTTACTTGATCGATAGTGCAATGACCCTTCGTTATTTTGGCAGAATAAATGATCAACATGAAGATCGTGCAACTCGGAATTTGATAATAAAAAACCATGACCTTAAAGAAGCGTTGAGCAATGTGCTTGCAAATAAGGAAGTATTAATCCAATACACGCAACCAGTGGGTTGCCCGCTTGATAGGGTTAAAAAACCCCTGATTGAAGATGGCAAAGTTACTTTTTACCGTGATGTATTACCGATCCTGCAGAAGAACTGTCAGGAATGCCACAGGCCCGGTGAAGCGGGCCCTTTCCCGTTGTTGACATTCAAGGACGCCTATAATTGGGCTGAATTAATTCAAGAGAATGTGGTTTCGGGGGTGATGCCGCCATGGAAGCCAACAACAAAAAGCATCCCCTTAAGGCATGATCCCCGTATGAGTAAGCAGGAAATTGAAACCATCAACAAGTGGGTTGAGGGTGGAAGTGCCATGGGTAATAAAAAAGATGTTCCACCACCAGCCAAGTTTAGATCTTCCAAAGAATGGGATGA
>CAZYAY010000195.1:0-3406 GCA_964646215.1 uncultured Candidatus Kuenenia sp. | reverse complement strand
ACATCAAACGAAAGCCTGTTGGGTTCGTCCCAGCAGGTGATGGGTTCGACAAAGGGGCCGGTCGAAAAAATGCAGTTCCTAATTGCGCCCACGCCCCTGCCCTCAATTTCCGCCCTGATCGGATACGCCACCCCTGTTAAAAACATCCAGTGCCTGTTGGCCTCGGGAATCGGGGGAAACGCAATCACCTGGCTCCATACTTTTTCGGGGGGCGCATTGATTTCAATGACGCTGATTACCTCCCGAACAGGGGCGGCATCTTGCAGGATTTGTTCCATCCCCATTAGAAGGGGCAGGCCTGGAACTTGAAGCAATAGCAGTAGGGGGAATGCTGTTTGAGAAGATGGCCTGCGTTGCACCAGATATCCAAGCAGGCACCCAAGCATGGCAAGCACCAAACCCATGGGCATAAACATGAGCAGGCAGATTGCCCCCTCAATTCCAACAAAAAAAAGCAACAAAAACGCCATCACACTTGAATAAAACCCAACCCTCATGCAACTTCCAAAAGGTTGGGGGTTATGCCAACCAAAAGAAAGAACCGAGAAAAACCCATGCGCAAAAGGCAATCCGATGAATAGTCCAAACCCATAATTTTGCAGAATGTTAGCCCCGAAAAATGCAAGGGGTACAGTGATCATGCTGGAAACCACTGTCGATCTGAAAATTATCCCCCAGGTGGGTGTTACTAATTTGGGTGTGGGCATTTCAAGAGTGTTCGCTTGTTCTAAAGGCGAAACTGATTTGGCGGGCAAAAGGCAAAGTAACCCAATCAAAAAAAGATTCAAGATCGGTACAAAAAACAAGACAACCAACGCTCGGGGAAGTTCCGCACTTATTAATCTGCGGAAAGTCATCACGGTGCCAATGATGATAAACGGGATTGATAGTGCCAGCATGGTTAGACCGAAAATGCGTTCATCCGGACTAAGGGTGAAAAGGGTTACTGTATCGCCATCCGGCCATATGATATACTTTCTAGGAGACCAGAATTTTTCAAAAAACACCCAGGCGATCCAAACATCGATGGCATACTTAAGCAGCATGAGACAGATACCAACCAAGGCATATCTTTCCCGGGTTACGGGGGAGTTCAAGAATTGGATCAATTTCATTTTGTTCCTCTATGATTACCGCCTAACTTATTAGTAAAAATAACGGATAAAACATGGATAACAATAACAATCCCCAAGCAAATCTGTCAAAAGTCATTGAGAAAATGGCAGCGAATTCAAATTTCACCAAAATTCTTCTCAAGTATTCTGGGCAGAATCCAAATTCATCTTTGGCAACAACCTGGCAGGGTAAAGATTTAGTCATTGAAATGCGTTTTCGATTGGTGCAATTAATAGCCGTCGTTTTCCTCTTTCTGGATGCGATTTTTTTCTTCCTGGAAATGAGGAAGACTGAAAACTCGAATACCAAGATCACAACTTATCTGCTGGAACTTACAACGAGCATCGTGGTCTTTTTTGGATACGAAATTTGGTATCAAAAAAAACGATTGATGTATCAGGCCCGCAAGGAAATCGAACCCAATTTTTATAAGGTTTTAACTATTACAGTTGAAGCCTCCATCCCATTCGTCTGCATTTTAATCCAATCCCTGCACCTGCAATTAGGCAAAGCCTATAACAATGTGTACTTGATCGAGCATATACCCTTCATGCTGTTAAGTATTCTTTACCTGCGTTTCTGGCTTTGTTTTTATGCTTCGTTAATTGCGATTCTAGGAAGACTTTTATTACTCTTCATAATTTCATTTTTCACCGAAGTGGACAAACAATTGCTGAACGAATCCTGGGGCCTCACAGAAATTTTACTTTCCGGATTTATCATGGGTACCATTGCGTTGTTACTCCGGAAAATGATTGAATCAGCCCTTGCTGTTGCTTCTGAAAAAAGCAGGCTGCAGGATATCTTTGGTAGATTCGTCTCCAAGGATGTTGCGGATCAGATCGTATCCAAAGATCTGAAAATAGGCGGGGACAATATCAATGCTTCAGTTCTTTTTCTGGATATTCGAAACTTCACCCATCGCTCTTCCACCATGGCGCCCGAGGAGGCCGTGGCCTTCCTGAACCAATTATTTAACTTCACGGTTGCCGAGGTTGAAAAAGCTGGTGGCATCGTTAATAAATTTTTGGGAGATGGCTTCATGGCTGTCTTTGGAGCACCCCTCAGCCTTCCAAACTCCTGCAATTCCGCTGTGCTTTGTGCCATTGAAATTTTTGAAAAATTACAGTTGTTCAATCTCTCTGGAACAGGCGAAAATGTAAAACTGGGTATAGGTATCAATTATGGCCCCATGGTTGCAGGGGTGATGGGCACGGATACCCGCAAAGAATACACCGTAATTGGCGATGTCGTGAATACCGCATCAAGAATTGAAAGCCTCAACAAGGAGTTTGGCACCAGTCTGCTTATCTCGCAAAGCGTCTATGATAAGTTGGATACCCCGCTTAAGGCACAATTCGAAATCCTGCCTCCCACGATGGTGAAAGGGAAGGACCAACCGCTTTCGATTTACAAAAAAATATAGCCATTCAAACATTACCGGAATCAACAAAAAAGGGCCGGAGGTGATTGAACACCCCCGACCCTTTTTACTTTTCTTAAACACTATGCGAGATTTACTGTCACCGTTTTGGTTTCAGTGTAATGATCAAGTGCTTCTTCGCCGTTCTCACGGCCCTGGCCCGACATCTTGAATCCACCAAACGGCGTCGTGGTATCGACGATATGGTAGCAATTCACCCAGACCGTGCCGGCCTTGACCGCGGCAGCGTAATTATGAGCCTTATCAATGTTCTTTGTCCAAACACCTGCGGCGAGGCCATAGAAAGTATCGTTGGCACGGGCAATCACTTCGTCCATATCCTTGAAGGGCAGAACGCTGACCACGGGGCCAAAGATTTCATCCCGGGCAATGGCCATTTCATCTTTTACGCCATCAAAGATGGTGGGTTCGATGAAGTAACCCTTGGCACCCTTGCGTTGTCCGCCTGTTACCAACTTTGCGCCTTCGCGCTGGCCAAGGGCGACGTAATGTAGGATTTTATCAAGTTGTTCTTGAGAAACCTGCGGGCCTTGTTGGGTGGATTCATCCAATGGATCGCCCACTTTTCGTTGCTTGGCTTTGGCTGCAAGCCGTTCAACAAATTCTTTTTGAATCTTTTGTTCAACAAAAAGCCTGCTTCCCGCCGTGCAGCACTGGCCACAATGGAAGTAGATTGCATGGAATGCACCTTCCACTGCCTGATCAAGATCACAATCAGCAAACACGACGTTGGGGCTTTTACCTCCAAGCTCGAAGGTGGTTCGCTTTAAAGTGTCCGCAGCCTTCTTCTGGATGATCTTTGCGGTTTCAACATGGCCGGTGAAGGCAATCTTGTCAACGCCTGGG
>CAZYAY010000194.1:0-3416 GCA_964646215.1 uncultured Candidatus Kuenenia sp. | reverse complement strand
ACCATCTCTTACCAGATTGCAACCGAAAGAGGCATACAAGGGCAATATTATGAACAATACTGCAGATTCTACCCTAGCTGCAGAGACCTTCCTTTTGACCTGTCTGTGCCTCAAACTGTGAAAATTAATTTGGAAACCATCGAAAGAGATTTTGTTTCAACCATTCAAAGCTGCACCATTCAGATTTTCAGAGTTGATGGGTATCCTGTTTCCAAACATTTTATTTAAAACCAGCTCCCCACTGTTTTTCAATTCATGCTTTATGATTCCAAGCCTCTTTGTTTCAATCTTTGTTTTTACTCATGCTTTGTTTTTACTCATGGCGTAGGGCTTCAATAGGCACCAAGCGCGCAGCTTTCATGGCGGGATAATAACCAAATACCAAACCCACCGTGACTGCGACACCCACCGCAGAAATTATCGCTGTGTAGGAAACTTCTGTTGGCCAATGAAGAATGACGCTTACCAAGAGGGATGCTATCCTACCAATCAAAACCCCTATCGCACCACCAACCAGACATAAGACCACGGCTTCAACAAGAAACTGTTGGAGGATCAGGCCAGGCCGCGCGCCCACTGCCATTCTTAACCCTATTTCCCGCGTGCGTTCGGTCACCGATACAAGCATGATGTTCATAATGCCTACCCCGCCCACGATAAGGGAGATCATGGCAACGGCGAGAAGAAGGGTTCCAATTAATTGTGTTGTCGATGCAAGGGTTTTCATCATCTCTGCCATATCGCGAACATTAAAATCATCCTCCTGCCCCTTTTGGATGCGATGCCTTTGTCTTAGCAGGCTGTTAATTTGCTGAATGGTGTAGGGAATAACCTCTGGAGAAGCAACCTTTGCAATGATTTGATCTATGGTGGAAAAACGGATTGGTTGGGGAGTGTTGGCAAGTTCTGACGGGGAAGACAACGGGTATAGTGATCGGGAACCGGGATACAATTGGTTGAGCGTGTTGATTCGCTCCGCCTTGTCGAGTTCGGTGGGGACGCTTTGGTTTACAGTGGCTAATGTGGCGCCACTTACCCTATATTTTAGTGTTGTCCAAGGTGTAAGCACTATGTCGTCCTGATCCATTCCCACCATGTTGGCGCCTTTGCGCGATAATACTCCGATCACTTTGAAGGAAACATTCTGGATCCGGATTTCCTCACCCAATGGGGAGTGTCCACGAAACAACTCACGCACAATGGTGTTTCCAACGAGACAAACCTGGCTGCCATTACGGACATCACGTTCCGTGAAACAAACGCCTTCCTGCAAGTTTTCCCAATTCCTAACTGCAAGGAAAGAAGGCGTTGATCCCTGAATGTAAACTGGAACCCAATTTCGATTACCATAAATAACCTGGGTACGGGCGCGGATAACAGGAGCCACCGCAACGATATACCTGCATTGTTTACCAATTTCATCTGAGTCCTCGGGAGTGAGGGTTTGGGTGCTGCCAATACCCATGGTGACCCCGCCACTGGATGCAACTCCCGGAAGAATCAGAATGCTATTAGCACCCATGCTGGCGATATTTTTTTCAACAGCCGTCTGCGACCCTTGCCCCACCTCCATCATTGCGATCACCGCACTAATGCCAATAATGATCCCAAGAGTTGTAAGCGCGGACCTGAAAAGATTGCGATGTAGTGCATTCAATGCAGCAGTCAAAGTCCAGGGAAGGAAGTTTTTTTTAAGGTTCCGTTGTATTTTTATGCTGGATGCCCTGGGTTTAGAAAGTTTATCTTCTTGTAGATTCTCTTTTTTCTGAGTCACGACATCTTCAATTATTTGCCCATCCTTAATTGTAATTATGCGCCTGGCATGGCGTGCAACCTCAGGATCATGGGTGACTAAAACAATGGTAACGCCCTCAGATTGGAGCTCCTTGAATAGCTGCATGATTTCAGAACTTGTCTTGGAATCAAGGTTGCCTGTGGGTTCATCTGCAAGAAGCAGCTTGGGACCATTTACCAGGGCCCTTGCAATTGCAACACGTTGTTGCTGCCCGCCCGACATTTGGTTTGGATCCTTGAATAGCTGGTCCGCCAGATTGACTCTTTCCAAAAGAATTGCGGCTTTGTCAATCATTTCATTTTCGGGCAATCTATTTCGAGCGCATTCCAAGGGAAGCATTGCGTTATCCAACGCAGTAGTGCGGGGCAGGAGATTATAATTCTGGAAAACAAAACCAAGCTTCTGGCTTCGCAAATCAGCCCTCTGTTCAATGGATAATTCTGAAACTTTCTCGCCATCCATCCAGTAATGCCCCGAAGTGGGGGTATCCAGACAGCCGAGGATGTTCATTAAGGTTGTTTTGCCGGAACCCGAAGCGCCCATGAGTGCCACAAACTCGCCCTGTTCGATTGAGAGGGAAATATTGCGGAGTACCGGGATGATAATTTCCCCAGGATGGTAATTTTTGCAAACATTTTCGAGTCTGACTAGCTCCACAGAAAATCTCGATATGATTGAAGTTTATTTTCCCTTGCCTCCAAAAATGTTTGGAGTGAAAGGGTTTTTGTTATCGGAATCGCTGCCTGTTGATTTCTCGCCAACCACGACATGCTCTCCTGGCGAAAGGTCTCCATCAACCACCTCGGTGAATTTCCCATCAGATAGCCCTGTACGAATTGAGACGGGTTTAACCGAGCCATTTACCACGACCCAGACGGTGCCATGATCAAAATGGGGTTGTTCGATGAGTGGTATGGAAGCAGGCTGCCACCTGAGGGCAGAATTTGGAACGAGCAGTGAATTGGATCTTCGACCAACTTCAAATTTTAGGTTTGCAGTAAGGTAGGGAAGAAGTTTGCCCCCTGGATTATTGGTTGTAACAACGACGGTGTAGGTGACAACATTTTGTGTCATCGTTGCATTAAGTCGCACTTGCTCAACCTCGCCCTTGAATTCTTCACCGGGGAAAGCATCGACAGAAAAACGAACCGTTTGGCCTTTTTGGATACGCCCAACATCGGCTTCATTTACCGAGGCCCAAACCTGAAGTCTTGTAAGATCCTTGGCGATAAGAAATAAGCTGGGGGCATTCAAGCTTGAAATTACAGTTTGACCAACGTTAACCCTTCTATCAATGATTACACCCTTGACAGGTGAACGAATCACGGTGTATTCCAGATTTCTTTGTGCTTCCCGTTGGTCGGCCTCGGTTCCAATCTGGGTTTTAATGGCTGCATTCAGCGTGGCTTGCGCCTGACGAATAGCAGCCTGAGTCACCGCAATTTCGGCCTTGGTAACTTCATAAGATGATCGAAAAGCATCAAAATCTTGTTCGGCAAGAGCCCCAGTGGCATTCAACTTCCTGGCCCTTGAGAAATCGCGTTCTGCCTGTAGCGCCTTGGCCGATGATTCCTTGTCGTTTGCCTCCGCCCTTACAACATCAGCCTCGGCGAGGGCGACA
>CAZYAY010000193.1:0-3489 GCA_964646215.1 uncultured Candidatus Kuenenia sp. | reverse complement strand
TAATGCGAAAAAATAAGCCCTCTAGACCTTGCATAATCACTCCTATAGTATTACGAGATGAATAAATCAACGCTTTTGAATTCGATTTTAGCTCTTCTGGTTTCCTTTACCGGGATGCTGATGACTTTGTATTCCCTGGCTACCCCCAAACTTTTCGGTTCGGAAACAGCCAGGCTTATCTTTACTGAAATTGCCATATTTCTAGCTATTTTCGGATTGGTTTGCTTTGCAGTCACCTTTATTGCACGATCAAAGCGCTTTTAATTAGCCCTGATAAATTGCTTTTGTTCTCCTGGGGCTGTTAAGTTTTCTGGTGATCCTTGCAAAAATGGTTGAATTTGAAAAAGGCCGTAAGGATAATCTATCTGTTGCCCACCCTTCTGGCTCTGGATAAGTCGGTTGATCCTTTTGTTTTGATTGTGTAGGCTTTCTTTCAGAAAAGTATACAAAACCATTTCACCAACATATCATTTTCCCTTATGATCAATGCTTAAAGTTTTCAAAGCTATCCGGGAAAATTCATCATGTTGCGATTTATCGGGCTATTGTCTCAATTGTTGCTGGTGTTTGTAGTTGCAAGGAGTGCTAATGCGCAAACTGCAATTCCCGACACACAGAACCCCAAGGATAAACTTTCCACTCCTGAAGAGGCGTTGAAAAGCATCAAGCTGCCCCCGGGTTTCAAGGCGCAAATGTTTGCCCATGAACCCGAAGTGATCCAGCCCATTAACATGAGTTTTGATGCACGGGGCAGGCTTTGGATCAGTGAATGCCTCACCTATGCCGAGAGCAAAACCAATTTCGATCTCACGCAAAAAGATCGTATCGTAATTTTGGAAGATACCGACAACGATGGTGTGCATGACAAGCGCACGGTGTTTTGGGATCAAGGCCATCACCTTACCAGCGCCCTGCCCGGCTTTGGTGGCGTCTGGGTGCTTTGCGCGCCTAATCTTTTATTTATCCCTGATCGCAATGGCGATGATAAACCCGATGGCGAGCCCGAAATCATCCTTAATGGGTTTGATAACGACAGCATCAGGCATAATATTGTCAACGGGCTTGCATGGGGCCCGGATGGCTGGTTATATGGCAGGCATGGAATCACCACCACCTCTTTTGTTGGTACTCCTGATACCCCTGCAAGCAAGCGCATCCCCATTAACTGTGGGGTTTGGCGTTATCATCCTACTAAAAAGATCTTCGAGGTTGTTTCCAGGGGAGGCACCAACTCCTGGGGCCTTGATTGGGATGCCCATGGTAATACTTTTTTCATCAACACTGTGATCGGCCATTTCTGGCACTCTATTCCCGGGGCATACTTCAAGCGTATGTTTGGCGAACACTTCAACCCGCGTCTTTTCGAACTGATTGACCAGCATGCGGATCATTACCACTGGGATCGTGTTGAAAATTGGAGCGATATCCGCAGCAAGGGCGTTACCCCCACCACTGATAAAGCGGGTGGTGGCCATGCGCATTGTGGTTTTATGATCTATCAGGGAGATAACTGGCCCGCTGATTATCAAGGCAAAGCCTTCACCGCCAACCTTCATGGCAGACGCATCAATGCCGATAGAATTGAATCTAAAGGTAATGGTTTTGTTGCCCGCCATGAACCCGATTTCATGCATGTTGGCGATCTTTGGTTCAGGGGGATTGAACTTTGTTATGGCCCGGATGGTGGTGTTTTCATCATTGACTGGTCCGACGTTGGTGAATGCCATGAAAACGATGGCGTGCATCGCAACTCGGGTAGGATTTATAAAATCACGCATGGCGAAGTGAAGAAGAAGCCCACTGGTGATCTTTCGAAATTGAGTAATCTGGAACTTGTTGAGTTTGTTTCAAGTGCGAATGAATGGCAATTTCGTCAGGCACGAAGGATATTACAGGAGCGTGCAGCTTCGGGCATGAAGATGCAGGATGCGGAAGAGAAACTCAATTCGACCCATGCAAATTTGAAACAATCAAATCATAAGCTGCGTTCCTTATGGATGCTTTATGCGATTTCAGCGCTCGATGGCAAAAAGATAATTGCCTTGTTGGATTCGGAAGACGAGCAGGTAAGGTCGTGGGGGGTTCGGTTTTTGATGGACGAGGAAAGCATTTCTGCAGATGCGCTTTTAGCGTTGGAAAAACTTGCACCTGTTGAAAAGTCGGCATTGGTCAGGCTTTATCTGGCGAGTGTTTTGCAAAAGGTTCCTGTAAGTTCGCGAGGCAATCTTGCGTTGGCACTTGCAGCAAGGCAGGAAGATAAAAATGATCATAATCAACCTCTTATGCTTTGGTATGGAATTGAGCCAACGGTAAGCAGGGATCCTTCTTTTGGCGTAAAGCTTGCGAAGGCCAGCGCCATGGGCAAACATCGCACTTTTGTCGCCAGGGTTCTTGCGGAAGAAATTGATTCGAATCCCAATGCGATGAACGAGCTTTTGCTTTTGGCGGGCTCTCTTGATATTGGCATGCAGAAGGAAATTGCGCTTGGCTTGCAGGATGGGTTGCGGGGCAGGAGGAAGGCGAAATCGCCCGAAGCTTGGAATACTTTTGCTACAAGGCTTGCTTCATCGAAGGATGAAAATGCAGTAAAGCTGGGTCGTGAAATTGCAATTGTGTTTGGAGATGGCAGGGCCTTGGATGAGGTGATGAAAATTGCAGGTGATAGCAAAGAAAGTGCCGGGGCAAGGATTGCTGCAATTTCAACCTTGGTTGAAAATAAGGCCAAGGGAATCGAGCAGATACTTCCCAAATTGGTGAACGACAGAAGTGTTTCCGAAGCTGCAATCCGAGGGCTCGCTTCTTTCAATCTTCCAGAAACCCCGAAGTTGATCATGAGCCAGTTTGGAAGGTTGGACCCTGCTTCCAGAAAAGCTGCTATTGATACTCTTTGTTCACGCCCTGCCTACGCTATTGAACTTTTGAAGGCTGTGGGCGAGGGTAAGGTGCCACGCGATGTGATTACCGCCTATCATGCCAGGCAGATAGCAGCGTTTAATGATGCTTCGCTTAGTGCAAAACTTTCCGCAACCTGGGGGGAAGTGCGCATTCCCACCGAAAAGAAGAAAGAGCAGATTGCCAAGTTGAGAACGCAGTTGGAAGCATCTGATAAAGAAAAGGTGGACCTGGTGCAGGGACGCTTGTTGTTCCAAAAGGTATGTGCAAACTGTCATGGATTGTTTGGCCAGGGGGGAAACCTTGGGCCAGATCTTACAGGTTCGCAAAGATCAAATCTTGAGTATTTGTTAGAGAACATTTTAGAGCCGAACGCAACCGTGGCTGCAGATTATCGCATGTCTGCGGTAACGCTGAAGGATGGAAGATTGCTGACCGGGTTGGTGTTTAAGAGGGCGAATAAGGCGGTGGAAGTGGTTGGGCCTACCGAGAAAAAAACCGTGCTTGCAGAGGATATTGATTCCATCAAGCCCTTGAATGTTTCACCCATGCCTGAAAACCTTATTGAAGCTTTGAAGCTTGAGGAAATCCGAAATC
>CAZYAY010000192.1:0-3545 GCA_964646215.1 uncultured Candidatus Kuenenia sp. | reverse complement strand
TCACCCGTTTTGCATTGCGCCCTTACTTCGGAACCCGTGTTAAGAGTTTGGCTCATGCCGTTTCCTTGAGAGTTTTTGCAAGAGATTCAATCACGCTAGCGTGAATAGGCCAATCGATGCCGTCAACGGAAGTAATATTTTTGCCCAATCTTCCATCCACCAAGCCGCCTTCGCTTACCATGAGTTCGAGTATCTTCCATTCTGTTGCAGGGTCAAGTGAAGAGAGGGAGGTAAGGCCTGCATTTAGTAAAAGCCCGGAGCCAAGTGCATAGCCACCCCAATTGCTTACCCCTGCAACGATGAGATAATCTACAGTTGTGGCACAAGCAATTTTGGCGCCATTATTAATGTTTGCTGCAATCACGTTCCAGGGGATTTTACCCATGCCGATTTCGTTTCCACCATCGCCAATGCCTATGCGGGTTATGTTGTTGGCGTTGCAGAATTTTGCATCAAAGCAGAGGTGAACCGGTGCGGTGTATGCAGTGATGTCTTTACAGCCCATGGTGAGTATTTTTCCGCGTGATGATTCTTCGGTTGCATCCAGGAATGCGCTGATATTTTGTTCGGGGATGGATGTTGGAAGGTATGAGGGGCCGCATTTTTCGATGGCGATAAAATGACTGATATCGCCTATCTTTTCTTGAAGTTGTGATAAGAAACTTTGGGCGTAATCAGGCCTGGCTTCGAGGGGAGATTCAATGAGTTGAATCTTATCACCCAAGCGAAGGAGTTGCAGGCTTGCTTCAAATGCAGTCATGCAGTTTTTTTCGCAAGTGATGGCAACTTTTCTGCCCAGGCTTGCAAGAGTTCGAGCGATGAAAAGCGCACCGGGTGGCCCATCGGTTTCAGGGGCGGGAGGGGTCGCAGTTGGAATATAAAACCCTGTGAAAATCACCACCCCGCTACCTTTTGCAATTGATGCGCAGGCTGCTTCAAAATCACCCTTGGATCGGTTTATAAGATTATCTTCAAGCCTGGCGAGGCCACGGTTTCCTGCATCTTGTTGTACTGCCAGCAGTATTTTTTCAAGATGCGATTTCATGTGGGAACTTTGATCCATGGGCCAAAATGCTTCAGCCATATTTTCGGAAGATCCACCTTGAGGCTTATCGTTTCATCCTTGACGGGGTGCTTGAATGTGATGGCGTGTGCATGAAGCGAAATGCCATGGACAAAGTTGAAACTTGAACCGTATTTTTTATCACCCATGACCGGGTGCCCACTTGCGGAAAGTTGAATGCGGAGCTGATGTTTTCTTCCCGTCTTCGGGCTGAGCATTAAAAACGCATGGCCATCGTAGGTTGCAAGCACGGTGTAATGGGTGATGGCTTCCTTGGCAAGCGGATTGTTCTGGTTGGAAACCAGTGCCATTCGTTCTTCATCATCGTTGACCAGGAAATGGCGCATGGTTCCTGTGCGATCATTGGGAATGCCTTCGACAACTGCAAGGTAGGTTTTTTCGACTTGAGTGTCGCGGAATTGCTCTGAAAGCCTGGAGGCAGCCTTGCTTGTTTTTGCAAAGATCACAATTCCTGAAACAGGTTGATCAAGCCGGTGAACCACGCCCAGAAAAACATTGCCAGGCTTGGCATAACGCTTCTTGATGTATTCCTTGGCGTAATCGAAAAGAGAATCTCCCTTGATCTCGCCATGGGCGGTGGGCAGCCCGGTTGGCTTTGAAAGGACAAGAAGATGATTGTCTTCCAAGAGAATGTCGAAAGCCCATTTATTCACAAGAGTCGCACTTTCAGAAATTGAAATAATGATGAAACAGGGTGCTTGGTGCTTGCCTGCTATATTAATTTTATGAGAAAATGTATGATTAATACATGAGTAAATCTTGTTTTTTAGCCCGGAGAGCCGATGTTTAATCCACGCTTATGCATAAAAACAGTTATCGGGTTGATTTTAATAGTTGGCGGAAGCCTTGTTATTGCAGAAGAAGCCGGGTTGAAGGGATATAAAACGGTCGCAGAGGCACAAAAGTTCAAGCTGGAAAAATCGAGCATTGAGGGGTCGAGGAAGAACGCAGGGAAACTTGGCTTTAGATTCGATTGGAATAAAGAATCGGGTGCGGTGGTCGTGGAAGTGGAGAAGGATTCGCCCGCGGACAAGGCTGGGATAATCAAAGGCGATGTCCTTTCAAAAGTGTTGGGCAATAAAATTTCAGACCTTGAAACCTTGCGCTTATTCCTGATTGAAATTCGGGATGCGGATAAGGTTAAAGTAGTTGTAAAAAGAGATGGCGATTTTAAGGAATTTGAATTGCAGGCAACCCCCTGGAGCAACCCTTTGACCAACCAGAGCAAGGTCAGGCTGGGAGTTTTTTTTACACCCAATAAAAATCAAACCAAGCTCGAGATCAAAGGGGTTACCCCAAGCGGGCCTGCAGAAAAGGCAGGCGTTAAAGTAGGCGATACCCTGATCGCAATTGATGGAAAGAAAATCACCCCGGCCATGGGTGTAAGCCCTGTTCTTGAAGGCAAAAAGCCTGGTGAATTAGTTCGAGTTGTGGTTTCAAGGGATGGTAAAGCGTTTAGTCTTGAAGCCAGATTGGATTCCGATGCCCCAGACGAGGGCGGAAAAAGCTGGAATGATCTCGATCGTAAATTGTTTAAAAAGCCGGTGTACAATCTCGCTGTAATCCCAGTGGAGTTTCCCGATCAAAAACTTAATGAGAAAATCAAACCTTCCGATTGGGAAGATGCTCTTTTCAGTACCAAAAAATTTAACGATAAGAATGCGACTGGGCAAAAAGTATATGGCAGCATGAATGATTTTTATATCGAGCAATCGGATGGCATTTGTAAAGTTGAGGGCAAGGTTTTCGCGGCGGTGGCAGTCGAGAAAAAGCGCATGGAATATGCGTCTGGATCGCCTAGGACTGCAATACTCGATCAAGCCCTGACTTTGGTTCTCGCCCGTGATGGTGAAAAAGCATTGGAAGGGTTTGATGGTGTGTTCTTTTTGTATGCAAGTTCAAGGGCCGCCATCAGCAGGGGGAATATTCTCTGGCCTCATAAAGGTTTCTATACATATAAGGGAAAAAGAATCACATATTTCATCTGCCCCGAGGGTGGTGAAAAAATGTTCTCTATTAGTGTGATCGCGCATGAATTCGGGCATATGCTGGGCTTACCCGATCTTTATGCCCGCCCTGAGGTACCGGATATGGAAGGGCTGGGTCGTTGGTGCAGCATGTCTAATGGCGAGGGCCAGGAAGGCAGGCCCGTGCATTTCAGCGCATGGTGCAAAGAGCAAATGGGATGGACTATTCCTGCGGTGATCGATCCAAGGGTTCCTCAAAAGTTGATTCTTTCGCCTATAGAAGGCAAGAACTCGGAGTGTATCAAAATCCCGATAAGGCCGGATGGAACTGAATACTTTCTTCTCGAAAATCGTGTTCGAAAAATGTTTGACCAGAACCTTCCGGGCGAGGGGTTATTGATATGGCGGGTGGTGGATGGGAAACCAAACCTTGAAGAGTCGCATGGCATCGCTGGCCCTGCAGGCCCAGGCAGGTTTCCAGAATCTGTTCCTTA
>CAZYAY010000191.1:0-3586 GCA_964646215.1 uncultured Candidatus Kuenenia sp. | reverse complement strand
ATTCAATAAAAATTTTAATAGTGGGCATTTATTCATGAATACATCAACTCCAATTATTTCTTGTCCATCAAGAGAAGAACTGGATGGTTTTTTTGCAAAAACAATTTCCAACCCAGACCGACTGAAAGTCTTGGAAGAGCATATTTCCAGGTGCGAAAAATGTCAGAAAGAAGGAAGTGTAACCGGGACACCGATAAACACCACTATGTTTTTTTCCCATGAATCGCAAAACGAAACAAAAGTAAATCTTCAAGCGGATAATCCTACCCGGGTTCCTGCGCAAACAACCGGGAATCCCTCAAACCAAACCCACCCCGCGGATTTAACTGCGATTTTCCAATCTGTGAATGCTCCCGTTTTTCCACCAAAAATCGGTGACTTTGTTATTCTTGGGATACTTGGAAAAGGCGGGATGGGATTGGTTCTTGAAGGCGAAGATCCAATCCTTAAACGAAAGGTTGCCATTAAAATCCTGCATCCTGAATTTGGATTGATAGAAACCAATCGATTACGATTCATGCAGGAAGCAAGAGCTGCTGCTGCGATCGAACATGAAAATATCATCACCATTTATCAGGTTGGAGAACAAGACAAAACACCCTTTATCGCAATGCAATTGTTACGCGGAGAATCGTTGGCAGAGCGGATCAGGCGTGGCCCCATTCCCTTGAATGAACTCGTCAGGATAGGCCTGGAAATTTCCCGGGGCCTTGCCGCTGCACATGACCATGGCCTGATTCATCGAGATATCAAGCCCGATAACATCTGGCTTGAATCAACTGGAACAGATCTGGCATGGACCCGCTTGAAAATCCTCGACTTTGGGTTGGCAAGAGCCGTGGAACATTCGGACAATTCAATGACCGGGGCAGGCATTATCATGGGCACCCCCTATTACATGTCGCCCGAGCAGGCATCCGGCTTGCCCCTTAATCTCAGTACGGATATTTTCAGCCTAGGGGTGCTTCTTTACCAGATGGTTACAGGTTCCTATCCATTTGAAGGTAGGACAACCTTGGCTGTCTTAAATGCAGTAACGAACACTTCACCAAGACCGATTGAAAAAATCGATAAATCAATCCCTCCAGCTTTGATCTCACTGATTTTTCAGATGCTTGAAAAGCCCACAAAACTAAGGCCAAAGAATTGCCATCAAATCGCCTCTTTTTTGCAAGATATCCAAGAAAGCCGTATTCCAAATGTTTTGGGAGCAAATTCTACCGCATCAAAAATTGGTGGCAGAAAAACCGTGGCGTTGATGGGTGGGGGCATCGGCCTTTTACTTGTCAGTTCGTTTGTTTTTTTATTTCCCGCATTATTCCCAAAAGACCCCATCCATGTTGGTGTTCTTTGCGATTTAACAGGCTCACTTTCACAAAGCGGAACCTCAGTCAAAGATGCCACCCTATTTGCAATAGATGAAATCAATGCGCGGGGTGGAATTCGTGGGCGAAAAATCGTGCCTCATAACGCAGATGGAAAATCCAAGCCGGAACTATATCCGGAACTTGCCAACAAACTGATCACCGAAGACAAAGCTTCTGTGATCTTTGGATGCTGGACTTCGGCAAGTCGAAAAACCCTTCGCCCATATCTGGAAAAACTTGATAGTTTGCTTCTTTACCCTGTGCAGTATGAGGGAATGGAAGAATCAAAAAATATCATGTATCTTGGGCCATGTCCCAACCAGCAGATCCTTCCGGCAGTTTCACATGCCGTTAATTTGATGAAGAAAAAGAAAATCCTGATCATCGGGTCTGAATATGTTTTTCCTGTTGCAGCAACCGAAGTCATAAGGCTTCATGTGAAATCACTAAATGAAATTTCAGGCTCGATGGTGGAGATTCTTGAACCTCCCGTTTATCTACCACTTGGGGAAACTCAAATGGATAGGATCCTTGCAAGAATATTGAAAGATGAACCTGATTTAATTCTTAACACAATAAATGGAGACACCAACACATCTTTTTTCCGCGTCCTGCGCGGGCAGCATAAATTTGATGATATCTCCACCATTTCATTTAGTGTTGGCAAACAAGAATTAGGTAATTTAGATCCCGCGAGCCTGGTCAATGATTATGTTGCTTCCAGTTATTTTCAAAATATAGAGTCCGATGCAAACACCCGGTTTGTAACTGAACTACAAAAAAAATCAATTCATTCTGTGACGGACCCAATGGTTACCGCATATAGCGGCGTGAATTTATGGGCAAAGGCGGTCGAGGCGGTAGGAACAGAAAATTTGGAAAAGGTTCGAGAAACTTTAAAAAGCCAATCTTTTGATGGTCCCGCTGGTAAAATCTGGTTCGACTCCGAATCCAATCATGCCTACAGAAAGTTTTTCCTTGGTAAGATTAATCCCGATGGTTCCTTTAAAATCATTAATCCTGAAAACAATAATCCAATTCGCCCTGAACCTTATCCAAGATATAAATCCAAGGAAGGTTGGGATAAATTTCTTGATGACTTATTCAATCAATGGAATAAGAATTGGCAACCGGCTCTAAATAAAGTCTCAATCAACTAAAAAGCACTAGTCAAAAGGTGGTTATTTTAATCAAAGCCAGGTGCCAAACTTCCTTAGGTACCATTTTTTTACAAGTTGAATCATCAGGCAATAGCACAGAAGCGTTAAAACCAGCCATTTGAAATATTCCCATGGAAGAGGAATCATATCGATTGCTTCCCCAAAAAAGCTGAAGGGAATCAGCAACCCAATCAACATTACACTGAAAGTTACCAAGATAAGCGTTGGTGATGCCAGGCTTTCGAAAAATGGAATCTTGGAAGTCCGGATCATATGGATCACAAGGGTCTGGGAAAGTAATCCCTCAATAAACCAGCCTGATTGAAAAAGAGATTGTTTTTCCAAAACGTTTGCTTCAAAAACAAAGTACATCACTCCAAAGGTGGTAAGGTCAAAAAGAGAACTTATGGGGCCGATGAAAAGAATGAAGCGACCAAGGTCATTAACCTCCCACCTGTGTGGTTTTTCAAGATACTCAGGATCCATCCTGTCAAATGGAATACCCGCCTGAGAAATATCATAAAGCAAATTTTGAATCAAAAGGTGAATGGGCAGCATCGGAAGAAAAGGAAGCCACACACTTGCAATCAGCACACTGAAAACATTCCCGAAGTTTGAACTTGCAGCCATCTTGATATATTTCATGGTGTTACCAAAAGTTTGTCGCCCCAGCAGAACTCCTTCGTTTAACACCATCAGACTTTTTTCAAGAAGAATGATATCCGCTGATTCCTTGGCAATATCAGCACCTGTATCAACAGAAATGCCAGCATCGGCTTCGCGCAATGCGGGCGCATCATTAATACCGTCCCCTAAAAATCCAACAGTATGCCCCTTTCTTTTAAGTGCAGCTATGATCCTGGCTTTTTGTGCGGGGGAAAGTTTTGCGAAGAGATTTGTTTTTTCAGAAAGTATCTCAAGGTCGGCATCCCCCATGGTTTCAATCTGGCTACCCAATAAAACATGATCAACTAAAATTCCAACATCCTTGCATATTTTCCGGGCAACTAGATCATTGTCGCCCGTCAAAATTTTCACTTTAACACCATGACTTGCCAG
>CAZYAY010000190.1:0-3623 GCA_964646215.1 uncultured Candidatus Kuenenia sp. | reverse complement strand
GGAAGTTCCAAATGTTTCTGCAAACAACTTGCCAAACACAAATGATGCCGGTCAGAAAACCTGCAAGCTCCCAGGGTGAAAAAGTTTCACATATGCTCGTGATCAGTTGATTCCAGGCTGAAAGTAGATCCATTTTATTTCCGTCAAAGGAATGGTTAAGATTTTGATTCTAGATTAAACATTGGTGATATGAAACAGATTGATTATTAAATTGATTAGATTTGTCATATTCCTTGAACCGGGTTAAAATGATTACCAAGAGAAAACGTAAATTTCCGAGCCTACCTGTATGTTTAATATTTTTAATACTTTAACATTCCGATTAATAGCTGGAATTCTCATTTCTATTTTAATTCCCGGTGCAGTAATTGCAGAAGATGCCCGTTTAGATTTTTTCGAAAAGAGAATCAGGCCAGTTTTGGTTTCGCACTGTTACAAATGCCATTCCTCAGAATCTGCAGACAATGGCAAACTTAAAGGTGCGCTTGCGCTGGATACCCGCAAAGCCATGTTAAAGGGTGGGGAAAGTGGTACCTCAGTCATACCTGGAAAACCTACAGAAAGCTTGTTGATCAAAGCACTAAAATACTCTGGGCTTGAAATGCCACCCGCCCAGAAACTTCCACCTCAGGTGATAGCAGATTTTGAAAAATGGATTATGGATGGGGCTTTTGACCCCCGCGATGGCGACATTTCGATAAAGAAGCATGGGCTTTCGATCGAAGAAGGCAAAAAGTTTTGGTCATTCATCCCACCCAAGAAATTTGAACTACCAAAGGTTCGACAAAATGATTGGCCATCTGATCCAATCGATTTTTTTGTACTTTCGAAAATGGAAAATCAGAAGCTTACTCCTTCCCCAATGGCAAAGGGTAGCACCCTGGTCAGGCGGTTGTATTACGACCTTACGGGGCTTCCCCCTACAGAATTCCAACTGACAAATTTCCTTAAGGCTTTCTCTGAGAATCCCGCAAAGGCTAAGTTAGACTTGGTGGAATCTTTGCTTTCATCCCATCATTTTGGCGAAAAATGGGGAAGGCATTGGCTTGATGTAGCCCGCTATGCTGATAGCAATGGAAAGGATCGCAATATTTATAATTATCACGCATGGCGTTATCGTGATTATGTGATCGATTCCTTCAATCGTGATGTTTCCTTTGACCAATTTGTAAGAGAGCAAATCGCAGGTGATCTGCTTCCCGCACATTCCCGCGAAGAGCGTGATCGGAATTTGATTGCCACGGGTTTCCTCGCATTGGGATCGAAATCTTTCGAAGAATCAAAACCCGAAGTTTTTCGCATGGATGTAATTGATGAACAGATAGAGCTTGTGAGTCGTTCGGTGCTTGGCCTTTCTGTTGGCTGTGCCCGTTGCCATAATCATAAGTTCGATCCCATTCCCACTGCTGATTACTATTCAATGGCAGGAATATTTAGAAGTACTCAACCACTTTATGGTTATAGCCCCAAGGGAATCAAAGCGACAGCATTTGCACACACGGAGCTTCAGGCAATCGGGCCAGATGCGGAAAAATTGGGTCCCGGTGGGCTCGCTTACTTTGCAAAGCTTCAAAAACTTACATTAGCGCAGAATATTTCCCGGTCAGACCGTTACAGGGTTGTACGTCGTCTATCCGCTGCCAGAATAGACATCAAAAAACCTGATGCCGACAAGGCCAAACTTGAAGCTGAAATTACCAAAATGGAACAAGAGATCAAAGAATGGGATGCGAAGGTAAAGGCCCATGAAACCGCCCTGCAACTTGCGATGGATAATCCGCCTAGAATGCCCGGCTGGGCGATGGCGGTGCGCGAGCGTGAAAAAGCTGAAGATTGCAAAATTCATGTCCGGGGAGAAACAACGAACCTTAAAGAAACCGTGCCTCGAGGTACATTGCAAGTTATTTCATTTACTGATACACCATCAATCCCCAACCATCAAAGTGGCAGAATCGAATTAGCTGCTTGGCTGACTGATCGCAGAAATCCATTGACTGCCCGTGTGTATGTAAACCGAGTTTGGCAACATCTTTTCGGTCGCGGTTTGGTTTCAACGCCGGATGATTATGGGGTCAATGGTTCGAAGCCATCCCATCCCGAATTGCTAGATCATCTGGCGCTACGGTTCATCGATCAAGGATGGTCAACGAAGAAATTGATCCGTGCATTGGTGCTAAGTAGTACTTACCTTCAAGGTGGCGCCGATGAATCGCAGGCAAACGAAAAATCAAGCGACCCTGATAACATTTATCTTTCTTACATGCGGCCACGCAGGCTTGAAGCTGAGTTATTGCGTGATGCCATCATGCAGGTTGCTGGTACTCTTGATTTGGCGCCTTTACCACCAGAAAAAGCTTTCCTTGCAAAATACAATCCATACAGGGAAGATGAATATCGTACATTCCAGCCTTTGTTCACACCTGAACAGATTGAAAATCCGCACCGCAGCGTTTACTTGCCAGTAGTGCGTGGTGTGCTTCCAGAAATTTTTGGGTTGTTTGATTTTGCATCACCTGATAGATCGACTGCGCAGCGTGAAGAAAGCATTGTTCCTGCCCAATCCCTTTATTTCATGAACAATGAATGGGTTATCAAACAGGCTGGATTGTTGAGCCGGCAATTATCAAAGGATGATAAACTTAATGATAAAGGGCGAATCAAAACAATTTATCGCAGAGCCTTCTCCCGCGAACCTTCATCACTTGAAATCAACAGGGCATTGGATTATCTAAACCGGCCCGAGTTATTACTGGCCGATCCAAAATCCAAGAAGCAGACCGATGCTATGCAGCTTCGAATCGAACGCCTTACAAGTTTCTGCCAGATTGTTTTTGCTTCAGCAGAATTTCGCTTTATAAAATAGGGCAAACCTTCAGGGAATAGCAGTATGAATAATAATTTCTTTTCGAGAAGGCAGATGCTAAAAACAGTATCTGCAGGGTTTGGTTACACTGCACTCCAAGGGATCGCAGCACAAGCTGCATCAAATGAAACAAAAGAAATAAACCCTTCTGGTCCGCTTGGGGCCAAAAAACCACATTTTCCCGCACGTGCCAAAAGGGTGATATTCCTTTGTATGCGTGGTGGCCCTTCGCATATGGAGACATTCGATCCCAAGCCAAAATTATCAGCAGACAATGGCAAAGCATCCAAAAACCAAAACAGTAAACTTCTGGGCTCCCGCTGGAAGTTCAGCAAGCATGGCCAAAGCGGCCTTGAAATTGTTGATCTCCTACCCGAGACAAGCAAGCATGCAGATAAACTTTGTGTTCTCAGAGGTATGCATACCGATAATGAAAATCATCCACAAGCCTTGGAACAGATGCATACGGGAAGCTTTCAATTCATAAGGCCTTCGCTTGGATCATGGACTCTTTACGGCTTGGGTACTGAAAACCAGAATCTTCCTGGTTTCATCTCCATCAACCCACTTACCTCGCTTGGTGGATTGCGTTATTACTCCAGCGCCTTCCTTCCTGCTGCAAACTCTGCAACATTACTTGGGGATGCCAACCGCCCCATCCGTAATCCCGTAATAGGAAATGTAACCAACAACAGGCTTGTTCCTGCTGGCCAGAGGCAGCAGTTAGATCTTTTGCAGGAAATGAATCGTGACCTGTTGG
>CAZYAY010000189.1:0-3652 GCA_964646215.1 uncultured Candidatus Kuenenia sp. | reverse complement strand
TTATTATGATTCATGTAATTGCAATAATTGATTTGAACCCAGGTACACGAGATGCTTTTGTTGGGGAAATGAAAAAGATCGTTCCATTAGTAAAAGCTGAGAACGGTTGCCTGGAATATGGCCCCGCAGTTGATCTTGCAAGCGGCGCCGCAGATCAACTTACCTTGGGTGAAAACACTGTTGTTGTTGTGGAAAAGTGGGCGGATCTAGATGCGCTGAATGTTCATCGCAATGCTCAGCATATGATCGATTTTCGCCCTAAAGTAAAAGATTATGTTAAATCCATCAAGTTGCAGATTCTTAAACCTTGCTAGTGAGGTGGCATGGGGGCGATTTGCCAAAGATTGCCCCCAGCTACTTTAGATCTTTATTCTTGATGCAATAAATTTTTGATGACGTTCTGATGAGAAGCCTGTCGCCTACAATTGCGGGTGAGGCCATGCCCATATCCTCTGGTGTAAGAGTATTGGTGTGAAGGATTTGAAAATCTTTCCCTGCTTTAAGAACAAAAGTGGAGCCATCTTCATTTAAGAAGAAGATTTTATCATCATAGGCCCAAGGGGAAGAAGTGAAGGATCCACCGTTTGGAATGCGTTGGGCTGGGTAGATTTCTTTACCATCCACTGGGTTAAAACATGCAACCAAACCCCGATCGTAAAGCACATATAAAAAGTTTTTGTAGATGATGGAAGTGGGGTTGTAAGGGCCTGCATTGGGTTGGCTCCATGCGATAAACTCATTGGATGTTTCGCCTTGTTTAAGTGAGATGCTCCCTTCCGCACCTGGTTTAATTGCATAAATGGGTTTTGATCGATCCAGCACATAGCCAGAACTAATGTAAAGCAAACCGTTGTGTTCGTAAGGTGTTGCAATGGTGATACTCGACATTTTTTCGAGAGACCAAAGAAGCTTGCCTTCCAAGCTATAGGAGCGAACTTTTCCGGTACCTGCAGTCACAATTTCTGTGCGAAAACTGTTTTGCCATATGTAAGGCGTAGCCCAATTGCTTTTTTCATCGCGAGGTATTCTCAACGATTCTTTGCCTGTCTTGCAGTCCAATGCCAGAAGATAGGAATCACTTTCATTATCGTTGACAATGTAAAGGTTGTTTTTGTGAAGCACCGGGGAAGCAGCGGTGCCCCAACCAAAGCGGGTCTTTTCTGGTTTGAGTTTCTGGCTCCAAATTGGTGTACCTTTAAGGTCGTAGCAAAAAACGCCCAAGTTGCCGAAGTAGCAGTAAAGTCGTTCGCCATCAGTGGCAGGTGTTTCTGAGGCGTAACTGCTTTTAATGTGGATGGGTGTTTCGGGGATACCTTCGTGGGCCAGTCGTTCCCAGATGATTTTGCCTGTGTATAAATCGAGGCAATAAACTTTGTATTGGTGAACAGTGGTGGGTGGTTTTGGGCGTTCGCCCCCAAAGTATAAACCTTTCTTGGCTTCTTCCGTAATCCCAGAATTGATCACGGTAGTAACGAAAATCTGATTGCCCCAAACGATGGGTGATGACCAACCTCTACCTGGGATATCAGATTTCCAGGCAATGTTTTCAGTAGCAGACCATTTGCTGGGCAGATTGTTTTCTGTACTGATTCCCCTAGAGTAGGCACCTCGAAACTGAGGCCAGTTGGTTTGGGCATCTAGGTTTCCATAACAAAGCAAAATGCCCAAAGTTGAAATGCATAAAATCATCCGACCTCGAAGCTTGCTAGCAATTTTCATGTTTCTCGCCTATTTATTTGGTTCATTTGAATAAAGAGCTTACTTCTTTTTTTACTACTTTACCCATTGCGTTTTTAGGTAATGCCGCTACTGTTACCAGATGTTTCGGGATCTTGTAAACTGATAACCTAGCACGGCACCATTCCCGGAATTCTTCTAATTGCAAGGTGGTGCCCTCTCTTAAAATTACAGCAACAGCAACAGCCTCGCCCCAGGTTTCATCTTCAATTCCAACAACTGCACACTCGCTGATGTGGGGGTGTTGTAGAAGTGTGGATTCGATTTCTAAAGCTGAAAGTTTATATCCTCCGCTTTTAATGATGTCTGTTGAGAGCCTACCCATGATTCGGTAATAACCTTCTTCAATAACAGCCATATCTCCGGTACGAAACCAAATTTCTTCATCGAAAGATTCTGAGGTGATTTGAGGTCTGTTCCAATACTCTTTAAAAACCCCAGGGCCAGAGATCTGTATTTCACCCGGTTCGTTTTCAACTTCGATAGATTTTCCCGAGTCAGATTTTAAGCGGATGTTAACCCCCGGCAAAGGTTTACCCACCGAACCCGGCCTGCGCTCGCCATCATATGGGTTGGAAAGTGCCATGCCGATTTCGGTCATCCCATATCTTTCCAAAAGTTTTTGCCCTGTTAGGTTGAACCAGGTGTTATGTACGGTTACAGGAAGTGCAGCAGATCCCGAAACCATCAGTCGCATATTTTTAAATCCTGCAATGATGGGGTCTCTGCGATCTTTTTCAGTACTTTCAAGCATTTGAATCAGCTTCACATAAATGGTGGGGACTGCCATGAATATGGTGTAAGCATCTTGCCTAACTCGATTTGTAATAGCATTGATGTCGAAACGAGCGAATGGTTCGACCAAGGCCCCGGACCACATCGCGCAGCAAATTACATTGATGATTCCGTGGATGTGATGGAGTGGCAGAAATAATGGGATTCTGTCAGAAGCTTTCCATTTCCATGCCTCTACTAGACTTTCGATCTGAGCTTCAATATTTGCATGCGTTGTAAGAACGCCCTTGGGCTTATTGGTCGTGCCGCTGGTATACAAAATCATTGCAGGGCGTGTACTTTTTATGGCCGGAAGAACTATTTCTTTTTTTGCGTGATGTGATTCGATGACCAACAAACGTACATTTAATTTGTTGCATAAATCACTGATCTCATGTTTCAACTCTTGAGTAGTAATAACTATGCTTGTGTTTGAATCGCTAAGAGCGTACTCCCATTCAGGCTGGGTGGCAGAAAGGCAGAGCGGCAACATGATACCACCTGCTCGCCAAATAGCCCATTGAACACATACAAAATCTGAATCTGCGGGGATCAACATCGCAACGGTGGCACTGTTTAAGTCACTTTCGTTTTCCAGTAGTTGTACTGCTAATTGCTCGGATCGATCCAGCAGATGTTGGTAGGTTTGTTCGCTGGACTCGTTTTTAAAAGCTATGGAATTGTGATGCAACATTGCTCGTTTTATAATTGGTAGTTCGCTCATGTTCATCCAAAAATAGTGCGTATGAAAATAAAAATAACTGAAGGGCCAAGCAGGCAACCAAGCCCGGTATAGAAAGTTGCAGTCATAGCGCCATAAGGCACAAGCTTTGGATCCGTTGCTGCCAATCCCGCCATCACTCCGCTGTTGGTTCCCATAATTCCCCCAAAGATCATCGCTGCCCGGGGGTTATCTAATCCAATGTATTTGGCTAGGAATGGTGTAAGTATCATTACCAAAATTGCTTTGACCAAACCTGCCGCAACACTTAAAGCGATTACTTCAGAAGTTGCCCCGATGGCACTACCCGTCACTGGGCCGACGATATAAGTTGCAGAACCCGCGCCTATCGTTGTAATGCTGATTGCATCGCGGTAACCAAAGGCATATGCAACAGTTCCTCCAACTAAGAACGATAAT
>CAZYAY010000188.1:0-3677 GCA_964646215.1 uncultured Candidatus Kuenenia sp. | reverse complement strand
TGAGAGGGCCCACCGGATTGAAAAAGATAAACAACCCGCTTTGCCTTCGGGGCAAAATGCGTGAGGTGATTTAAGGCATTCGTTTGTGCCTTGGCATCCCTGGCAAGCAACCCTGCGATTGCAGCAGTTCCCAGTGCGGACGCTGAATGATTCAAAAAAGCCCTGCGGCGCATCCGGTTGTTTAAATCAATTAATGGGTTCATTTTGTTATCTTCCTGTTCGCATTTTCCTGGCTTATGTGCAAGATTGTCGTTGAGGTTTTCACGGTTTTGAAATCGTCTCGTCCAGATTTAATATCATGCAGGTGATGGTGGTCCAAGCAGCAAGGGTTGATGGGTTTAATTTCTCATTTCGCTTTGAATGCCCTATTGATGTCAGGTTATTGGCAGACACCGGATCTGATGAAAAACGCTTCTCAGCAGTTTGTAATATTTTTAAAAGTACCTCCAGTTCCTCTGCTTTTGGTGGTCGACATAAAGCCATCTGAAAAGCTAATTCGAACCTTGCTTGATTTTCGTTTGCATTCAGTAGGATTTGTTCTGCAAACTTTCGGCCAGCCTCGACATAGGTGGGGTCGTTTAAAAGCACCAATGCCTGCAATGGGGTGTTGGTGCGCGCCCTGCGAATGACACAGGTTTCGCGGTCCGGGGCATCAAATGCAGCCATTCCTGGGGGTGGGCATGTTCTTTTCCAGAAGGTATACATGCTGCGCCGATACAGGCCATCGCCCAAATCTGCCTTGTATTTTTCTCGTCGGTCCACCGAGACATCTTCCCATAATCCATCTGGTTGATAAGGTTTTACACTGGGGCCGCCAAGTTTTTCTACAAGAAGTCCGCTGATAGCCAGGGCATTATCGCGAACAGTTTCCGCAGGCAATCTGCTTCGAGTGCCGTGGCCAAGTAGCCGATTACGTGGGTCTTTTTCCAATGCCATGGATGTTGTGTTGGAAGATTGCCGATAGGTTGCAGAAAGAACCATTTGCTTTAAGATTTCTCGCATGTTCCAGTTTTTCTTTAAAAGTTCCAATGCCAGCCAATCCAGTAATTCTGGATGACTCGGAAGGGAACCTTGGATACCGAAATCTTCAGATGTTTCAACCAAGCCTGTTGCAAAAAGCATTTCCCACCACCTGTTGACGGCGACGCGTGAAGTAAGAGGGTGATTGGGATTTGTAAGCCATTTTGCAAGTTCAAGTCGGTTCGGTACTGTGGTAGGCAATTCTGCAAAAATCCCCGGTACACCCGGCTCTACCACCTCTCCAAGTTGGTCGTATTGGCCTCGTTTTAAAACGTGGGTTGGGCGGCGAGGCGAAAGCTCTCCCATCACCATTGTTAACGGCATAGCTTTTTCCAACTCTGCTAATTTCTTTGGAATTTCAAGCAACTCTGCCTTGATCTGTTTTGCTTGAGTGTCTACATGATCCAAATAATAAGACTTCAATTGATCTGATTGAACGGTAGAGCGATTTGCAGGCGCAACTATCAAGATTTCTTTAAGGCCTTGGATTGTCTCTCCTTTGGAAATTCGCTCCACATCCTTAGGGCTGAGAACGGTTGAAAATAAGCGCACATCATCAATTTTTCCTTTAAAGGGGATGGATGATTGTCGAAGGCCGATGTGAAATGGTTTGTCAGTTTTAAGAGAACCTTCAAGCTTGTTGTTGGTAGTGATTTCTAATTCCTGAGGTTGCCCATCAGCATATATTTTTACACCTGATGCTTTTCGTGATCCATCATAGGTAACTGTAATATGGTGCCAGGCATCCAATGAAAGTGCTTTTTTTGTTACGACTTTAAAGCCACGGTCAGGCCAGTGGTTGATGAAATGGCTCGCAACCTTACCGTTTTCAAGAATAATATCGTAACCCCGGTACGCATTGGCATCATCCATTTTTGATAACACGGTGCCAGCTTGGTTGCTGGTTGGGTTGATCCATACAGAGAAGGAGCATGTCTGGTCACTTTCGAATACACCCGTTTCATTTGCCGAGATATGGGTGTTGCCATCAAATTGCAAGGCCTTACCAATTCGGCCTGTAACAGAGGTAAAGTTGCCTATTATGGTGCCAGGGTTTTGCATCGAAATGGTATTAGCAATAGCAGGGCCTTTGGTGTCATCCAAGGGGAAATGCGCCACCAACCCAACCGGGCCGGCAGTTTCAATTTGTTCTTTACTCAATGACATTTCCCATTTTGTAATGTCAGCATCAATTTTCATCGAACGCTTTTTCAAACGGTTTGTGAGTTCTTCATTGCTTGCTTCCAGCTTCGACTTTTCTGCCAACTGAGCTGGTGTTGGTACTTTTAATAACGGTTCAGCCATTCGGCCTTGGCTATAAGAAACCAACCTATCAGGGATGTTATTAAAGTATGCCGCGAACCGATAATAATCCTTCTGTGTCAGCGGATCATATTTGTGGTCATGGCATCGGGCGCATTGCATTGATAATCCAAGAAACACAGTCGCAGAAGTGTGGACCCGGTCCGCCACGTATTCAATCCGGTACTCCTCTTCAATGATTCCACCCTCAGTGGTGAGCACATGGTTACGATTAAAACCGGTGGCAACTTTTTGGCTTAATGTTGCATTTGGAATCAGATCGCCTGCAATCTGTGCTGTTAGAAATTGATCGTAAGGCATGTTCTTGTTGAAAGCTTCTATCACCCAATCCCGCCAAGGCCATAGTGTTCGCATCTCATCATTGTTGTAGCCGTTGGTATCTGCATAGCGGGCGGCATCGAGCCAATGCATTGCCATCCGTTCGGCGTGCCCCTTCGAATTCAACAGGCGATCAGCAACGCGTTCGTAAGCACCTTCAGCCTTGTCTGAATGGAATGATTTCATTTCTTCCAGGGTTGGTGGTAGGCCGGTTAGATCAAGAGTTACCCGGCGAAGCCAGGTATTGCGATCGGTTTCAAGGGCAGGTTTGATTTCTGCGGCTTCAAGCTTTTGAAGAATAAAATAGTCGATTTCATTTCTTGGCCAGTTGGATAATTTAACCTTGGGTAGGCTGGTTGATTTTTGAGGTGGCACAAATGCCCAGTGCTCTGCGTAGGGCGCACCTTCTGAAATCCATTGCTTCAATGTTTTTATCTGGTTTTCAGTCAGGGGCTTATTAAACGAAAGGGGGGGCATATGAGATTTGTCATTAGCTTCGATGCGGGTTATTAGGGCGCTTGATGCTGGATTATTTGGCACGATGGCATGATCATTATTTTTTGTTTTCGCGAGTGCAGCCGGGCGCTGATCCAATCGCAGCTTTGCTTTTCGCGAAGATTCATCCTGCCCGTGGCAATTCCAGCAATGATTTGCGAGTATCGGGCGAACATCCCGGTTGAAATCTATCTTGGCTACGGGTTCCTGTGCCATCAAAGGCATGCTCCCGAATGCAAGCAATAGCAGCCATATTGCAAGATAAGTAAAGGCGTAGAGAGGTTTATTTAATGAAAGGGGAATCATTGTTGGTCCAGTATCTTTTGCATTTGAATATTGTTGGTGCGTGTGGTGTTTGTTTCGCAGCAAAACAAAATCGAATTAAATAGACTATAACCATTCCAGCATTTTTTTGAATCTGTAATTTTCAAATAAACAGCGAGATTCGTGCAGTTTCAAAAAGTGATTCATTCTTCATTAAAAGCTATTTTAACATCATCCTAACTTGTTTCTAAGACATT
>CAZYAY010000187.1:2212-3746 GCA_964646215.1 uncultured Candidatus Kuenenia sp. | reverse complement strand
CTTGCCTGTAAGCCAGTTTTGACTTCCGTTGCAATTCCAACAACTGTTAAAGTAATGCTAGCCTCATTAGCTAAAACAATCGACAGGCCATCAAGCTGTTCCGGAGTGAGCAGCCAATCCCCATTAGGCAATTTGGTTCCTGCGGAAAGCAAAGCATCATCAGGAACACCTGAAATTATAACGGAAAGGGTTTCTAAAATATCCGGGTTTGACTTCGATATTTTAATAGGAATTTCTATCTGGCTTCGCTCATCGCCATTGAGTTGACCGTTAGGCCCTTCCAAATTTGGGCCATTGGGGCCTTGATTGATTCCATAAGACCTGCCTCCAAGGCCGTCAACATTTTCCCCCATTGTTCCAGACCAAAAAATACCATAGTTTCCAGTCTTATTTCTGGCATAAACAGGCAGGATTTGCGGGCCGGAAGTTACATTGTTTACAAGTTCTTCACCAGTTTCGGGTGTGCCATCAGCCCCGAATTGTCGCTGATAAATCCCCCAACTGGAGCCATCCTGCTCTATGGTCTGCCAGGCAATCGCAAATCGGCCAAACTGATCCACACCAATTGATGCGAATCTTTGTGGCTTTGGCGAAGTTTCATTTACCTGAAATTCCTGTGTCTGAGGGGATGATCCGTCGGTTCTAAACTGCCGGGCAAATACATCCCAAGATGGTCCGGTTCCTGTTGCCTGGTTTATACTCTGCCAGGCAACAATCATGCCTCCTGCCGCATCAATGCCAATAGCAGGAGATTCCTGAGCATCTTTTACATATACTGTAGCAAGGAATTCAGGATTTGGTGCTACTCCATCTGCATTAAACCATCGTACAAAAATACTTTTCTCCGTATCGTTTTCATCATTTGCAATATTGTGGTCACTTACCCACGCAATAGCAAACTGTCCATTAGCGTTCATTGCCACCTTGGGAGATACTTGTGAAGTGGCAGTATTTGTATTTACACGGAAAATAGCTCCAATTGCAGTTCCAGTTGCTGAAAAGCGCTGTGCATAAATCTCGGTAATATCCTCATCGCTTTCCTGGGCATCAGATTCCCAAGCAACGATAAAGTTCCCAAGAGAATCCGAGGCAATCGTTGAATGAGTTTGGTTTCCTGATTTACTTGGCGGAATACAAGAAAATTCCTCTCCACCCACGATAGTTCCAGATCCATCATTTGTAAATATCCGCCCAAAAATGGATTCCACGGAAGGATCATTTTCTAATTCTCCTCTCACTTCACTTTGCCAAACTACTGCAAAGCCACCATTAGGAAGTGCGGTAACAACAGGATGAGTCTGGTAACCCACAGTGGTCTGGTTTATCAGGAATTTAGCGCCAATAAGAGTTCCATCGGGCGCGACAATTTGACCATAAATGCCATAACCACTAGGATCCTCGGGGTTTTCAAAAGATGCCCACGCTACAATAAAATTCCCATCAGAGAGTGCCGTGGCAGCATTTGGAGTGTCTTCCCCAGCACCTACGACAGCAATCTGGAATTCCAAGCCGTTGACATTCAATGCATCGGCGC
>CAZYAY010000187.1:0-2112 GCA_964646215.1 uncultured Candidatus Kuenenia sp. | reverse complement strand
GCACCTACGACAGCAATCTGGAATTCCAAGCCGTTGACATTCAATGCATCGGCGCCTGGTGATCTGTCGACCGATCCTGCGGAATCAAAAATTCTACCGAATAAGGATGGCTGATGACCACCACTACCTTCGATTCCTTCTTCTTCTGTGCCTTCCGCCCCTGATTCTCCACCATGGCTAGGTACAAAAGGGCCCGCCCAAACAACAATTGTTTTGCCATCTGGTGCCATACTGATAGTTGGTGTTGTTTGTGGACCTTTTTCGTTCACATTGATTAAAAAATCGTTGGAGTTAAGAACATCATTCACATCTCGGGCATCTGATCCATCGGAATTAAATGCCCTGCCCACGACCCCCCAACTAAACGCATCTGTTTTCTGACTTTGCCAGGTAACTAGGTAATTACCGTTTTCATCTATGCCAACAGCAGGGGTTCTTTGTGGCTGTTTGGTTTGCGTATTTACAAGAATATTTGCTGTATCTAAACGATCTCCAGCGCTATCAAGCCTGATGGAAAAAACATCGGAACCAGAACCTTCATTTCCTTCAGCCTGCCATGCAAGAATAAAATTGCCTGAGGAATTCATTGCAACTGCTGGTTCAACCTGATCTTTTTGTACTGTATCATTAGGGTCTGTTAGTTGGTAATAAGTATGAGCTTCATCCACGGGATTAATTTCACTGATTGGTGAAGAATAAGAATAAAGTGTTCCGCTGATCACAATAGATGATTCTTCCTCTCCGCCATCGTCTTCCCCGCCACCTTCCTCTCCTTCACCACCTTGAAGCGGAAGTATTACGGGTATCGGTGCAGGCCCAGACCAAGCAATAATAAGCTTGCCGCCATCAGTTTCATTAAAGCCCATGGAAGCGGTTGGTTGTTGCTGGTCACCAGCAGCAGCGGTAATTTCAAAATCATTATCATTTACAAACATACCTTCACTCATCAAATCGAACTTCCCATACCTTGCATAAATATCGATTCCCGAGACGGTGGAATTTTGATCGGATTGCCAGGCAATCGTGAAATTGCCTTCATTATCCATGGCTACTGTCGGCCTGGTTTGATTTCCATCTAAAACGGTGTTTACCATCAATTCGTCCGAGACCAATGATAAATTAGTAGTTCCGTCAAAGGTTCCCGCCTTATACATGATGTCGTAGGAATCCCCGCCATCAGTTTGGCTTTGCCAAGAAATGATGACATTCCCCAAGCCGTCACTTCCCAAAGAGGGGCGGGATTGATTTCCCTGAATCGTATTGTTGACAAGTTGCGGAGCACCCACGGGGGTTCCATCAGCCATAAAACCTTGGGCATAAACCCCGATTCCGCTGCCATCTGTTCCCAAACTTTCCCACGAAACAACAAAATCCCCATTTTGATTTACAATAGCTACACTTGGTGCCCCAGCCTCAGCACCTTGTGAATCAGAAACAGTAAATTGGGGCCCTAAAGGATTGGCGCTGGGGGTAACTCTATTTTCCATGAATTCCAATGCCGGCCTGAAACGGAAAGGGTGTTTTCTTGAAGTGGAATTTGAACCTGAAGCAGAAATCAACTTTTTAAACCAATTTCGTGGGTAAGATCGCATGTTTAACCCTTTCAATAAAAAATGTGAAATTGCGGCATCGCTAAACAGAAAATGAATGTTGGGCGATACCACCTTGATAATTAATCAACGGTGTTCGCAACTTAAACATGCCAAAAAAAAGTGATTTTTATAAAAGCGACTGTTTTTGAAATTAGTTTTTCGAATGCAATCAATGAGCCCAGAATGTTTATTACCCAACGAGTGTTAAACATTAAACCAATCGTATAAAAATTATAAATTATTTTAGTTTGAGTTTTACTCTCGAGCCTACCGAAGAGGGGAAGTGCATTTGCCAAACAAGTTATTAAATCAGATTATTGTAATTCGTTTTTTGGCATCTACACTTTGTAGAACGATTAACAACTATTAATCTGAGTTGCTTGAAACTAACTTGTGGATTTTATTTAACTAGGTGAATTATTATTTAAAGCCATTTGCATTTGTGCTTTTATACTAAGCTTTACGGAACAAAGGCATCATTCGGCCATTCAAAAGCCATCCAATCCATGTCGAACGAACC
>CAZYAY010000186.1:0-3789 GCA_964646215.1 uncultured Candidatus Kuenenia sp. | reverse complement strand
GGGCCACGAAATCGGGGCCAGTATTTTTCTGCGTCCTTCGCCACCAATGAAGTTGAAAGGGTGGCGCCTTTCTTGATTGCAGAGCTCTTTAAAGTTGTCCCCGCAATTTCAGCCTTGGCGCCCTTATCGAATGGGGGCACCGCCTTATGGCGTTTATAACCTTCACGCATGAGATCAAGAAAATCATTCTGGATGGAAAGGCGCCTATCGTAAGCAGCCTTGAGATCAGGATTGGCAAGCACTTTTTCCCTACCGCCGTTCTTTTCGAGGAAAGAATCAGGGTTGTCTGCAGTGAAGCCCCGCTGCCATTCTGCAGCAAGATCTGTGGAAAGCATTTTCTTGGTTACCATCTCCCTGTAGCGTTCATTTTTCACATCTTCGCTTAAAACTTTAAGTTGGGGATCGAGAGGAAATTTCTTGTCAATTTCCTCAGCAAAGATACCAACAACAAAAATTAAGAGTGAAAGAAAAGCAGTTGATCGCATGATGATGATCTCATTAAAGGCGGATAAAATTACAGGAAGGATACCTATCGTACTATCTTTGAAGAAGGCAAGACAAGGAAAAACAGATGGATCAACCGCCTACTTTTTTGGTTTTGAAACCCAGCTTCTCTAGCTCGATGATGATGCGTTCCCTTTGATCGCCTTGGATTTCGATTTTACCCTCTTTCACTGTTCCGCCCGTGCCACACTTCGATTTAAGCGTGGTTGCAAGTTCATGAATTTGCTCTTCGTTCATCGGCAAATCAGAAAGAATGGTAACGCCTTTGCCTTTGCGCCCTTTGGTTTCTCTACCAACGCTGATGACTTGTTTCTTATTAATCGGTTGAACTGCTGGAGATGAGATAACCTTTTGGGGTAGGGGGGTTAAATCAGGCGGCCCCAAGCGAGGCGACCCTGTAATCAACCTTGCGATCCAACCGTTGACTTCACCAGCAATCAGTTCCTTGGTCGCATGTTTTTCAGTCATATCCCATAATTCAAATGGGCAAGCACATGATTCTAAAATTCCTTTTATAGCCTCTGATTCTTCTGGCAAACAGATCACGATCAACCTATCTGCAGTGATCTCAGGCTTTATAAAAGGAACGGAATAAGAGTTGATCTCTGCAACATAGGGCAGGCCCATCATCTTAAGGGAGTTTTCAATGCTCACCTTCAAGATTTCGCTAATGTTGATTTTATTGTTAACCAGAAAGAGAACAGATTTGGTAGATGATTTGGCGATGGGAAGCCTCCAGAATTCAGATCAATAATTTTGAAAGGAGTCTGGAATGAAACGATTTAACTAGGCGTTCGAACCAATCTACGGGCGGTGATTTCTTCAGCAAGTTTAGCTAGAAGATCGGCGAGAGGCATGGCGCCCAAATCGCCATCGGTGCGATGCCTTACTGCAACAGTGGATGCGGAAACTTCCTTATCACCAACCACGAGCATGTAGGGAATTTTTTCAAGGCTTGCTTCGCGGATCTTTGCGCCGACTTTATCAGAGCGATAATCGCCTGTAGCACGAAGGCCTGCGCTTCGAAGTTGGGCTTCAACTTGTTTGCCATAATCGTTGAATTTATCACTCACCGGCAGAACGCGAACTTGTTCTGGAGAAAGCCAGAGGGGGAATGCGCCACAAAAATGCTCGATGAGAATGCCCATGAATCGTTCCATAGATCCAAAGGGTGCCCGATGAATCATAATGGGACGGTGCATTTTATTATCTGCGCCAACATACTCGAGATCGAACCGCTTGGGCAGATTGTAATCGAGTTGCACGGTGCCTAGTTGCCATTCCCTGCCGATGCAATCCTTCACCACAAAATCGATCTTGGGGCCATAGAATGCAGCTTCACCTTCTTCTGCGGAGAAGGGCATGTTGAGGGATTTAACAATGTTGATGATAGCGGCTTGGGCGTTGTTCCAATCTTCATCAGCGCCAACATACTTATCGCTTTTTGGATCGCGTAAGCCAATGCGGATGCGGAAATCAGTCAAGCCAAGGTCTTTTAATACGAAGAGAACGAGCTCGATATTGGCCCGCATTTCCTCTTCAACCTGGTCTGCTGTAACGAAAAGATGCGCATCATCCTGCGTGAACCCACGAACACGGGTTAAACCAGAAAGCTCGCCCGTCTGCTCGTAGCGATAAACCGTGCCAAACTCCGCCAGGCGAACTGGAAGGTCACGATAGCTGCGAGGTTCAGCCTTGTAAATTTGAATATGATGAGGGCAATTCATCGGCTTAAGCAGATACCCTTCCTGATTCACCAACCAACCCAGAAGGGCGGTCGCTCTTTCAGGCATGGTAGCTGCGGCAAGGTAAGGTGCGATTTCTACCTTCATGGTGTCTAATAACTTCAGCACCAACTGATGAACGCAGTCTAATTTCTTTTCATTGGTATCGGCATCGGCATAGCCAGGTATGGTAAGCTGCGCCCGATCAAGGAACAAAACCATATCGCGTTCTTTGGCTTCATCGAGTACCCCTGCTGCAAGCCTGTATTGGCATAAGTCGAGTGCCGAAGCCGCGGGATGATAATAAAGCGGTGGGAACTGGGCATCACGATAATAGGGAAAATGGCCAGAGGTACGGTAGAGATCAAGCTTGCCCACATGGGGGGTATAAACAGGGGAGTAACCGCGCTTGACCAATTCATCCTTGATGAAGGATTCGAGCAAGCCTCGGATGATCGCCCCCTTGGGCATCCACAAAATAAGGCCCGCGCCCACAAGATTGCTGATGGTGAAAAGGCGAAGCTGTTTGCCTAGTAAACGGTGATCGCGCTTCTTGGATTCTTCGACTAATTTGAGGTAGGCATCAAGATCTTTTTGCGAAAAGAAAGCGGTTGCGTAAAGGCGCTGTAATTGCTTACGCGAGACATCATTCTTCCAGTATGCCCCTGCGATACTGAGCAACTTGAATGCCCCGACTTTTCCTGCATGGGGAAGATGGGGGCCTCTGCAAAGATCGACAAATTCACCCTGTCGATAAAAACTCAGGCTGGGGTATTTCTTTAACTCATCATCAATGTGTTCGACTTTGTAATCTTGCTTAAGATCGTTGACGAGTTCACGGCCTTCACTGGTGCTGCGCTCAAAACGTTCGAAGGGTTCGGCCTTTTCGATAATCTTGCGCATCTCTTCTTCGATGCGGGGAAAATCTTCCTCACGGATGGGCGTTGAGGATTCTATATCGTAGTAAAAACCAGTTTCAGTTGCAGGGCCGAATGCAAGTTGGGTATTGGGAAACAAGCGCATGACCGCGCGAGCCATGATGTGGGCACAAGAATGCCTAAGCACTTCCAAGGCATCGGGATCTTTTTCGGTAAGAATTTGAAAGGAAGATTCTTCCTTGGAGGGAAGTTCGCGCTCCAGATCAACGATGACACCATCCACACGGGCAGCAATTGCTGCTTGGGCCAGCCTTTTGCCAATGGATTCAGCAACATCCCTAGCTCTGGTTCCCAAGGGAACCTGCCTAGTGGAACCATCTGGCAGTTTCAGGGTAATCATGGGCATAGCTTAATGGATTAAAGCGAGATTACTCGCCAACATAAGGCATTAAAGCCATAAATCGGGCGCGTTTTACAGCATCTTGAACAGCGCGCTGGAATGCAGCACAGTTGCCTGTACGCTTACGGCTGAGCATTTTGCCTTGCCCGGTAGACATTTTCTTAAGGGTGCTTACATCCTTGTAATCAACAAAAGCGGGACGAGGGCAACCTTCCTTGGTGCAAAAACGACAACGATTCTTCTTACCTTTACCCAATTTCTTGCGAACCATGGTTACTCTCAA
>CAZYAY010000185.1:1529-3867 GCA_964646215.1 uncultured Candidatus Kuenenia sp. | reverse complement strand
GATAAATCAAGTGAAGGCTAGGATAAAGTAGCTTGATTAAAGAAGGAAGTGAAAAGCTGGCAATGGTTTTAAAAATACTTGTTCTGCAACTAAAGGGCCTTGATGGGTTGGATGTTGTTTATGGTAAAGTGATCTTCTTGATCAATATTTAGATTAAAGGATAAAAGACATGGTTAGTATGTTAGCGCAGGCCATGACACTATGTTTTATTTGTTCCGGAGTGGCTTTTGAAACAGACAGGCTGAAGGTGGAGTCTGATTTTGAAGGTGCATCGGTGACCGTTCTTGAAATTAATGACAAAGAAAGAAGCATCAGCTTTATGCCAGGGGGCGACCCTAGGCGGGGTTGGCCTTGCTGGTGGTACTTCCGCGTAACCGGAGTGATGCCCGGAGAAACAATAACCTTGAAATTAAAAGGTTCAACTGCAACGGTGATGAAACCGGGTGCTCCGTTAAGTAAACCACTGGCATCGTTATGGTCTATGCCAATGCGGGCGACTTATTCGGTTGATAACGCTGCATGGAAGCATACAGAAAAGGGTGTGCGAGATAATGAGTGGATGATTTACAAGATCAAACCTGAGGCTGAAACCTTTATGGTTGCATGGGGCCCTCCATATACCCCTAAAGATGCAGAGAAATTCATGCACAATCTTAGCCAGAAGTGTCCACAGTCGAAAGCTACGGAACTTTGTCGTTCCTTGGGAAATCGAATAGTGCCAATGTTGCATGTGAAAGAGGGCGATCTGGTTGAGAAGAAAAGATTTGGCGTCTGGGTTCAGGCCAGGCAGCACGCTTGGGAAAGTGGATCGAGTTGGGTGGCGCAGGGGTTTGCGGAATGGCTGGTTAGCGATCACCCTGATGCCATTTGGCTTAGGAATCATTCTGAGGTTTTTATTGTGCCGATCATGGATGTGGATAACACCGCCACCGGTAATGGTGGGAAAGAGGCTTTTCCCCAGGATCATAATCGTGATTGGTCCAGGCAACCCCACTGGAAGGAAACCACTGCTGCGCAACTGATGATAGAAAAGTTGGTGATGGAAGATCGCATGGATGTTTTTTTGGATCTTCATAACCCCGGCCCCGGTGATCCGACTTTTTTCTTTACCCTGCCTGATGATCAATTAAACAAGTTGGCAATACCCTTGCGCAATCGGTTTATTGAGTTGACCCATTCGAGAATCACCAAGATCAATCCTCCTTTTCTGATGAGCGATAAGCCCAAGCCCGCTGGGATGGGATATACACCTAAATGGATGGATATGAGTGCCAATTGGGTTAGCATGAAAGGCAATCCGCATACGGTTGCCTTGTGTCTCGAGACAAGTTGGAATACGCCAAGTAGTACCACCGGGGGGTATCGAAAAGTTGGGGCTAGCCTTGGTGTGGGCATTAAGGATTATCTTAAAGAGCGCCCCATGAAACCATAGTTGCTGCCTTAACTTATGGGCCCTAATTAGTTATTTGCCTTTGCGACTGTTGGGGGTGATAATGCTAGTCACAAAACTCCCGCCAATTTGCACTGTATTGGAGATAACCATGAGTCATAATCAACCAACAATTTCTCTGGTATCAGAAACCAATGTTGAATTCGCTGCATCATTTGTTGGGTGTTTAAAGGGTATAACAATTGCCTTTGGTTTGTTTTTTTTTCTGGTAGAGCCTCTTTGGGCTTTGGAATTGGTTAAAGATGGTAAGCCTGTTGCAGTGATAGTAACAACTGTTTCCCGTGAAAGTTTTAATCCTGCGCCTGCCAAGGGTAAGAACACCAAGCCAAATGCTGTTTTAAAGAGTGACGAGGCATTGGCGGTCCACACATTGATTGATTGGGTTAAGAAAATCACTGATGTGGAATTGCAAATAGCGGAAAAAGGGGTGGAAGGTGTTCCAGCTATTTACATTGGACAGGCTGCAATCAAGGCGGGCTTGGATTTGGATAAAGTTGTCAGCCCCAGCAGGGAAGGCCTTCGAATTGTTGCAGATGGCAAAAGATTGTTGATTGCAGGGCAGAATGAAGCTGCGACATTAAAAGCAGTTTGTAGATTTCTCGAAGAACTTGGATGCAGGTATTTGATGGATGGGCCTTTGGGGGAGGTTTTTCCTCGTTCGCCTAGTCTTAATGTTGGGTTGATGGATATCACCGAGAAGCCTGGTTTGCAATGGCGTAACCCCAAAGGACCTTCGTGGAATGCAAGATTATGGAAGGCTTGGAATGGTGCGGGCGGAGAACCTTTTGGTCATTCGCATTCATGGAACAATTATGTTTCTCCCAAGGAATTTTCCAAGAACCCGGAATTCTTTGCTATGGGGCCTGATGGCCAAAGGAAGGCGGGTGG
>CAZYAY010000185.1:0-1429 GCA_964646215.1 uncultured Candidatus Kuenenia sp. | reverse complement strand
GTTGCTAAGACCCATCCCGAATCTGTGCTAAGTTTTTATTGTTATGCAGACTACACGCAACCTCCAACTGTAGAGCGCAAGCTTTCCCCGAATTTGTGTGCGATGGTTGCTCCCATACGGTATTGCAGGCTTCATCCCCTCGGGCATCCAGGTTGTACCACACGCGAACAACAGGTAACGATGATGAATGGTTGGGCCGGGGTTGCAAGCAAGATAGGTTATTACAACTACATGTATAACCTTGCAGATGGCACTCTTCCTTTCTTTAAATTTAGCGCATGTAAGAAAGAGTTTCCTTACTTGGCGGACAAGGGCCTTTCCTACATGACGATCGAAGTGCTTTCCAACTGGCACATTTATGGCCCGCAGATTTACCTTAGTTTGCGGCTTGCTTACGATCCCCATGCCGATGCCAACGCGATCATGAATGATTATTGGGTTAAGTTTTATGGTGTGAAGGCAGCACCTGCGATGAAGGAATATTGGATGGGTTTGGATGAGGCGCAGCAAAAGTTGAAGACCCACGCAGGAAGCTTTTTTGGATTGGCTCAGATATACACACCCGAATTCCTGGCGAAGTGTGAAGCCTTGGTTGCAAAGGCGGCAAATGCTGCCAAGGGTGATGAAGTTTATGAGCAGCGTGTCGCCCTTCATGCAGAGGGACTTCGTAGCGCCCGTTCCTACAGGGTGATGAATGACGCCATGAATCTTGGGGACTTTGCTGCGGCATTGGTGGAATATGACAACACCATCGGGCGTCTTAAGGTTGCGGTTTCGAAGGGTTGGGCCAACCCAGAATATGGCACCGCTTATCTTGAGCGATTTTTTAGCAAGACCGTGCGCATGGGCGCCCAGATAACTACTTCTCCTAATCGTGTGTTACAGGTGTTGCCCGACCGATGGCGATTCAGTTTTGATGAGTCCGATACCGGTAATGAGAAGGGTTTTCATAATGCTAATTTTAATGATCAGGCATGGCCCATGGTTGCTACTCAAAATATTACTCTTGATGTTCAGGGGTTTGATAAGAATGCGGTGATGTGGTATCGCACTAGTTTTAATGTACCTGCAAAGCATGAAAAACTGATTCTTTTTTTTGGTGAGGTGGATGGTGCAACTGAGGTGTATGTGAATGGTAAAAAGATATTGATTACGATGCCTCTAGCAGAGGGAGAAAAGCCAGCACCTACATCAACAAAGCCAAATATTGCTGTGGTTCCTGCTGGTAAACCTGTTCGCGAAGGGTTGGCTAAGGCCCGCACGCCTTTTGAAGTTGATATAACTTCCGTCGTCAAGCCTGGGGAAAATATTATCGCCCTGCGGATTGATCATACGAAAATTACTGATCTTGCATTGGGTGGCATCCTTCGCCCGGTGCTTCTTATCAACAAGCCTGAATGAGTTTGAGTTCAAATCGTTCTTTTGGTGG
>CAZYAY010000184.1:0-3870 GCA_964646215.1 uncultured Candidatus Kuenenia sp. | reverse complement strand
TTCGTGGGTGTGATCAGTTCGATGGGCAATTTAGCCAACTCTTCGAGGCAATGCAAAACCAAGGGTCGTGTTGCAGCATCGATTTTTTCAACGCCGATGGATTGAATGTATTGCAGCCCAGCGCGGATCGCATAAATGGCCGGGTAATTGGGCATGCCCACTGCAAAGCTTGCTGCGCCTGGTTTACTTTTAGCTTCGGTAAAGCGGTTGGCGCCAAAGGGTTCTTCAAGGTTGAACCAACCACCAGCGGGCGCGGTGAGAGAATTATTTTTGGCGGAATGCACACCCACCAAGCCACCGCCATGGCTTGCAAGAATCCACTTATGGGTGCTGGAGACGATCAAATCAACGCCTTTAAGTTGCAGCGGGATTCTTCCCAACGCCTGGGTGACATCCACTGCCAAAAGGCTTGGTGAATGCTTTCTTACAGTTTCAACCAGATTAGGTACAGAGATTTTAAAACCATTGAGAAAGCTTACGAGCGATGCATTCACCAGGCGGGTTTTTGAACCAAGGAGTGGTACAAGGTCTTCGAAGTGCAATATGTTATTTCGATGCCGCCAAACTTTCACCGTTGCTGGGCATCCTTCCTGCAGCCATGGAGTTGCGCCCGCGGGAAAATCAAGATCATTGATAACAACTTCATCGCCAGGCTTCAAATGCAAAGCCATTGCTGCAAGATTATAGGCTTCGGAGGAACAGGAGCATAAACCGATTTCGTTGGGTGTTAGATTATAAAAGGAAGCTACGAGTTCACGGGTGGCATTCCATTGCGCTTCGTGTAGCAATCTGCCATCCATTCCAAGAAGTTTATCTTGGAAATATTGAAGCAGTGCATCCTTTACAGAAAGTGGCGGGATACCCTCTGCAGCAGAGTTAAAGTAGGTTCTATTTTCTAGGGAGGGAAAGTCCTTGAGCCTGCTGGCTTCGTCTAGCATGATAGGCAACCTGTGTTAAATGTTGGCAAGCATGGGGTAGTATTCATCATCTTCGTTCTTGCCACCAAAGCCTTTGCCTACTGCTTTTTCGGAAGTAACAAACTCGATCGACTTGATCCATTTGACCATCTTGAAACCAAGTTGGTTTTCAGCACGCAACCGGAGTGGTGCACCATAAAGGAGTGGGAGTTTCTCGTAATTCATTTCGAATGCGAGAAGGGTGAGGTCATGTTGGGCATTGTAAAGAGTGAGTGTGTCGTAATATTCTCCGCCATGCAATCCTTCGCCGTAGGAATGAAAGACAACCGTTTTGACATCCTTGTGTGGTTTCACCATTTCGATGATTTTGTGAACGGGTATCCCGCCCCAGTGGGCGATCCCCGACCATCCCTGAATGCAATGGTGCATGGTGACCTGATCTTGTTTTGCAATCTTCGCCATATCTTCAAGTGAAAGTTCGATCGGGTTTTCGACCAGCCCGAATACTTTCAAGCGGTAGTCCTTAAAGTTGTTTGCAGAAAGGTTTTTCCATTCATCGCAGGTCGGAAGGTTGCCATTGGGCCAGAAATAGGGAGAGATGTTTTCTTTTTTATACTGGACGACGGATTCCATTTTATTGACGAAAAGCCTCTTGAAGAAACCAATGATGGTACGGGATGCGAGTTGCAGAAAGCGGGGCTGTTTCCAGGAGAACCAGTTTGCGAACAGGCAGAATGCCGCTGTAAGGGCAATTGCGGATAACCCAACGATCATGCCCATTGGGTTGGTGTCATCTGTTCCGAAAACAATGTGGTTCATGTTTTGGGCAAAGCCAGTGATGATTACCATGGTGACATGGGGAACCAGAAATCCAAGGTAACCCAACAATGCAAGGAAGTGTATGGAGCGGGCGCACTGCCTGCCACCAAACAAATAGGGGAACCATTTGAAGCGGTTGTCAATTGCGGGGGACATTGCCAGTCCGGTTAGGAAGGTGATGGGGGCGATTGCGAAAACCACTCCAAAGTACGAAAGTTGTTGCAGGGGATTGTATTTGTAAAACCCGTTTGGTTCGACAGGAAGGTGAAAGGTTGCATAGTGCACCTGTACTGACCAGGCATCTAGGAAGATCTGGAAATCCGTGGGTACCAGCCGTTTCCATTGGTTCGTGAAGAACAGCAGGCCCACAAAGATAAGGCCGTTGGCGAGCCAGAAAAATGCGCTGAGGAAATGCCAGATGCGGGCGATACCAACGGTATGCCTGAATCCGGGGAGCCCGATCCAGGGGGATAGGTATCTGCTATCCTGCTTGGCAGTCCAGACCGAATCTTTTGGTACCACGATTGGGGTGAACCGGATCCATTCGGAACCGAGGGTGCAATGATCATTCCAATAAAGTCTGGGATGATCCACAAGTATGGAGAGCCCGCTTCGTACCAGAAGCACCATCAGGAAAAAGTTGACAAAGTGATTGATGCGCAGCCAAACGGGAAAGCCAATCGGGTCGTTAAATGATTCAGGAATAATCTTCGGGCTATCGGGCAACGAAGGCAGACCCATTAGGAAATATTGGGCCCACGCCATCGCCACGGGAGTTAATGCCAGCACGGTTAATGCAACCAGATAGGGCCATTTGATATAAATTCCAATCCGATGATCTTTCGGATTAAGGAAACTATCGGTTTTGGGATTTTCTGCCATGATTTGTCCTTGAGTATTAAATGAATCGGTATTTACTTTATACGATTTTAATGATGATATCCAGCGATTACTGAAACATAAGTTTGCATGCTGCAATAACCATTATCAGCCCGAGAAATCGCAAAAGAATAAGTGGGGGAAGTTTTCGAATTCCCAATTGGCTGCCTAGAAACCCTGCAAAAGCAACTATGGGCACCCAAAGAAAGATTGCCTCGGGAATAAAATGGGTGGAGGCGATACACCCTGCAAGGCCCGCAATGGAATTGACCAGAATAAACGCAGCGCTGATTCCAGATGTGGTGCGGGTGTTGGCCCATCCCGAAAAAAGTATGATGGGCGATAGAAATATCCCGCCCCCCGTTCCCGTAAGGCCCGAAAGCCCGCCTATCAACCCGCCTATCATCATCCCTTTGTAGTTACTAAAGCGGTTCGGAAATAAAGGCTTCGAATCATCATTATGCAAGAACAACCTTGTCGCACCCAATAAAAGAATTACCACCAAGCCCAATTTAAACCAGCTTAATGGTAACGAGGCATACGATGCCAAAAAAGCGCATGGCACCGAAGCGCATGCAAAAGGCCAGAATAATTTCCATTGGAAGTACCCCTCCTTTCGAAACTGATAAGTCACGAGGCTAGCCACAAAAATATTGAGGATGAATGCTGTAGGTTTGATGATGCTAGGGGCTACCCCCATAAGAACCATCGCTGCAATGTATGCGGATGCACCAGCATGGCCTACCGAGGAATACAATAACGCAGCTAGAAAAAATAATAGGCCCAGCAGCAAGATATGCGATAAATCCAAAGTGAGATCTTTCTACAGTATTATGGTTTCAAAACACCAGCATGGCATAGATAGCCTAATCTAATACTTTCTCTTCCACAAACTTTAAGCTAAGCTTGGTGAATCATACCTTCTGGAGTATTCATCATGTGGTTAATCAGCCTTTCATTGTTCCTTCTTTGCTCTACCATTGGCTACCAAGATAAACCTGATGTTTTGGAACGATTACCACGCGAAAATCTTTTGCTCTTTAGAAATGCCATGGGCAAACCCACTCCCGTCACCACCACGGAAGATTGGCAAAAGCGCAAAGTGGAGATCATCCGGGGTATGGAATCCGTGATGGGGAAACTGCCCGGAAAGGAAAAACGCATCGCTTTAGAAGTTAAAGTCGAAGAAGAATTTGATGCTGGCACCTATGTGCGAAAATTAATCTCTTATGCCAGCGAACCCAACTCCCGGGTG
>CAZYAY010000183.1:0-3984 GCA_964646215.1 uncultured Candidatus Kuenenia sp. | reverse complement strand
TGATCAAAGCTGGCAGTTTGGCAGTAAACAAAATTTGACAAAGAAAAGGAGTAAGGTTTCTTTTTCGACAATGGCCTGAGTCTCCCTTGATTTTAAAAGGTGGTGTATTTTGGGTCTTCCGGATGGAAGTTATGATACATTCCGCCTGCCTCATCAACGCATGGTGGTAAGCATTGCCAAAGATATCAACCTCTGTTATTTTTTCACTTTCTTTGGAGCCCCTGATTCATTGGGGTTTGCATCAAATTTATCGGGAGTGAACGGTACAGAATAATCCTTACCCGCCTGACTAGTTTTGCAAGATTCCCGAAACTGAACCAATTTGACCTTCATATCTTTGACAATCTCAGGGGATTGAATTGCTATGTTTTTTATCTCACTTTTATCATTCAATAAATCAAATAACAGATCAGTGGTGCCTTTCCCATCCATATCAGTAAGCAATTTATACTGATTATCAACAAGGGCCATTCGCGGTGAACCTCGTGAAGCGTTTGATCCGGTTCCGCCCAGAGTTTCAAAAGGTATCGGAACAGGTCGCTGTTTAAGTTTTCCCTCAAACATTGGCAAAAGACTGATACCATCCATCGGTTTTGGATCATCCTTTATTTTAAACCCAAGAACATCAAGCGTAGTGGGGAAATAATCAAGGGTGCTGGAAGGAAACGAAGTGCTGGTACCGGGACTTATTTTTGCGGGCCATTCAATCAAACCAGGCACACGAATTCCGCCTTCGTAAAGACTGCGCTTACGACCACGTAAAGGCCATGCAGAACCTCTCGTAGTGCCCTTATCTCCTGAATCACCTTCGGGGCCATTATCACTTGTGAACCAAAGCATGGTGTTATCGGCAATCCCCAATTCGCGTAATTCCTTGCGTAATCTACCGACTTGAAGGTCAAGTGCGGATACTACGCCGTAGTAATTTTTTTCACCCTCAGAAAAGCCTGGGTACATGTTCAAAAACTCTGGCCCAGCTACAACTGGCTCATGGGGCGCATGAAACCAAATCACTGCTAAAAATGGAGTCTTATCATTTGCAGCCTTGCGGATAAAAGGTATTGCACGATCCATCAGCACTCTGGAATCACAGCCATCTGCGTTTTCTACCTCTATTTTGCCGTTATGATAATAAGGGTTCACCTTATTATTTTTGTTCGGGTCCCAGGTCTTAACGGAATACTCCGTAGAAAACCATTCATTAAAGCCATTAGCCCCTGGAGTGGAAAAATTACGCTCCGCATTGCGGCCTTTACCCTTTCCTGATGCACTAGAGTCAAGCGTACCAAGATGCCATTTACCAAAATGACCAGTCGCATAGCCTTGAGCTTTAAGAACTTCCGCAAGGGTAACTTCTTCTTTACGCATGTGCCCCTGATTGGCAGACCAGATACCGTAGCGGTAGGGATGGCGACCCGTGATGCAACTACCGCGGGTGGGAGAGCAAACGGGCGCTCCAGAATAAAACCTCTCGAACCGCAAACTGTTTTTTGCCATCGCATCAAGGTGGGGCGTTTTAATTATTTTATTGCCATTAAACCCGGGATCGCCCCAGCCTAGATCGTCCGCCATACACAAGATGATATTTGGCTTGGAAGAAATTCGAGATTCTTGTGAAAAAAGCGCAGTTGGATAAACCAAGGTAAGTACAACCAAAGAAAAAACAAAGACTTTCATATTTAAGCTTTCTTTAACTTTTTGCGTTCTGAACGATCCATGAGTTTGGGTTCAGGAAAACCATTTTTACGAATCCTCCTGCCTGCTTCACGAAGTGAAGCTACATCATCGGGATGAATGGAACCATCGGGAAGTGGCCCGGTATTTAAAGTAAGATTGGCCTTTTGTGCAAAAGCATCCGCAAGAAGTGCGAGCGCCTGATCAGCATTGATATGCTCACAGCCTTCCAAATAAATCCAAGAGGGTGGCGCAACTTGCATATTGGTACAAATATCTCCACGCTTATTTCGGTTTAACTCCCAAGCCTTTTGCGCAATGGGTTCTTTCTTGGCATGCATCAATCCCTCGGGGGCGACAAAATCTTCGACTCCGGTTCCCTGTTTGAACGAAACCAAGCACTGGGGCTGCAAAGAGCGGATAAGTGCATAAAACTCTCCAAGCCGACTATAGGATTTCGGCTCATCATAATAGGAACCAATACCATCAAGCCAGATACCTGCAATCGGGCCATACTGCGTCAGTAATTCTCGAACTGCAGTGCAGTTGCGATCAAATATTTCTTGGGGTTCAGTTTTAGCAACATCAGGTGGGCAATAAAGAAATAGTCCAAGCCCCTTCTTCTGGCATTGCGTTGCCAATTCAGCAACCAAGTCACGCTTTGCTGGGGAATTTAAACTGTTGAAATCGGAAGTCTTGGTGCGAAACATGTATAACTCACCCAGATGACGGGTGGTGAAATTGATGTAGCCCATTTTGGCTTCTAACGCGAGATCCGTGATAAAATCAGCATCAAACTTTTCCGCTTTAAACTGATCCTTTATCTTGGCATACTCTGCCTGCGTGCCCTGCTTTAATTTTTTCCACTCATCACCTGACTGTTTTTGCGTTGCTAATGCCTGCTTTGCAGTGATCCCACGAAGGCTATGCAAGGCATAATGAATGAACAACCCCCATTTCGCATTACGATGCCATTCAATCGCAGCAGCACGAGGGTTAATACGATACTGAGCTTCATAGCCCTTTAAATACGAAGGAAACTCTGGTGCATTATTATTTTTAGGCGCAGAGGTTTCGTTGAAAGGTGCAGAATGAATCAAATCATTTGATGAACATAAACCAGCAGCTAACATATTCAGAAATTGCTTCCGGGTTAAATCAACCATAATTGACCCCATAAAAATCTAGAAAACCCATCTATTGTTATATTTGAATCCAACAAATGTAACCTTAATTTACTTATCTCAACAACATATCAACCCCTTTTTAGACTGGTGGTTCCGCATCATTATTCATTTGACACCAAAGAAACAAACTCTGACAATTTATTTGATTAAGCTGCTGGTTCAAAACTTACCCAACAACGGTTTAACCCAAAAAGGGCCTTTTGTTTCACTTACTTTCCTTTAATGAACCTATTTCACCATGAAGCACATTCTTTTCGTTTCCTTCATACTTTTAATGACCATCAATTCCAAGCTTCAAGCTGAGGTATTGACCACTAAATTAAAAGATCGCTTTCAAAAACAAATAAAGCCCAAGCCATTCACCCAATGGCACCACCAAGAAATACCTCCGTCTTTGACTATCAAAAAGATGCAGTCACTGGCCAAAGATCGAAAGTGGAAAGACCTGATCGAGGAGTACTCAAAAGAAAATTTTGGGAACTGGAATACGGAATCACCAATCGTCAAAGCTGAAGCTTATCATTTTCGTGCCCAAGCCTATTATTTCACCAAAAATGGAAAAGAATCAGAAATCGATTGCAAGGCTGGGTTGGCGCTTAACCCAAAAAGCGAATTGCTTTTACTAACCTTGGCAGACAATTATGCCAACAACCTTAATGATCAAGAACAAGCCCTTGCCACTTATCGAAGAATCATCTCTCTTACCGGAAAAACAAATGGCTGGTTGCCCATAAGCACCACCCTTGCCATCGCCAGCATACTTACCGATCAAGTTAAAACAAACGAAGCCTTGGCTGTACTAGATCAATATGCGGATAACAAGACCATGGCACCGGTATGGCGCATTAAAATCCTGCGTGCATACGGACATGCCTATGCAGCACAAGGGAAAGAAAAAGAATCACTTGAGAAATTCCGTGAAGCGTTACTCCTTGAAGCTCAAAAATAATCTGAACCCCTTCCACCAAGATTATTAAAGGACAAATTAAATGAAATCAATCTTATACAAAAGCATGGCTTTCCTGTTGATTGTTGGAATCATTGCGAACAACTCTACTGGAGACACACCAAAAGAATCACCCAAAACTTTGAATGTCTTATTGGTTGGTAACAGCCAATGCCC
>CAZYAY010000182.1:0-3992 GCA_964646215.1 uncultured Candidatus Kuenenia sp. | reverse complement strand
TGCCCCAGATGCCTGGAAGATAAATCCCATTGATGCCTTTGTATTTTCGAAGCTGAAGGAAAAAGGATTAAAGCCCAGCGCACTTGCCCAGCCCCGCGATTTCATCCGCAGGGCGACTTACGATTTGATTGGCTTGCCCCCAACACTTGCAGAAACAGAAGCTTTTGTCGTAGCTTATAAAGCAAATTCACAACAAGCAATCAACGATCTAGTGGATCGACTGCTTGCCTCGCCTAGGTATGGTGAACATTGGGGCAGGCATTGGCTTGATGTGATTCGATTTGGTGAAAGCAGGGGTTATGAGCGTAACGAGATCATCACCAATCTTTGGCCCTTCCGCGATTATGTCATCAAGTCTATCAACGAAGACAAGCCCTTTGATGCTTTCATCAGGGAGCATCTTGCAGGCGATGTGATTGGTAAGGGCAAACCTGAATTGGATATAGCTTCTGCTTTTCTGGTTGCGGGGCCATACGATGATGTGGGAAATCAGGATGCGATGGCAGCGGCGCAAATTCGCTCGGATCAAATGGATGAAATGATCCGTGCCACCAGCGAGGCTTTTCTTGGCCTTACCATGGGGTGTGCCCGTTGCCATGACCATAAGTTTGATCCTCTTCTTGCTAAGGATTATTACTCGATGTTTTCTACCTTTGCAGGTGTGGTGCATGGCCCACGCGAAGTTGCAAGCAGCGAACAAAGAGCAGCAAGAGCCGAGCAAGTCAAAGGGTTTGAAGCCCAAAAAATAGTACTCGATGCGAAACTGAAAAAGCATAACGAAGAGTTGATCGTACGATCCAAAAAACTCGAACTCGAACTCGCAAAAGATTGGAAACGACCAAAAGCCAGTAGATATTCTACCGAGGAATCATTCGATCCCATCGAGGCAAAATTCCTGAGGCTTACCGTGGAGAGCAGTGACTCAGTAGATTCAAAGGCGCCTTCTTTTCGCATTGATGAACTCGAAGTCTTTTCTGCAGAAGCTTCACCAAGGAATGTCGCCCTGGCATCCAATGGTTGCAAAGCAGAGGGTGAATCGCGTCAAGCCAAAGATTTCTCAGGCGCTTATGGTGCATTCCTTGTGAACGATGGAAAGTTTGGCGAACGATGGATCGCAGGAGGTAAAACCCTTTTGCTTTCATTCCCAAAGGCCGAGAAAATCAATCGCATAGTTTTCTCAAGTGATCGCAACAAGGCACTACCCATCGATTCACCCCTTACACCATTCGTGGGCGAATATGTTTTTGAAACTTCACTTGATAATAAAACTTGGAAAACTGTTGCAAGCTCGCAAGATCGTATTCCTACTACCAATACACTTAAGGAAGCCAGACTTCTGAAGAAAGTGAACACCGAAAATGATCGCATGGAAGTTGCAGAGATCAACAAACAACTTGCAGAGGTTAATGCCCAGATCGCCAAGATTCCGCCTTTGCCAGTTTGGTGGGTAGGTAATCGAAGGCCAGCGCCCGGCCCTTTCAACATTTATCTTGGTGGAAGCCCGCAGCGAAAAGGTGATGCTGTAATTCCTGCAGGCCTTTCAATACTTGCAAACAATCCATCGCATTACAGTGTTGATGTTGCAAAACCCGAAGGCGAACGCAGGTTGGCGATGGCCAACTGGATTACCGCAATCGATAACCCTCTTGCACCTCGTGTACTTGCCAATCGAATTTGGCACTATCATTTCGGCACAGGTATTGTTGATACAACCAGCGATTTTGGTTTCATGGGAGGCAGGCCCACCCACCCCGAACTTCTCGATTGGCTTGCGACAAAACTTATGAGCGAAGGTTGGCGATTGAAGCCACTCCACAAACTTCTCATGACTTCCCAAACCTATCAGCAATCATCTGCTTTCAATCCCGAAGCTGCGCGCATTGATGGCGACACCCGATACCTTTGGCGCTTCCCGCCCCGTAGGATGCAAGCCGAGGAAATCCGCGATACCATCCTTAGCGTTGCGGGCAAATTAGATCTCAAAATGGGTGGCCCAGGCTTTCGACTTTATGAATATCAGCAAGATAATGTTGCGACTTATGTCCCGCTTGATGTGCATGGACCCGATACTTACCGCAGGGCTGTTTATCACCATAACGCCCGTGCAGCTCGGGTTGATATCCTCGCAGATTTCGATATTCCCGACCCTGCCTTTGCTGAACCGCGCAGGGCTTCCACCACCACTCCACTTCAAGCCCTTACACTTATGAACCATCGCTTTGCTTTCGACATGGCAAACTTCTTTAATCAAAGGGTTGTTACAGAATCAAACTCCACCGATCCCGCAACCCAAATTAAAGTTGCATTCAATCTCGCTTTGGGAAGAAATCCTTCTGATGAAGAACTTAGCCGGGCAAAGGCACTAGTTTCCACCCATGGCCTTCGTGCCTGTTGCAGGGCACTGCTGAACTCCAACGAAATGATCAACCTGAGATGAACATGAACAAAACAGACTCACAAGGTTTTTCTGAACTTAACAGGCGTGGCTTGTTTCATAGCGTCTTCACCGGCCTTGCAGGCATTGGCCTGGGTTCACTTCTGCAAAATGATTCCCTTGCAAAGGAAACCTCATGGGAACCGGGTAGAGGTATTACTCATTTCCCGCCCAAGGCAAAACGAGTGCTGCAAATCTTCTGCCCAGGCGCTGCTTCGCACATCGACCTTTGGGATTACAAACCCGAACTTTTTAAGCAATCAGGCAAGCCACTTCCAGGCGGGGAAAACTTCTCTTCCTTCCAAGGTAAGAATGGCAATCTGATGGCACCTCCTTGGGAGTTCGCACCTGCGGGAAAGTCTGGCAAGCGCATCACGACTCTTCTACCAAATATGGCACGCCATGTGGATGACATCGCCTTTATTCATTCCATGCAATCAAAAACCAACACGCATGGACCCGGATGCGTTTTCATGAACACAGGCCATGTGTCTGAAGGTTTCCCCAGTGCGGGTGCATGGACCAGCTTCGCGCTGGGTAGTGCCAATGATAATCTACCTACGTTCGTCGCGCTTCCCGATGTTCGGGGCGAACCGCCCAATGGCAAAGCAAATTGGAGCAACGGCTTTTTGCCTGCAAGGCATCAGGCGGTTATGCTCGCTTCGCACATGAACATTCGCAATCTTAAACTTCCCATAGAGATTTCTGCAGATGAGGAAAAAGGATCGCGTGATTTCTTGGGTTTCTTGAACAACTCGGATGCAGAAAAGAACCTAGGCGATACCAGCCTTAATGCCCGCATCGCAGCTTATCAACTTGCTGCAAAGATGCAGTTAAGTGCACCCGAGGTTTCCGATCTTTCCAAGGAAACTAAAACCACGCTTGCTTCCTATGGCGCTGATAGCACCAATAATTTGAAGGCTTCCTATGCGCGCAATTGCATACTTGCCCGCAGACTTCTTGAACGCGATGTGCGCTATGTGAATCTTTATTGCGCATCCCGTGCAAGCGGGGTGGATGGTTTGCTCAACTGGGATGCCCATCGTACCTTGAAATCTGATTACGAAAGGCATTGCCCGGTGTTTGACCAACCCACGGCAGCACTTTTAGATGATCTTAAGCAACGAGGTTTGTTGGAAGATACTCTGGTATTATGGACCACCGAGTTTGGCAGAATGCCCACGCACCAGCAGAACACCACGGGCAGGGATCATAACCCCGATGCCTTCACTGTCTGGATGATGGGCGCTGGGGTGAAGGGTGGAATCAGCTACGGAGCGACAGATGAGTTTGGTAGAAAGTCGGTTGAGAAAGTAACCAATGTGTGGGAGTTTTATTCAACGGTGCTTCATATTCTGGGGTTCGATTTTGATCGTTTGAGTTTCTACCACAACGGCTTAGATCGAAAAATCTCTGATGTGCATGGCAAAGTAATCACCGAACTCTTGGCATGATAACAGTTTAGATTGATCTGCTATTGCAATTAAATACAAAGGAATCTTTAGGAGGCTCAGTTATGAAACCCGGGGATAAATACATCAAGCTTGTGGAATGGTCG
>CAZYAY010000181.1:0-4012 GCA_964646215.1 uncultured Candidatus Kuenenia sp. | reverse complement strand
ATCTTTGCGGTTTCAACATGGCCGGTGAAGGCGATCTTGTCAACGCCCGGGTGAATCACAAGCGCATTACCTGCGGTTTCCCCAAAGCCATTAACAATGTTGATAACCCCAGCAGGGAAGCCAGCTTCAATTGCAAGTTCTGCAACGCGAAGCGCAGTTAGCGGTGTTTGCTCTGCGGGCTTCAACACGATGGTATTGCCACAGGCAAGTGCTGGTCCCCATTTCCAGGCAAGCATAAGAAGGGGGAAGTTCCAGGGAATGATCTGGCCGATGACACCAACCGGTTGGCGCAGGGTATAGGAAAGGAATTTCCCACGAACAGGCACCGTACGGCCTTCGATCTTATCGGCCCAGCCGGCGTAATAACGCAGGGTGTTGATGGTGCCCACCAAATCGCCCCGGGCATCTGTAATGGTTTTGCCACAATTGTAAGATTCGAGAACAGCAAGTTCTTCAGCATTTTTTTCGATGAGATCTGCAAGCTTGAACATAAGCTTGCCACGATCTGCTGCATCCATCCTGGACCAGGGGCCGGATTCAACAGCCTTGCGGGCTGCTTTTACTGCAAGATCCACATCCTTGGCGGAAGCCTCTGCAACTTTCGCAATAACCTCACCTGTTGCAGGATTGAAGGTTTTAAAGCTCCCGCCTTCAACTGGATCAACCCATTTATTATTGATGAGAAGCTTGGTTTGCTTGATTTTTGGGGATGAAACCTTTTTCACAGTTTTTTTTCCTGCCACAGTCATGTCAGACACCTCAGGTTAAAATGGGGGAATACGATACCTTGGTAGTTTACCTTGAAAAACCAGCCTTGGTAAGCATGATAATTACATAAAATCAGAAAGCAAGTGCTTTGCTTTTGGCATTTTAAGTTCTCTTGCCCAGTCGGTATTGCTTCTCCAGCCAAATAAAAGTTATAGATACATGTTCGGGGGAATGGACGCTCCCAAATTTTGACCATTGCACGGAGGCAGGACCCATGAATAGTGAAACAAGTTTATCTTCGAACACCGATTGGCAAAAACGCATCGGCTTGGGAGTTTTAACCCTGGGTGTTGCCCTCACTGCAATGCTCATTTTACGAAAAGTTCCCCAGCCAAAAGTTGCTGCTGAAACGCCCCAGGTAAAAACCGAGGCAAAGCAGACAACCTCGCCCGCTTCCCTGCCCAAGTCGCTTCAAACTTCAAACATACCCTCCACCAACTCCGACTATTCCAGCAGGGTTGTTGCTTATGTTTACGACAACACTCCAATTACGCGCGAAGAACTAGGCGAATATTTGATCGCCCGTTATGGCACCGAAAGGCTCGATTTGCTTTGCAACAAAAAAATCATCGACAACGAATGCCGTAAGGCTGGTATCGAAGTCACTGCGGCAGAAGTCGAGAACTCCCTTTCCGAAGATTTAAAGGGCCTTAATGTCGACCGCAAAACCTTCGTCGACAAGGTTCTTAAAAATTACCGCAAGAACCTTTATGAATGGAAGGAAGATGTGATTCGCCCAAAATTGATGCTTAGCAAACTGGTTCGCTCCAGAGTCAAGGTAACCGATGAAGATGTCAAGAAAGCATTTGACGCATACTATGGCGAAAAAGTTGAATGCAGGATTGTGATGTATGAAAAAGGTTTTGAACGTGCTGTGCTTTCCGATTACCCCAAGCTAAGAGATTCCGAAGAAGAATTCCACAAGGCAGCGAAGAATCAGAAAAGCTCTTCCCTTGCTGCAACCGCCGGAAAAATCAGGCCCATCGCAAGAAACACCACCGGCAATGATGAACTTGAAAAAGCAGCATTCGCTCTTCAACCCAATGAAGTCAGCCCGGTGATCGGTACCCCGGAAGGGTTGATCATTGTGAAATGCGACAAGCGAATCCCCGCGGATACCACCATTAATTTGGAATCGGTTCGCGAGAAGATCACCGCGGAAATCATCGAGAAGAAAATCCAAGCCGAGATACCCGTAGCTTTCGCAGAAATGCGCAAGCGAGCCAACCCAAAGCTCATCCTGCAAGGTACCAACCAAACCGATGATCTTACCAAAACCATCGCTCCTCTTATCAAGGAAGTCGACGATGCCTTAAAGGCAGTGGGTGGTGGCAAGTAAGGCCAAACCGGTTTAACTAACATTCAAGCTGTCATGCTTTCGAGGCATGGCAGCTTTTTTCATTTGATAGATTCCGCTTTTTTAGCATTAACATCTTGCCAAGAATCGTTTTTTGTAAGAAGATTCATTTCTGTGGTCCTACCTTTTGTTCAAAAAAACTTGGAGAAACAAATGAGGCGATTTTTGTTATCCCTCGCTGGGATTTTAGGAGTAACCGTAATGGCAATGGCAGCCGATAAAGCCGAAGAAGGCAAACCCGCCCCCCTGGTCGAATTAACTGCAGCTTCCAAAACCAAGGGTGCCAAAGTTAATCTGGGTGATTTCAAAGGCAAGAAGAATGTCGTTCTCTTCTTCTACCCCAAAGCCATGACTGGTGGCTGAACCAAGGAATCGTGCGGTTTCAGCGGTCTTGCTGAAAAATTCGCCGCACTTGATACAGTTGTATTTGGTATCAGCACTGATACCTTGGAATTGCAGCAGAAGTTTGTTGAAAAAGAAAAGCTCGAAATCCCATTGCTTGCTGATCCCGAAAAGAAAGTGACCACGGCTTTTGGCGCACTCAGCAAATCAGGCATGGCTTCGCGGTATACCTATGTGATCGACAAGCAGGGTGTGGTAAAGAAAATCTACACCACCGTAAAGCCGGATGCACATCCCCAGGAAGTTCTTGATTACATCAAGGCAAACCTGAAGTAATTCGAAGTCGGCTTATAAACGAACAAAAGGCCCGGGTTTCCCCGAGCCTTTTGCTTTTTAAGTAACCACACTTTTGGTGTTAGTATCTTAAGATCACATCAATCGCGAAGGTGAACAAGCCATTGGAGGGATCACCATCATTGTTGTAAGCCTTCGAGGATGAGTTGTTGTCATACCTGAACTCAGGACGTACCCACAGTTGTTCATCGTACATCTTGTAGGTGATGCCCTGGGTAAGGGTGGTGTAAAGGCCTTGGTAGCCAGTCTTAACACCTTCGGTATCCTTAAAGAACTCAACACGGCTGGTGGTGGAAAGCTTGTCAGTTACATTGAAAGTCAGGTAGTTGACAAAGCCATACCAGTTAGCCCAACCTTGATAAGCTTTGGGGATTCCATCCCTGTCAATAATCGGGGAACCAGTAGCGTTCGTATCCCAATTGTTGATGAAGGAGTACATGGTATCCGAAGTATAGGACCACTTATCATTAATCTTGTGGTTGAACTGAATTTCAAACACATCATAAGTGTTGGCAGTACCCTGGGTCTGGTTAAAGCTTGGGTCTGTAAGCTGGGTATTCAAGCTGAAGTTTGTTCCAGCATCTTCAGATTCCCATTTCAAACCACCAAGGTAGGAAGCCTTGCCTGAAGGCCCAAAGAACACGTCTGCACCACATGTCAAACCGTTGTACATAGTCCAACGATCATCAAGCTTGGTTGCGGTAAGCACACCAGTGTGGGTGAAAGGATTATTCATGAAAGTAAGTGCGCGACTCACCAGTTTATTCTGGGTGGGGTCGATACTTTCATTGAACAGGATGGTATAGAAACGGCCTACCTTCGTATCCACACCTTTTGCAAGGTTGGGATTGTAGGTTTCGACAAAGAACTGGGGAGCATCAACGCCATAGGTATTGGGCTGCCCGTTATTGTCGGTAAGCTGGCTATCCATCAAGTTGTTCTGCACCGTGAAGCGATAATCGCTACCAGGAAGAAGACCCATTACAGTAAAGCCCCAGGTTCTTTCGTTGGCTTTGGTATCAACAGCCTTCTCGATGATAATCGAGTTCTGTTCGAGCAAGAACTGGTTGGCTTTATAGTTCATCGCCATTGGAAGGTTTGAGCCGCTTGCAGTGGATGCAGTATAGTTCATATCTGCATAACCTTTGATGGTGATTCCGGATTTATCCAGGAACTCCCCACCTTTGCCGC
>CAZYAY010000180.1:0-4017 GCA_964646215.1 uncultured Candidatus Kuenenia sp. | reverse complement strand
TTACCTTCAGAATAAGGCAGATCCCAAGGGCCGGTTGCATTGCCGGAGGTACCTTCCCATTGATGGGAGCAAATACTATCGAGAATCATGGTGGAGATTTCAACTGCACGAGCACCTGCAATACCATCCACGCGCGGCTTAACTCCCAAAGTAACAGCCTGCACAAAATCGAGAAGTTCCCAAGTCAGTTGATCGCCATCGCTTCGTGAGCAATCCATGGTTCGGGTTTCAACATGGTTGGCAAACAAATCGGTTTTGAAAGAGTTCAAGGTGCCTGCATCTACTTTACCCGGGGCAGATTCTGCAAGGTAGCGCAAAGAATCGCTGGGTTGCATCAGGGTGATTTTCTTGGTGATGAAATCAATACCAGCATAACCTTCAGAGCCCCAAACATCCATTCTACGCCTTGCTTCAGGATGCGCCCTGCTGGCGGAAAGATCACAGATTGTTCCGTTGGCAAAGGTGATTCTTGCCTGTGCAATATCTTCGTGCCCGCCCAATACTGCAACACCCAAACCAGATACAGAAGCAACTTCAGATTGAACAAGGGAACACACAAGATCGATATCATGAACCATGAGATCAAGAACAACACCCGTATCGGAAGACCTTCCAGAGAAGCCACCCAATCTTTCCGCACGAATGTACCGCGGTTTCATCGGAAGATCGCAAAGGGCTTCATAAGCAGGGTTGAAGCGCTCGACATGGCCTACTTGTATTACGGTGTTTTTACTTTTTGCGAGGTCACAAAGCTGATAAGCTTTTTCGGGTTCAATGGTAATGGGCTTCTCGATGAGCAGGGCTTTGCCTTGTTCAAGAAAATCGCGCGCCACATCAAAATGGTATCGGGTGGGAACCACGATAACAGCAGCATCCACCTTGGGCAGTAATTCATGATGCGAAGTGTAAGGGGTGGTGGAATAGCGCATTGCAATGTTTTCGGCTTGCTGCCTAGAAGCATCAACCACGCCTACAAGTTGCACGCCCTTGAGAGAGGAAAGAATCCTAGCATGCTGCTGGCCCAAGTGCCCGACCCCGATAACACCGATTTTCAAGTCTGGCATAATACCCTTTCAATAAGGAATCCCTTAAGCTGCTCTGAGCATGGAAGGTTGCATACTCATTTTTAATTTTTGCGAGAGAGTCCGGGCTAATTCCACATTCAAGGGATGACCCGACCTGTAGGCAACCACATGCCCACAAAGATCAACGCCCAATAATGCAAGGTCTCCGAGCATATCCAGCACCTTGTGCCTGGCGGGTTCGTTGGCAAAGCGAAGCGGGTTGTCAATAGGCCCTTTGGGGCCGAATATTATAAGGTCTTGAGCCGTCGTTCTCGAACCGATCCCCTGGCTTTTAAGCATTTCTGCTTCTTCTTCAAGAATGAAAGTTCTGCAGCGGGATATTTCTCTGGAGAAAAGTGCCGGCTCGATATTCTGGGTATGAACTTGTTTTTGAATCGGCGATTGATTCCCATAATCAAGGAAGTAGGTCATCTTTAAGCCGGTGCCTTCACATGGGTGAAGCGCAAGTGTCGATCCGTTGGATTCAACAATAATCGGGCTTTCAACACCATAAATCATTTTCTTTGAATTTTGAGCTACACTGCCTGCTTTTTTTAGAGCTTCAACAAATTCCCCTGCAGAACCATCCAACCCAGGCGGTTCTCCAGCGTTCAGCTCTACAATGCAATTATCAATTCTTAATCCGCTAAGTGCGGCAAGCACATGTTCAACCAGGGTGACTTGGTAAGGTTTTTGGCCAAGGGTCGTACGCCTGTTGGTTCCTGTCACATTAGAAACATGAGCGGGGATGAATGTTTTGGGAGAAAGATCGGTGCGGTGAAACACTATCCCAGTGTTTTCTGCTGCTGGGCAGAATCGCAGCGTCACAAATGATCCAGTGATAAAGCCGATGCCTTCCACTTCCACTGGTTTCGCCAACGTTCTTTCCTGGCGTGATGAAATCGGTATCACGAGTAGTTCATCCTTGACTAATAAAAGAAAAGTAAACCCGGCAAAATCCTTTCTGCCGGGCTTTTTACACTTACTACTTGGGAGCCGTTGCAGAGGTTGGGGTGATAGCCGAACCTGCTGGAGCCGCTGGTGGAGCAACCCTGCTGTAAGCCTGATTCAAGGCGTTAACCACATCGGCACTGATATCAATACCAGGTGCAAAATAAATCGGCATGCAAGCGCCTGCCTGCATCTTGCGGACAATATTGCCTGCACTCCAATATTCTGCAGAAGTCGTGGGGTCGTTGTAATGAAGAACCATGTCATAACCATGGGCAACTGCAACACGTTGTGCAGCTTCCTGAACTTCACGATAAATCAAAACAACTTGTTCATCCTGCTTCTTGCCGATAAGGGCCTGGGCTTCGTTGGAAAGATCTTCGAGTTCGCGCTTAAGAACGCGCATTTGCTTTTCGATTGTTTCGCGCATTTCAGGTTTCATCTGGCCTTCTTTGTTCAAGGCTTCCAACTGGGTGGTCTTGGCTTTGGTCTTCACCTGCAAAGGAGTGAACACTTCCTTCATTTCATTATTGAGGGCAACAGCCTTCTGATAATTTTTAACAACATGATGAAGGTTCAAAAGAGCAATGCGTGAGCGTTGTTCCGTTCCTTGGATTGGAACCTTTGCAGGTGCTGTTTGAGCACGCAGCAAATTGGTACCAAAGTAAACAGCCATTGCGAGAGTGGTACATCCAGCAAACCATGCCAGTTTCTTATTCACGATAATTTCTCCTGAATCCGGGATTGTTAAAGACTTAATGGAAGCCGCATCCATGCGATTTCGAGGTAAAGGTCATGTCTTTAAAAATCACCTGAAAAATCAATACATTCCAAGGCTTCTACCTAAGTGAAATCATAGGGTCAAGGCGAAGTCTGAAATACCCAGCCAAAACCCACTCTGTCTTGCCTGTTTTCCCAAGTTTGTTGTACCATGTCAGATATTAGGAACTTAAGTTCCCCAAAATGTAACTCTCCAAGGAGGGAGAATGCGCCAGCTAATGCCTGCTTTCTGCCTACTTATCGTGATATTAGGCTGCTCATCCGGCCCCGTTGTGCCCACTTCCATCCAAGGCAGAATCTTGTTTCAAAAACAACCGCTAAGAGGTGGAACAATTGTTTTTACCCCGGATATGGAGCGAGGCTCCGTGGGGCCGATGGCATCTGGCGAAATATTTGCTGATGGCACCTACTCTGTACTCCCCCAACCAGGAAAAGACTCAATTCATGCAGGCTGGTACAAGGTTTCCTTTGCCTCACAGGGGCTTCCACCAAAGTTTTCTGATCCCACTCTTTCCGGGCAGGTAAAACAAATTCTTTCAGGCCAAATCAACAAGATTGATTTCAATCTGGAGTAGCTTATGAACCAGTTTCTTCACGGCGTAACTCAAGCCGTCGCCCAAACTTTCACCCTGCCAGATACCATGCTGGAAATAGGAGCATATCAAGTACAGGGGCAGGAATATTATTCGAACCTGCGGGAATTATTTCCCCACCACGAATACCAGGGCCTTGATATGCGCAAGGGCCCAGGAGTTGATATCCTTGGCAATGTTGAAGATCTTCCCATGGAAGATAATTCCGTAGGCTCTGTAATCGCTTTAAATCTTTTCGAACATGTACGCTGTTTCTGGAAAGGGTTTGATGAAGTCTACCGCGTGCTAAGGCCGGGTGGCGCATTTTTTGTTTCGTGTCCGTTCTTTCTGCACCGCCATTCCTATCCCAACGATTACTGGCGCTTCACCCCTGATGCGTTTGCCTATCTGTTGGAAAAATACCCGCAAAAACTTATTGGGTTTCAAGGGCCCGCCAATAAACCATTGCAAGTCTGGGCCATCGCATTCAAAGAACCCGCACCGGTAATCACTCCCGAATTACACCAGAAATTTCAAGCCGCCTTGCGCCTCTACGCACACCAACCCGTTTCCAAATGGAGAAAATTCCGATACTCCCTGGGCAGAATGCTTTGTGGCAGAAGCCCTTTTGCAACATTTTTAGATATGAA
>CAZYAY010000179.1:0-4040 GCA_964646215.1 uncultured Candidatus Kuenenia sp. | reverse complement strand
CGGCCATACATTCCGGGTAATAAGCGAGCCGCGCCATTGGCTTCCAATCCCGTTGGAAATACGGGCAACTTTCTGCTTTTTAAATCTGCCTGGCTATTCAGCATGGCTTTGGCTAAAAATGCCCGGTGCTCTGCCTCGGTACCATTGTATAAATCAACCTCCACGCGAAGGGTTCTATCCGCAGCATTAAGCGATGGCGCCAACCGGCTCAATTTACACTTCAAAGCCCGCCCAGGGAAAGAATCCATCCGAATCTCTGCTTCAGTATCAATGCCCACATAAGCAACAAAAGAATCGGGAACTTGCATCGACACCGTAACGATATCTGTCTTTTCAATCACTAATAAGGCTGGGGAACCAGGAACAATGGCTGCGCTCGGAACAAAGGTGCCGGGATCGACTGAGCGGGTTGCTATCACACCATCGAATGGCGCCTTGATGATCAACTTATTTTGCAATTGAGCGTCCTGCACCGTAGGATCCAACTCAATCAATTTTTCTCCTGCGGTAACTTTGTCGCCAATATCTTTCTCTAAGAAAGTAATCGTGCCACCCAACTTTGCAAATAAAGATGCCCGATAATAAGGCGCAACCTCTGCGGGTTGTTCAACACTTACCCCCAACCCTGCACCCATTTTTGGATTTATCGTTTTAACACGAATTCCTGCAGGCACATTCAAATTTGTAACCTGAACACCTTTGGCCGTGGTTGGCAAAAATGTCAGAGACCATAACCCAATAGCGCTTATGCCAACAAGCAATGCTGCAGGTAGCCATGATTCTTTTTTATTTTCAGCCATCTTCTCATCTCCTTTTCACGAAACAACCGGTCCACTGGTGTTGTCGCCCAATTCAACTGCCAACTTGGGATCAACAGCATTAAATTTACGAACAATAATGATATACAATATAGGCACTAAAAATAGAGTTAAGAAAGTTGAACTGAATAACCCACCTACAACTGCCCGTGCCAAGGGTACATTTGCCTCGTTTCCTCGGCCGGTACCCAAAGCCATTGGTGTCAAAGCAAGCACCGTGGCTAAAAATGTCATCAAGATGGGGCGAAAACGGGTAGAAGCAGCAGCACAAATAGCTTCTCTTGCAGTGGTACCATTAAGCCTACTTCGATTTGCAAAATCCACTAATAACACACCATTATTCACCGCAATTCCAACCAGAAAAATAACGCCCATCAAAGATTGCACATTCAAGGTGGTTCCTGTCAGGTATAACATCCATAATACTCCAATGAACCCCAAAGGCACAGTCGACATTATCACCAGCGGGCCCGACCAAGATCGAAATAAAGTCACTTGCAACAAGTAAACCAACACTGCAGCAAGCACCAAACCCAAAGAAAGTTGGCGAAATGAATCATTCATTCGCCCGTATTCTCCTTTAAGTTGTAAGCGCATTCCTTCTGGAAGCTCCATCGTTTTAATGAGGGAAGTAATTTCCCCCGCAACGGCAGCCATATCTCTGCCCTCGGTATTTACCAAAAGATTCGTCACCCTTCTAAGCCCTGCATGGTTGATTTCTACCGCACCCGATTTTCTGCGGGGTGTTACCAACGAGCCAAGATTCACAGTCGAAGGTTGTGCGGCACCTTTCACAGGAAGCCCCATGACATCATCCAATTTACGATCAATATCTTCGGGGTACTGCACACCCACAAAATACTGGTTACCTGTTTGCGAATCGATCCAGAAATTCCGGCTCACAGAAACACTGGAATTTAAAGCGACCACAACCTGAAGCACAACATCCTCTGCTGAAAGGCCAAGTTTTGCAGCTTTTACCCGGTCAACATCCAGCACCAAATAAGGGGCATCATCCCGCTGGTGTACCCGCACATCAACAGTCCCCCTAACCGAAGAAACACTTTCCCGGAGCTTCCTTGCAATGCTTAAAGATTGCTCCACCGTCCCCCCTTCAATCTCAATATCAATGGGAGATGAAGCACCTTGGTTAAGCGCGGTGGAAATCATTCCACCCGTATCAAAATCAACCCGCAAATCGCTAAACTCTGGCTTGGCATTAAACAAATGCCTTAACTTGGCAGCATATTCCTGGGCACTTTTTGACCTTTTCTGATTCAATTGTACCCGGATCACCGCATCTTGCTGGCCCGAATTTGTGGTATACGCAGCAGACCAATCAGGGTTTAAGCCAACTTCGGAAACAATCATCTCGCGTTCAGAAACAGGGATATTCTCTTTAAGAAACTGCTCCACCTGCTTCACTCGATTTTCGCTGGCATCAAGTCGGAGGTTCGAAGGCGACCTAAGATGCAAGGTAATCTGCCCGGCATCAACCTGTGGAAAAAACTCTCGCCCGATTCCCTTCAATAGCCCCAACGATAATACAAAAAGCATCACCACACCAAAAATCACCATAAACCGATGCTCTAGGCTCCAATCAAGCAGGCTTAAATACCTTTGAGTCAAACGATCCAATGCTATTTGAAAGCGATCCAAGAACTGCGACAGCCTTCCCGATTTCCGTGCAACTGGAGCTACACTGGAATGAAGATGTTCATCAGGCAGAAAATTAGCGCACATCATAGGTACGAATGTTCGCGATAATAAAAACGATGTTAACATTGCAAAACCAACTGCCATGGTTAGCGGGCGAAATAAAAATCCCCCTATTCCAGGCATCAGGGCGAGGGGAGCCAACACCAAAACCGTGGTGAAAGTCGCAACCAAAACAGGCACCATCACTTCAGAGCAACCATCAAGGGCCGCCCTTACCCGCGACTTGCCCATGTGATAATTCCGGTGATTATTTTCAAGTTCAACAATTGCATCATCGACCAAAGGGCCGATTGCCAATGCCAGACCAGCAAGTGTCATCGCATTGATGGTATTGCCTGTGATATGCAAGCCAATCACTGCTCCCATGAGCGCAAGGGGAATTGAAAACGATGCGATAAGGGTCATTCTCCAATTCCCTAGAAACAAAAGAATCATAATTGAAACCAACAGCGCACCAATCACCGCCTCTTCCACCAACGAACTAAGGGCGGAACGCACCACCACGGTTTGATCCATCACTAGATCTAACTTCGTACCCTTGGGCAATCGCTCTTCCATTGCTGGAATAATGTCGCGCACGCCATCGACCACCTTCAAACTACTCGAACCCCGTTGGCGATAAATGGGAACAAAGACCTCATTGCGATCATCAATGCGAACTCTGGAAGTTTGAATGGCAGAGGCATCCTCCGCACGGCCGATATCCCTTAAAAGCACATTCGAAACCCCGCCAAAGGTAAGAGGCATATCGTTGAAGTCTTCAACTTTTTCCGCCATCGCGTTGCTATCAAGTAGCAACTGATCTGATCCAAAATAAGCGGTTCCGGGAGTAACCATGAGGTTGCCTTTACGCAAAGCTGCAACCACATCGAGGGGTGCCATATTGCGGGCTTCCATTTTTGCAGGATCAAGATAAACCATCACACTTCGATCGCGACCACCCACCACCACGGGAGAAATACAACCCGGCACAGCCCCAAGCATGTTTCGAACTTGTATTCGTGCAACATCCTTCTGCCTGGCATCATCCAAGAACGGGTTGCTTACCGTAAGAATGCCAACAGGCAAAGTACCCGTGGCATCAAAAGGCAAAGCTACCGGGGGAAGAGTGTTCGGAGGCAGATTAGGAAGGGCGCCCAAGGCAAGCGAGTTCGTCAGAGTCAGCGCCTCATTAGGATCGATATCATCCCTGAAGTATACTTTTACCACACTCACTCCGGGCACCGACCTTGATTCCACCAAGCGGGCACCGGGTGCCTGATTCACCCAGCGCTCAATTCGATTGGTGATGGTTTTCTCTATCGAAGAAGCGGGCATACCGGGGTAATAAGTAAGCACCTGCACTGCAGGCGCCTTGAATACAGGCAAAATATCTATGGGAATACTAAGGATTGAAAGTGAGCCCAGAATGATCAGCATGAAGACAAACGCTGCAACCATGTACGGATTACGAAGAGATGCCTTGATAAGCCACATTCTTGTTAAACCTTTCAGCTAAAAACT
>CAZYAY010000178.1:0-4056 GCA_964646215.1 uncultured Candidatus Kuenenia sp. | reverse complement strand
TTTTGATTTCCGAGATCGCCATTGCCTGTTTCAAACACCCAATGCCAATCGTAGTGCAATCTTTTTCGAATGGGAACAACCTTGGGAGCAGGGCCACACCAAAGATCGAAGTCCAATCCCTCTGGAATTGGTGCGGGAGTGTTCACCATGCCGATACTATCCCGCCTGCGATAACAAATGGCCCGTGCTTCAGTTACTTTCCCAATCTTGCCACTCTGGATGAATTCAAGGGTCTGTCTCATGCCAGTCATGCTGCGGCTTTGCACTCCCATCTGGCACATGCGGTTTAGCTTGCGTGCCCACTGGGTCATCACCCGTCCTTCGAGCACATTATGGCTGCAGGGTTTTTCGACATAAACATCTTTGCCCGACTGCATGGCCCAAATAGCCATCACTGCATGCCAATGATTTGGGGTTGCGATGGAAACAGCATCGATGTTTTTATCTTCACAAAGCTTGCGAACATCCTGGAAGAACTTGGGCTGATGTTTCAGTGATTTGAACTTGTTCATGTTTTTCTGGTAGGCGGCAGGATCAACATCACAAACGCCGACGAGGTCGACATCTGGGTTTTTAAGCCATTCGCCAAGATGGCTGCCACCCTGGCCATTGACGCCTATTACAGCAACGCGAAGCTTTTCGTTTGCACCAACTTTGCGATCAGTTTTGGTGTCTGCAGCTTCAGAAGTTTGCGGAACTCCTGCTGCCAAGGCTGCGGAAGCTGCAATTAAAGATTGTTCAACAAAACCTCTTCGTGTGATTCTCATCTGGTTACTCCCATAAAAATGAATGATGCCACAAGTAATTCTAAAATAACTTATCTTTTGAAATATGCACGATAATAAGTCGCCTAGCCTTCAAATTCAAACAAACGCTGGGCATTGCCTCCCATGATCATTGATTGTTCAGAGGGAGAAAGCGCTGCAAGATGCGATTTGATTTTCTCCCGATAAGTGCGATAAGATTCACCATCAGATTTTTCATCAAAGCCCCCGCCATAAATCAAACGCCTGGGAGTATATCGGTTCACCAAATCCTTGATGACTTTCCCCGCATCCCGATCAGGAAACATTTTGGGGTCTGGCAAAGAAGACACCTTCATGATGGTGTTTTCGAACCTGGACCATCCAAGCACACGCTTGTTTTCTTCGGTAGTGCCATCGAAGGGTCTGCCCATATGATCGATGATCACCTTGGTTTTTGAAAACTCCTTTATCAATGGTTCGAAACCAAAAGCATAGCGTGGTTCGAAATGCAATTGGATATTTAATCCAAGGTCTGCTGCGGCCTTCCATAAGATCCGTAGTTCCGGTTTTTCAAATGGTGGCAGTTTTTCTTTGTTATAGGCATGAAATCGGAGGGCAACAATCTTCCCTGGGTTTCGTTTGACCAATTCGCCCAAAAGGCGGCTAGAGCTTTCTTTATTTGCGAAAAAGAGGCATGTTCCTTTTAACTGTTTTTTTTCTAAAGAAAGGCAGTATTCCAGATAGCGATGATCATCCTGATAAGGTTCGGGATGAACAATGACTGCGAAATCAACCCCCGCCTTCTTCATCTGTTCCAACAAAATCTGTGGTGATGTAATTGTATCGGGCTGGTAGGGGCCATCGGTATGGTAGGGGAAGTCTTTATTTTTTTTACCTGCAAAACAGTGAACATGCGTGTCTATGATGGGGGGTTGTTTTTGCAAAGCAAAGAGCTTGGAATGTGAACAACCCATCGCAGGAAGTGAACTGATGACGGACTTTGCAAAGTTTCGACGGGTTAGATGGTTCAAGACAAACCCTTCTTTGATTAGGATGCCCAGCGTGTTACTTGTTCACAGCTTCAACTAATTTTTTGACTTTACCCGCAATCAATTCTTCATTATCCGCAGCCCAGCGCAGTGCAGGACGCCCATATTCAAAAAGATTGGGGCCACCCTCATAACCACCTTCCGCCCACACCCTTCGTGATGGAATGTAAGCGATCATGTCATCCACGTAGCCACAAACCCAGGTGCCTTTTCCAAACTCAGCTTTAAACCGAAGGGCATAATCAACCACTGTTTCCGCTCCCATGCCAATCATCAGCATTTCGTTTCCCAACTTCCAGGCATGAAGAGGGTAGGGGTACGCAGATTCAAAATTTTCCCCTACATCCATCTTTTTAATCATCCGCTCGGCCCAACGCTTACGCACCGCATTGGTATCCTTGCATGCGGCTTCAAGCTCAGTTCGGGTGATGGTTTTTTCGTAGGGCAGGCGCATAAGTTCAAACGAGGTTTTCAAACCAGGCTGAATGGTTTTAAGAGGTTTCTTAAGTGCTTCTTCCACACCATCTGCGAGCATTTTGCCATACTTTTCACAAAGTTCCACCTTCCTGCGGGGAAGCGGATTTTGATCGCCCCCGCATGTGTTGACAAACATCGCAAGTGCACCCGGATGATTCTTTTCAATAAGGATCTGAGCAAAGCCTGGATAATCTCCACACCACTTTGTGAAATTAAGCGTGGTCGGATGGCATGCATACCCAAAAAGTATGGCAATGATTTTTTTATCATTCCCCGATACCGTCAAGACAGGCACGGCATGATCAACGGGGCCCTTAAGTGCTTCGCCCTTGGCAATGATGCTGGGCACCTCGGCTTCTTTATTATTGCGCCTGTTGACTGCAAAAGTCGCGCGCCCTTCACCCATGTTCAAGGTTGCTGGTGCAAGGTTGGCGAGTGATTCGCCAATCATATCAGCCATCTTCTGCACCATCTGATCCGTGTATTCCTCAACCAATTTAACTTGCCCAGCTTCGATGGGGTAATAATCGACAAGATCGAGCCCAAGGCGCGGGCCACAATGGTTGTGCGAAAAAGTGATCATCACCTGATGCCGTTCAAGGTTGTATTTTTTCTTGAGCAGAACAAATACCGCATCGCTCATTTCCTTGGGAACGCCCTGAAAATCACTGGTTACAAGTATCGCCCGTTTGCCATCGGGGGCCTCAAGCGCAAGCGATTTCATCCAGATATCATGAAGTTTTCCATCAGGTGCGCGCTTCGAACCATACCCCGCAAGCCATACGCTTTTTTCAGGTGTAATGACAGCCTTGGCGACCCCCGCCTTCCAAGAGGTTTTACCTTCCTGCGCATTACCAGGTGTTGAAAGACATAACCAAATGCAAAGACAAACAACCCCTGCGGTAATTCTAATCATCGATGGCACCTTATTTACAAGGAGTGAAACCAACAGGGTATTTAAGATTAGGCCAATATTTCCCTTACCACTCTGCCATGCACATCGGTCAGGCGGAAGTTTCTACCCGCATGTTTATAAGTGAGCTTTTCGTGATCCAAGCCCAACTGGTGAAGGATGGTTGCATGCAAGTCGTGGAAATGAACTTTGTTCTCGACGGAATAATAACCATAATCATCAGTGGCACCGTAACTGATGCCGGGTTTTATGCCCCCACCCGCAAGCCACATGGTAAAGCCATGCGGGTTATGATCTCTGCCATCGCCCCCTTGGGCTGTGGGAGTACGGCCGAATTCACCGCCCCACCAAACGAGGGTATCTTCCAAAAGTCCGCGTTGTTTCAAATCGTAAAGAAGGCCTGCAATGGGTCGATCCACTTCCCTGGCATTCTTGGCATGATCTTTCCGAAGATTGCCATGCTGGTCCCATTTGTAGCTGTGGGAAATCTGAATAAAGCGAACGCCCGCTTCAGCAAAGCGCCTAGCCATCAAACATTGCCTGCCATAGTTCGCAGTAGCGGGATCATCCAACCCATAAAGTTTTTGGGTGAGTGGTGTTTCGTTTGAAAGATCCTGCAATTGAGGTGCGGTTGCTTGCATTCTAAACGCAAGTTCGAACGAATCAATTCTGCCTTCAAGTCCGTTATCGGGGCCTGTGACTTGCAAACGCTCACGATTCATTCTGTTGAAGAAATCAATTTCCATGCGCTGTAATTGGGTAGGGGTATCGCCAGTGATGAACGGAATTTTCGCCTTGTCACTAGGTGTTCCAGCATTGCCCACGGGGGTTCCCTGATAGATAGCGGGAAGGAATGCCGAAGAGAAATTAT
>CAZYAY010000177.1:0-4168 GCA_964646215.1 uncultured Candidatus Kuenenia sp. | reverse complement strand
AAGGCCCTTTTAATTGAACTTCAGTTGCAAGTGCTGGGGGGGGATTTTTTCCTGATCCTGCAACCAAAACTATTTTGGCAGCTTCCGCAACAACAGAGATGCTAAGAAAAAGAGAACAGGCAAAGACAAAAATTCGCATGATAGAAATTCCCAAGTTGGTGTTTAGCATGAAATCAAACGACATCGTAATGGCAGAAAGTGCTGTAAGGAAATAAAAAACAAAACATCACATCATCGCTTTATCCGAACAATGAATAATCATGGGACAAATTTTATGCAAACAACTCATCGACTGGCTTGCCCTTGTCTGCAACAGTGAAGGGTCGCCCCGAAGGGGAATGCTCGATCTTTTCAAGGTCGATGCCTAAGGCTTGCGCAATGGTCGCATTACAATCTGGCATGGTGACGGGTTTCTCTGCGACATGCTCACCTATCTCGTCAGACTTGCCGTGAATATACCCACCTTTCATACCAGCACCTGCGAGCCACCAAGTAAAAACGCCTGGGTGATGCCCGCGCCCTGCGGTAGTGTTGCTGATTTGGGGTGAGCGACCGAACTCGGTTGCCATCACTACAAGAGTGCTTTTTAAAAGTCCGCGCTGGTTAAGGTCTTCAAGAAGGGTGGCCAGCGTCTGATCCGTAGTGGGTGTCATGTTCTCCATCGATTTAATCTGATCGTTATGCGTGTCCCAGTTGTGGGCATCTTCCACCTCGATGAAACGGACGCCGCTCTCGACGAGCCGCCTTGCAAGCAGGCAGCCTTTGCCAAAGGTGTGAGTGCCGTATGCGGCCTGCATCTTTTTATCTTCATTCGAAATGTCGAATACCTTGAGATCCTCACTCTTCATGAGCGAAGCTGCGTCTTGCTGGACTTTCAAATAAGCTGCTGCATCGCGATGTGGCGTTTGTGCAACAAACGGCGTTCCCAAGGCTTTCGCAAGTGCAATTCGTCGTACGAAATCCGACTCACTGATCTTTTTAGGAAGAGTAGAGTTTTGCAGACCCGCACCTGGATCAACGATGGGCAGCGGAGCAAGTTGGGTAGGCATGTAACCACTGCGGGGGTGCTGGGGGCTGCCGTTGATCAAAATATTGCCGGGCAATACTGCGTTCGCAGAGCCAATCTGCTTAACCGCCCAAGATCCGAGCGAAGGATGCGTAATGGTAGATGTCATGAAATAACTGGTGTGCGCCAGATAGGTTCCACGATCATGAATACCCTGCGTGGAAGTCATCGATCGCACTAAAGAAACATGATGCATTTGTTTCGCCAAGTTGGGAAACCACTCCGAAATCTGAATACCATCCGCACTTGTCTTGATGGCTTTGACGCCCCCCATTTCAGGCTTACCTGGCTTTGGATCAAAGGTGTCGATGTGCGAGATTCCTCCGCGCATGTAAAGGAAGATCACGCTCTTCGCCTTGCCACCAACTTTATTTTCTGCGGCATGAGTAGTGCTAAATGAAGGCAGCAGGCTAACTCCGAAAACAGCTTTGGCAAAACTTTCTACAAAGTTGCGTCGATTGATGTCTGTGAGTATTGATTTCATATGTCCGCCCGTTTCTATAAAGATTAATGTCTTATGTTAGTTCAAAGCAACATCACTGGTTAAAAAGAAATTCAGGCGAATTCAGCAGCGCCCAAATTAGGTCATGCTCTGGTGTCGTGCTGGCCTTCATGATCGCTGCAATCTCTGCGAGTTCCCCCTCCTTTGCCGAGCGAATAAGAATCGCTTGGTAAATGAGTTGCGTACGTTCAAGGCCTGATGACTTGCTCGCAGCGAACTGCTTGCGCAGATACGAATCTTCCGCAAGTACACGCGTTGTTAAATCTCCATTCATCAGTGCGAGTGAGTGAGTGGTATTGGGGTCACGATTAAAGGCATCAATCTCACGACGGTCGGATTGCCCGAACTGTCGCAGGAAATGCCCTAGTGGAAGAGGGAGCGGTGTTTCTGAAGCACGAATGAAATTTGTGGGAAGTGATTTCCAACGTGGGTCGGTCTCTGTTGTAATCGGTTCGCCCTCGGGCTCTGCTGCCATCCCCCGGTTCGCCTCTGCATGCGCAGCAATCAATCTTTTCACTTCTTTTTCATCACCACGATTCTTGGCGGCTGCCAACGCTTTCTGCTGCTCCATCCGACGCAGACCGGCCTCGCGTTTTCTTGTATGCTCGGCTTGATCAATGCGAGCTTGCGCGATGATTTCATCAGCAGTCATTAAGGTTAGCTTACGCAGGTAGCTTGGATCAAGTGGGCCACTGTCGCGAGATATAAACTTGCGTTTATCAATATCCTTGACAAGCAAGGCGAGATAGGAATCCCAAATCTGCTCTGCGGACAGTCGCCTTAATTGCGGCCCTAAAAGTGCAGAAGCAACCCCAGGTTCTGGATTCTCTCTTACCGCATTACTTTGATACAACCGTGTATTTAGCAACACCGCCATGAAGGCCCGCTCATCGAAGCGCAGCCGAATCATCGTCTGTGTAAGAAAATTCATTAACTCTGCGTGCTCCGGATTAGGTAACGCAGAAAAACTATCCACGGGCTCGATCAGCCCTACACCCATGACTCGCTTCCAAAGGCGATTTGCAATATTCTTCGCAAAACGTGGGTTGCGTGGCGAAGTCATCCAGTCTGCCAATGCCTTGCGCCTATCATCTCCACTGATAATGGCTTCGTCTGCAAAAAGTGTGCGAGGTTCCACCAACTTTCCACGGAGCGAAATATCATAGGCATAGGTATCGGGAAACTTCAGTTGCATTTTCGTGTCTAAGGTCAATCGCTTCAAAGGGGCAATCGTTCCGCTGACGCTCTGCCCGAAAGCCTCATCTTTTGGCAAAGCTGCCATCTTCGCCTTGATCTCAGGATACTGCTTTACATTGTCAGGCGAATACCCACCGGGGCTGCCAAGATTACTCACCCCATAGGTGAACGCAACCATCTGGTAGAAATCCTTCTGAGTGATTGGCTCTAACGGATGATCATGGCATTGTGCGCACTCCATTCGCGTGCCTAAGAATACGCGAGTCATGTTCGACATATGATCAAGAGGCATACCAAGATCGCGCACATAAAAACCGACTGCGCCGTTTTCCCACAGATAACCCTTCGCAGTCACCAACCGTCGAACAAATTCATCAAAAGCCATGCCCGAGCGGATGGCATCCTTCACCCAAGTATCATAAAGCCTGGCAGGTTGACCTTGCGCAATCTTCGAATTGATACGCAAAAGATCAGCCTTCCAATTATACATGTGACTGACATAGCCTTCGGTCAAAAGCAGTTCATCGATCAACTTCGAGCGTTTGTTACCATCCCGACTCTCAAGGAAACGAGTGCTCTCTTCTAGGCTCGGTATGCGCCCAATGACATCGAGATAAACCCGGCGTAGGAAAGTCTCATCGCTTGCAGGAGCATTTAGCTTGGTGCCCTTATCAACATGAAATTGATCGATCCGCTTCTGCACTTCCAAACTCAATTGCTTAACATCTTTGATTGAAAACACAACATCGTCCGCAGGCAACGCTGCATCGCGATGATTAAACTTCACCCATGAACCCATCTTCGCACCATCAGCGATCCATCGCCTTAACATCGATCGCTCTTCATCGTTTAAAGGCTGTGCCCCGCCCTTAATCGGAGGCATCACATCCTTATCGGTATGAGGCAGCGACACACGCTTCATTAACTCGCTTTCGTCTGGCTTTCCTGCAACGATCACTTCGCCAACAAGGATTCCTTTTGCAGAATCAAGACGCAGGCCACTCTTTGGCTTGTCCTGCTTTTCGCTATGACATCCAAAACAATGGTGATAAAAGATCGGCAGAACGTCTTGCTCGAAGCGTGGCGAATCTGCGGCCCCAGCCTGTCCAACAATAGATAAAATAACAACGCAGATGCCCAGCAATGCCGACAATGAAGGCTTCGAGTTCATGCAAAAATTATTCATTAATTGATTTCCTGACTTGATGTTTAGCATGAAACCACAAGATATCGTAATGGCTGGAAGTGCGATTTGGAAATGAAAAACTTTTATTGAAATGCACGCAACCTATTGCGAATCAACTAAAATCAGTCTTATTATTAGGCGAGGATTTCTGAAATCACCCTGCATTCGCCATCGATTTGAGTAAGGCGCTGTTGTAGTCCCTGAAAATAGCACCCAC
>CAZYAY010000176.1:0-4173 GCA_964646215.1 uncultured Candidatus Kuenenia sp. | reverse complement strand
GGGTACTCTTATCGGTTCGCCAAAAGCAAGCTAGGTGACGAACACCGCAGAGGCGCTATCATTGTATACAAGTGTTTCGATTTACGAAACCATTATTTTATTTTAGGAGCCGCACATGCCTTTTATCACAATCCTTTTTGCCTTGGATTTAATTATCACGGGTATTGTCGGCTTTGTTGTCACCGGTAAAGAGCATTTCACCGCACTGATTCCATCGTTTATAGGCACACTTTTATTTATTCTTGGCTTTTTGGCTTTTAATCCCAAATTGCGAAAACATGTCATGCATGGTGCAGCCATGGTGGCAATTCTTGGGTTTCTTGCAACGATTTCAGGTGGACTTACAGATTTGCCCAAATTTCTTTCAGGAAATATGGAAGATCTACCCAGGCCCGCTGCATCCATAAGCAAATTGATCACCAATTTGCTTATGTTTCATTTTGTGCTGATTTGCGTTATTTCCTTTATCGAAGTCCGGATGGCAAGAAATAAAGCTTAAATCGGCAAACTATTCAGCCTAAACGTGGGAATCAAAAACCCGCACTTTTTCCCAATTGTCTTTATTACGGGCGATAAATTCGTTGTGCATGTCGCTATCTTGGTAGGCATCGTGGTGTTTTAAATCGGTGAACACAACATGAAGGGCGACATCAAAATTTTGGTCGTTGACATCGCGGTTGAGTTCCCGGGCCAAAGTGCCTGCGGAAAAGTATTCGATTCCTGCATGCGGTTTAAGGTATTTGGAACATTCAGCAACCAGTTTGTTGGTTGCTGTAACGCTGTTATCTTTTAATTTGAAAAAAACCATGTGGGCCAAATGTGTTGCCATTGTTAAGATTCCTTTTCCTTTTGTCTGGATAAAAACCACATAATAGGAAGTTTAACTTATTGAGAAACCGATGTTTAAGTCAAAAACATAAAACTAGCAAGAATTCCTTCTTTGGGCGTTATCGGGGCTTAAACATGCAATTGCTTTTAAATTACATGTAATCAGTTTGAAAAATATCGTCTTTCCAGCATAATTAATAGGATACAATCATTGTTATGCATTCAATATTTTGCCTAAAAGCGAATGAGTATGAATTGTGGCAATGTGTTTTTTCTTGAATAATTTATTAACGTCGGGGTATCTGATTTAAATGGCGATTTTATTGCAAATAAAAAGTGCTTGTAAAGGCTATGGCGAACAAATCTTGCTGGATGAGGCTGATGCTTCCATCTCTGATAATGTCAAAGTTGGTTTCATCGGGCGCAATGGAGCAGGGAAAAGTACCTTGTTGCGTATTCTTTTGGGTGAAGAAGAATTAGATAACGGTGAAGTGATTCGTCATCCGAATCTTCGTCTGGGTTATCTCAGGCAGCACGATCCGTTTGTGCAAGGCGAAACCGCGATGGATTTCTTGCAGCGGGAAAGCGGACAACCCTCTTGGAAATGCGGAGAGGTTGCAGGCCAGTTTGAATTAAAAGGTTCTTATCTTGATGGACCAATATCTGCACTTTCGGGCGGATGGCAAACCAGGGTCAAGCTTGCAAGTTTGCTTTTAATGGAACCAAATTTGCTTTTACTTGACGAACCAACCAATTTCTTGGACTTGCGTACCCAGATTCTTCTCGAGCATTTTTTGGTCAACTATAAAGCAGCCTGCCTTATTGTTTCGCATGATCGTACTTTTCTTGGATCTACCTGCGATCATACCCTGGATCTTTCCATGGGCAAACTGACCGCATTTCCAGGCAAGGTCGATGCTTACTTGGAATTTTTGCAAGAAAAAAAGATGCACGAAGAGCGTTCTAATCAATCGGTCCTTGCAAAAATGAAACACTTGGAAGAATTTATTGCAAAAAATAAGGCGCGTGCCAGTACTGCAACTTTGGCGAAATCCAAGGAGAAACAACTTGGGCGCCTGGAACTAACCAAAATCGAATCCGCCCAACCCGTTGCTAGAATCCGGCCTCCTCGTATTTCCCCTCGTAAAGGCCCTGCTTTGCGCTGTAAAAATCTTAATATCGGCTATCCAGATCGAACCATTGCTTCAGATGTTAATCTTGAAATTGACCACGGCATGCGCGTTGCAATTGTTGGGGATAACGGTCAGGGAAAAACCACATTCCTGCGTACCTTGGTTGATTCCCTGAAACCGGTGGCAGGCGAAGTTCGTTGGGGGCATGGGTGTTCGATTGGTGTTTATGCACAGCATGTATACACCAGCCTTTCAGAAAAACAAACCGTTTTGGAATACCTTTACCAGCATGCAGCCAAGGGTAAAAAGGATCAAGACATTTTGGAAGTTGCAGGTTCATTTTTATTCAGGGGCATGCATGTTAAAAAGCCTATTTCCGTTCTTTCCGGGGGCGAACGTGCCAGGCTTTGCCTTGCAGGATTAATGTTGAGCGACCTGAACATCCTGATTCTTGATGAACCGGGAAATCACCTTGATGTTGATACTGTCGAATCGCTTGCCGAGGCATTGACCAATTATGAGGGAACAGTGATTTTCACTAGTCACGATAGGCATTTCACCAAAACCGTTGCTACCAGCATCATCGAGGTTCGTGATAGTCGAGTGACTATTTACAGCGGGCAATATGATAATTATCTTTATAAAGTGAATAAGGAAATTGAAGCTGGTGAAAGAGAATTGGCGACCCAGAAGGCTAAAATACCCCAGGCCGTTGCCAAGCCTGTAAAGTCTGCAAAACCTGAAATCGTCGAAACGAAAAATGTTGATCGGGATCCTGCCAAGGAAATCAAATTGGTCGAAAAAAGTATCGCCCAGCTTGATTCCCAGAAGCGAAGTATCAATGCTCAGTTACTTAAGGTGACTGATATCGAGCAATTGGATCGGCTCGAAAAAGAGTTGGCATCTGTGACTGAAAAATTGTCTGCTGCAGAGGATCTGTGGAGTCAATTGAATGACGAAATGCAGGAAATTTAAGCTTTTGCTTCTGGTTTAATTGTAAACAGTTTCTGTCTGCGATTTGGATGCCATGGCTTTTGGGTTTTTAACCTTTGTTGCTATTCTCAATACCTTACAAACAGAAATCACCCAGCCTGTGGTATCAATTTCCCACCACCGGTGCCCATGATATGCGGCAGAGGGTTGGGCATGGTGGTTGTTGTGCCAACCTTCGCCAAAGGTTACCAATGCCACCCACCACAAGTTGCGCGATTGATCTGAAGTGGTGTAATTACGATATCCCCAGATATGCGTTGCGGAATTGATCAGCCAAGTCATATGCCAGACCATTGCAGTTCGTAAACAAAATCCCCATAGAAAGCAGGAAAGCCCGCCAAAGCCTAGAAGTGCTGCACCAAGTAGTATATTCCAAAAAATATAAGTTCTGTTAAAGAAGACACAGCAGCGGTCTTGGAGTAAATCGGGTGTGTATTTTGCAATTAGAAGTTCGTGGGTTTGTTTTTTACGGCGGGGTATCAACCATAAAAAATGAGACCACCAAGAACCGTCGAGTGGCGAATGGGGGTCACCTTTCTGGTCGGATCGTGCATGATGAATTCGATGATTCATGGCCCAGTCAAGAGGCTTCCCTTGTAATGCCAATGCTCCAGCGAGGTGGGCGAACCATTTCGCAACGGCATTAAGTTGGAAGCCACGATGAGTGAGCATGCGGTGGTAACAGAAAGTGATACCTACGCACCCGGTATAGCAATAGAGTGCGATCAAACAGGCCAGGCCTTGCCATGAAAAGTAAAAGGGTGCGATCAATGCACCGACGTGAATCAATCCAATTGCCACAAAAGTAGGCCAATGGATGGGTCTATTGATGATTTTTACTTCAAAATATGCAGTCTCAAGGTCTACCGGCAAATCCGTGACGATTACATTCATCTTTTTACCTGGTGCCTTTTAAACTGACATTTGATTGCATTGCGAATTAACATTACTCCAAGGTATTGGAGTCTGGTTGGCAGGTCAATCAAAGTTTGGGTTATTATGGTATTCAAGTAACGATATTTTCATGTTTTGTAAGTTGTATGGTGAAAATGCCACTTCTTATTTTAGGAGTTTGTACTTAAGTTGATTTTCTTTTGAAATCGTGTTTTTAAGGATTTTAAGTCGGCTTTTACTGCTGGAAATTGAAAGTGCACCTGACGGGATTCGAACCTGTAACCTTCGGTTTCGTAGACCGATGCTCTATCCAGTTGAGCTACAG
>CAZYAY010000175.1:0-4207 GCA_964646215.1 uncultured Candidatus Kuenenia sp. | reverse complement strand
ATCCCCATGATGATGGGTGTCAAATACATAACGAATAGGCTTGTTGGTGGTTTTTCTGATTGCAGCAACCACATCTGCAGCGCCGTCAGGAAAATTGGCATCAATCACTGCAACATGATCTTCAAAAACAACCCAGATGTTGTTGCTGCCTCCAAAAGGTACTGTTTTATCTGTGGCACTTATCGAGGAAAACCTGAAGAAAACGCCAGGGGCCACTTCCTTCACTTCCTTGAATTTCATTTCTGGAAGTGCCGGCGCCGCAGCAACACCAGTACCTGCAAAGATCAAAATCAAAGTAAATACTGCCATTTTTTCAAGAGAAAGCATGATAGGAAGTCCCGTGGATTCTGTTAAAATCAAAACATGAAAGTAGCATAACCTATTTTATTTCGCATGGAAAGGATTGCTGTTGCCTCCCCTCTTTTCCTACGGTTCCTATCATGACTATGTTGGTTGTTGGCACTAGCTTTGCGCACAGGAGTTCAGCATGTCGAGCATCGAAGTAACGACTCAAATAATCGCTGACAAAGTTCGATCGGGGAATCGATTATCCCTGGACGAAGGATTGCATCTTCATGATCATGCAGACCTGTTCACCCTGGGGAAACTAGCCAACTTCGTGCGTGAAAAAAAGAACGGGAATGTGGGCTATTACAATGTCAACGTTCATTTAAACCCCACGAATGTGTGTGTCTACCGCTGTATATTCTGCGCCTTTCGTTCCGATTTGAAAGACCCTAAAGCATACCTCATGACCGATGAACAAATTCTTCATCGTGCCAAGGAAGCCGAGGGTAGGGGTGCCACCGAAATGCACATCGTTGGTGGTTTGCATCATCAGATGCCTTACGATTGGTACCTTAATATCGTACGGATAGTGCACAAGGCGCATCCCAACTTGCACCTCAAGGCATTTACCGCGGTTGAATGGGAATGGTTTGAAAGGCTGACCAAGAGGCCCATGGGGGATATCCTTCAAGAATTCAAGGAAGCAGGCTTGGGAAGTCTGCCAGGCGGAGGGGCGGAGATTTTTAACCCGGAAGTCCGCGACATTATTTGCGAGCATAAAGCCGATACCGATAATTGGCTTCGCATCCACCGAACCGCCCACCAACTAGGCCTGCGTTCCAATGCGACCATGCTTTACGGGCATATCGAAAAGCCCCATCACAGGCTTGAGCATTTGGAAAAACTTCGCGAGTTACAAGATGAAACTGGTGGGTTCCAAACTTTCATCCCGCTCGCCTTTCATCCCGAAAACACCAGGATGCAACACATCACCAAACCCAGCGCGATGGTCGATCTCCGGGTCATGGCAATCAGTCGTATTTTCCTCGACAACTTCCAGCATGTCAAAGCTTACTGGGTGATGATGGGTATCAAAACAGCGCAGGTGGCCCTTAGCTTTGGCGCTGATGATATCGATGGCACCGTGGTGCATGAAAAAATCTACCATGATGCAGGTTCTGACACCCCGCAGGAAATGACTGTTGCAGAAATCCAGAGATTGATTACAGAAGCCGGGCGAATTCCCGTGGAACGCGATACCCTTTACAATCAGGTTCTTCGCACAGAAGCCGCCCCCAATGCATTTAAGATTGGTGGCAAGCTAGCTTTGGCGCAGGTTTAATCTTTAAGTTTCAGAATGATGGTTGACCCGCCATACACTGCGCTTCCTACCTTGACCAAAACTTCTTTAACAAGATCTGCAGGTATTAACACATCGGTGCGTGAGCCAAACTTGATCATGCCATAAAGTTCGCCCCGTCTCAAAAATTTCCCCACGCCCACCTGGCATACAATCCTTCGGGCGATGGCCCCTGCAATTTGCTTAACCCTAACCGGAAAACCTTTTTCTTTTTCAACCAAGTCGATCCAAAGCTGTTCATTTCGCTTGGCGCAATCACTACTGCGCGCGTCAAGAAATGCACCCGGGTAATACCGAACATGGGTTACAGTGCCTGCCAGGGGAACTCGATTAACATGCACATTAAACACGGAAAGAAAAATGCTAACGCGAAAAGCTCTGCCAAAGCCAGCCTCTTCAACTTCCTCGAGGTGGGTGATCACGCCATCTGCCGGGCTTACGAGTATATTGGGTGCAACGGGGATTTCTCTTGGGGGGTTTCGAAAAAACGAGATGACGAAAAGCCAAAGTAGGAATCCTGCAACAGCGCCCACACCAAAAGCGGGATGAAACTGTAAAGCCATAAAAATGAAAGCGATGGTGGCAGGAACCAACAAAAGAGAAAAGCAAAGCAGTTCCATGATGCCAGGCCGTGCAAACCAGATTTTATTACGACCAACAAAAGGGTCAGAATCTGGATCGAAATAAAAGCCACATACATTGGAATACAATTTCAAGTCGCGTGAATCGATGATATTGTGGGTGCAATCAGGGCAGGAACCAAGCCGTAATGCCCGCATTCTTCCGGTATATGCGGGGAAGAACGAATTCAAGATCGCCCTGCGAAACTTCCCCCAGGCTTTTTCAAGGCTGAAGCAAAAACCACCACCGGGCTGGATGAAATGAATGGGTGCTGTGCCGACTTCGGGATCCTTTGGATCCATTATTGCTCCTTGAATAAATCATATTGCTTTTAGGGAGTTGGTGGATTGGCCTGCTTCGAGGCAGCAGACAATGACTTCAACCTTTCGTGTGCTTCCGGACTTAATCTCATAATGGTGGTTGCACGGAGGTTATCCTGGGGTTTCTCAATTACCTGGGCCAGAGAAGCGGGAGACCCAAATAATTCATTCAAAGTTTTTTGCATCTCCTCTTCCTTCGGAGGCCTTTGAATACAAATGGTTTCGATCCTATCAATCGGGACAAAATAAACCTGACCCTGCTCTGTTGTTCCTGCTACCCTTCCCCTTATCACAATAAAGGATTCATCAATACGAACAATGGATTGAACGGAAAGCTCCGTACCATTGATGGTTTTAACAACCAGGGAATCTTTCCAAGATTGAGGCAGATTAGGCAGAAGTTGAAGCCATGCGGAATTAGTCATCAACCGACCTTTTTAATAAGTTTGGTGCGATCAACCAGCAACATCTTTCATGAGTTGCTTGGCGATTTTAAAAGCCGCCTTCATTGCGATGGCGCGATTTTCCATCTGGCCTTCGTTGAAATAAGAGCCCTGTGCTGAATGAGGCAATCCCGCAATTTCGGTGGTCAAGGGCAGCATCTGCAAAAACTCCCTCATGCGTTGTTGCTGCAGCGACTGTGCCTGACTTGCTCCCGTTGGTTCCTGACTCATGTTCAGCATACTCCAAAATAACTAGAAGGAAGATTTTGAGAAGGATCAACTAAATCTAGAATACCCTGAAAAAGATTTAATCTCAAGCTATAAGCCAAATCAGGAAAATGGTACTACAAAACACCCTTGGTAGAAGGCACACCAGGGCTACGCGGATCGGTTTCAATGGCATGCCTTAAAGCACGGGCAGCGCCTTTGAAAATAGCTTCAATCATATGGTGTGAATTCCGGCCATAATTAAGAATCACATGAAGGTTCAAAAGGCCGGCACTGGAAACAGAGCGCCAGAATTCTTCAGCCAAAGGAGCATTAAAAGCCCCGAGCATTTCGCATGGAAGTTCTGCCTGCCATACACAAAAAGGCCTGCCCCCCAAATCAACCGCCACCGTAACAAGAGTTTCATCCATGGGAAGAATCATGCTGCCATAACGCCTAATGCCTGCTTTATCTGCAAGCGCCTGTTTAAGGGCCATGCCAAAACAAATACCAACATCTTCAACCGTATGGTGTGCATCAACATGAAGGTCGCCCACAGCCCGGATATCGAGGTCGATAAGGCTGTGCTTGGAAAGAAGCGTGAGCATGTGGTCGAAAAAACCAATGCCCGTATCGATGTTTGAAACCCCGGTGCCATCAAGATTAATCTTGAGGTCGATCTGGGTTTCCGCAGTTTTTCTATTTATGGAAGCTATTCTGTTCATAGGTACCATGATAAAGCCTTTTGGAAAAATTAAAAAGAGACAGTGGATCTTATCAAAGTCTGGATGGCAAAGTAGGGCCATACAACCGTCAAGTTAAGATTATTCTGACCCACCACAGTAGTTAAACATTAAAAGGTGCAAATAAAGGCCAAGAATCGAAAGATTAGCCACGGAAGGAAGACACATCTTTCAGAGCCGGATGCGTAAGCGACGGTTCTTTCTTGCGGAGGCGAACACAACTTT
>CAZYAY010000174.1:0-4361 GCA_964646215.1 uncultured Candidatus Kuenenia sp. | reverse complement strand
CTGGTAGCTTATGAAATTTATGAACCTGTTGAAAAACGATGGCTCGAGGCACGTAAACCCAGCAGCAAGTTGATCGAAGCCCAAGGGGGCGACTGGATGAAACTAGGCTTCTTCAAACCCAATGATTGGTATTTGGCAGATGAACGCCATCAGTTGAAGGTTGCAGAATTAAAGTCGAATCTTGTTCCAACTCCATCGTTGTTGACGAACTTTCGCATTAACAAGGTGGATAAATCGGATTACTACGAGTGGGATTATGAAGGTGTTCTCGCCCTAGCTGGAAGAAAGCGTACACCTCCCGGAGTTATCGTAACAACTGATTGTCGAACGGTCGACCCTTTGCGGTTACCAAAATCTGCTTTTGGAACAGTGGGTGGAACTAGTGGTTCGTCACTCAAGCTTGGAGATATACCATTAATCATTCATCCCGAGATCCAGAAACTTGCAAGGGAATGGGCCGGAGAGCATCCAAGGGGCTGGCTTCAGATTGATGCAATCAAAAGGAAACTTTTAAGCGAGTACGCCCTAGACCTGAATGCCACTGCGCCACCCGAACACCCCGCACCCGTGATGTGGTTTTTGACTGAATCAAAGCGCGGACCAGATTATCTGTTCGCTAGTGCATTTGCCCTGATGTTACGGGCACTTGATTACCCAACCCGTATTTGCATGGGTTATTATGCATCCCCTGATGCATATGATCCAGAGACAGCACACACCCCGGTGAAGGCGACTGACTTGCACTTTTGGCCCGAGGTGTTACTTTTAGATGGGCATTGGATGGTGCTTGAACCCACCCCTGGTTATGGTGCGCTAGGGCCGACCCTTCCACTATTCGAACGCATCCTTGATGCCCTTGTCTTCTTTATCGCCTGGTTATACTCGCACATAGTAAAATTTACTTTGCTATCCTTCTTACTATTTGCAGTCTGGATAAACCGTCGCGATTTGTTCGATTCAATTACCTTCTTGATATGGTCATGGTTTCCTGGAAAGACATGGCGTGAACAAGTGCGGGGCGCTGTTGCGGTTCTCGAACGAAGGGGAAGGTTATCTGGTAAGGCGCGAAAGTGCCGACAGACCATTATTTGCTGGCTGCGCGAATCCTTGTTGAAGTCCTCCGGGCCTGATGCCGACATTTACCAAATTACTCTTATGGCCCAATGGGCAGCTTATGGACAAGAGGCCCCGCCACCCTGGTCCCAATCCGAAGTTTTGAATGTTTGCCATCGAGTGCTAGGTAGTTGGACGTTGAAGCGTTGGCGTAATGCACCTTCTGATTTTCCAATTGGAGATAAATCCTGAAATGTCCACATTAATAGATGATGTACAAACAAATCTTACCTCGCAGGGTGCTCTTCTTGAAGGGATTCGAATTGCATTGAACCGTGCGTTGCGGGGAAAAGCGGATGTGGTAGAAAAAGTGATAGCCTGCCTTCTTGCGCGTGGTCATCTCCTGCTCGAGGATTTGCCTGGCCTAGGTAAGACGACTCTTGCCAAGGCTATTGCTTTTGCAGTGGGTGGAAATTTTTCTCGAGTTCAGTGTACACCAGATTTACTTCCTGGAGATATCACCGGGTTCAGCGTCTTTAACCAAAAGACCCGCGAATTTGAGTTCCTATCCGGCCCGGTCTTTAGCGATGTGCTGCTCGCGGACGAAATCAATCGCACCACTCCCCGAACCCAAAGCGCTTTGTTAGAGGCGATGGCAGAGCGTCAGGTAACGGTGGATAACATCAAGCACACACTAACACCAATGTTCTTTGTGATCGCCACCCAAAATCCCGTAGAACACCACGGTACTTATCCTTTGCCCGAGGCTCAACTCGATAGGTTTGCAATGAAACTGGCGGTGGGATACCCCGAAAAAAGTGATGAACTCGGTTTGCTTGCAGCAGCCATAGGCCATGTTGATGATCCTCCGAGTCAGAAAAGTGTGTTGGTGAAAGGTCAGCTGGCAGGTTTGCAAGAACGAGTCTCTAAAGTGTTGGTACAGCCAAACGTGCAGGAGTATCTGGTTGATCTGGGAAGGGCGACACGGGTTCACCCAAAGGTGACGCTGGGATTAAGCCCTCGGGGTTTGTTGATCTGGCAGCGAGTTGCCCAGGCGTGGGCTTTTCTCAAAGATCGCCCATTTGTTACGCCCGATGATATTCAAGATGTTGCAATTCCCGTACTCTCCGTCCGTCTTGGTCTCGCACCGGATGCAGCATCAAATATTATAAATCAGTTGCTCGAAACAGTTCCTGTACCAGTTTAAAACACAGATTCTTTATGAGGAGCTTGATGATGGACATTTTATGGAGCGTGCTGCTTCGAATCGGTCAGACTGCGGTCGAGGCTTCTTCAACTTTATTTGTGGGATTCTTCGTTGCTGCTGTTATGCGACGTATGTTAGGCCCTGAATCCACGCGAAATTTATTTGGTGGAGAAGGCCTCAAAGGGCTGTTTAGGGCTTGGGTTATTGGGTCTCTGCTACCAGTCTGTTCTCTGGGTGTTATCCCAGTCGCACGGGAAATGCGTAGGGCGGGCGTTCCAACTGCCACTATCCTGGCATTTGTCTTGGCAGCCCCACAACTCAACCCGCTTTCTTTCCTATACGGACTCACTCTTTCAGAGCCGATAGTTATCATTTGCTTTGTCATTGCGACGATGCTCCTTGCAATTTCAGGTGGGGAATTGTGGAAGCGCGTATTCGAAAAACCTTCGGATTCCCTGTTGCCTTGCGACGAGCCAATGCCTCCCCCTGGTATTAAAAGATTGATTTCTGTTGTCGTATCCGCAGCAAAAGAAACTGTCAGTCCTAGCATGGGCTACATTCTCATCGGTATTCTCTTCACCGGCTTATTTGCAGGGCTACTTCCTCCAAGTACGCTAAGCAATACTATGCGCCATGATGATTGGAAGTCCCCCGCATTGATGGCGTTAATAAGCCTGCCTGCATATTCAGGGGTGCTTCCAGGCATGATGCGTATTGGCTTGATTTTTGAACATGGTAATTCAACAGGGGCTGCATTCCTACTCTTTGAATTGGGTGTTGGGTTCAATTTAGGTTTGATTGTATGGGCCATGTCTGAGCTCGGTTGGAGGCGAGGAATGCTATGGCTGTTGATGATCTGTGTTTTGGTTCTTGCGGTGGGATATGGCATGGAACGACCATTGTATTTTGCCAAAGAGGAGGCCGTCCATACGCATGCATTTGATGATTGGACAAGCCCCTTTCCATATGGTTCGAATGTAAGTTATGAAGTGGTGCTTGGTAAACTTATGCAAAAAGTTGAAGTACTTGAACCGGTTGCCCTTGGTGGATTACTTTTCCTGTTCATTCTTGGTACTAGTTTGTCCTGTTTCGATCGGGCAGGGCAGGTCGAGAAATGGCTTACCACACACCCGCCTGTTTCTGAAGCACCGGTCGCCGTATGGAATCGTGGTGTGCCAGGCCCCGTGCTGGGCATAGTTGCCTTGTTGGGACTTGTTGTTTTCAGCTTGGTTGCTTTGTACATTTATTACCCAGATACAAAACAGGCGTTTTCAGAGATTATCCGGGTCCGAACCGATGTTTCTGTTGCTGTTCGAACTGGAAAAAAAGATGAGGCCATCCGCAGAATCCAACAATGGGATTTGTTGACTCGCAAATTGCAAGTGGGCGTATTTATAAGAACCGGATCGATGGATCCTGAGGTGGGTAAAATTACCGAGGACTTACGCGAACGGCTCGAGGATCTACGGGACGCTCTTTTGGCCGACGATCTTACCAAGGCTAAAGAACTACTACCCATTGTTGAAAAAGCATATGGCAAGTTCCGTGCCTGCTTTAAGTTCAACGAATAGATTATCCAAAACCAATAAGCTTTAAGTTGCCTAGTCAATCGGCAGTCATCCTTGCTTAACTTAGTTCTTATAGTGGTACATTTTTAAATTTAATAAATCGTGTTGAGTCAACTCATTATTGATTCTGAAAAAGGTAATCTTCTGCATTATGCAATTTTAATTGCTATTAGATGCTGGATTGTCAATATTCAACATCTAACTTTGCAATTTGCAAATATTAGAATCATGATTACCTCCAGATTCAATAAAGGATAATACCTCCGTGAAACATAAGCTTGCCATTGCCTTATTACTAGTGTTTTGGGTTGCGAATATTTATGCAGGAGATTCATTGCCTTTGCTCAAGGATGGCAAGGTGCCCGAAAATCTTGTTGAACTCTGGGCTGGCTATGAACCAAAAAAAGAACCATTGGAAATAGAAGTCAAGAAAGAGTGGGAAAGCGATGGCATAGTCTGTAGGGTTGTATGTTACAAGGTTGGAACATTCAAAGGCACGCCCTCAATCATGTCTGCCTTCTACGCCTTCCCCA
>CAZYAY010000173.1:0-4368 GCA_964646215.1 uncultured Candidatus Kuenenia sp. | reverse complement strand
GCATCTCGTGTACCTGGGTTCAAATCAATTATTGCAATTACATGAATCATAATAAGCCCTTGAAAATTAATAACGACAAATTTAAGTAAACGCCAAATGACATCTTAACATTTAAGTTGTAATTATTAAACCTCTTTGACCTCGAATCTCCTTTTAGTCATATTTTTTTAAAATTACGGTCATAAAAGCAGTAATAATGTTAAATATAAATTAGAGACGAACTCACTGCATGGTGAAAAATGAATGCAAGAATTGCTGAAATGACGCGATTATGGACGATAGCAATGCCTTTGGTTTCTGGATTTATTTTGTCACTGGTTCGTAATTACCAAGACCGAGATGATATTCTTCAAGATACCGCCGTTGCAATTCTTAATTCGTTTGAAAAATACGACAAATCAAAACCCTTTACTGGCTGGGCCATAGGAATCGCAAGAAATCAAATACTGTTACATTTTCGAAAAACAAATAAAAAGACAATCCTTCTAGAACCCTCTCTAGCTGAATCTTTGCAGCAAGCATTTTCTGAATCTTCCACCGAGAACAACAATCTTGACCATCTTGCGGAGTGCTTCAAAGCTTTGGACCCCAAATCCAAGGAATTATGCAAAATGCGTTACGAACTAGACATGAAGCCTGCTTCAATCGCTGAAAAAATTGAGATGAAAGCAAATTCTGTCGCCAAGACTCTTCAACGAATTCGAGATGAATTGCGTGATTGTATCCAACGAAAAACCAAGGCGGAATTTCGTTTATGAACAACAACATTCAAAACCTGATTGATGGCTACCTAGATGAAACGCTTTCTGGAGATCAGGAAACAGAATTCATCCATTGGCTAAAATCTTGCCCATCAAATGCAAAAATATTTGCAAGTGCAATCCAATTTCACAACAAGCTTCACGACTTGATCCAAACGGAAAAGACTCTAATTCTCCATCCTATGCATGAAACGCAAATATTCCCAAAGGTCAATATCAGGCCTGAAAAAAACTACTGGACGCAAATAAGTATAACTGCAGGCATTGCAAGCATGATCGGTATTATAATTTTTGTTTATTGGGGATTTTTTACTTCCCACGCAAGTGCAACTTCAGAGATTGAACGCATCGCAAACTCAGCCTCATCTCTTTTGGATCGAACTTATAAAATCAAAGCTTTGGATAATACACCCGAAATATTAAATGATCGTCAACCAGGAATTGATGGCGGTATTCTTCACGTACAACCACCTGACAAATATGTTTTGATCCGAAAATTCCCTGACAAGCGAACTTTTATTACAGGAAGTGATGGAAGTAATAGTTGGTCGATTCCCCCTGAGGGTGCAATCCGCATCAGTACAAATGAACAAAGATTCATTGGTCCAGTTCCAGGAAATCAGCACGGAATACCATTTGTTGATCTACGCTCTGACTTGGCACAGTTAAAAACAGCCTACGAATTAGATTTTTTACCCAATGACAAAAATGGACTCCGTGGGATAAAAGCCAACAAAAAATCTGCAGAGCATCGCGGACCAAAAAGAGTGGAACTTTGGTATGAACCCAAAACAGGTGTGCTCCAAAAAATGATTTTTTCAGGGATGCCCCAAGGTAGAGGTGGCCCAAGCAATGTTTCCGCCGAATTAATTGATAACAGCAAATTGCCTGAAGGTTTTTTTAAACACAACCTCCACCACTTACCGGACCGTCAGATCATCGAGGAGAATTAAAATGAAAATACTATTCCCAAACACATTCGGACTAAAAATTCTTGCTTTTAGCATTGCTTTTTTAGCTTTAAGCATCGGTTCATTTACTCTGCTTCTAGCACAACCTGAAATCAAGGAAAAAAAAGAAAAAGGCAAAGGAAATAGGCCACCATCCGGCCTAATAAAACCATCGATGGCAGATACTATCAAAGCTAATGTGTACGCAGACAATTGGTTCATCATGTACATAAATGGAAAACTCACTGCGGTAGACTCAATAGATTTCATTCCGCACAATGTTGTATCTGTAGACATCCTTCCAGAATACCCCATGACAATTGCTGTAATGGCAAAGGATAATGCCGACCCGAAGACGGGGATGGAATATGGCACCCACATTGGAGATGGGGGATTCATATTAAAATTTGCGGATGGAACCGTCACCTCCTCCAAATGGAAGGCAAAAAGTTTCTTCAAGGGTCCATTAGGTTCTGACACACAAAACCCTAAAGTCCACCACGAACCCATTCCAAATGATTGGTTTAAAATTGACTTTGATGACAGCAAATGGAAAAACGCAACAGAATATACAGAGGAACGAGTCAATCCCAAAGAACCGTTTTTCAAAGCAGACTTCAAAGGGGCAAAATGGATTTGGGCAGAGGATTTGGATTTAGATAACACTGTAATCTTCCGCCACCGTGTCGAAAAAGAAGGTTGGAAGCCAAGATGGAACACAAAGCCAAACATTGACATTAGTGGCGCACTACCATGGAGAAATGAAAAATGAAAAAATCATTTGTCATGTTAACGGCATTAGTATTGCTTTTTAATTGCGGGAAAACCCTTGCCCATATAAACCATGAAAATGAATCAAACCTAAAAACATGGAAAACTTCGGATGGTTTGGTCGAGATACAAGCTTTTTTTCTTTGCCATCAGGGAGAGAATGTAAAACTATGCAAAATCAATGGAAGTATGATTTCAATTCCACTATCTAATCTTAGCGACATGGATCGTAAATGGGTTTTAGATAAGTCGGTTGTAATTAATGAACTAAACCTTCCTCTTTGTTTTGAATTACCAAAAACATTATGCCTCGTTTTTGCAACCGGACTTTTATTTGCAATTGCTGTGCTTTCAATTTATTTAAGTGGAATAATTTTCTGGCAGCGATCATCTGTATTCCCTCTAGCAGGTGCGATAGTACTAATAGGTTCCATGGCACTGCTTGCTGTGGACAAGGATGACAAACAATCTACCACCCTAATCCAAAAGCATTTTGAGCCATTCAGTGATAAAGTAAAATTCCGTTCGGATAACGATTACTTTTATATCGAATCCCAAGGAATGCCTGATCACCCAATGATGATAGGAATAAGGGCATGGCAACAGCAAGTTCCGATTCCCCAACATTATGTCGGTAAAAATGCTTGGCGTATCCCATTAAAACCAAAACTAGCCGATACTCCTGTGAGTGCAAAGACAAACTTGTTTCGGGGAGCGATCGCACTTGCTGTTAACGGTGTGCCTATTTTCAACCCAATAAAAAACGATGGAAAAACGGACACTTTAATTGCTGGCGAACTTGATGAATTTGGTGGCCATTGCGGAAGAGCAGACGATTACCATTATCATGTCGCCCCAGTACATCTGCAAAAGATCGTCGGTGCGAACAAGCCTATCGGCTATGCCTTGGATGGTTTTCCGCTTTATGGGTTCACCGATGCAAATGGAAAAGAACCAAAAGACCTTGATAAATTCAACGGAAGAACAGAAAAAGATGGGTATCGTTATTATTCAACAAAAACTTACCCTTATGTTAACGGCGGTTTACGCGGAGAAATCACGGTTCGAGATGGCCAAATTGATCCCCAACCCAGAGCAAATCCTATTAGGCCTGATGGCAGACCGTTAAAAGGTGCAAAAATAACAGGCTTTGTAAGAGATGACTCCAAAAAAACTATCTCTATTAAATACGAATTGAATGGAAAGACCAATTCAATCCAGTACAGCAACAATGGCGCTGGAACTTATAATTTCATTTTCACAGACGGAAACGGGAATGAAACAAATTCTGTTTATCAGGAAAAGCGCATAGATGGAAAAGACTCTAAGGACAAAAAAGGCTCAGACAAAAAAGGGGAGCAATCATCGAAGAAGGGCGGCGAAGAAACCAGACTTCCTTGGATTTCAGCTCATTTCGATGAACTAGATCTAGACAAAGACGGGTACTTACTACTTTCCGAATTAAAAAAAGAAATCGACAAAACATTTGCAGGCTTTGATGCAAACAAGGACGGAAAATTAACAAAGGATGAATATTCTGGAAAAGGGTCTCCAGTAAAATCAGCTTTAGCTGGGTTTATAAAGGGCCATGCAGAAGAGTTTGCTGACAAAGATGGCACGATCAGTAAAGACGCTTTAACAATGACAATGACCAAAATGTTTGAAAAAGCAGACAAAAAAAGCATAGGAAAACTTTCCAAGGCGGAAGCTTCGCAATCTGGAAAAAAGCAATAGTCCAACTCCAACCGTGAATAAAGAAATTGGGAGCATGAACTCATGAGAATTTTAATTACCATCCTAGTATTGATTGCGCCAAACTTCACTTCTGCTGCAGATCGCCCCAACATCATTTTCATGCTTGCTGATGATCAAGGCTGGAATGGCTT
>CAZYAY010000172.1:0-4435 GCA_964646215.1 uncultured Candidatus Kuenenia sp. | reverse complement strand
TGTAGAAATAATATTTGAATGAAAACAAAAAACAAATGGCCGGGAATTGATGAGATAAGATCCAGTGTTAATGAAAACGATCGAATTAAAGGAATCCTGCCCGGATTGTTTCATTTCTCTTTGCCTCTTATTGTCTGGATTTGTACTCTTGTCGGCATAATTTTCGCCCCTTGGTGGGCCAAGATTATCCTGGGCCTTATCAATGGACATGCAATCGGTGTCATGCTTATCATCGGTCACGATGCCTTGCATGGTATCTTATTTCCCAGGAGGTGGATGAACCGTCTGGCAGGCCGGATTTCGATGGCACCCGCGTTCCATCCGGTAACTTCCTGGGTTCATTCTCATAATGGTCTGCACCATGGATTTACAAACATTAAAGGCAAAGACGCAGGCTTTCCTCCATTAAATTTGGAGGAGTACAGAATGTTATCTCTGTTGGGAAAATGCAGTTATCGCGTAAGTCGCAGCTGGTATGGATGTGGCTGGTTGTATTTGAAAGAAATGTGGTTTAAGTGGGAGTTTTTTCCTAGCATCATCCACGCCCCTAAAAATCCCAAGGCATTTCTTCGCGATCGGCTTCAATTGGCAGCCCTTTTTGTCGCCTGGGTAAGCTTGCTTATCTGGTCTGCAGTTGTCCGTGGGGAAAATCCTTTCTTCATGGTTGCCTGTGGGTTTCTCCTTCCGCAATTTGTTTCCAATTATTTCATTGGGTTTATCACCCTTCAACAGCATACTCATCCTGAGGTGGCTTGGTATTCCGAATTGGATTCTCCCTCACCCACTTTTTTTCAGGCTCAGTTACATGGTGCTCCACATCTGGTTTTTCCCTATATTCTTCGTGTTGTGATGCGAAATGTTATGGAGCATACCGTGCATCATGCCGATCCTGCTGTTCCACTATATTGCCTTCCTGCTGCACAGAAATCTCTTGAGCATTCTTTTGGCAATGACATCATCTATGAAAATTGGACGCCTTTTACTTTTTTAAGAATCACCCGTATTTGCAAGCTTTATGATTATTCCACGCATCAATGGATCGATTACTCCGGCAAACCATTGACAGAATCGCTGTATCAGAATTATCTTCTGAAAACCAAGCCTGATTTACAAACCGTAACCGCAACAGTTTAAGTTTCCGAGTCCTACTCAGGGCGGATTTTTTTACCATCCGAAGAGGTGGGGAATAGCATCGTTTGCATTTTTTTTGCAGTGTTGATTAATATGAAAATCAAGGCAAGTGACAGGGAGACTAATGAAAACATCTTATAGATATGGGCGAAAATAAGGTTGTCAGCTTCAAAGTTCACAGATTTGAACATCATGGAATGTGATCCGCGTGAAGGGTCAATAAATCCCTGGGTCTTTAATTCGTTTTCAAGAATGCCACGATATTCCTCAACAATCGGTTGTTGGATAAATCCCCTGTCGGCAGTGAATGAATACTGGTACTGATGCCCGATGAGAAGGTAGTTGACAAGAATACCGATGGAAATAGCTCCGCCTAAAAACTGAAATAGAACCAATTGCTGCTTCGATTGTTTTTCCAATTCATCACTACCCGAGGTGGCGTTTTGCATTCCCAACAAAATCCAGCCCACCCCAAAGCCCATGAGAAATCTTGGGATGGCAAGTTGCCAGTGTTGAGGCGCCGCAAACCAGTTGAATTCAACTTGGTTAAGTGGATCCCAATAGTTCCAACCCATTGTTCGTTCGTGGGCAAGATGCATTCCCAATGATAAAGTTAAAAGTCCCCAAATAGGTAACGAACGGAAACTATGAAGAAATTGGCCCGTGGCTAATGCTGTTGCAGCGCCAAAAGAGATCGACCAAACCAACCACGGGCGTTGCAAAACATTAAAATTAATGATGATGCCGCCGTATACGCCCATATCCGAAACATTGAAATATTGAACGAGCCCAGCATAAAAGACGAGGATAAGCCTTGGCCAAATATTTTTAAAGGCGAGTACGATCTGGCCGGTGCTTGCAAAAAACAAAAAAAGGCCGAGAGAAAAAGTAGCGCAGATAGTTGCGAAAAACACGCGGTTACTTTCCCACCAGCCATTCAATTGCCCCCAATGCATCAAGTACCAGATGCCACAAAGAAATGTGATGAAGAAAGGCAGGTCGGCCAAAGATTTCCAGGAAAAAGATGACGGGTTGGTCGATTGCGCGTGTTCCAAAGCTGGAATAAAGAGAAGAAACGCCCACACTGCAAGTGCGCCTTCAAATAGAAATCCACCTTCCCAGTTGGACCAACCATACATGAAGGTAGCGGTGCCAATGATGCCTGGAGCAAAAGCGGGTATCACAATCCCCGCCCAGGCCCCTTGATTTTTTAAATAAGGAGGAATCATGGAGGGTGTGGAAAAAAGAATTAAACCCGTTCCTAATCCTGCGATTATTCTTCCAGCAATGCAAATACTATAAGGTGCGTGAATCAGTCCGCCGTTGATGAATGATCCAGATGCTAAACCGACTAATCCAAGTCGAGTCAGGAAAAGAGGGGAAAACAGCGGACTAATTTTTTTTGAAAGGATAAATCCAAATGCAATGGAAAAAAGAAGGGCGCTATGCAGGCTGTACCCTTGGGCTGAAATCCAGCCCATTGCGCCATCCATCTCCTTGAAGTTCATGGTATGGCCGGCTGTGGTAACCCAGGCAATGGTAAGTGCAGCAAGTGCCCTGCCATGCAAAATGGTTTCGCAGCTCCGGAGTAGGGGATTAAGAATCCTCATCGCCAAATACAAGTTTGTTCCCCCCGTTTAATTCGTTAATCCAAGAGATTTCCAACCCCTGGGGAGTTTGGATGGTCAAAGAGGGTTTCAGTGGAGTATTCATTTTTTGCAGGATGGTAAGCATTTGCTGGAAAGCTGATTTAACTTCCATTTCTTTTTCATCCTGTTTCAAAGTACGCCACCCTTTATTCGTGGTGAGTATTACAGGAAGTCGTAATTCCTGCTGGAAAACCCCAACACCGTAAGGTAGTACAATTTTAGCGGGGGCAAGTATTTCAGTTTTACTGAAGAATAAATCACCCGATGCGGTCTTTCGCCCATTGATATAAGTTTGAATTTGTTTGGAGGTATCAACAAGGGCAGGGTCTGTAATATCAGATCTGGGATAAGCTGGCGAGAGATTACCATCGGGCATGGGCGGAATTTTTTCCGTCTGTGGCATCCCGCAGCCGATCAATCCCAGGATTAAAAAAGTTAAGATTCGTTTCATGGTTTCTTTTTCTTCGAACTGTAGGGATTGGTGGCAGGAAACACTCTTGTTTCTGAAGCCAGGGTTACGGGCCTGTATTGCAAAGTACCAACCTTGACTTCGAAAATATCACCGGGCTCAAGATTGGCAACACTGCCTTTTTGAATCCCCGCATAGGCTAATCCAAGCAAAAGCCCCGCGCCTGTGCCGATACCGATGACACCGATACCACCTTGGGTGTATTGGGCGCCAACGCTTGCACCAATAGTGGCGCCTTCGATGATGAAAAGGGAATTCAAAAGATTTCGTCTCATCTTGGTTGTGAAACGGTTGTCTTCCATGTCTACCCGCCAAGGCGAGACCTCGTTGTTTTCGGCACTGATCAATTGTGAAACTTCGATGGTAAGCTTGCCATGCTTGCGGAAATAACTGGGGAGTTCGATGTTGGTGATTGTTCCACCCACCAAAACTGGTGGCATGCCAATATCTCTTTTTTCATCAATTTCTGCAATAAAGCGATCGCCTTTTTGCAAGGCAGGCAACCCATTAAGGAGTCTTTCTGCTGGGCTGAGGCCATCGGGTGAGAAAAGTTCGCGTACCTTTAATTTGATTGTTGTGTTCGGCAATAGAACTGATTCTTCCACCTTGGATGGGATTTCAGGAGTAAGCTTTGTGGAAGCAGGCTTTTCCTGCGAACACAAAGTGGCAAGAAAAAGCGTCATAAAGGATGCGATCATTCCAAGGGCTCCTTGCTTGCATATATTCTGTGAAGTACACGAGTCCACAAACCCGGGGTAGGTACGACCCTGTTTTTTTCAAGATTGGCAATGCCTGCTTTTTCAATGAAATCGAGAAGCAGTTCGTTGGATCGTAAAACATCCAGCCTGGCTAGTTGCAAATTGTACCAACCGCCCCAGCGATTTGCCTGCGCTTGGTATAATCCAACTTTGGCAGCAAGCACATCCAATTCAATCGATTGTTTTTGCGCAAGCAATCGTTCTTGTCTATCTATCAATTCCTGTGCCAATGCTTCTTCACGGGTTCGCTGATCGTATTCTTTAATCGATTGCTCCCAACGATCCCAGGCATTGCCTGCATCTTCTTCAACATCGAGCAAAACTTTTTCCAAGTCCAATTGTGATTTGATCACATCAAGTTTCGATTTTCTGATATTCGACCAAATGCCAATATCAAGCGCAGGCAGATCATATAAGGTACCAAAGAT
>CAZYAY010000171.1:0-4442 GCA_964646215.1 uncultured Candidatus Kuenenia sp. | reverse complement strand
CTTCAGCAAAAGTTTGAACATCAGGAAATCTAAAGTAAACCTCTTCGTTAAACTTCCTAAGGAAGCTTGTAGCTTCGATATTTTCGTTGCCACCGTATTGATTCGGAATCCACTCTCCATCGTTCCTGCTGTAATTCAGGTATATCATCGAGGCGACAGCATCAACGCGTATGCCATCGATATGGTAATGTTCAAGCCAGAAGCAGGCGCTTGAAAGTAAAAAAGATCGGACTTCATGTCTGCCAAAGTTGAATATGCAGGATTTCCAATCAGGATGAAAACCCTGCTTGGGGTCTGCATGTTCGAAGAGATGGCTGCCATCGAAGTAGGCCAGACCGTGTTGATCATTCGGGAAGTGGGAGGGGACCCAGTCAAGAATAACGCCCAAGCCGTGCTGGTGGAGATAATCAATGAGGTACATAAGGTCTTGTGGCGAACCATACCTGCTGGTGGGAGCGAAGTAGTTGCTGGTTTGATAACCCCATGAGCCATAAAAAGGGTGTTCCGTAATGGGCAGGATCTCGAGGTGGGTAAACCCGAGTTTCAACATGTGCTCTGTTAGTTGTGGGGCAAGTTCACGGTAGGTAAGCCAGCGGTTGCCTTCTTCGGGAACTCTTTTCCAAGAACCCAAATGCAGTTCATAAATCGAAACCGGTGCATTATGGGCGATTTTATTTCTACGCTCATTCATCCAGGCGGAATCATTCCAGGCATAAGAAAGATTGCATAGGGCAGAGGCGGTACGGGGGGCAATTTCCATTGCAAAAGCAAAGGGGTCAGACTTGGCAACCTGGTAGCCACCATGGTTGGAAATAATATGAAACTTATAGAGATCCCCGTTTTTCAATCCGGGAACAAACCCTGTCCAGATCCCCGAATTGCCTACAAGATGCATGGGATGAACGCAAGGTTCCCAACTATTAAAATCACCAACAACACTCACAGATTGCGCAGAAGGAGCCCAAACGGAAAAATGAAAACCAGCTTGATTATTAAGAGTGAAGGGATGAGCGCCCAGCTTTTCATAAAGTCGGCTATGATTGCCTTCATTGAAAAGATGAAGGTCCAATGGACCAAGAAGGTTTTTGTCAGGCGGTATCCAAGTATTATGATTTTCCACAAACGATTCCATGTATACAAGAGACCAAGCATGACTCCCGTAAAAGGAGCACCATAAAATCTCTTATATAGTATTGTAGCCACAGACTTCCCATCTTGCCGGATTTCCTTGGATGTTTCTTAAAGGAACCTCTGTTACAATCGATTTATTAGACTCGATCCGTTTGTTCGTACCAGAGAAAAATATGGGGCCAGGTTTCAATTTCATCTTAATAATCTTGATAATTGCGGTGATAATCATTTTGATCACCCGGAATCTGCCCGAATTCACAAACGTTGAAACTTGGGAAGAATCATCTCCGGAACCGGGTAAATTTCAAACAGAACAAGAAAATCAGCAAGCAGTCTGGCTAAGTGCGATTGCCAGGCGAAAAATAGAAATCCCGGCACTAATTCTTATCGGGTTGGGCGGAATCAACCTGATCATGGGTTCAGTGATCATGTTACGCAGCGTGCAAATCTCACAAATCCCAGTCGAAGATTTTGAACGCGACTACGAAGAAGCCAAGAATATCACCAGAAAAATTATGCCCGAGGCTGCAATCAACCTCGATAATCAAGACCTAGCCATCAAGGAAATCCAAAAGAAGACCATCTGGATCAACGCGGGGTATGCATGCTTCCTTCTGGGGGGATCATACTTGATGATCATGGGTGGTTTGAAAATGCGCCAATTCAAATCCATGGACATGGTCATTTTGGGGATTCTTTATTGTGCAATGCCTTGTATTAGCTGCGCGGGTAGTTGTGGTTTGGGCCAGATAATTGCAGCATGGTGCCTACTGGTACTGTTCAACCCCCTAGTCAGGCAGGAATTCGCAAGAGTTGCAGAACGGGGCACCCAAAATCGTGATTCCAATTGTTAATATATTTGCCGGACTTTATTTATGATATTGCAGACATCTTTAATACTATTATTGGCTTTGGCTCAAACTCCCACACCCTTGATATGGGCGGCGGATGAAGAAGGCGGGGCTCCTTATGTTTTCCGCGACAGCAAATTGGGCCGGGTGGGTTTTGAATTAGACATCATTACCGCCCTTGCGGAAGAATTAAAAAGACCAATCGAATTTAAACAGTATGCGTTTGATAGTTTGATTCCGGGGTTATTGAAAGGCGACTTCGACTTCGCAATGAATGGATTGGAAGTCAACGAAGAGCGCCAGGAAAAAATCCGTTTCTCAAAGCCCTACTATATTTACAGGCAGCAGTTGGTTACCCGTGCTGATGAAAAAAGATTCAACACCCTGCTGGGATGCAAAAACACACCCGACGCCATCGTAGGCACCATGGATGGAACGCAAGCCGAGCGCCTGCTGAATCAGGCTAAAATCCCCATCCGCATTTATTCTTCCTCAACCGAAGCTTATTCAGACTTGGTTTCTGCAGGTCGTATCGATGCGGTATTTCTTGATCTACCCATGGCAATTTCCTATGCGCTACCGAACAAAAGGTTGCAATTCGCAGGCAAGCCAACCGCCCGGGGTTTCTATGCAATCGGGTTTCATCCGAAAAATGAGACGCTTGCCAGGGAAGTTGATGCAGCGATCGATGCCATGAAAGCCAGCGGAAAATTACGATCAATCCTTGTGAAGTGGAATTTATGGGATGAATGCCAGGAAGAACTAAGCCCCGGATTTTTATTTGAAGAGGAGGGAAGGCCCGATGCCACCGCACATTCCATCCTTGAGGAGAATCAAGCCTGGACCATCAACCGCTATCTGCCTTTGCTGCTGGAAGGCACCTGGGTCACCATACAACTTACGCTATGCAGTTTTGCATTGGCATTGGTGCTTGGTCTACCATTATCGTTGGCGAGGCTTTATGGTACGCCGTGGTTAAAAAGCCTGGCGTTGTTGTATGTCGAATTTTTCCGTGGCATCCCCGTACTATTGCTTTTATTTTTTCTCTACTTTGGTCTGCCTGCAATTGCGGAATCTTCGGGTTTGAATATCTCGCTGGCATTAAGCCCGTTTATTTCAGCAACTCTGGGGTTGGGATTGAACTACGCTGCCTATGAGGCGGAAACATTCAGGGTGGCAATTCAATCAGTGCCACAGGGGCAATGGGAAGCTGCTGCCTCGCTTGGCATGGGAAAAACCCTCACTTTCAGGCGCATCATACTGCCTCAGGCGCTGCGAATCGCGCTGCCCACAACCACCAACGATCTGGTTGCATTGTTCAAAGATACGAGCATCGCAAGTGCTGTGGCCTTGGTTGAACTCAACAAACAATATCAAATACTGGCAAAGTCGAGTTTAAAATTTGTGGAACTTGGATTGATAACCGCAATGTTGTACCTTGCGCTTTCCGTACCATTGGGAAGAATGGCTCGGGCATTGGAAAAAAAACTCGCACCGGAGAAGCGCTAACCATGCATATCAAAGCGCAGGAAATACGAAAAGCCTTTGGCGAACGCACAATTCTTGATGGTTTAACCCTTGAAGTGGAATCTGGGGAAACGGTGGTAATAATCGGGCCAAGTGGTTCTGGCAAATCGACCTTTTTGCGCTGCCTCAACGGATTACAAAGCATCGACTCAGGCACTATCCAGGTCGGGGATCACAAACTAGAGGCATCGAATGACAAAAGATTCAGCCCGTTTTCCTCGGAAATTCGGAAAGTGCAGGGCATGATATTTCAGGATTTCAATCTTTTCCCCCATATGAGTGTATTGGGAAATGTAACTGAAGCACCAGCAAGAGTACTAAAGCACAACCAGGCTGATGCGAGGAATATTGGATTGGAATTATTAAAAAAAGTCGGGCTGGAAAGCCATGCAAACCATTATCCCGCCGAGCTTTCAGGGGGACAAAAGCAAAGGGTTGCGATTGCCCGTGCGCTTGCGATGAAACCAAAAGTCTTACTCTGTGATGAAGTTACCAGCTCTCTCGACCCGGAATTAAAACACGAGGTGCTTGACGTTCTGGAAAAGCTTAAAAGCGAAGGGATGACTTTGCTGATGGTGACGCATGAAATCGGTTTTGCCAAAAAAGCAGCAGACAAGGTGGTGTTTATTGCAGACGGAAAAGTAGTGGCGGAAGGCCCGCCCAGTCAGATTCTTGAAAGTCCTGAAAACCTGCGCATTCGTACTTTTATCTCAAAGTTGATGGGCTGATAAAAAAGGGCCCCGTGAATATTTCACAGGGCCCTTCAAATCACACAAGTTTAAGAAAAGCGTTAATTGCCAGAAAGCAGAAGGCTATTGAGGCCAAGAATCAGGATCACCTGGTCCAACTGCTTTTCAAGTATGGACAGCACTTTTTCGGGATCAACAATCAGGATGTTATTCTCACGAATCTGAAGCTGTTGCTTTTGCACCA
>CAZYAY010000170.1:0-4445 GCA_964646215.1 uncultured Candidatus Kuenenia sp. | reverse complement strand
AAATCGGGATTTAACCTGGGGCCACCGCCAAGATTGACAACAGCTCTAGCGCCACTTTTATCATTCCAATTCACCACTTTAAGATTTTTGAAATGTGACTGCGCTTTTCCGGTGGGGTTTTGATCAGAAATCTGGATCAAAGGCATGCCCCCAGATCTGCAATCATCAAAGGTAAGCCCATCCACTGCAAGCAAACCATATTGAACACTAAGGTCATCATGGCCACGATTAAAAGGTTCAGTATTGGTTTTACTAATCGAAACATTCTTATAAAAATGATTATCAAAATTGGGATGATAAACGCCGTAGGATGCCTGGTGAATATCAAGATTTTCAACCAAAAGAGAGGGAACCTGAGGCCTGAAAGCATAATGAATATCCCAGATTTTCAAGTTGCGAACCACAAAAGGATGGCTAACATCGGGCCCCACGCGATTGACACCTTCCCCAAGGTTGACACCATAAAGCCCATGACTGCTATGAACCTCATTGCCATCAAATTTAACAAAGGGAAGAGTTCTGATATCAGTAACTTTGTAGGTGCCATCGGGTTGCAGGATTTTAAAATCAAGTTTCTGCGCACTTGTGGGGGTTGCTTCAAATCTGAAACCATAAAGCCCGCACTCCGCAGCGATATTATTGGTAAATGTATTAAGGCTATTGGCCCACCAAAACCCAGCGCCCTCGTTTTGGTCAAAGCCCAAAACCTGCTTGGGAAGCTTCTTTCCCACTTTCGCCATGATTGCAAGATTGCGATCCAGAATATTATTCACTTCCGTGCCATCTTCCAGAAAGAATCCATGGCCGATGCTTTGATATCCAACATTGTCATGAACATAAAGATAATTGGTTCCGTGAATGGTTACCCAACGGTTATGGCTATCCCAGATGGAGTTTCCTTTAACAAATCCACCGCGCATGGATTCGCCCGCAAGATGAAAATGAATGCTGTAACGACCAAGGGTGTTTTTCTTACCCAAGTGCCTGAATTCGGTATAAGCAAGCGAACCTGCAGAATCACGGTGATACATGGTATGGCCTCGTTCACCATCAGGGTTTGCAGATTCTATCACTATATTCCGACTAAGGTTGGCAACTTCAGCCCTATAATTTCCGTCGCCTGAATGATTCATGGTAAGCGGGGAGTCAATCGTAATTTCGCGTCCATTGATGGCTGAGACGATACGTTCTTCAGAATCTGACTTATCTTTTTTTGTGCCATGGGTTCTAGAACCGGTGACCACTATTTTATCGCCGACCTTCCAACCATTGATACCTTCTGAAACGATCAGGGTTTTATCATCAACAACTGCATTTTTCGCCAACTTGACCCACGATCGATCAAGAACTGCGCCATGGGTTTCCCATCTACCCCCGCAGCAGACGATCGCGGGGCAGGAATCTTTTTTCATGCCTTCTTGATAATGAAGACGAATGATTGCTTTTTTATCCGCATGAACAGGGTTTGATGCATTGCCAATTTCGAACACGGGCATCTTCGCAACTTTATCTTGTGCGACAAAATGCCCATCACATTCAAAACCTTCTTCGCTGTATTCATCGCCAGGCTGAACGCGGATCAGGCCGATTTCAAGGCGGGTATCTTTGGTCGTATCAAAAACCAATTCGCCTGCGATTTGCATGCCCCTGATTACTTCTGCGGAAGCAACATCATAAAGAACCTTATGCCCGGTTCGGATAATTACCTTGTCACCTGCCCTGGGTATTTTTTTTGATTCCCAAGTTGCGGGATCAGACCATGCGCCACTTTTAATAGTGCGAACCGGAACTGAATCTACCCCGGATAAAAACGAGGCAATCAAAATTGTGGTGGCATAAAGTGGGTTCATGATAAATTCCAGTAGGAAGAAAAGGCGGGAGATAATTACCTGAATGATTAATATTATGTCATAATACCCCGCGAGTTTAAATAATAAACTTTCTGTCTGAGGGTAAAAACCATATGAAAACTTTCCACCAGATATCAAGAATCTTTTTGCTTGTTTCAGTTTGCATGGGCTTTTTTGATGCAAGCTTCCTCTTAAGCCAAAGTACCGAAGAAATCGCCAAGGCAGTTTCAAGAATTGATCCCATCGTAGCCAGGGACAAGTTCGAGGAAGTATTTAAGAACCAGGATTGGGAGGAAGCGAGAAATCAGATCAAAAAAGCCAATCTTAAAAGTAGTACCGAGTGGAATGGGATTGAAACAAAAGAAGCATGGCTGGAATATTCACATGGAAAGATGTCGCATTTAAAAAAGTCGCTGGGAAAACTCCCGGAGGAATCATCCCAATTAAACTGCAAGGTATTAAAGTCTATTCCGAGGGATGGCTATAAAATTGAATGCGTGGTCTTTGAAAGTCGACCTGGCTTTTGGGTTACTGCAAATTTATACCGATCTTCTAATCCAACAAATGAAGAACCTGGAATTATAATCTGCCCTGCCCATCACACCCCTAAAGAGAACAAGGAATTACAAGAGATGGGAGCGATCTGGGCCCGGGCAGGTTGCATGGTTCTTGTCTTGGATAATCTTGGCCATGGTGAAAGAAGACAACACCCATTTGATGGCCCCGACTCCTTCCCAAAGCCCTTTCGTTCCACCCGTCAGGATTATTACTTCCGCTACGATCTAGGTATTCAATTGCATCTTCTTGAAGAAAGCCTGATGGGCTGGATGTATTGGGATATTCACCGTGGGCTGGATCTATTACTGGCACAAAAAGGCATAGCCAAGGATAAGATCATTTTGTTGGGGGCAGTGGCAGGCGGCGGCGACCCAGCAGCCGTTGCTGGGGCACTCGATAAAAGAATTGCGGTGGTTGTTCCATTTAATTTTGGGGGCCCCCAACCTGAAACTAAATTTCCTCTTCCTAAAGATGCAGAGACCACTTTTAATTACGCAGGTGGTGGAAGTTGGGAATCAACAAGAAATTTGCGCTTATCAGCAAAAGAGGGTTTTCTTCCCTGGGTGATCGTTGGCTCTATCGCGCCAAGAAAATTAATTTATGGCCACGAATTCTCTTGGGATCAGGCAAACGACCCCGTATGGAAGCGCCTTCAAAAAATTTATCAGATGCAGGATGCAACTGGATCTTTAGGTTTTACAACCGGCCAGGGTAATGTAAAAGGCTCTTCGCCCGAAGATTCGCACTGTACACATATTGGCAGAATGCATCGGAAAAACATCCATTCGTTATTAGAGAAATGGCTCGATATCAAGGGGATTAACGATACCTCTTCGGGAACACTTGCATCCATTAATCTGAAATGCATCGAAACAAAAAAAGCAAGTGCCGAGCACCCCGTTAAAATTCAAGGGCATCTGGAAAAGCTTGCCCAAAACCAGATTGATGATGCATTTAAAAAATATCCCACGCCCATGACTGGCGAAACTCTTGCATCGTTCAAGAAAGATTGGACAAACAAACTGGGGGTAATCCAATCGGCAATGCCAGCCCAAGTTATTAGTAGCGAATCTTCAACTTTTGAAAATGTTTCCCTTACCAAGGTGGTCCTCAATACCGAAAAAGAGCATTATTTACCTTTGCTGATTCTTAAGCCTGCGAACATCAAAACCCCGTCAAACAAGATTGCGATAATGATTTCCCAGGGAGGCAAAAAAAGCTTGCTCGAGAATCGTTCATCGCAAATTGCATCACTGTTAAAAGCGGGATTTACGGTCTGCCTGCCAGATATACGGGGCACGGGAGAATTAAAAACAGGAACTTCCCGCGGGCGAAGCAGTGGTTCAACCTCCCTATCCTCTTCTTTAATGATGACAGGGGATTTACGAATCACAGGCCAACTGCGCGATATACAATCGGTTTTAGACTGGCTCAAAAAAGAATCTTCACCTGCTATACCGCGGTTTCTTCTCTGGGGCGACTCCCCTTCCAACACCATTCCCGACCACACCAACTTTAATCTTCCACGCGATGATGATTCCATTCTTCCCATGCAACCCGAACCTCTTGGGGGCCTGCTGGCTCTTTTCTCTGCACTATTCAACGATGATGTTAAAACAATCACCATCAAAGGTGGCCTAGCTTCCTTTGCCTCCGCTTTGAATCATCATTTGGTGCAGATTCCACATGAAACCGTAATACCCGGAATATTTAGCATGGGGGATATTCCTTTACTGATCAATTCGCTGGGGACACGCACAATTTTTCTTGACCAAATGGTGGATGGATTAAATCTCGAAATTGCGGGAACGAAACTAGAACAACTTATCACGAAAAATCCGGAAGAAAGAAAACTGCCCAGCACTATTCATCTGGGAGAAGCGAACCTTAAAATAATTCTTGAAAATCTGCCAACAAACTAAAACATAACAAAAGCAAACCCACCCAGCCCAGTAGATAGGCTTAAAGGCCAAAAGACATAATAAGAATGGACTCCCGCTTTTCAACGAGGGTGACAAAGGTGAGCTTCGGCAAGTT
>CAZYAY010000169.1:0-4551 GCA_964646215.1 uncultured Candidatus Kuenenia sp. | reverse complement strand
CGATTGCCAGGATGGGAGAGAAATCATAGCCGGGATTTTGAAAGTAGGCAGTCATGCTGGTTCGACTAGTATCGTAAGCTGTTTCCTTATCCGAACCAACGGTGGAGGGATTCGCGGAGAAGCGAATCAAATCGCACGCAATCTTGCATTGTTGAGGGTCAACAAAATCCTTGATTTCGAAAATGTTGAAAGTGGGATGCAGCCGATTAACGCCCGGAAGAGATTCTATTTTCACAGGATCGATTTTTACCGGACATGATCTGAATAGATCAGGCAGATCCAGTTCAGCTTTGATGGCTTCTGTATCAAAGCGGTGCTGCATCAGGATTTTTGCAACTTCGAGCTTGTGGATGCCCAGTCCGAGATTTTCCTTAACCCAACCCTTCCAACTTTGATCCAATTGCTTTTGCATGAAAGCGCCTTTAACTAATTACCATGGGTGAACTCAGTTTATTTTTCACTGATCTGATTGTACCTAACATGGGCATTTTCATCCAGACTCAAACAAACCAGTGATTGTTTATCCACCCACGCGCTTTTCCTCGAGCAATTCTGCAGGCATATCATGCTCTAATTCCCAAACAAATGAGATAGGACGCTCTCCTTCAAATTTAATTTGGTTGGCTCTGCCTAGAAACTGAAATGGCACCGTAAGAGTTTCTAGTTTTCTGTTGATTCTAACAAAGAGAAAAATTTGATACCCCAACTCCTTATGATGAATCATGTTTTTTCCATCAGCATGCTTTTGTAGCGTATTAGATTGGGATTCCCAATGGAACAACCTCTCATTGATGGGGTAATCCTTGTACATGGTGGATGCTGAAAATTCATTTTCTGTTTTGTTGGTAGTGATAAGCAAAGCATAGCATTTTTTCAGGGGAAAGTGCAGTACGCCAACACCCTTTTGCGTGTTCTTGCTGAATGTATCAACACCAAAAGCCGCCTGTATTTCGTCATTGCCATAATGAGCATGCAATTCCAAGGGCAATCCTTCATATGCACTACCTTTTTTAATCAGTGATCTTTCCTGGCTAAAGGAAGCGATTTCGGAAATATCGTTGCAGAAATTAGGATTGGCTTTCAATCGTATAAAAGAATCTTCCAATGTTTTCATTCCCATTTTAGAACCACTTTGACCCCACACCAAGGAATGCAGCATGGAAGAGGCGGCATCTGATGGAACTGGGGTATTGGAAAGAACCAAATCTTTTAGCCGTTGAAGGTGTTTGATTCCCGAAGATTGGCAGATGCGTCCAAGTGTGATTTTCAAAGCCTCCGCATCGGCATCGGTTACTTTGGGAATAATATTAGCTGCGGCTTTCCACTCACACCAAGGTTTCATCGCCAAGACTTTCTCAGGCATCAAATCATGGTGCCTGAAATAATTTGCAAAAGTAAGCTGCATACCTGTTTCGTGTTCAAACGCCTTTAGAGTTTCAGGGATGTAATTTTTAAGGTTTGAATAAGCAGCCTTGATGTTTTGCAGAACCAAAGCCATGGCTTGTTTTTCCATTTGGATAATACAGCCGGGAGGAAGATGCGGGAAACCCGCCAAGACTTCTTTTTCTATGTTGAATCGTCTGCTTGGTAACAGGGCCGCGAATTTGCGATCTATCCTATAACGCCTATGCATTTGCGCGACAAAATCCAAGACCAGCAAACATTCCTTGCGTGTTGAAGTAGAGTGCCTGAGTCCTCGACCCAACTGTTGCAGATATACCGTTAAACTATCCGTGGGCCTTAGAAATAGCACGAGGTTGACTTCGGGAATATCAACACCCTCATTAAAAAGATCAACCGTAAAAATAAAGTTGATAATTCCCTGCCTCAATGCCTGAACTGCGTTTTTGCGATCTGCATCAAGGCTTTGCGCATGAAGGGCAATCGAGGGCAACCCATTCTTAATGAATGCTTCCGCCATGAATTCCGCATGTTTCACGGATACGCAAAACGCAAGTCCCTTGTAAGACTGAATGTCTCCGAGGCAATAGAGATCAAGCGCCCGGAAGATTGCATCAGTTCTTTGTTTTGCAGATGAAGGGTTATCGACATAAGCTTTTTCCAATTCTGATTGGGAGTATTTTCCTTTGTCCCAATATTTTTCATCACTGATGTTCACAGGGTCTGCAACACAGAAGTATTGAAAAGGGCAAAGAAGTTTTTCCTCCAAAGCCTCGGGAAGGCGCAATTCCGCAGCAACTCGGTCATTGAAATATTTGAGGATGTTTTCGCCATCCATGCGCTCTGGGGTTGCAGTCAGGCCCAATAAAATCCTTGGGTTAAAAAAGCCGAATATACCTTGATAGCTGGATGCTGCACTATGGTGAACTTCATCCACCACGATGTATTCAAAATAATCTGCAGGAAGTTTAGTCCAAAGTTCTCTTGTATGAAAAGTTTGCACGGTACAAAAAAGGTGATCCATGTTAGCAGGGTCGGGTCTGCCACCGCCCAACTGGCTGGCAAAATTAGCATCCTTTAAAATAATCCTAAAAGTTTCAAGGCTTTGCGTAAGAATCTCATCCCGATGAGCAAGGAACAATAATTTCGGCCTTCTGCCTTGATTGCTTCCTACAAACCTCCGGTAATCGAGCGCTGCTATCACTGTTTTTCCGGTTCCTGTCGCAGCAATGACAAGATTCTTGAATGAGCCACGGAGCATTCTTTCCGCATCAAGGTTTTCAAGGATTCGATTTTGAAAAGGGTACGCAATTACATCCATGAAGATGCCTTGGGAAAATGAATTTACCCGTATGCCGCTAATATCCAAGGCTTCCTTAAGTTTTTTCTTATCAACACCGTGTCGATAAGTGCTAAAGATCGGACTATTCCAATAACCTTCAAACTCCGCTTCAAATTTCTTGATTATATCTGGAAGGTCTTGATTAGTTACCTTTAGGTTCCATTCGAGACCATCCTTCATTGCAGGATCTGACATATTCGAAGAACCAACATAAGCCGTTGAAAAACCGCTATTTCGATGGAAGTAATACGCCTTTGCATGAAGCCTGGTATGCTTCTTGTCAAAAGATATTTTCAATTGCACATTCGAATACTTTGCAAGGTTTTCAATCGCTTCAAGCTGGGTTGCCCCGAGATAAGTGGTGGTGATAATTCTTACAGGCACCTTACGATCTTGAAGAATATCAAAGCCTTTGCGAAGAAGCCTGAATCCCGAATTTAGAATGAAAGAAACCAAGATATCTAAACGATCTGCTGATTCCATTTCTGCAATAAGCTCATTAAAAAGCTGTGGGCCATTGCGGGAACCTGTAAAAAGTGAACTTTGGACCAAAGATGTAACAGGCGCAGTAGGTTTTTCGTTTTGGCCTGTTCGGAGGATCGCCTCTAGTAATTTACATTTATCCTCCAGTAATTTGTCATCATCAACCTGAGGATCCCACTTTTCAACTTCTGAAAGCACTTTATTAAATAAAAGAACCTGCTGTTGGGCAGCATCATCTCCCTCCATGCTTTCCAATGATCTTTTAATGAGTTGGCGGAGTTTATTGCTTAAAAAAGCTGGAGCCTCTGTTTTTTCAAGGTCAATCACATTTACGAAATCGCGTGGTTCCAATAACTTTTGCAAGCTTTTAGTCAATAACGCCGCATAAAGACCGGGATGAAGTTTATTCATGAATCACCTGCCTGCCAAATTTTATTAACCGGTTCCAGGTTAACACTCGGCGATTCTTTAACCAGGAAAATCCAACTTGAAGTATTCATAGAAACGAAAAAGGAGCGCCAGACTTACTGACACCCCTTTGACAAAAGATAATCACTTCAAGTTTTACACCCTGGGCAGTTCGAACCCTTTGCGATATTCCCGTGTGAACAACTTGTTCGCTGCCTCACTGGTGGAAAGCTCGGTCTTCGGATCAATCGTCAGTTCTTCACCCATGTAAAACTTGGTGGCGTTAAAGTCCACGTTGTTTTCCTTAAGGCCTGCTTCGAAGCTAGCCAAGGTTTCTGCAACATGTTTGTTTTCAGCAAACTTGCTGGGCTTGGTTCCCAAAGGAACAACCTTGCCTAATCGGTAAGAAACATTCCCGAGGTGCGCAAGTGCGCTGGAAAGGTGCCCCTGTTCGATGTCCAGATGCAAATCCTTGTGGTCGCGACTCTTGATCGCCTTGACGAAATTTGCAAAGTGGGCCTGATAGTCTCCACCACTCCATTTGCCAAGCTGATTACCCTTGTAATCAAATGCAACGCCTGAGGTGTAGTTGGGGCCAACGGCATAGCCATCCGTACCAAACCAAATATTGCAAGCGCCGTTGAATGGCCCACCCTTCAAACCAAAAGTTACAGGAGTCTTGATGGGTAATCCCCGAACATCAGAGATTAATTGGGCGCCGTCATCCCATTGAAAAATACTTACCTGACTGTTGGCAACATCGCCATTATCGGTATAGCCAAGCCTGCCACCAAGGCTGATCACGCGCTTGGGAAGTTCGTTCTTGCCCAAGGCCCATCTTGCCTTGTCGAGTTCATGGGGATTTTGATTTCCGAGATCGCCATTGCCTGTTTCAAACACCCAATGCCAATCGTAGT
>CAZYAY010000168.1:0-4625 GCA_964646215.1 uncultured Candidatus Kuenenia sp. | reverse complement strand
AGTTGCGACCTTCGCTTTGCAGATAGAAGGAAACATAATCAGGCACCTGGCTTTCTGGCTTGCCTAATTCACGAGCCAAGACCGCGCCCATGTCAGGGTACTTTAATGATGCCTCATCCTTACGGCCCCGCATCATCAATTGCGATGCGCTACCATGATCGCCATTCTTGGTGTTCAGCGAACGAATCACGCAGGTATCTTTAAAGCGTGCAGCCATCTTTGGCATGAGTTCGGAAATACGTACACCGGGGGTCGAAGTTTGAATCGACTGGAAGGGCCCACCGGTAATTGCACCTGGTTTTGGATCGAATGTTTCGAACTGGCTGGCGCCACCTGCAAGCCACAAGAGGATTACGCTCTTGCCCTGTTTCTTTAATTCTGCGGACATGGCGTTTTGGGCCAAAAGGGATGCCCCGGCTATGCCGCTTGCTGCAGAACCTAGAAACTGTCTGCGGGATACATCGTGTTCGCTCGAGCCACAATAATTTTTCCGAATCTTATTCATGGGAAGAGACTCGCTTTCTTTTTAGTGATTAAACCTGAATTCGGGGCTTGCCATTAAGGACCATAAAACCTGCTTGCTGGCATCCTGCGCATTAGCACCATGTTTTTTCAAATAACCTGCGATAACAGCTTTTTCATCCGAGGTCGCACCACGCGATAAAACACTCCAAACCGCAAGGTCTGCTTGTTCTTCAGGGGTCGGTAGGCTGGTCATCGCTGTCACCAATTTATCTTTGCCTTCGCCCAGACATTCTGTCTGGAATCGGCTGCTATTGCTGAAGAACAACGCTTCGGTAACACCGATTTGAAAATCTTCGGTAGGTTGGGCAAACTGATCAGCCAGTCCTCTGGAACCACGGGAAATTTCGTCCACCTTCTTTTCCTGATCATTTCCGGTGAGGAATTGGCCTGCTAGGCGCAGCGAAACCCCCATCTGCATTGGGGTTAAAGGCTTTAAGCGGGCCATTGCAAAATCTTTTGCAAGCGGTGTGCTCTCTCCTTCATATCGGCTGGATAAGCCATAAACCTTGCTGGAAACCATCCCTTTTACCAATCTGGGGATGTTAAAACCGTGCGATGCGAAGTCCCTTGCCAGCCAGTTCATCAATTCGGGATGACTGGGGGGATTTTCCGAGTGCATTTGATCCAAGGGCATTACCAATCCAAAACCGTAAAATCTATTCCATAATTGGTTCACAAATGCCTTCGCAAAGAAATCCTGGTCTCCCTTGCTTAATGCGAGGTCCAACAGCATGGCCCGCGTAGAGGTTTTAGGCTTGGGTGGTTGGGTCTTGCTTTTCTTCCATTCCTCCACCATCTCTTTTTCTTTTTTCAGTTCTTCCTTGGTGGGTTCGGTCATGCCCGCGGGTTTTACCGTCTTCCCTGTAAGGAACATGAAGTCCGCCTGCTTTTCCTTGCCCTTGTTCGGTAGGAACTTCACTACGCCATACTCTTTTTCCGCAAGAAAATTGCCAACTTCATAGGTTCGAGAAAAGAACGATTTCATTCCATAGAAGTGATCCTGCTTCCAATCAGCAACCAATGGGTGATCATGGCATTGGGCACATGAAACATTCACGCCAAAGAATGCCACGCTTACATCATTAGTGAGTCTGTCCAAATCCTTGACGCGTGTTTTAAGAAAATCGCTGGACCCTTTGTTCGATGCATCGGATTCATCCGCCAGGATAATTTCCTTGAAAATCCGGTCCCACGAACGGTTTTCGGTAATCGCCTTGGTCAGGTATTCACTCATGCCACCCCTGGTGCCATTCATCAGGAATGTTTCGATTTCCTGAGCCTGATGCCGTAAATGCAAGGGCGATGCGATCAGCCTTTCGATGGTTTTTTGTTTCTTGGCGGGGTCTTTGTCTTCTGCAAAAGATTTAGCTTCTAGAGCGGTTGGGATTCTACCTGCAAGATCTAGGCTGACCCGCCTTAACCAAACAGCATCCTCAGCTGCAACTGCGGGCTTTATCTTCTTTTCCTTCCACGAGGCTTCGATGTAATAGTCGATTGCCTTTTCGATGGATGTTTCGGGTGGAAGCATCTTCTCCTCGCCTTTGGATGCCAAAGGCAGGAAAAACAGGCCCACTAAAACAATCATCGAGGTTTTTAATGTGTATTGGGTTGGTTTTATGTTCATGCTTCTATCTGGTTGGAATTAGTTACTACGCTCAATGGTGGCAGGCACTTAATTCTAGCTAAGGTAAATTCAAAGCACCAGCGGAATTTAACAAGTTCGCTTCTTTTTTAACATAATTATCCTGCTACAATCCCTTAAGTGATGATCGAATTATGGGCGAAAAGTGGACTTTCAACCGGAGATTTTCTTAACATGCGCCTTTGCCTAGTTAGCTTTTTAACGGTTATTACGCTTTTCATGGACCAAGTTACCACCAAACTGGAAGCCGCGGTCGACCAAACTGGCTACGACCGGGTTTTGGCCCCCTTTTTTAAATCACACTGCAACCAGTGCCATACGGGGGAAAAACCCAAGGGAAGTTTTGCGACCGATCCCAATCGCTTGTCGATAGATTTTTCAGACCCCGCAGCCCGATCCAAATGGCGGGAAGTGGTTAATGTTCTTAACAGCCATGAGATGCCCCCGAAAAAAGAAAAACAACCCGACCCCAAGGCTGTTGCATCCGTCATTGATTGGATTACAGAACAGGCTGTTGCTGCGGAGTTGGTCAAGCGGGAAAGGTCGCCGATTTTGCGCAGGCTTAATCGCAATGAGTACAGAAACACGATTGCAGATCTTATAGGCGTTGATTTTGATCCTTCTGCGTTTCCCCAGGATCCACCAGCAGCAGGGTTCGATAACAATGGTGGTGCGCTGACCCTTTCCCCCCTTCATCTGGAAATGTATCTGGGTGCTGCCCAGCAAATCCTTGATCGCGCGCTTGTTGAGGGCGAACAACCCGGGATGATCAAATGGAAATTCGAACCCACCATCGATGCCAATGACCGGGTGCGCAAGCGCCTGGATCCAAAGAATAATCCGCTGGTCAATGGTGGGCATAATCGCCAGGAAGGTGCCTGGGTTGTCATGCATCATGCATCCGGTTCGGTGCATGCCCGTGATTTTCGCGTCCCCACCCCGGGCATTTATACGGTTCGTGTTCATGCAGCCACCCGCATTCCCAATCGGGCAAAGGTTGTAGAAACCGCATCCAAGATTCTTAAAAAACGACAAGAGGAGCAAGATGCCAAGCAGCCTGAGAGGGCCAAAGCGCATCTTCAAGCTTTTGAAAATGACATGAAACATTTCGAGGAAGATAGGCGTTATGATTACGGCCCCGCCCGCATCAAGTTCAGCCAGCAACTTGGCCCAACCCCCAAGGTGATGGCGGAGTTCGATGTATCCGCCTCCGTTGATCAACCTAAAACCCATGAGTTCAACATTCGCTTTACCACCGAATCCGCAGGTATCTTTTTTGATTATGCCTACACCATACCCTCTGCGCTTGAAAATTTCTGGATGCAAAACAGAGACACCTTCGCTCGCCCAGAGCTTCTAATCGATTGGTTCGAAATTGAAGGCCCGATCTATGAATCTTGGCCTCCACAAACACATTCACGCATTTTGTTTGACTCGCCTAACAAGGCTACCAATGAACAGGAATACGCTCGGGAAGTTCTGGCGCGCTTCATGCGTAATGCCTATCGTAGGCCCGTATCGCCCTCTGAAATTGATGCGAAACTTTCCCTTTACGCATCCGCCCGAAAAGAAAAAACCTTTGTCGAAGCCATCAAGCTTCCCCTTATTGCAGTAATGGCTTCTCCCAATTTTCTTTTCCTTGCAGAGCCCCAAAGTAATGGCGCCTCAGATAAAGCAACACCTCTTACCGACCATCAACTTGCAAGCAGGCTGAGTTATTTTCTTTGGTCTACCATGCCCGATGAAGAACTTTCAAAGCTTGCAGATTCAGGCAAGGTTCGTGAAAAGCTTATTCTTGCCCAGCAGGTGGATCGCATGTTAAAGAGCCCCAAGGCGGGTGCATTGGTTCGAAATTTTGCAGGCCAATGGCTGGGCCTTCGCGATGTTGGTAACAACCCGCCTGCAAGTGATCTTTATCCGCAATACGATCGCCATCTCGAACTTTCCATCGTTTCAGAATCGGAATCCTTCTTCCGTGAAATTTTGCTCAACGATCTCGATGCTAGGAATCTCATCAAGTCTGACTTTGTGGTCATCAACGAAAGGCTTGCGCGCTTTTACAATATCAATGGCGTTAAAGGTGATTACTTCCGCAGGGTTCAAGTTCCTCCTTCTGCGCACCGCGGCGGCATTGTTACACAGGCATCGGTTCTTACCACTACCTCCAACGGCACCCGTACTTCTCCAGTTAAGCGGGGCACATGGGTTTTGAAAAACCTGATGGGAATCGACCCAGGCCTTCCCGTTGCCAATGCTGGTGAGATCGCACCGAAGGTGCCGGGCATCGATAAAGCCACCGTGCGGAAACGGCTCGAAATTCATCGCCAGTTGGATCAATGCGCCCGGTGCCATAATAAAATCGATCCCCTCGGTTTTGCCCTCGAGAATTTCGATGCTGCGGGCGAATGGCGTGATCAGGAGGGGTTTGGCTACAAGGGAAGAGTCGGTAAAAATGACC
>CAZYAY010000167.1:0-4708 GCA_964646215.1 uncultured Candidatus Kuenenia sp. | reverse complement strand
TACCTGCGTTCAGCGTGGTATTGTTTGCCAGTATTACCCCGGTATCTGCATCACCCAAAACCATGTTGGAATTGGTCGCCGCCACCGTGCCTTGAATGGTAATCGAGGAAGGCGCGGTCACCACAAGTCCTCCCGTAAAAGTGCTTGTGTCAATGGGGGTGCCATTTAAAACCACTGCACCCGTGTTAAGGAATTCCACATTCTGCGCGAATGTGTTGCCAGTGCCTATCATCGATACGGAGTAGGGGTTTGCTGTGGTGATTAAGTCGTTAACCGTGACTGCGCCGGTGAAAGCTGCAGATGCGCCATTGAAGATGGTCAGGTTGTTGATGTCCAGCGACGTGCCGGTAATTGTGCCGACTGCTCCCGCATCAAGATTTAAATTGAATACGCTCATGCCATCTGTGATGGTGTTTCCAAAAAATATATTACCAGTCCCGGAGGTAAGCGCGGTGTTAGCGCCCAAGGTAATAGCATCATTGTAGGTTTGATTGCCAGTCGTGATGATGGCGCCCCCATTTATTAAAGTCGTACCGCCAGAATTGGTGGTGAGACTTGTAAGTGCGTCTACTCCACCAACAATATTACCAAAAGTGGTGATACTGGAAGAAATTGCATTAAGGCTGAATGTGCCATTGAGGGTGTTGCTGAAGAGAATAGTACCTGCGCCAGTATTAAGGACGGTATTTCCATTCAGCTTTACAGTATCACTGAAGGTAAGTGCATCATTTGAGGTTGAGATATTGACCCCGACAATGGCGGGGCTTGTCACCGTTAAAGCATTGTTGAAATTAGAGGAGGTTGTTGCAAAAGAAACGCCGGTTCCACCTGCGCTGAGAGTAGTTATACCGGTAATGGTGCCTCCTCCAGTGACATTATTAACAACCATAACGCCAATACCCGAAGCGGTTATCGATAAACCACCCGTGGTGGTTATAAAATCAAGCTCGGCATCCGTGAGGCTTAAACCCGGCCCTGCGGTGCCAAGAAAAACATCGACACCTGAATTGCCCGCGAAGCTGACCAAGCCAGTTGCTTTTAATGCCGCACCAATTGAAATATCAGCCGCGCTTGACACGATGAGTGAGGTAAGATCTGCGGAATTACCAACAGTACCAACAAAAGTGATGGCTCCGGTTCCCGCAGTCAAGCCCAGGCTAAAGGCTCCATTGAGTGTTCCGCCGAAGGTTATGCCTGCGCCAGCATTAAGAGAAGTATTGGCGCTTAGGTTAACAGCATCGTTAAAAGTTTGAGTGCCGCTGGTGGTGATGGCGCCTGATAAAGAAGTGGTGCCAGAGGCATTCGTGGTCAGGTTTTTGATGCCTGTAAAGTCTGCGCCAATTGTGGTGGTACCACCGAAGTTAAGTGTCAGATCATGGTTTGCACCAGTAACCCCTCCAGAAAAGACCGATGTGGTCCCGGTAAGGATGGTATCGGTGATCAGGGATATGGCATCGTTGTAAATTTGGGTTCCCGTGGTGGTGATGGCGCCTGATAAAGTAGTGGTGCCAGCGGCATTCGTGGTCAGGTTTTTGATGCCGGTGAAATTTGCATCAATTGCTGTGATGCCACTGAAGTTGAGAGTTAAATCATGGCCTGCTCCCGTAACGCCCGCGGAAAAGGTTGGGGTGGTTCCGGTAAGCGTGGTATCGGCGCCAAGGACAACAGCATCGCTGTACGTTTGAAAGCCAGTGGTGGTGATGGCTCCACCATTGATATTCGTGGTGCCACCAGCATTAACGGAGATGCTTGTAAGCGCGGTTCCTATTCCACCTACAATGCCGGCGAAAGTGGTGGTGCCGGAAGATTTTCCATTAAGGGTAAGACTAAACGCGCCGTTGAGAGTGCTACCAAAGAGAATATTGCCAACACCAGCATTGAGCGTGGTATTAGCGCTTAGAGTAACAGCATCGTTGTAGGTTTGATTTCCTGTGGTGGTTATGGCGTTGGTGTTGATATTGGTGGTACCACCGGCATTGGTGGTGATGCTTTTCAAGGCCTTGGTGGTGCCCACAAGTCCATTAAAAGTGGTGATACCTGAGGAATTTACAGTAAGGTTATGATCGCCATCGACCGTGAAGCCGAAGAGGACATTGCCCGGGCCGGAACTTAGTACAACATCGCCAGTCAGTGTTAAATTGTCATTGAAAAAAATGTTGCCACCAGTGGTTGTTATATCACCTTCGGTTTCAATCAATGTGGCGGCGGTGATGTCAACATTGCCGGTGTTGGTTGTAATATCACCTGCGGGGACAATTTTAATGGTCGCTGCATCTAAATCGACCGCACCGGATCCTTTTGTTTTGATTACGCTTTTAACATCCAGTTTGGTAACCGTGCTGAGAGAGAGATTGATGGAGACAGATTGGTTAATAGCTCCCGGCGCAGTACTTAAATCCAGGCCAGCAGAATCCACAATGACTTCACACCCTGTCGCCCCGGGGGCTGCATTCACCACCAAGCCTGCAAAACCTGAAAAGGTGGTGGTATCCACCACGACCGTATCCTTGGTCACAGTGATACCCGGGGTCAACGTCCCCAATGGAGTATTATCCCTGTTGGTTTTATCGGTTATTGTTATGGTGTTGGCAACTATGTCCACATGCAAACTGGAAATATTTTCGTTAGTCACCAATGTCAGGACCACTTGGTTGGAACCGTTGACGGAAATGGTTGCCGGGGTTATTCTTTCTTCCATTTTTTCAAGTTCGAGCCTTCGGGGATGAAATCTTTTGGCGCTTGCGGAAGCGTTTTTGTTTTTGCAAAAAAGGCCCTTAAACAAAAGATTCTTGAAAAGATTAGACATGAAATCACTCCTTTTGTGGTTACTAAAGATAAAACGGTAAGTTAATAATCTTAATGTCTGGCAGCCAGGCAAGGCCGACAGATCATCGGATTGAAACTTGGCAGACACCTGCCAACATCCTGCGAATTAAGGCAGAGTGGGGTTCAAGCTTTCCGTCCCCAAGGTATTCGTTAAATGCTGCAGATTATTAAGCGTAAAAAATAACGATGCATGAAATTCATGTCGGGTGTGTTTCAAGTGCGTGCGCAAAAGTTGAGTGGAGATCACATGTTATGGCGTGCGGGAAGATTTCTGGCACCTCGATGAATATCAATTCTTTTGTTTCGATTGTGGCTTTTTCGAAATTTGATCTGCGAAAGATTGTTGCATTTGTTATCTGTGCAGGTCGTCAAGTGTTTTTTATAACGCGTGAAAAAACTTCCAATATTCAGGCTTTTGAATGTTGGGAAAATATTATAAAAGCTTCGCCAAAAATTGTTATCGTAGGTGCCAAGATGCGCGTGTTGGTGTTTCCTGAGGAAAAATATAAGCATGAATGAAAGCGGATTGAATCAACCAGATGGCCCATGCAAATTCACCTTTCATTTGCATGCTTATGGTATTGGTCTAATTCAGCATAATTGCTATAAAATTCTAAGTAACTATTACATTGAACAATAAATTATGAACCATTACAAACAGTTGGAAGCAGAAGCCATCGAGATTATCCGGGAAGCCGTTGCAGGCTCTCGCAAGCCCGTGATGATGTATTCGATCGGCAAAGATTCTTCAGTGATGCTGCACTTGGCGAGGAAGGCGTTTTACCCCGCACCCCCGCCTTTCCCCCTTCTTCATATTGATACGACCTGGAAATTTCAGGAAATGTATGCTCATCGTAAAAAGATGGCGGAAGAATCCGGCATGGAACTGATCGTCCATACCAATCAGGAAGGCAAGAAAGCCGGGATTAATCCGTTTACACATGGCTCAAGCTATTACACCGATGTGATGAAAACCCAGGGGCTTCGGCAGGCGCTGGATCACCATGGTTTTGATGTGGTGTTTGGTGGCGCAAGGCGTGACGAGGAGAAGTCGCGAGCCAAGGAAAGAATCTTTTCGTTTCGAAGCGCGGGCCATCGCTGGGATCCTAAGTTGCAACGGCCTGAACTTTGGAACCTTTACAACACCCGGATGCGCCCAGGCGAAACCATTCGTGTATTCCCGCTTTCGAACTGGACTGAATTAGATATCTGGCAGTATCTGCATGTGGAAAAAATCCCTATCGTGCCATTGTACTTCGCAAAGCAGAGGCCGGTTGTGATCCGCAATGGGCAGTTGATCATGGTGGATGACAATCGAATTCCCATCGAGCCGGGCGAAAAGCCGCAAATGCGCATGATTCGTTTTCGCACACTTGGATGCTACCCGTTGACCGCTGCCATCGATAGCCCCGCGGTCACCATGGAAGAGATCATCGCGGAAACTTTCAATACCGTCAGTTCTGAACGCCAGGGGCGCCTTATCGATAGTGATCAGCCGGGCTCCATGGAAAAGAAAAAGCAGGAAGGTTATTTCTAATGGCAGAACTGCATGCGAAAAACATCGTTGAATACCTTGAAGAACAAAGGCAGAAGGAAACCCTTCGCTTCATCACCTGCGGGAGCGTGGATGATGGTAAAAGCACCCTCATTGGCAGGTTGCTTTACGAATCCAAATGCATCTTTGATGATCAGCTTAAAGCGCTTGAAACCGAATCCAAGCGCTATGGAACCCAGGGCGAAAAAATTGACTTCGCTCTTCTTGTCGATGGACTCGAAGCCGAGCGGGAGCAAGGCATAACCATCGATGTTGCTTACCGATTTTTTTCCACCGACCGCCGTAGATACATCGTTGCTGATACCCCAGGCCATGAGCAATACACAC
>CAZYAY010000166.1:0-4760 GCA_964646215.1 uncultured Candidatus Kuenenia sp. | reverse complement strand
AAGTTTAACGAAGAGGTTTACTTTAGATTTCCTGATGTTCAAACTTTTGCTGAAGAATCAACTTCCTGGCCCATGGTTTCAAGGCCCACTCATTCTGGTGGCTTGGGTTTTGGGTATAAGTGGGATATGGGTTGGATGCATGATTCGCTTCGCTACACTTCACGCGATCCGATTTACCGCAAATGGCACCAGAATGAACTCAGCTTCCGTATGCTTTATTGCGATCAGGAAAATTTCGTCCTCCCGCTTTCCCACGACGAAGTGGTTCATGGCAAGGGCTCTCTTTTAAACAAGATGCCCGGTGACTTCTGGCAGAAACTTGCCAACTTGCGTTTGTTACTTGCCTGGCAGTTTGCCCAGCCCGGCAAGAAGTTGCTTTTCATGGGTGCAGAGCTTGGCGTTTGGGCCGAGTGGAACCACGATTCAAGCTTGGATTGGAATCTGCTTCATTCGCCCCAGCATCGGGGTATCGAAAACTTCGTCGCAGATCTCAACCGGATGTATAAAAATCAACCCGCCCTTTATGAAAAAGATTGCGAACCCTCCGGACTCGAATGGATCGATTGCTCTGATCATGAAGGTAGCGTTTTTGCTTTTCTTCGATGGGATCTTGATGGCTCAAAACCTGTCCTGGCGGTTTTTAATTTCACCCCGTTGGTGAAGGATGGTTATAGGGTTGGTGTTCCCTTTGGGGAAACCTGGCTCGAAATACTTAATTCTGATTCACCTTATTATGGTGGCGGGGGCAAGGGCAACCAAGGCCGCAAGCAATCCCAGGAAATGTCATGGCATAACCGCCCTTATTCTCTGGAACTTACCCTGCCCCCATTGGGTGCGGTTTTCCTGACCCCCGAGTAAACTGCTTCATTTGCGCATTATCATTACGATATTTACCACCAGGCTGATGAACAGCAAGGTGCCTAAAACCGCAAGAGTAATCATCACCCATTGAGGCAACTCGGCTTCATGGGTTTCATCGTATTCAGTCTCTCCCTCTGAAAGCGCAGAAAGAGAAGAGCTCATTTTCTGCCTTGCAAGCTTCGGAGGCATATCATTCATCAGGCATTCAAGATCTTTGATTAAAGCCTCGGGCGAACCGTAGCGCATGTTGCGGTCTTTCGCCATCATCATCTCCACAACTTCACCAAGGCCCGCGCTTAGGCTGTCATTCAAGTGATCTGGTGGCACCAGTTCAGCTTTCTCGTGCATTTTCAACACTTCCATAACCGTGTTGCCCACAAAGGGAGGCTGGCCCGTAACCATGTGGTAAAGTGTCCCACCCAAAGAATAAATATCCGCCCGGGTATCGATATCAGATTTACCCTGCACTTGTTCTGGTGCGATGTAATTTGGAGTGCCAATGATCATCCCTTTTTCGCGGGTGTTCGTTGCATCATCAGTATTTTCGCGTGCCATCCCCAGATCCGCAAGCTTGGCAATCCCTTCAGATGTCATCACAATGTTTGCGGGTTTGATATCGCGGTGCACCAATCCCCGCTTGCTTGCATGGTCAAGCGCCTGGGCGATCTGCAGTACGATTTCAACCGCTTCTTTTTCTTCGTATCGTTTCTTCCCGGCTTTCATTTCATCTTGGATTGTTTTGCCATCGATGAGTTCCATCACAAAGTAATGAAACTTCCCCGCAGACCCGATATCGATTGCCTGCACGATGTTATTGTGGCTTAACTTTGCAGCAAGCCTCGCTTCGCGTTCCAACGCAGCGAAGAACCCCGCATCGTTGGTTTTCTTTCCCTTCAACAACTTGATTGCCACATGACGGTTCAAGCGTATTTGCAACGCCTTGTAAACCACCCCCATCGCCCCCTGGCCTAATTTTTCAAGCATTACATACCCGGGGATTTGCTGGCCCACCAGAAGCGTCATGTCCAGCTTGGCCCGCTCTGCTTGCGCTTTTGTAAGCAACCCTGCCCCGGTAAGTTTTTTTAAGTAACCTTCTGCGCCCAGGGTGCCATCGGGTGCGTGTTTTTTCACTTCTTCGTTGGTCATCAATCCGCGCGAAACCAAGCCGTTTGCAAGCTTTTCTTCATCAAGTCGCGCATCAGAATTGCTAAGTTTATCTTTTTCAATCATGTCTTTATTCTATGAATATTTTAAGAATTCACGAAGTTATGCACTAAGGGAGGCTTGCTTACTCTTACTTTACCCTGCTATCATATTTTGTATTGTATCTTAAAAGGATGCTTGTTTTAAAAATTATAAGGTTTTGAAGTCTGTTAATCCTAACAGAAAAAATTATATGGGTTCCTCGTTAGCCTGTCCTCTTGATTCCAGTGTGCTTGTCTTGAACAAGATGTTCATGGCTGTTCAGATTATTAATGTTCGAAGGGCGTTCATCCTTTTGGTGAAAGACCAGGCTGAAGTGGTCAGTACCGAGGATGGGCAGTATTCCACCTACGATTTTTCCACCTGGCTTGAGGTTAGTGAGTTTCGCTCGAAGTTTTTTCGTAAAGAAGAGGATGATTGGGTCCGCACCGTTTCATGCGAAATTCAAGTGCCAAGGGTTATTCGCCTGACTGAATACGATAAATTCCCCAAGCAATCAGTCAAGTTCAACCGCAAGAACATTTTTGCCCGTGATAACAATGTATGCCAGTATTGTGGCAAAAAATTCCCGATGCCTGAACTCAGCTTGGATCATATCCTGCCACGTAGCCAGGGCGGAAAGAACTCCTGGGAGAATATCGTCTGTGCCTGTGTTTCTTGTAATGTTCGAAAAGGCGGTCGAACCCCCAAACAGGCCAGCATGAACTTGATCCGTAAGCCAGAGAAACCCAAGCGCAGCCCTTCACTCAGCTTGAAACTAAACAACTCCAAGTATCAATCCTGGCGAACCTTCCTTGATAACGCCTATTGGACCGTTGAACTGGAATAGCCTCTAGCCAATCAGCATGCCGCTTTTTGCAATCACTTTCAATGAATTACTAACCTGATGCTGGATGATCTCATCGATCTTGGAAGTATCAGCCTGCATCCCATTATCCTTCACTATGATCTGATTTGAGTTTATCAAATCTTTGAAGTTTTTTATTATTTCAGTCACAAGTGTTTGGCCATCCAACATTGGAAAAAGGAACTTCTCGAAATCTCCAAGCCGAATCATTTGATGCCTTGGGTTTGTTACCGCACCGATCATGCCGGCTTGTAGCTGCGCCAGCCTGACAGCCCTGGGCTTGGAAGAAACATGAGATGCCTGGCAAATGCGCCGGGTGGTAAACTCGAGCGACCCTACGGGTAGAGAGGTATATGCCATAATCAATGTCTGCCCAATTTGTGCGATCACTTTTGCATTCTCTTCTTCGCCTATAGGGGGTTTCCAACCGAGTTTTTTGCAAGCGCCTTCAATAATTTCCCGAAGCGTCATAGAGTTTGGAATAGATTCATACAAGTATAATAACGCTGCTTTCATAAGGGGCTCACTGGTCCCTATTTTGCTTCCATCATGGCAGATGAACTCGCCCGGATTGGTTGAGTGCAAATCCATGTTCTGTTCAACAGGTGCTAAAGTTGAAATGACATTAAACTTCACAATGTCCGAAGCCTTAATATTGTAAATCGGGTTTTTGTTGTCATGTACGAGCAAAGATGTACGGAACATTCGATTACGTAAAAAATCCATGTACTGCTCGGTTTCGATCATGCTTGGAGTTTTGGTCAGCAACTGCTGGGCTTCAGGAGTCAGGCTGCGGGTCGACATCGTGCGAACATCGGTATCCCCAAGGTATTTCAATCCATTTCGATTTGCAGCAGCATTAAATTCGTGGAAATAAACGGGAAAGTTATTCTCTTCTAAAAATTCATGAAAGAAGTAACCATCGTTTTGGTTCTTAAGTATCTCCAGTTCAGATTTCAGAAATAAACCATAGGGGTTTTGATCACCCTGGACAGATTTTGTTAAGAATTCCAAAAGCCCTTTTGCCTGGTTGATTTTCGAGGCATTGTCGGAAAACTTAGCCGAATGATAAAGCATCATATCGCGGATCATACCACGCATATGCCATCCGGGAAGAACATTGTAACTGATGTAGGCCACGCCATCTTGCGAAAGATTCTTCTTGGAAATTGCCAGGATCTTTTCCTGTACCGGTGCGGGCACCCAGGAATAAATCCCATGCACGATGATAAAATCAAATTTTGTCTCTTCGTTGAAATCCATGATATCCTGGCAACGAAGTTCAATATTGGGAAGATCAAGTACTTTCAGGATCTTGTTGCCCTCTGCAATTTGTTTTGCAGATAAATCGATACCAAGAAAACTTGCCTTGGGTAGGTATTCCGCCATCGGGATCAGATTGTTACCCGAAGCACAGCCAATTTCTAAAACCCTGCAGGTTTCAACATTGGGAGATTGTAAGCCAAAAAGCTGGGCGATCGTCGCCAGCCTATCAGGGTGCGTTTGTTGAAACGGGAAACTTTCGTAAGGAACTTCATTGTAAGAAGTCGAATAAGAATTGGATTGTGAGGTCTTACTCAAGGCGATCTCCCGCTAAAAACAATAGGGCATCCAAGGAACAATTCGCACCATCCTTATTATCGGTACATCTTCCTGGAATCTTTGGGAGATTTTAAAATTGGACTAAAGCTTTAAAGTTCGGCGTTAAAATAGGGGCTTTTAAGGAGCACGCTAAGTAGAAGATATTAGCTACGGATAGAAGCAGCAGAAATACAGTATAGCCACGGATTAATACGGAAAAGAATTTGACCAGTAAGGTACAGTGAAAGAAGCTACACGGTTTTTAGGA
>CAZYAY010000165.1:0-4769 GCA_964646215.1 uncultured Candidatus Kuenenia sp. | reverse complement strand
CAAACTCTGGGTCAACCTGATAGTTTTCTGGAAGCGTTTCGGGCAAAGGTTTGAAAGTGCCAGGCCCAACATGTAAGGTAACAAAAGATTTATCAACTCCCATGGCCTTTAGGGTTGCGAAAAGTTCTTCGGTAAAATGCAAGCCTGCGGTGGGTGCAGCTACCGCGCCCGGATGTTTTGCATAAATCGTCTGATACCTTTGCGTATCTTCCTCCAATGCTTTGCCCTTACGAATATATGGAGGCAATGGAACCTTTCCATGTGCTTCAAGAATCGCAGGCGCATCGCCTTCTATACTGGGCTTGGCATGCCAGATGCCCCCTGCATTTTTCTGCACCAACAACAACTCCAAGGGCCCGGGTTCAACCGTAATAGTTTCGCCAGGCAATGGCCAACCTCGCGTATAACTCATCATCTCCCATAAGCCATTTTCCAAAGTCTTAAGATAAAGCCCTTCCCATTTTCCGCCCGTTGCTTTGCGTTTGCCATACAATCTCGCTTTAACCACCTGGGTATCATTCAACACAAGCAGATCATCTTTTCTTAAAAAAGATGGAAGATCAGAGAAGAAATGGTGGGAGATGCTGGATGTTTTTCGATCCACGAGCATCAACTTGGATTGCTCTCGCTTTTGCGGAGGGTGTTGCGCAATTAATTCCGGGGGAAGTTCGTACTTGAAGAATATGTCCTGCAATGTTGCAACCTTAAAAAGAATAGAGCGGCTGGTATGATCCATGCCGCTCCGGTAATCATCAGATTAAAGAAAACGAGCTTACTTGAAGTTGGCAAGCCATTTTTCAAAACCATCACGGTACTTTTCGACAGTCTTTGCAGGCCCGGTCAATTTAATGTGATAAATATCGTTGGCATCAACATGGGCTGCCAACATCCGGGAGTTTTCCATAAGCACTGTTTTAGAATTAGGGTCAAACGGAGCAGCCTTGTATTTGTAAGCGCCTTTTACATCCAGATACAAGGTAGGCTTTCCTGCAACTTTGATTTCGGTGATCTTGAAATCGTTTTCGCCCAGCTTACCGCCATCGTTTGTGGAGAACTGTTCTTTCCAACGATCGATATTTGCTTTTCCTGAACCACCGAGGCCCTTGAAAATTACTATTTCGCCATCTTTGGCATCGCCTGCAACCTTGGGCAGGACAAATTGTGCATAGCGCATTTTGTTGCTTGGTGGCTCCTCTTTCCATTCTGCGGGGGTAACCGATTTTAATCCATCAATGGTGATGACAGTACCTTTGCCATCTTGGGCGATTGCAAAAACAGTAAATGCCAATGCAAGAAAAGATGCAGCTAGTGTTCTAAAAATCAAAACCTTCATTTCAATGCTCCTTTATGTTTGATTACTCCACAAAATCTTACTCCAAGATTTTAACAGAAACTCAATCGAGAAGAGACAGGAAATTTTCCATTTCTCCGGCGGCATGCCCATCCCCCACTTTCCGGGCGGTTTGGATGCCTTTTTCATAAACACTTCTGGCCTGTGCCTCTTTGCCCATCCTGGCGAGCAACTGCCCCGCCTGCAAATACCCGGGAGGGTAATCAGGGTTCGATTCCATCAAATCGCCAAATACTTTCAGAGCCTGTTCTTCTTCGCCCGCGCTCTGGTGCTCCATAGCCAGCCCATAAAGCAGGAATGAATCATTTGGCTCATCCTTAAGCATTTCTAAAATCTGATCTTTTCTTGATTTCGCGCTCATTACTCTATCCTCATTACTTATTTCAATTTAAAGCATTGATAGACAACTTATTTAATTCCCAAAAGACGATCGAGGGAATCTGCGGTCTGATAGATCAAAGCTTCTGGAAAATGGCTGTACGGATGAAAATATTCAAAGGTGAGATAACCCCTGTAACCCGTTTGATCAAAGGATTCCATCACTGCGGGCCAATTAGTAGTGCCATCAAGCAAGGGCCTGAAAGTTTCCAAAGAATAATCAGTTCCCTTCTTGGTGTACTCTTTGAGATGAACATTTTGAATGCGCTTGCCTAGCATCTTGATCCAATGCTCGGGGAATTGAAACATCATGATGTTGCCTGTATCGAAATGAACCTTCACATACTCGGATTTGTAGGAATCCACGAAGTCGATCATTTCGCCTGGTGTCATCAGGTAACCATTGAAAAAGATGTTCTCAATATTAAGCTTCACCTTCAACTTTTCAGCATTGGGTAAAAGCTTGGCAATAGCCTCGCGTGCCCGCTTATCGCAAACATCATTGGGAACAGGTTCGTAATCAGTGCGCCAAGGGATGTTAACTGCTCCGGGAACAACCAACAGATTTTCCACGCCTAGGTCATGTGCCGCCTGGGTCATTTTACTTGCAAGCTCAAACCCTCTGGCTCTTTTTGCATTGTCATTCGCAGTAAGAGGGTAGGGCCAGAAAAGAAAGGAACAAAGCCCGCTGATCTGAATACCAATCTTGTCTGCAAGCGCACGAATCGCTGCATATTCCTTGGCGCCAGACTTAGGCGAAAGATCATTATCGAGATCATAGTTCAACTCAATCGCATCGAATCCCGCACTCTTTGCAAGGCGAAGGCACTGTTCCAGATTCATTTTCTCGGGATAGGGAAACGCCCAAAGGTTGATCGATTTTTTCATCGCATAGCGCCTGGGCTTCGCAACCGCAGTTTCTTCTTTTCCTGCGCCGGTAAGCAAAGCTGTTGCAGCCATCGCTGATCCCGCTAGAACTTTCCTTCGATCAATAGGCATGTAGGGTCCAGACATGGTTTCTCTCCTTGTTAAACAAAATGCTCTTGCATGCACAATAAGGTAATTTCACACCAAGGCAATAGGCCGCACGGGCGAACCTGTAGCCCCGATCAATTTCAATGGCAGACAGATGAACAAAAACTGCCTGACTTTGTCTTTCGCCAGTTCATCCAGTTTTAAATTTTCGATGATGTAAATGCCTCTGCGTGCCAAAAGCTCCAGATGGCAAGGCAGTGAACCCAACTCCGGATCAATCGCGCCGTTTGGTTCCCAAGACATATTATCAGCGCCCACCGCCAGGACTTTTCTTTCTGCAGCCCAAAGCGCAGCATCTCGGGCCATCCCTGCAGATTCCATATAGCGGATTTCATCATGCCAGCATTGGTCTGTTCCCACCCGTATTAAAACCACATCGCCAGGCTTGGGCGCTAGGTTCAACTCTTTCTCCATGCGTTCTAACTCTGCACGAAAGATATATTCCTCTCTGCCTAATTCTTTTACGCCCCTATACCCTGGGATATCAAATAGCCATCCCTGACGGGCGATCATCGGAATATCTTCCACCGCGCCATAAGAAAAGCCCTGGTTGGATTGCACCGAAGTATCAATCTTTTTACCTCCACACAAATGCATATGATCCGCCTGATGGCACCAGGCATCGATATGCGTACCTGTATGTTCCTTCATATAAATGGCACCCGAGGCACTGGAGCGAGGCCCTTTTTGATCAGGCTTATAGGTATCTTCATGGCGGTTATGAAGCATATATTGATAACCGGGCTTATGGGAAGGATGCACAGGCATGGTAGATCGTCGGGGTTGCTCGAGATCGTAAATTTTGCGGCCCAAACCGGTAGTCCACCAATGCTCCATGATAATTCTCCCACCAAGGTTTGACAAAAATAGCTTGTTTAAACATAAGATAGTAATGGTAGAATAGAAATGATAAAACTTGAATGGATTCGCCTGCCTACTTAGCAAACTTGGAACCATGTGCCATGAAAATAATAATCTCCCTGCCCACCTTGATTGCATTACTTCTATGCAACAATTTTGGCAAAGGTGCGGAAGTCGACTTTAAGCGCGATATAGCCCCGCTGTTGAAGGCTAAATGCATCGAATGCCATGGGCTTGAAAAACAAAAAGCAGGCATCAGGTTCGATCGTAAAGACCTTGCATTTCAAGGAGGCGATTCAGGCGACAAGGTAATCAACCCAGGCAAACCTGAAGATAGCCTGCTTATTAAAATGATCACCGTGGGTAGGGAAGGCAAAGTCATGCCCCCTAAAGGTGCAAAGTTGACTGATAAAGAAATCGCCCTGCTTAAAAGCTGGATAGCCAGCGGAGCAATTTGGCCTGATGAAAAAGTTGAAACTTCCAAGCATTCACACTGGGCCTTCAATAAACCCACCCGCCCTTCCCTCCCTATCATCAAGAATCAATCCAACATCAATAACGCAATCGATCTCTTCATCCAATCCAAACTTGAATCGCAAGGCATGGAAATATCTTCTGAAGCGCAGAAGGTCGCGCTACTTCGCAGGCTAAGTTTGGATCTCATCGGCTTGCCACCCACCCCCGAAGAAATGGACCGCTTTCTGGAAGACAAAAGCCCCGCTGCTTACGATACCCAGTTGAATCGACTTCTTGCCTCGCCAAGGTTTGGCGAAAAATGGGCCCGCCATTGGCTCGATCTCGCCCGCTATGCAGATTCCCGAGGCTATGGCTCCGACCCATTGCGCCTTAACGCATGGCCCTTCCGCGATTGGGTCATCAATGCCTTCAACCGCAATCTTTCCTATGATCAATTCACCATCGATCAACTCGCGGGCGATCTTCTGCGCAACGCTACCGATGATCAATTGCTCGCTACTTCCTTCCATCGCAACACCATGACCAATACCGAAGGTGGAACCGATGATGAAGAATTCCGGGTCGCAGCGGTGAAGGATCGTGCAGATACCACCAGCCAGGTTTGGATGGGCCTGACCCTTGGTTGTGCCAAATGCCATAGCCATAAATACGACCCCATCAGCCAGCG
>CAZYAY010000164.1:0-4850 GCA_964646215.1 uncultured Candidatus Kuenenia sp. | reverse complement strand
TGATCGAAAGTAAGGCGGACATCGAGGTTGCCCTCTTTATCAAGCATTCCATAATGGATCTGAGTGGTAAGAATCGGCATGAGATTAAGCAATCCCGCACCCATGGAACTTACCGAAGAAATCGCAAAGGTACCAAAGTTATGGCAACGCCTGGGCCCTTCAACATTCAGGGTATACCACCAAACGAACTTCCGAATGATTGAGGGCACGAAACTAAGCGCCCGGGTTCGGGTGTAGGAGCGAACCTCCTCGATGGGGTCGTCTTTATGGTGCCTGATGATCTCATCGATTTCAGTGAGGCTACGGTTTTCCGGCCCACGCACATAGCCATAGATAACAACATTTTCGTCATTAACAACCCGTTCAACATTAATGGAGGCAATGCTATGTGGGTGTTCATAAAACTTGGGCCAGGGGAAACTCATGAAGCTTCTGCGCAACTCAGGAAAATCCCGGGCGACCAAACCATAACCCTTTGCAAAAATGCTGGTCCAGCTCGGTTTATCCGGGCTCATCTGCCTGGCAATCTTCACAGAGGATAAGCTCATTTTTCTCTCAACGGTTGCAATCGGAATCTTTGCACTAAAATGCATCAGATCGAGCACGATTTTTCTGTAGGGAGAAAGAGAAAGGTAATGTCCGGATGCTTTTGTCATATTCCATGCAGCCCATTTAAGCTTTTTATCTGGGAAAGTTAATAAGCACTTAATAGTAATTTCCCGTAATTTTCAATATCTATTTTGGAGTGGGCAATCTGATAAAAAACCTTGGAATTTGTTCGATTAATTTAGATTGATTTAACAAGATAGGGGAACTGATCCAGAAATAAATGTTGGATGAAAGAAAAAACAGCTTATTGTAATTCCCTCAGTCTCCCTAAATGGACATTCACCGTGCGAAACACCATAACAGCCCTACTTACCATGCTTCTCCTTTCTTCTCCTTTATTTGCCACGGAGCCCAAAGCTTTTCTCAATATTCCTTACACCGAAACGAATAACGAAAAGCAAACGCTTGACTTATTCGCACCTGTTGGCGCCAAAAACCTTCCCATCATATTTTGGATTCATGGGGGCGGTTGGCAAGCAGGCAACAAGGAAGATGTGCAAATCAAACCGCAGGCATTCACCGCAAAAGGTTTTATCTTTGTCTCCACCAACTATCGATTGATTCCCGCGGCATCCATCAAAGAGATGGCGGGAGATGTCGCAAAATCAATGCGCTGGGTTTTTGATCATGCCAAGGAATACGGAGGCGACCCGACAACCTTCCTCGTCATGGGCCATTCCGCAGGGGCACAACTTGCCGCACTGGTTTCCACAGACGACTCTTACTTAAAAGCAGAAAAATTACCACTGACAATCATCAAGGGTTGTGTGCCCGTGGATGGCGACACCTATGATGTGCCCATGCAAATTGCGATGGTTATCGAACGCAGTGCAATCAGTTACCGAAAGAAATTTGGGGATGAAAAACAACAGAAAGAATTATCGCCCGTGACCCATGTTGCGAAAGGAAAAAACATACCGCCCTTTTTGATACTGCATGTAGCAGGCCATCCGGAAACCGGGAGCCAATCGCAGCGGTTGGTGAAAGAATTAAAAGCTGCGGGAATTTCAGCTAGTGCGTATCCATCAGAGGGAAAGACGCATGGCAGCATCAATGCGGACATCGGAAAAGCAGACGACAAACCAACGATTGAGTTATATTCATTTCTTGATAAAGTGTTAAAGAAGTAATATTTCAATATTCCACATGAGAAAGAGGTTGATGATGAAGAATTTTATGTTTGTCATAATGGCATTCTTAGTTTCAACCACGCTGGTTCATGCTGTTGAAAGTGCGGATGAGTTGGCAAAAAAAACTGCCGGCGATTTTCTCGAAGCATTCAAGGCAAACAAGCCTGAAGCTGCAATGAAGATAGCTGGCACACCTTTCTATTTAAAAAACCGCGACATCATTAAAGACAAAGTTGATCTGGAAAATTACTTCACTGAGGAATTCAAAAAGAATGCAGGTAAAACAAATGGCTTGACTCATTCAGTCAAAGAAATCCACTCCTTCGAAAATATCAAGGAGCAGGTGACTGAGGATAAAGAAAAAATCAACGAGATTTTAAAAGATGGCGACCGCGTGGTTTTATTGGAAGTGAAAATCGGTGATAAGGAAATGATGGTTGCTGTAGCAGTTGCGGTACGGCAGGGTAAAGCTTCCGTGGTGGGCGTAAGCAAGGTTTCAGAGAAGTAGCAATCAACCAATCGCTTTGCCTGTCAAAAAAATGATTTATTAATCGAATAATTTTTGGCCCCTTTAAGTGAGTTTTATCGCTTTAATAAGTAGTGGGAATGAGTCATTTATTACAAAATAATGACTCTCTAAGATCGCTTTATGTATCTTTTCCACAATAAGGTGATACAATATTTAAAGTAATTGGTTAAAACCAAAAAGGGATGCAATATGTTCCGCTTTATCGCATTAACCGCAACCATTCTATCTCTAGGCTATATTAATGATACCCGGGGTGCCTGAGGCACTGGCTCTTCGCGATCCACCTGTACGGTCGGATCCAACAAAACAACCAAGAACTCTGCTGGTTCTATGGGAAACAAGAACGCTAATCAAGGCGCTTCCCCTACCCTGACAAACCTAATGAATTCGATAGGATCAGCCAAATCAAACTTGGCCTCTGCTGGAACTTTTTATGGTGGCCACAAAGGCAAAGCTACAGAAGAACTGGACAAAGCCATAAAAATGATCAATATTTATGCGCCTCAAACAAAAAACAACAAAGCCCTGATGATTGCAAAAGAAACCAATTCGCAATCCCAGGGCACGGATTCCTACTCTTCAGATAAGAAGTTAAGGCAGGCAAAGCAGGCGATCGAAAATTCAATAGAGATCATGTATTCAACTAGAAACCCTAGTTTTGAAAATCAACTGCTGGTTTCTTACTTCAAGAAAGCTAGTAAAGAAATTGATCTAGCTCTAAAAAACTAAATTGTTTGAAGTTTATTTAAAGAGAAGGGGCCGACTCAATTAAATGAGCCGGCCCCTTCTTTATTAATCAGAAAGAATAGTTCTGGAGTTGTTACTTCAGGTCAATTTTAAGCGAGTTCTTTTCGCCAGCTTTGATCTCAACGGAAATATCGGTGGTATTTACCGATTCGTATTTGGTTGGGATATCGGATTTGAAACCACCTGGAGGGGGTGGTGCGAGCACGCCTGGGGAGATTTCCTTGGTCATATTTTTTGCAGCGGTCACTTTGTATTTACCTGCAGGGGCGCCATCATCTTTGCCATAGGTGGAAATGGAAAACTTACCCTCCTTGTCGGATATACCCCTTGGAGCAACTTTACCTTCGGAATGATGCAAAGAAATAGAAACCTCTGCAGCGGGTTTGCCATTAAGGGTGACAACACCATCAACTGGGGTAGTGGCGATTTTTTCCGGTGCTTTGGGGCCACTAGAACCACAGCCTAACGCTGCGGTCATTCCAAGGATGAATGCAAAAGGAAGATAAAGTCTCATGATTATTCTTTCTTGATAATAAAAAGATTATTGGGAAATAGCTTCTTCGCCTGCGCGGGTACCCATGGCACCAAAAACACCAAAGGGACTTTGTCCGGTAAGGCCGGTACCAGTGGCATTCTGGTTGCCAGAATCAATATTATTATTGATAAATCGAACAGAGGCATCACCAAATACAGCAACAACGCCACCTGTATGAGCACTGCTAGGCGGATACATCCCTGATCCTGCATCCCAGCGCACCCAACAACAGGCGGGGCTACTATTAGGTGCAGCATTGGTTGAAACACCTGAAAACCCAGAACCGCCATCGTGCCAACGAACCCCAGACCAAGTTGTAAGATCCCCTTGGGGAACTGCGGTGGGGAAAGAATTGCTGGCAAAATCAAAAGAGGCTCTGCACTGATTCGGGGTGGTAAACCAATTACCCGCTTGAATATAAGTCATGGTCATATCACGGGCAGATCCACTTGTGGCGCGCCTTCGTTCAGCCATGGCAAGAGTATTGCTGGTTCCATCGGTAATATCTTTTAATCTTAAACCAACCCGGTTTCCGGATAATGCAGGGGTCTGATAAGAAGTGAACATTCCCCGCTCACGACCGGATTGAATCTGATCTATGGAATCACCCAGACAAAACATATAGTTGGTTTGTTGAGTGGTTGTACTTCCTGGAACTGGTGCGGGATCGGAAGGGCAAAGTAATCCAGGAACTTTTGTATATTGATTAACAAAGTTATTCCATGGATCTTTATCTCCATCAACTGCTTCAATTCTGCCAAACAATGCAGCTTGCTCCAGATAGGGCAAAAGAACCAAAATTCCGCTTTGCCTGTAATTAACACCTCCGGTAACAGCATTTAACTGGCCCTGATGCCAAGGTAAGCCACCCATGGTGCTTTCAAAATTATGAAGCGCCAAGCCAAGTTGTTTAAAGTTATTTGTGCATTGTGTGCGTGCCGCAGCCTCACGCACCTTCTGTACCGCAGGTAATAGCAAGCCTATAAGAATGGCGATGATTGCTATCACCACCAAAAGCTCGATTAAGGTAAAAGCTGAATGATAATTTCTTTTTATCATGATGACATCTTTGAAAAAAGTATTTCTAAGGAGTGAACGTACTAAACATTATTATAATTTAAAATTTACAAGATCAAACATAATAACTCGACTTTTATAAAGGAAAAATCAATCATCATTTGTTACCGGCCAACTTCGCTTGTGTGGCTAAACTTCTCATTTTCTGCCGATTGAACCCAAATTGAATGGTTTTACCCAACCCGATAAATTAAACTTTGGTTTATCGTTCAATTGAAAATTA
>CAZYAY010000163.1:2570-4865 GCA_964646215.1 uncultured Candidatus Kuenenia sp. | reverse complement strand
CAACCTTGCCATTCCCACCATTTTTATCATGGGAAAAACCGACCCACTGATGCCTTTTGAAGGCGGGACAATCATTTCGCCCTGGACCCGTCTTTCGGAAAACAGGCCCGCAGTTTCTTCCACAATTTCCGCTTGGGAAAAAGCCCTGGGCGGAGTCAACTCCCCAAGTAAAATCGAAAATCAAAACGGGGTTCAAATTACAGACAGGAACTGTGGCAAACTTAACACGCCTTTTCGAACCATTGTGGTTGAAGAATTAGGCCACCATTGGCCCGGGGGAAAGGGAACTTTAAACAAGCGCCTTGCAGGAAAACCTTCCAACAAGATCCACGCTTCCACCGAGATTTGGAATTTTCTGAACGGGTAGAAACATCTGTTGTTTGAATTATCTGGGTTGTCTACGGCGCATGCAAAGAGGTGGTTGCAGAATTTCCTGCAAAACCAAAGCCGACCCAATCACTTTCGGTCCTTTTAAAAGCGCAAGAGCCTCGGTAATCAAGGGGCTGGTTTTAGAAGCGAATTTACGCTTTGAATCTTTGCTTATGGTAGCTGGTGAAGGTGGCAAAACTACCGGCTCATTAGCACCTTTTTTTACTATTTCAGCCTGAACGGTAATAGCCGGATTTTCCAAATTGATCGCACTTTGATCTAAGAAAAATGGAACTGCAGGCGATTCAAACTTGGTTCTTTTGAGGGGATCTTTAGCGGTGGAACGCCTTTTAACCTTGGGCACATTAGATTCAGCATTAAGAGAAGCCACTGGAACAGGGTCAGTTTTGGCCCTGCGCTGCTTGGCTTCTTGAAAAAAACGATCGAGGTCGGAAAGCGGAGCCTGATTACCGGGCCCCAGATTCTTAGCCCCAGCCTTCGGGTTTGGCGGGGCATTTTTATTGCCCGCCAACGAACTTATCACCCATATCACAAAAGCGATTCCAGGGATTATAAATCCTTCCCAGCCTACTGCAAAAATCAAGTCCATGGCATATACCTGATAAAGATTTAAGAAGAAGCCCTTTCAGGAGAACCTGCAATCGCATTTCGCATCTGGGTATCGGATTGCAAGTTTTTCATTTGGAAGTAATCCATGTAACCCATTTTCCCTTCACGGATTGATTGCGAAATCGCCTTTGGCACTTCTGCTTCTGCAAGAATAACCTGGGCGCGATTTTCCTCGGTCTTGGCGCGCATCTCCTGCTCCAAAGCCACTGCAAGGGCCCTGCGCTTTTCGGCATTTGCCTGTGCAACGCGAAGATCGGCACCAGCCTGCTCTTCCTGCAACTTCGCACCCACATTCACGCCCACATCAATCTCAGCAACATCTATCGATACAATCTCAAACGCTGTTTGCGAATCCAAGGCATTCTTCAGAACCGCCTGCGAAATCAAGTTCGGGTTTGCAAGCACATCGGTATGATGCTCCGCACTACCAATCGCTTTAACAATACCTTCACCAACACGGGCGATAATCGTTTCTTCGGTGGCGCCACCAACCAACCTGTCGAGCTTGGTTCGAACCGTAACACGCGCACGTGCACGCAACTGAATACCATTCCTGCATACCCCATCGAGAGTCGTCTTACCTTTGGAAGGATCAGGGCAATCAATAACTTTAGGATCTACACTGCGCTTTACAGCTTCATAAACATCGCGGCCAGCAAGATCGATTGCAGCAGCAGCACTCCATTTCAAATCCATCTTGGCTTTGTGGGCTGCAATAACCGCACTCACCACTTTTTGTAAATTACCGCGTGAAAGTGCATGTGCTTCCATATCTTGAGGGGTCACATCCTTGACTCCAGCCTGAACCAACGCGATTTTTTGTTTCACAATCGTTGTGTAATCAAGCCCGCACAATTTCATCCTTAACATATCAACAAACCCAATTCCTGCTCCCGTCAGAAACGACTGAACCCAAAGGCCCACGAAGTTCAAGAGAAAGAATGCCACCAGAAGAAATATGATAAATCCGATAACACCGCCGACCAGATAAACGGTATTGATCGAATCAGAAGCAGCTAGAATTTCACCAAACATTAAAATCTCCCTATTATTCAGACAGTTCTTGCACTTAAATTAATTCAAATCCATGTTAGAGATCTTTTCATTCTCTAATCCCGTTGTAACAAATGGTTTTACCACCACATGCCCACCTTGGGCCGAAATGCATACAACAGGCAGGCCTTCAGCAATCAGCAACCCTTCACTAATCGCATCAATCCTCCGACCTTCGAACTCAACTATACCAGATGGGCGCAACTCCGAAAGCGTTTTACCTGTTTTCCCAACTAATAGATC
>CAZYAY010000163.1:0-2470 GCA_964646215.1 uncultured Candidatus Kuenenia sp. | reverse complement strand
ATTGCTAGCCAGAAAATCTGACCCGAAAATTGGGAGTGCGACCAGAAAAACAAGACAAAAAACAACGCTGATAAAACCCCGGGCAAGCTGACGCCGGGCATCTTCACTTCAAGAATAAGGCAGGTGATTGCAAGCATTATAAGAACAACACGAGTCCATGGATGGGTGAGAAACTCCGCCAACTCATCGAGCCAATCGGTTCCCGAAATAGGCACGCTTTCAGGTTTGAAGTTTTCAGAAAGCAATGCACTTTCAACATCCTTTGCAACGGAATTGGCCAGCCCTATTCGGGAATCCACCGCCTGCTCCGCCCTAAGTTGCAACGGCTTGTTTTCATCCTCCTTGGCGAATGGCTTGATTTGTAATTCGAGTTTGTATGCTGGCTGGTTGACCAACTCTTCTGAATCGATCAGCTTGACTTCACCCGAAACCTTGTGAACCACCAAAGCTATCCGGCTTGAAGAGCTAAGAAATGCCCCAGCCAGCAATTTCGCTTCCGACTTGGTTGCAAGTTTATCCTGCAGCAACTCTTCTAATTGGGTACGCAAGCGCAGTTTTACTTCTGGATTGGAAATCAAACCTTCGTCCATCGCCCCGAGCGAGGCCCCGTCTTCCATGATGATTTTGGAACAAGCAAGCGACATGATAAACGAAAGATCCCTTGCCCGGGTGGTATGAAAAGCAATGGTTTTTATTGGATTGACACGCGAGGATTTCTCAAGATCCCTGATAAAGTTGGCAATTTCAAGGGCGGAATCCACCCTGCCTTTGCCACATTCAAACTGCAAAATCAAACAGTTTGCACCCTGCCCAACCGCCCTGCTCACCCTGCGCTTGAATCTTTCAAACAACTCCGGGTTGATCTGCCCTGTAAGCACAATCTTCCAAGGCACCAGTTCCCGGCTCGAAGCAGTAGCATCTTCCATACTTTTTGCAGAAAGCCTGAGAATTGAGGCAAGTGCCCCGAGGTTATCAGCAGGTTCCTGCTCCGAAATGCCAAGGGCCTTGGCGGTGTTAAAATCGTAGCGCCCCTCTTTGCCCGCCTGCAAAACTATTTCCCCCTGCGGATCTTCCGACCGCTCGACAAAAATCTCACGTCCCTTGGGGTTGGTGGCTTTCACAATGACCAGGTCAGGCGAGTACATTTTCCGAATCACAACCCTGGAAAATCTTCCCGCGGTTATTTCATCGTAAGCAGTCCGGATGGTGTTGCTCAAAAATTCCCCGCTATCGCCTACCACGCCACCCACCAGCGCATCCTTCGAATAATAAATGTTATCGCAGGCAAGCAGAGGCAGCACCGCATGCCTTTGCACTTCGCCATGAACCCAGCCAAAAATACTCAAGCTACCTCTGTTTTTTAACAGGCGCAGGGATTGGGCGAGATCGTAAGCGGGGCCGAATTCAGAAGTGAAGGCTTTTCCCTGCGGATTAAAATCGAGGATCAACTTAAAAACCGGTCGTTCTGCAGCGGGAATCCCCTTGGTCTCAAGAATGAATTTGTCGAGTGCTTCGAGCGCAAGATTGCGAACTCTTTTTGCGCTTTCACTTTCAAAAGGAGTGGAAACAGGTATGACCACCGCAGGGAAAGGGGCGGTTGCAAGTGCTTGCGACCCAAAGAAAAGAAAGTAAGTTATCAAAAAGAATGAAAAAAAATCACAGATGGCTAATCCAAGATATTTTAATCCAAAACTGAACTTCATGAGAATACCCATGGAATGTTTCATATTTTCTATTATATCTTCCCGGAAGACTTTGATTCAAATTCTTCTTCTGCCGTCAACTTTTCATCCGCAGCTTTGCCATACTTTGATAACAAGAGCAATAACCCGGCACAGATCAAATACCCACTAGCCCAATGATAGGGGGATTGCACTTTTACCGCATCAAAAAAAGGTTTATCAATCGAGGCGAGTATGACCCATGGAAATCCAACAGCTTCATCCCCAAGGGGGGAATGAATGACCCCAAAAAACGCCAGGAGGGCGGCAACAAAACAATAACAACCGGCTTTGGACATCTTATCATCAAGAATTGAAACCATCATTGCAGCCCACAACATGCCGGAAATAAGAAACCCGTTGGCAAGGCATCGAAGGGTTTGAATGGCATTAATAGCTTCAGGGTTTCCGGGCAAAACAGGACCGTAAATACTTTTGATCAACAGCAAGCCAAGATAGGCAAGCGAAGGCAGAATCGCTAGTGCGAGTGCGGGATAATGCCTGGGATTAACCACCCGGAAAGTCTGGGAGGTGATTTCAATTCCAACAAAAATCAGAATCGGAAAAAGCACAACCTTGGGAAGCACATGGAAAAGAACTGTCAGGCCACCCATGAATCCTGCCAAGCCAATAAACAAAGCAGTGAGAAAAGTATACCCTGCCCTTGCACCCATTTTCTTGTATGCGGGTTGCCCGATATAAGGCGTGGTTTGAATTACACCACCCGCAACACCAGCAACCAATGAAGA
>CAZYAY010000162.1:0-4927 GCA_964646215.1 uncultured Candidatus Kuenenia sp. | reverse complement strand
GCAAGGTTACTATCATTGGTACCATCATTAACCCTAAAAGAAACTGTTCTTGTAGAGGTATTTGGGGTATTAGAACTGTTGGTATAAGTTATTGACCTAAAAGCGGCCTGCCATTGAGCAAGGGTTGCAGTTGCCCCTGCACTACTAAAGGAAAGCACCCCAGTAACGGCATTATAAATGCCGACAATATTCCCCATGGTGGCGGGAACATTAGTAAATGCAAGAACATCTTCACTGGCCTGGAAGTTACCGGTGATGGAAACCAAACCGGTACTTAAAGTTGCATTATCAGAATCATTCACGGTAATAGCAGCATCCACGACTACTGGAATGGATGTGACATTATTCCCTTCCGTAAACGCTGTAACACCAACGCTGGTGGTTACCACGGGAGGGCTGTTTGCTATTACCGTGTTCGTGAAGGTGCCGGTCCAAACTTCGCCATCCGCAAGGGTGATGGTTAAGGTCCGGGCACCAAGATTTGTAGTGAAAATATCGTTGGCGGTGGTGTCACTAGGACCATTTTCCGCAGCAGTCAAGCTAGACAAAGTCCAACCTGAAACAGAATTTTCCGTAAAGGTATAAGTCCCAGCAGTAAGGCCGAAAAACATTATTGAATTCGAATAGGTTGAATCTGCACCAGCAACCCCGGAATCATCATCCAAGGTGAACGAAGCTGGTATGGTGGATAAAACCGAACTACTTGCCATGAATGTAAAATCTTGAAGAGAATTAGGCGAGGAATCCTTAACGATGGTGATAGATCCCTGAGGAACGATTGCGCTATTGGTGTTGATACTCAGCGTTGATACATCGCCCTTGGAGGAAGGATCAAAGTCAACACTCATGATCGATGAAGCACCAGGAAAATTACTTGCACCATTGTTAACCCCATAAATTGTCTCTGAAGCTAGATGCCCGCCCCAGGCGATCCCCACATTTAATTTTTCGTTGAGTATGCCATCCCCATCATCAGGGGAGAATTGAATATCGATGTACTTATGAGATTCATTATTATTGATGGGAAACTCAACATAAGGATCTGAAGCTGAACCAGAAGTAAACTTAAGAGTTTGAGAATCAATATTATAAAGCGTGAAAACCCCAGATGTCTGGGCTTTTACAAGGGGATCAGGATCTGTGGGGATGCTAATCGTAGATTCGCTCCCGCCAATAAAGGAACCAGGAAAAGGCCCAGTGGCAGATTCAGTCGCATTATAAGAAGTGAGGTAATCAATAAAAAGCTGGTTTGGATCATTGGTGCCACCCGAAAAAGTCCACTCTAATCGAACCGTGTAAACTACCCCCTCCTGCAAATCCCCACTGCCATTGACTGTGCTTGTCCAGCGAAAAGGAACAGCATCACTATCAGCAAAAATAGCATTGGAACTCTGGACTGTATTGGTGGACCACGTATCGGCACTACCACCCTGATTGCGCCAAGCCCAAAGTTGCTGAACGGAATCGGTGAACACAGTACTAGCGGTTTCTAGAACACCCGTAGGGGAAATTCCAGATGCAGTAAGAACAAAGGTAGCCCCGGCGGAATCATCAGGATTCACATACCAGGAAGTGGTGATTGCCCCATTGGCCAAGCCATCGAGGTCGGCAACTCCACCATCCTTGACCGTCCAGGGTTCGTGCCCAGAGCCGGAGGAATTTAAAATTGGATCAGGCGTATCGTCAGCGGTTCCAAAAACACCATCAGCACCGGCAAGCAAATGCTGCACCTGGAAAGTGACATCGGCACCGGGCATAAAATTATTGGCGGTAATCAGCGCAGTCGAGCCCGGCGCATAATCCAGCAAATCTGTTGAGACAATCGCAGTGGGGTTCACCCTGCTTTCAAGAAATTCCAAACTTAAGACTGATAAATTACGACCATTAATACGATCTTTATTATATTTATTTTTTCCATAACCATTGCTTTTGTTTTTACGATTAAAAAACATAGGAACTCCTTCAACGAATCAAGCTTTGAAAAGTAAGATTAGAAAAGAGAAAAATACAAGCCTTCCAAATGAAGCAATAAAAGAACTTGCTTTAGTCTCTCTTAAAGAAACAACGGATGAGGCGGGCCTGACATGTCAAAAAAAGAAGGTTTAAAAAATAGGCAAGGTGGTTATTAACAACGAAACAAGTGTATTAAAGGGTGTTAGTAACAATTAAATTTTGGGAAATACTTTTCGAATAGGGTTAATTCTAAATCGAAATAGATGTGTTAAATTTACTGTTTTATTTGTGTTGAGGATTTTAATGCTTCGATAAAGGACCTGCAATCAGGCCATCTTTCCCTGGGATTGATTGCCAGGGCTCTTTGCAGATGTGGGCGCTCAGCGACAGGGATGTTTGCTAAATTCGGTGATCGATACCGTGCAGATGCAATTTTTTCAGAAGCCAGATCATTAAATGGGAAAGCCCCGCCCCGAAGGCGAACATAAGAAACCGCAAGGGAATACTGATCAGAAGCAGGATAGGTTTTCCCATCAAAATATTCTGGTGGAGCATAGGCCGTGGTGAAATAACCACTATGGTTGTTTGTTTCCGGCCCTATGCAACGGGCGAGGCCAAAATCACCAAGTTTGATTGAATTCCCGGCAATCAGCAAATTATGAAGCTTGATATCCCCATGCTGGACAAATGAATCCAAGCCTGAAAAAAGATGATGCTTTTGCAAATTCAAAAAATCGATGGCCTCAGCTGCTTCACCAAAATACCGGATTAATAAAGGAAATGGAATGCCTGGATCACCTTGGGCGATATACGACTGGTGAACATCGTAAAGATTACAGTCAGCTAATTCCGATGCTATCCATAGTTTGTTATTTTTAAACCAAAACCCAAAAATAGACAACAAGTGTGGGTGTCGGATCGTCTTGAACAAATCCAAGGCCCTAATTTCCTTCATGGATAATTTATTATCCAGCGAGATTATTTTTATAGCCACGGGCATATCGCCCAACCCTTCGGCTTTCCAGATCTGGCCGGAACCCCCATATCCAATCGGTTCAATCAGGTGATAGCCGAATTCCTTGCAACATTCGTTATGTTCATTTTTAAAATTGGTGGTTATTGAAGAATCCAAGTCGATGTCATTTGAGTTAGAGTTTGTAGTACCGGGAACCATCAACCAATCCATCTCCTCAAGCATTGTGATATACCTGCGTACCAGGTCGGGAAATTCAGGGCATTGATTTACATAATATTCGATTGGTAATTTTTTACCTTTTAATCTGGAATACTCCCATTCTTCCAGTAGTTTCATCAATTGTGGAATATTATTGGGAAATAGATTATTCATGTTATTTAACATCAGGAGTTGAAAGTTCTTCGTTGATCAATTTTCGAATTTCCAATTTCGATTTGATCCACCTTCGAATGAAAGTCCTAAGTGAAATACCCAGAACCTTGGCTGCCTGTTTTTGATCAAGACCCTGCAGCCATATCAAATCAAAAACCTCCCTGTTCTCCTGCGATAATTTTTCCAATATTTCAAAAAAATCAACCCATTCAAGATTACTTTTTGGGCCTGAATAAGGATCACTAACCCCGTTCAAAATATCATTCATGCCATTGCTTTTTAAAACCCCGGAAGCTTTGGTTTTTCTGGCAAGTTCCTTGAGAATCCAATTGAGGTTAAGATTAACCAATGCAAAATAACCTGCCACGGAATCGGGGACTACAGTCGATAAGGCCTTATCAAGTTTTAAAACGAGCATATGCAAAATATCGCCTGTTTCTTCACTTTGCTGAAGAGCAGGGAATTTATGAAACATCCTTCTGGAAATTCTTTCGAGCCTGTTAAGGGTTTGGACGATAATCGCATTTTTAGCATCCTTGTCATTATTGCGAAGTTTTTCCAACAAAAGATCCATCCCGTCTGAATCTGTAAATTCACTCATGTTTATTCCTTAATATCTTTGCCTTCCAGGCTGCCTTCATTGCTGGTGAACTTTTAATTCCCAACAGAAACAGATCAAAACATTTTTCCGATTCAAAAAATCAATGGTAAAAAGTATTTAACCCAGATTATTCAAAAGCCGAGCTTTTAAAGATCTGGGTTAATACTTAAAAAACTACTGTTTTAAATTGGTTCCAATCATTTGAATTATTACCACCCTAAAAAAAGGGGGAGGAAACTTTAAAAGTAGTAACATTCAAAAAATCACAACCAATTACAAAACATATCTCATGCAAGTAGTTTTTGGCTCAATCAGAAGATTTTATCTTCTTGAATTGATAGTTTCTTGCCGGACAACCCTATATTCGGACTGATTGACACTTTATTAACGAAATAAAAGAATAAGATCAAAAATGGAAATTCAAGAATGATGTTGTTGGGCAAATTTTAAACTTTCGCAAAGAAACAAAAAGTTTTTCTGGAAATAAAAACCATAGTCCTTTTGTTTATCACCTATAATTTAAGTACCTATTTTTAAACTGCTTTTTATCTTCCTGGTTTAAATTAAAATAAGATTTCAATCCCATCCATCTTCATAATCTTTTCGTTCGTGTTGATTTATTAAATGCTCACCCATACTATTGGTTGCGAACCATTAGGCCGCATGCCCCAAAAGCAGTACCATTAAAATCAAAAAGGAAAACAGAAAGAAAAATAATTGGTTTGGTAGGATTTTCTTAAGTGTAAATTTTGAAAATAAAGCCTTCATAAATTATTTTTAATTTTGTGTTTTTTTTAATTGTATGCTCTAGATTTTGACATTACTATGCGTGGGCTAAGTAAGAGAGAAAAGAATGAGTGGATACTAAATTTGGGCAATTTAGGTTCACGGCTTTCAAGTTTAGTCCCTTTCTTTTGTTTTTTGGAGCATGCCCGTGCTGAATTTTGAAAGTATTTGGCTTAATAAGTTGATAGCCGATAGATTTGAAGTTTTAAAAACCATCAGCATTGGTGGCATGGGGGCCA
>CAZYAY010000161.1:0-4978 GCA_964646215.1 uncultured Candidatus Kuenenia sp. | reverse complement strand
TAGTGCAATTGCGACGGGGAAGCCCCGCTGCAAATTGCACAATTTCAACTTTTAATTCCTCCCCATTGAGTGCCGTATTATTCGAATAACGAACAATCCCATTTATCGAGCGGCGGATGTAAATCCGCTGGTGCTTTTAGGTGAACGATGGTGAAAATGTTTTTAAATCCAAGAATCTTACCGCGAAGACGCTAAGTTCGCTAAGTAGCAGAATACAAGTTTTTATTCTTTTCTTCCTTTGCGCTCTTGGCGTCTTGGCGGTGAAAATGTTTTTATTCTTCTCTATTTCCTAGGGCGATGCCCTAGGCTGGTTGAGCCTGCCCCTTCAGGGCACATCGGTCCTATTTATTGAGCGGCGGATGTTAATCCGCTGGTGCTGTTAGGTGAACGATGGTTTTGTTCTTTACCGTTTCCTAGGGCGATGCCCTAGGCTGGTTGAGCCTGCCCCTTCAGGGCACGAGGGCCTTGCTTGTTTATCTTCCCATTGGTGCAAAACCAAAAAGTTGCAAATGGAGCAGTTGCAGCGGGGCTTCCCCGTCGCAACTGCTCCGTCTTTAAACAATACCTTTCAAGAAACAAAAAGTAATAGCAAAACCAACACCCCTGCTAGCGAAGCGAAGTGCCCTCTTCCAGCGGAAGAGGGTTGGGTGATGGAGAAAAAAGGAAAAGAAAAAGAGTTTGGATTCAAGGCATGGGTAGGTACATAAAAAAACCCATGGCTGGGGGAGAGCCATGGGTTTTAATAATTAATGGGCGCTATTAAGTACCTAGGGGTGCGGGGAAGATTGTGATTTTCGAAAACTTGCGCACATGTTCGGACATACGTTCCCGAAGTTTTTCAGCGAAGTATTCCTTGGCTTCGCCTTTAAGTTCTTCGAATTTAACATCTTTGCCTGGTTTCTTTTCGGTGGTCAGGATGAGGTGATATCCAAACTGGGTTTTAACAGGGTCACTTAATAAATAAGGGGGAAGACCGAACGCGGTCTTCGAGAAATTTTCGACCATTACGCCATCTCGGGTGAACCAGCCTACATCGCCTCCTTGGTCTTTCGATGGGCAGGTGGATTTATCCTTGGCAATGATGGCAAAGGTTTCATCAAGCAATGCAATGCGGGCTTTTTCCTTGGCAAGGTTATCAGTGGTGGGTGGAAGTTTTGCCATTTCGGTTTTTACCGTGTCTTCCACTTGTTTTTTATAGGCTAGGATAAGAAGGCGGGCTTTTTCTAGTTCAACCTCATCCGTTGGGGCCACGGTAAGAAGGATATGGCGGGCCCGTACGGAGGCGCCATTGAACACTTCCTTGTTTTGCTCGAAGATATCCTGTAGGGCTTTATCGGTGGCTTGGGAATCGGTGTATTTTTCCCAACGCACTTCTGCTGCGATATGTTCTTTTAATTCTGCATCGTTCAGTTTCAACTCTTCAAGCATCTTGGCATAATCCTTGCCTTGCTTTACGATTTCCGCTTTCATCAAAGCATGGCGTTTATCCACTTCTGCAACATCTGCAACAATTTTCTGCTGGATAAGATACTGATCGACCAGCATATTATCGATGAGGTGATTGATAAGTTCGGGGCGGGCCGCTGCTCTGCGTTCAGGTGGAATGCGCTCGAGGCTGCGTTGAACCGCACTTTCAGTAATAGGCTGGCCATTAACAAGTGCAGCGGTGCCTGGGGGGGCTTTTACTGCTGGGGCCTGTGCCATGCTAAGGCTGGCTATAAAAAGAACCAAAACAAACGATAGCTTCCTTGCCATGCGAAAACTCCTTCAAGAACGAAACCCCCTTAGGATGGGGTATGCGGATCCAAATCGCCCATATTCTTGAATTCTAATCAAAAAGTGTTTTTTTTTGCGATAGGGAAATCGCAAAATTCTTAGCTTAGCGCCTAACTCTGCATGCAGCGCCTTCCGCAATTGCTGATTTCATATCTTTTACAGCACGATCAAAACCAAACAAGACTGCGCGGGAAATAATACTATGGCCAATATTCAGCTCTTCCACCCCGGGAATTGCAGCAACTTCCTGCACATTATGGTAGTTTAAGCCATGCCCCATATGCACGTGCAAGCCAAGCTCGCGGGCAAAACGGGTGGCTTCGCGCAATTCATCCAACTCTCGATCTATGTTCACCTTGGTCTTGGCTTCAGAATACCTTGCAGTTTGAATTTCGATTGCGTGGGCACCCAAGGCGCGTGCGGTTTCTATCTGCTCGCAATCAGGATCAATGAATAGCGAAATAATAATCCCCGAACCCGAAAGCTTTTTCATGACTTTTTCAACCTGATTACGGTTGGCAATCAAATCCAATCCCCCCTCGGTCGTAAGCTCTGCTCTTTTCTCGGGCACCAAAGTGACTTCATCAGGTTTATTTTCCAATGCCAGATCTGCGATCAAATCACTTGCAGCCATCTCTAAATTCAGCCAGCGCACCACCGGACGAAGCAACCTTAAATCGCGATCCTGAATATGCCTGCGATCCTCGCGCAAATGAATGGTGATACCATCAGCGCCCGCAAGTTCCGCCATGATTGCTGCCGCAACCGGGTCGGGCTCGTGCCCAAGCCGGGCCTGCCTGATCGTTGCAACATGATCAATATTCACTCCCAGGCGAACTATGCGTGTATCATTCATTGCTTAACCTTCTTTCGAGCGTTATCTAAGCTTCTTTGGAATCTTGGCCCAACCTCAGGCTTTTAGGCAAACCTGGCGCAAGCTGGCGATATCTTCTCGCCTCAGCGCTTAATATCTTGATTAAAAAATACCCCAAGCCCAACATAATTATAGAATCGAACAGGCTGCCCACAACAGGCAGGCTCGAAAAAGGCACCCAATACCCGGAAAGAATAATCAGCAAAAAAAGACCGGCAGGCACAGCTTTGTTCCATGCCCCCAACCGATACCGGGGATCAAAAAACATGCACGACATCGCCCGCAATTCTGGCACGATTTCACTAAAGAACCACTTACCCGCAATCAAAGGATTCAAACCAGGAACCTCGACCACGTCCTCTAAATAAGCAGGCGTAAGGATTTCCGCACCACTTGTTTTAACAGGCGTAAACGGGGATGTATTCTCGTTTTTCTGAATCCGCCCTCCCAATCTGGTTACAATGCGTTCTTCCAAAAGCCCCTGATCCTGAAGGTTTGCAAGGGCATTCTCAAGCCTGGTAACCCGTGCTTCAATTTCCAGGCTGCTTTTTGTTTCCATGTTTTCAATAACAACTTTTGTTGGCTCAGGTGTGAAATAACTTCGCTTTTCCTGCTGGACTTCCATTTCATCCTCCATAAATCTTACCCTCTAACCTCCTGCACCATTTCACTTTAACCTTTCTACCCATTTAGGAAAAGCACATAACAAATAAATGCTTCTTCAAATTTCCCAAGGCGTCGCCCTCTTTTCTTTTTACCTTTCGTTACCTTCCTTTTCTTTTTTTTCTTTTTTTCCCCCAACTCCCTGCCCTCTTCCCTCCGGGAAAAGGGTACTTCGCTTCGCTTGCCCGCTGCTTTGTTTATCCCCATTACTTTTCTGTTTTTGTTTGGTCGTTTCTTAATCTTAGTGCAATTGCGACGGGGAAGCCCCGCTGCAAATTGCACAACTCCAACTTTTAACCATTTCCTAGGGCGGCGCCCTAGGCTGGTTGATCTTGCCGCTTCAGGGCACAAAGGCTTGGCTTATTTGTCTTCCCGTTGGTGCAAAGCATAAAGGTTGCAAATGGAGCAGTTGCCCCAAACCCCAACCAAGAGTTTCCCCGTCGCAACTGCTCCGCCTTTAAACAAGCCCCATCAATAAACGAAAAGTAAAATCAAAACCAAAACCCCTTCTAGCGAAGCGAAGCGCCCTCTTCCAGCGGAAGAGGGTTGGGTCATGGAGAAAAAAAAGAAAAAAGAAAAAGTATGGAATCAACGTATCGATAGGTGCGTAAAAAAACCCATGGGGTTTTGGCCATGGGTTTTTTTATAAGGGAGGAGAGATCAAGCAGGTTATTACTTGATGGCTTCTTTGAAGGCTTTGAGTGCGTTAGCGCGAACAGTCTTGGAAGCTGGCTTCGCGGAGAACATCATTTTTTCGCCTGTGAAGGGGTTGGTACCTTCGCGAGCCTTGGTGGCTGGCTTGTTACGAATTTTCAACTTAAGAAGGCCTGGCAGGGTGAAAACGCCTGGGCCTTTTTTGCCAAGTTGTTCAACGATGATTGCGTGGAGGGAATCGAGAACTGCAACGACTTGCTTTTTGGAAAGCTCGGTGTGTTCAGCGATGGTGCTAAGTACCTGACTTTTGGTCATGGCTTTTTTCTTGTCGGACATACTAAAGAACTCCCTATAGACTTGATGATAAAAAACAGGAAACTCATCCTGATATATCTGAAAGTTAGGATTAAAGGGTGTGAGTGTCAATCATAAAAGGGTTATTTTTCTAGGGTTTTAGTAAAGTGATGGTGAGTAAAGGCTTAAAAAACAGGGATTTGCTGAAAAAGAAGAAAAAAACAGTGTAAATAGCTGGGGAATTCGAAGGGTTTATTGCAGCTGGAATAAAAAGCTTGGGAACGACTGGAAATAGATTAAGAATAAAAAAAGGCCCGGGGAATACTTTCACCCAGGCCTTTTTTATTACAAAATATTTTACTGATCGAAAGAAGCGGGCACGTCATCACGGGGATTAAAAGCACTCAACCAGTTTGGTGGCTTGGGAAGAACACAAAATAACACAACCATATTTAACAATCTGATTGAAAACCGTTTGTAACCTTTTTATTCGATGATCTCAGCATATTGCACAACATCACGGTCTTTAATGCGATCATAGCCAACCCAAGGCCCGGGATTCCCACGATTGATGATGTTACAATTTACGGCATGTGTTTTAGTAAAAGTCGCTCCTAAAACCCCGCCACCAACGTCAAACAATTGCACCGTTTCTTCGTTGTCAGTATTAGGATCAAAAGTAACAATCATCCCATTTTGGATAGCAGTAGTTTTGCC
>CAZYAY010000160.1:0-5006 GCA_964646215.1 uncultured Candidatus Kuenenia sp. | reverse complement strand
CCCAGCCAACCTTGGAAGAAGAATTTTATCCTTACTCCTCGCTCTTTGATGGCGGCGCTAACCTTGGTGGTACTTACTAACCTAAAGGTAAAAGCCTCTGGTTAACTTAGCTTTGGCCTCTGAACACAATGCTGTTCAGGGGCCTTTTTTTGGCTAAAGCATTTCTGCTGAACTTCATCTTTTTTATTGGATCAGCTTCAACCTTCCCTTAGGCTGTAAATAGCTAATTTACCTTTGTAAAAGAATTGGATCAAAACACATGCCTCTCCTTGGCGCACATATGTCGGTTGCAGGTGGCATCTATAAAGCTGCAGAAGAATCTGCTGCTCACTTATGCCAGACAGTTCAGGTTTTCACCAAGAACGCCAACCAGTGGAAGGGCAAACCCCTGGCGCAGGAAGACATCGATAATTTTCGTAGGGCTGTAAAAAAAGCCAAATTGAAGCACAACCTTTCGCATAATTCCTACCTGATCAATCTGGCATCGCCTGATGATGAGCTTTTTGCGAAGTCGATTGAGGCTTTTGTGGATGAGATGGAGCGTGCAGAACAACTTGAATTGGACTATCTGGTGGCCCACCCTGGCGCCCATGTAAAAACTGGGGAAGATGTTGGAATCAAACGCATTGCTCATGGTTTGGATGAAATTCACCGCCGTTGTTCTGATTTCAAAGTTATGATTCTTCTGGAAATCACTGCTGGGCAGGGAACAACGCTGGGGTACAAATTTGATCACATGGGGCAAATATTAAAGCAAACCAAACATGCTGATAAGCTTGGGATCTGCTTTGATACATGCCATGCCTTTGCTGCGGGATACCCGCTTTTTCCCAAAGTTGATTACGATACGACCTGGCAGGAGTTTGATACGCTTATTGGCATCAACAAACTAAAAGCATTTCATTTAAATGACAGTAAAAAAGGTTTGGGTAGCAAGGTGGATAGGCACGAACATATTGGTAGGGGAGCATTGGGGCTTGAACCATTCAGGTTAATTTTAAATGACCCACGATTTGCAAATCTTCCAATGGTTCTTGAAACTCCAAAGGAGGAAGGTGATAACCATGACATGGATGGTGTAAACCTGACTGCACTCAGAAACTTGCTTGAAGTGAAATAATTTAAGAGAAGCTTTTTCTAGTGCGGTAAGATGCAAACAAATTCAATTTCTAATCCCAACCAAAATATTACTTTCGCAATGTAAATTAATGACTGATTAATTTGATGGGAAAAGCATTTGTCAGGGTGGTTTTTCTACTGAAATAAGAACATTAAAACTTATTCAATTAAACCAGATATTTCCCAGAATAAATCAACCCGGAAAGCGAATAAGCCTTCGTAAAGGGTTGCAGTATCTTTATTACCCAAACAAGGATAAATCCCATGACTGTAAGATGCGTGGTTATAAAAAACCATAAAAACCGGGGCGCCCAATACAGGGCAAAACATAATCTTTCTCCACACCTTGTAAAACTAAGGTGCACCCATTGGCAGGCTACGATTGGGGAGCATCATCTTTGGGCAATCGATATTGTTAAAAATTACCTTACCGAGCAAGGCTTCGACCCAAATGATTTTGACTTTGTAAGTTTTGATTATCTGGAAGGATACTTCATCAATCACCTTTTTACAAAACCCGAAATTCTGGATCTTTGGCTCGAAGCCAAAACTCTGGATATCCGTCATTATGGGCCCGTATCTCCGTTCGGACCAAACTCTGAATTTCCAAACGGAAATGATGAATTAACCTCAGACGATGTGCTGGATAAATACATATTAAGTGGTATTAACAAAGTCAAAAGTGATCTTTTTGCATTTGATCCGAATCTTTTGACACCCTGATAAGCCATGTAATATTTAGGGCTTCTTTTGTGTATCCTTAAATGCTAATTGCCAATCATCTGACTTGACCAAGTTTGATGATTGGCATCAAACTTAGAATATATGCGATACCAAACCCACCCAGTATGCATAATAAGCTATGTGCCACAACCGTGGTTACTGCGGTAGTACCTGAAAAATTGTTTGAAACGATAACTAGGGCTATAGCTGCGTTACGAATACCTGTGGAAATCACCATCGTAGTTTGAATTTTTTTATTTGAACCACCACATATCCACCCAATACCCAAACTTCCAAATAATAAAATAAACATAACCATCAGATCACGATACCTGATCATAGTCAGTGTTTTATATTCCGCAATAAGTATTAGCAACACCGTAATAATCAATAATAAATTCGAAAGCATCCCGAGTACTTTTATCGATCTTTCAGCAAATATGGGTGCCTTGTGGTGTAAGAAAAAACCAAGCGCAAGAGGAAGGATTTGAATTAAAAATAATGTTTGTATTATTTTAAGGTAATCAATCACCAACTCATCTTCCTTGAACAAATACTTAAATAAGAGCCCTAGTAATATTGGTGATAAGAAAACTGAGATGGTGCATAAAACTATCATCTGGCTGATGGCAAAAGGAATATCACCCCTTGCAATTACAACAAAAGGAAGGCCTACTGGCGCGCCCGGGGAGACTGCCAGTACAAGAAATCCCACGCACACCAGATTATCGGGGGAAAAAATATGCAGCAAACCCAATGTAAGCATCGGTACTAATACAAAATTAGCTAAAAACCCAAGACCAATTAGCTTAAGATTTCTGGCACTAGCTAACACATCTTCAAACTTTGCCTTCATGCCCATCCAAAACATCAAGGAAATAAGAGATAATGCAGCCATGGCTTTTACGATTGTTAAAAAATCCATGCCCCACTTTACTTTCATTCCTAAGTTTACAATTATTGATTTACAGGCCTGACTTCTTCCAAGGTTGATGCATATTTATCGAAATAGGCCATTTTTCCACTCTCTACACTTTCAGGGGTCATCACTGAAAACATGTTCATGATTCTTGCAATCACTCCAGTCCATCCAGTCTGATGACTGGCACCAAGTCCGGCTCCGTTATCGCCATGAAAATATTCATAAAAAAGAATGTAATCTTTCCAGTGGGGATCGTTTTGAAATTTGGTTGCACCGCCGAAAACGGGCCTTCTGCCGTTTTGATCACGAAGGAAAATATTCCCAAGCCGTCTGGCAATTTCTTCTGACACCTGGAAAAGGGTCATTTTTTTTCCAGAACCTGTCGGGCATTCAATGGTAAATGCAGGGCCATAAAAAGAGTGATAATGCAAAAGAGAGCGAATTATCAAGGCGTTGACAGGCATCCAGATAGGACCACGCCAATTGGAATTACCACCAAACATCCCAGAATCTGATTCCGCAGGTAGATACCCGACACGATATTCATGCCCCCCAAAAGATATCACATACGGATGTTCGGCATGGTGCCGGGATAAAGAGCGAATTCCATAGGGGCTTAAAAACTCGCTCTCATCGAGCATAATCGCCAGCACTCTTCGTAATCTGATTTCATCAAGGATAGATGCGAGGCGATGACCACCGACTCCGATTTTCAAGGGATCATGAATTCTGGTTCGAAGTTCTGGCCTAGATTCAAGAAACTGTTTGAAGCGTTCCCCAAGTTCAGGATATTTAATCATGGTTTGCCCAGTAAAAATCGTGGTAGCGCACAAGGGAAGCAAACCAACCATCGAACGAACTTTTAAACGCTGTGAGCTACCATCAGGAAGCCTAAGCACATCGTAAAAAAAACCATCCTCCTCATCCCACATTCCAGTGGTAGACCCGATATGGCCCATGGAAGTTGCTATCCAAAGAAAATGCTCTGCGAACTTGAGGACCAACTCAGAATATTCAGGATCAGTAAGAGTAAGTTCTGCAGCTATTTCGAGCATGTTTTGACAATACAAAGCCATCCACGCAGTTCCATCCGCCTGCTCCAGATACCCTCCCGTAGGAAGGGCGGAACTCCGATCAAAAACACCAATGTTATCCAACCCCAGAAACCCGCCTTCAAATACATTCTTACCCGACCGATCCTTCCGATTGACCCACCAGGTGAAATTCATCAAAAGTTTCTGAAAACAACCTTTAAGCCATTCCCGATCACCAACCCCTTTCTGTGCTTTTTCAAGACGGTAGGTGAAAATCGTAGACCATGCGTGCACCGGGGGATTTACATCACCAAAATTCCATTCATATGCTGGCATCTGACCATTGGGATGCATATACCTTTCTCGCAGCATCAACTTTAATTGTGATTTTCCAAAATCAGGATCGACCAACGTCAATGAAAGAACATGAAATGCAAGATCCCAAGCAGCATACCATGGATATTCCCATTTATCAGGCATTGAAATAATGTCGCCATTGTACATGTGATGCCAGTGATCATTGCGAATGGGAGTTTTTACGGTGAATTCCTGAAATGGATCAGATCCACGCTCATCAAGCCATTTGTCCACATCATAATAATAAAACTGCTTGCTCCAAAGCATGCCGGCCAACGCTTGGCGGGTGACCATGAATGCATCGGGACTTAGGGATTTTGGGATTATTGATGCATAAAAAGAATCAGCTTCCTTGCGCCTTTGATTGATTATTTGATCAAATAAAACAAAAGGTTGGTTATCTTCAACACCACTAATCTCTAGTGGATTTTTTGAAAGACGGCATCGAATTTTAAAACAACCTCCCGGGGTGATTGTTTCCAGATAACATGCCCCGACTTTGGTGCCCTTTTTATCAGGATTTATTGCTTCTTTCTTTCCATGAACCAAATAATCATTTATACCATCTTTGACATAGGCGCTGGTGTTGGGAATACCCAGACAACGCTCCTTGTTTGTTTCATTCTCGGTAAAAAGTAAAAGTGGATTTCCTTCGCAATTAAATGACCACCGGCCCAATTTGGAATCAGAAACCCTGATTGATTGATATTGCTCAGATAAAATTTGGATGGCCTCGAGCCCCGGGCGATGATCTTTTCCATTCCATGACCAAAAGTTACGAAACCATAATGTGGGAATTACATGAACTTGAGCAGCCTCAAGTGATCGATTGTAAACTGAGATTTCAATCA
>CAZYAY010000159.1:1827-5036 GCA_964646215.1 uncultured Candidatus Kuenenia sp. | reverse complement strand
GGAGGGATTCGCCTTTTAATAAAGGCATTGTGATATAGGGCACGCCTTCGATCGTATCAACATCAAGCAGCAGGACGATATTGGGGTGAACTAACTTTGCGGCAATTTGAGCTTCTTCAAGAAATAGCTTGCGAAGAGTCTGGTTGCCAAGAAGATCGGGCCTAAGGGTTTTAAGGGCGATCCTGCGATTTGCCAAGGTATCGTAGGCATCAAAAACCATACCCATGCCGCCATGCCCGATTTCAGCAATGATCCGGAATTTGCCAAAGCTGCCTAGATCACCCTCATGGAAAGGCTTGGCAAATAGAGGCCGGTATTTTTGGATATGGTGAACCGGGTCCCCCCTGCCAGCAAGCGCCATGGCTTTTTGCAAGGCTTCGCTGGGGGTTTGCAATTCACTAATGAAGATTTCATCGATAGGTTTTATATGCTTGAGAAATTCATCTTTTTCGTTGGCGAAAAGGCTGGATTCCATTTTGTTCAAACAGATATTGCACGATTCGATATGGGATGCAATTTTTTCGAAGTCGATGCCAGGCAGATGGCCCGTGGTGAATAATTTCAAATCCGGTTCCGTCGGACAATCGGACGATGCCAGATTTACCTCGGGAAGGGTCGCATCATTATCAGAACGGACAAGGTTAATGTCCGATTGTTTGCTTATAATGTTCACAAACCTATTAATCGAAAGCATTGCCCAAGAATTACAAAAAAAATGGTTATTTTACACAATCGCCAACAATTTCCCGCAACTTGTACAAAATTCGGCAACGGATAACTGCAGCGGCATTGGCTGTCATATTATATTCGTTCCCGACCTCATGAGCGGTTTTGGCTGAAAAATGCTGTTTTTCGAATATTTCCCAGTCTCTTGGGGATGTTTTCTGCCTGATCAATGCCAACGCATGTTGATAAACTTCGTTTACAAAAGCTTCTTCCCAAGATTCCGACAATACTTTTGGCCCGCTACCCTTGATGGGAACAACCGGTGAATCTTTTTCTTTCTTGCGGTAATGATCGCTGATACGCCGATTTACAATGGTGCGGAGCCACCTGCGAAAACTTCCTGTTCCTTGGTGTTCAAAACTGCTTAGGGATGTATAGGTGTTTATAAACACTTCCTGGCAGATGTCTTGGGCATCTTCCTCGCTGATACCCATGTTTTTCAGCCATTTATAAAGCAAAGGCAGATAAAGTTTGGTGTAGCGTTCCCAGCCATCGGCATCTTGAATGCGAAGTTTTTGCAGCAGTGTCAAAGAAGTCGTATGCAATAAAAATCTCTTTGGGTAAAATAAGAGCGCTTATTTTAAAACCTAATTCATTATATTTGATAAAAGGAAAACTCCAAATGAATATTTGGAGAACATTGGTTCCTGCGATTGCAGTTGTCAGAGGGTTAACCCACTTTACAGGGAAATCCTGTCTTAATATGTCTTACAAAGGTTGAAGAGAAATCAAAAGGGTCAGGTCTCTTTTGGCATACCACCATCCCCTCTAATTCCGAATCAGAAAGAACTTGCGGGTAAGAGTGAGCACCGCAGTAGTTGGGCTTAAGAACACAAATTTAAACAGCATAAAGAAGCACCCACCCAGCAAAGCAAGTGGCCTTAAGGGCGCTTGCCTTCAACTTTTGACAGAACATGGATTTATTTAAAGACTTTAAAGACACACAAATAAATCGCTACCCAAAAGAAATGTCAGATTACGCAAGGAGTTCGTGCCGGACAACCCCCTCCCCTGCGATTGGCATTGGCCGGCCGAATGTGTCAGGCACCCTTGTTTCAGGATCGATACCAAGCAGATAAAATGCGGTTGCAAGAATATCTTTAGGGGAAACTGGAGTATCTTTGACTTCGCCTGCATGCTTATCCGTACTACCGATTACCTTGCCCCTAGCAGCGCCACCGCCCGCGAGAACCACAGAATAAGCTTGGGACCAATGATGACGGCCCGCACCCTTGGGCTTACTATCAATTTTGGGTGTTCGCCCATGTTCGCTCAACCACATGACCAAGGTAGAATCGAGCATGCCCCGTGATTCCAAATCTTGAATCAATGTGGGGTAAGACTGATTAAAACCGGGAAGTAGGTAATCCTTTAGACGGGGATAGTGGTTGTTGTGAGTATCCCAACCACAATTGGCAAACTGACCAAAACCATCCCAGAAAACTGTAACAAATTTGCTGCCAGCCTCCACCAACCTTCGTGCAGCAAGACAAGATTGTCCGAATAGCGTAGAGCCATATTTTTCGCGTAAAGGTTGTGGTTCTCGGCTAAGATCCAACGCATTTAGCGTTTTGCCAGACATAAGCAAAGAGAATGCAAGATCATGATGTTTATCAAACAATCGTGGTGGGGCCAATTCCATGCGGCGCAATAGTTCACGCCTTTGACGCAATCGATCAGGGGAAAGACCATCGACTTTTTGCCCAAGTGAGGAAATACAAAACTTACCCCCTAGGGTAGTTTCTTGAAAGGGATCTAAATAATCCTTGGTTTGGCCATCTGTATAACGGGGAGCATTTTTGGTGCCCGCCCCATCAAAATCCGTCCATACCGGATCATGTGCCTGCCCAAGAAATGCAGCATAGGGGCCAGCACTTACATTCAAATCTGTTTTGGAATTAAGAAGCCAGGGTAACGCAATATTTCGAGGCACCGTGGGAATAGCACCACCAGAACGAATTTGCCCGATGTAATCCACAACAGAGCCAATAAATGGCCAATGGCGGGCATCCCGGGGCTTATCTTCTAATGCTGGTGTGTAAGTCGGAATTCCTGTAACAGCGTAAGCAACCCCATGCTGAGGGTAAGGATGATTTACCGAACGAATAACGGCAAGCTTATCCATTATTGGTGCAAGTGCGGGAATCCCCTCTCCGATGCGAACCCCCGGCATGCATGTGGCAATTGATTTCATTTCACCTTGAATTTCAACCGGAGCATCTGGCTTGGGGTCAAACATTTCATGCTGGGGCGGGGAACCATAGGGGAATAATAATATGCAGGCCTTGGCTTGGCCGAACGACTTGGATGGCTGCCGGGATTGAGAGAATCCAGCAACGGTCAGACCAGATAAGGCAATCGCTTCACGACGAGTAATAGGATGCATGTTGATTCCCTACGGTAGTAATCAAGATGATAATTTTTATTGGGTAATATTACCAGTAAAATCTGCATCACGAAAACTTGGCAATAATCGCAAAAGA
>CAZYAY010000159.1:0-1727 GCA_964646215.1 uncultured Candidatus Kuenenia sp. | reverse complement strand
AAAGAATGCGGGTATCAAGGATTTCGTTTTCTGGACTTTGACTTTCCAATTACGGGAGATGCCTTACCCGCGGTACCGTTAAGGAAACCTGGAGCAAGAAGGGCGCCAGCGATAAGGCCGGCAACTTCAGCGGCCTTGTTGGTTTGTTCATCCAAAACAATAGGGGAGTTCAACAAGGAATCATCAAGGGTGTTCCTATTTACGGAAGTGAAATTAAGCAATTCTTCAAAACCTTCAGGCAGTTCCTGGCTGAATAAAATCTCACCTACGAATTCACTTCCTTCAGCAGCGTTGCCATCCTTGTTTTCTTGAACCAAATTTGTGACCACAAGTTCAAAGATATTGATTTTAGCATCGGCTTTGTTTTTGGCAGGTTGAGCAGCGGGCATATTTTTACTAAGCCGTGCCTGAACCAAATCAGTAAGTGTGTTCGCAACCTTGACCAAAGTTTCCTTGCCTTCCTGGACCAAAGTTTTCTCAGTCTGCACCAGAATATTTTCAACGGAGTTTTCAAATTCCGTGGGGACCAGAATAGGCAGAACTTTATCAAGGATATTTGCAATTTCAGAAACCACTTGTTTCTCTGCATCGAAAGTGCTTAACACTGCAAGATCGGTACCTTTATATGCTTCCGCGAAGGATACCACGACAAAAGATGCAGCGGATTTAACAACATCCGAACTAGCAGGAATTTTAACTTCCTTGTCATCTTTTTCATTCAACTCAAGGCCGTCACCCGAGGCCTCACCACCCAAATCTTTTGCAAGCTGCTTTTCATTCACCGTGGTTGCAGTGCCACCGCCACCAAAGGCGATGGATGCAAGGTTGGCAAGCAAAGAAGTCGCCCCGGTACCTGTTACAGCAGATGAGGTTTGTACAATAGCATTCACCAGCGAAGCGAAGCTGCCACCCCGACCCGAGGCCGAAGCACTACTGGAAGAAGAACTGGAACTTGAACTGGAGGATGAGGAATCAGAAGATCCACCATTACCAGGAAGAACTCCAACTTGAGTACCACCACCGCTATTGTCACCACCGCTATTACCACCGCCGCCGTTGCCGCCGTTGCCACCTCCGGTATTGGTTCCAAAATCAAGAACCATATTAAGGCCAGATTTAGGCACAGCAGAAGAAGAAGCAATCCCAGAACTGCTTGAACCATTGGTGGTAACGGTTGGATTTATAACCTGACCGCTTGCAGTAACCATAGTCGCCCCAGCAAGAACCTGGCCGCTGCCTACGCCTGTCATATTCAAGCTGTATTGGGATGCTTGAGCGCCAGAAACGATGACGGTATTGAGGGCGCCATTGGTGGAAAGGCTGGTGGAAGAACCTTGATTGGTAGTACCTCCAGCTTGATTGCCAACATTAGTTCCGGCACCAGAGAAGTTGAAATCGGCAGGATCCAACCAAAGGATGATATAAGTCTGATTGAGCGTGCCGCCCATGGAAGCAATAAAAGCATCCACAAGTTTCTGTGTAATGTTTTTGCTAATTTCATTGATATCGGCACCATCGGCAGCATCAGCGATAGCTTTGGTGAACTGCCCGGATAGTTCATCTGCAGTACTATTGATCACCGAGGAATCAACAGCTTTAGGAGCATTAGTGGTGTTGGTGGAAACAGTGTTTGTAACATTTAGGTCGTAAGATCCAACAGTGCTATTGGCGCCGGATACTTGAATGAAAAATTCATCGGAGGCAGCAACCGAGAAAGAAAGCGAAAG
>CAZYAY010000158.1:0-5101 GCA_964646215.1 uncultured Candidatus Kuenenia sp. | reverse complement strand
CGGGCGAACTCTGGAACCGCAAGGTGCTTGATGACCAACTTAAATGGGGCCATGCTGTTACCTGCGCAGATCTCGATGGCATGCCTGGTGATGAATTGATCATTGGCGTGAGGGATGAGCTTGCCAAGGAAAAGGGCAAGAAAAGTGGTGTACGAATTTACTCAACAATTGATAGCAAAGGCGCTACTTGGACCCGCAATGATGTTGATGAAGGTGGCGTTGCAATTGAAGACCTTGCTGCTGCCGATTTAGATGGCGATGGCAAAATCGATATCGTTGCAGTTGGCAGAGCAACCAAAAATGTCCGCATCTATTGGAACAAGGGCAAGTAATGTTCTAGTTCGAGCAATATTTCATCGAACTAGAGATGTTAATCCGGCTTGATAAGCGCCGCGTAATGCCAAAAAAAGCATAAAAGACACCCTTATTATACTCTGTCCGATCGCCAAAGAATCATAGCCATGCGTTTTTTAATTATTTAATCGGTCAAAGCGTGTGAAATTGATATAAAATAATTAGGGGCGTAACTTGGCGAGCGCACCCCGCACTATTGACAAGTGGCAGGGGAGGTTGATCAGAACTAAGGACCAACTAGTTTTTTCGCCAATGGCGCCCGGCTTTCACGTGGTCGTGTTGCGGGCCTGCTGCTTTGTCTTCTTCGCCATCGGTTTCCTTCATCCCACTTACATCGATTTTCAAGATAGGGACCCTAACAAATGACATTACCAACATTAGGTCGTAATTGTCTTTGTCATCTAAAAACCAGAACAATAAAAATGCAAACAAATCAAGCAGCAGCATAAATGACCCAGTATTAGCAGCCTTTCAGTTTACGATTTTTTCTGTACCCATTTCTGAAACATGGATATCAACAATGCGAAGTATTTTCGATGGTATGGACGAAGTGTGCGACAAGTGGCTGGGCGTGGATGCGAGTTGGCAAGGCAAGCCGCCCCATTACAAGCGCAAAATCAATTTACAACAGCTCTGTCAGAATGGGTGGGGCGATCTGTGTGGTCAACATTTGATGGAGAATCTTTACAACCAAATTTTGAAGAACTGGACTGGCTGCCCGTGTAACGGCAAACAAAATTGGCGTTTCGAGAAAAGACCCCATCTTGGTAAAAGTAACCACATGCCGGAAGTTACACTTGAGAAGACCATCACACGCATTACTGACGACAATTGGGTGAACCAAGTTCCAACTGCATCCGGAGTAGATAGCACAGGCGGCAAGCATTGCATCGATCTCATCCATCGTGATAGGGCGGTTTTCACATTTATCGAACTCAAGGTTAAATCTGACCATCCTCTGTATGCTGCATTTGAAATTATCAAGTACGGGATGGTTTATGTCTTTTCGCGTATTCATACCGAACAACTTGGATACAAGGTGAAGAACAAGGAATTGCTAAGGGCGAACGAGGTCCGATTACAGGTTCTCGCTCCACCAGCCTTTTATGCGGCCGAATCGATCAAATGGCTCCGCAGTCTGGAACTATGCTTGAATAATGGACTGGAAGTTTTCGCACAAAAAGAACTTCAAATTCCGATGAGTTTCAACTTCTTCGTTTTTCCTACTACTTTTGCATGGAATCCAGCCTGCCACGAAGACCTCGAAGTTCGAAAGAACCTTCTCTGGGCCCTTCACAACACGACTCCTCTGGACGGTCATTAGATATCACCTAGACGAGGGACGATAACTCCGCTTGTTTTAGACGGAACCAACTAACGGTCTACAAAGCTTGGCTCAGTTTACTCTCACCCTTGTGAGCATACGCTGCAGGACAGAGTGCTTTTAATTCGCTTAATAAATCAGCAACAAGCAATGCCGAAGATTTAAAATCAACCGCCAATCTGATTCCAACTTCAATTGCATGGTTGCATTTCCAGACATTGTTCAAGATCAAAAGGCACGCCATCGGTAAGCATTCTTACATTGGAAAAGTGCTGCTGAAACATTTGTGGTTCGAAAGTATGAATCGGTATTACTGTTTTTGCATTGACAGAATTTACAAACTCAACAATGTCTTGAATATAAGCGTGCCCACTGACATGAGCGGGCACAAAGTCCCCACCCACTTTGTCGATATGATCCTTCAATGCAACCCAATCGGGCTTGCCTAGATATCCACCCCAGTAGCCATACAAGCAACGGCAATGTGCAGGGAGTTGCTCGTTGAAATCAAACTTGGTCATGGTTGGGCGGAAAACCATCAGATACTTTGAAGGTTGCGCCAGAATTTCAGACAGTTCAATCCGTGCTGCCTTAAACTTTTCTCCAAGGTTTTTAAGGCTCTTGCGGCGTTCAAATAGATGGTTGAAGAAAACACGGATACCCATGTTTAAATTAGGTGTCTTAGATTCTTTGCCAATTAAATGAAGGACAAAGGCGGTATAAGGATCCACGACAAAAACCCGACCCGCCTTTTTTGCAGCTTTGAACAGCGTTACGATGCGATCCACATCCAATGCAGAAAAGGTTGCAAGCACCAAGGCTGGTGCGGTCTTCACTAATTCAAAAATGCGGTCTTCCAACTGGTACTCAGTCAATCCGCGTTCTTTTTCACTCCCAAAATGGGTTCCTTCAACGATAAGAACATCGACAGGCTTTGCCTGCAAATGTTTGAGCAAATCACGGAGCATACCGGGCTTGCGCCCATGATTACGAAAATCTCCCGAATAAAGAATTGTCTTGCCCTCAGCTTCTATTAAGAATGCCACGCTTCCATAAATAGAATGATCCACTGCAAGGGGGGTCACCTTGCAATTGCCAATATTAAAAGGTCGCTGGCTAACTACTTCGCGAAATCGAGTTCGGTCAAGTTCGGTCTGGGCTGCAAAAACGCCTGCAGCAAGCATCATTTTGCTGGTTCCACTGGTGGTAAAGATAGGCACCGTTTTTCGGGACAATGGTAATAATCCCGTATGATCCAAATGCGCATGGCTGAGCAAAATGCCATCCGGTTCATCATGATCAGAATCAAACAATCCGGGAATTGGGGGAATCACGCCTTCGGCTTTTAAAATATCCATTGGTTTCGCTAGGGCAGAACGAGAATCAAAGGGCTCGCGTTGGGCATCCACCAAAGGCAAACCCAAGTCCATTACAAGCCTCGTTGTTGCAGTTTGAAGTTCCACACAGGAACCTCCTATTTCTTTCGTACCACGATGAATCGTTAACTTAATGCACTTCTTCTTCTGGCTAATTTGCCAATACGGGATTTAATATTCACAACTGGTATCATTGTGCAATCAGTCACTGACATCAGCGGGTCAGAGGTGTTAAAATTGTTTTTAGGATGAAGACTCGGCATTGTAAGCTTGCAAGGAATCTTGAAGCTGCAAGAGAATCATTTCCCGCAATTGCACGGGCTGAATCACCTTGGCATTGCTGCCCCACCCAAGAATCCAACGCACGATTTCATTCAAGCCATCCACCTTGAATGTCATTACGATGGTGCCATCTTTATTTTTTCGAATTTTCTGGGTGTGATGCCAAGTGCCCTCGGTAACAGTTACAGCGGCTTCACCAGAAAACAAAATCTCAATATCGTAAGATTGTTTCCCCCTGTAAACCGCCCAGGCATTACCAAAATACTCTTTCAAATCAAACTGCTCGGGTACCTGCGCAAGCGTTTCCAAGGTCCGGAGCGATTTAAACCGGGCCACACGATAAGTTCTTGGCAAATCTTCACCCACAGGGCGTGCGATCAAATACCACGCCTGTTTCACTAAACAAAGCCGGTAGGGATGAAGTTGAAGTTTAACCTCTGAAGCTTGATAAGGGCTTTGGTAAGTTCCAGCTATCTGCTTCCCTTTTAACAAGCCGGTTTGAGTCGTACGGATGATATCACGGTGTTTGGAATGATCCGCAAGTTTCAAATCAAAAACGGTGATCAATTGCTCTGCATCTGCAAGTAACTGGGCAATATCATTCTTGGAAGATGCTGCCAATTTTTGGGTAACAGTTTTTGCGCCTGGGTTGATATCCAAGCCGGGCGATTTGGCAATTGCAGTCGCAGTAATCTGCCCCAGCGCTTCTTCCTCAGTGAGATTGACGGAAGGAAAACGAAAATCCTGCCTGACTCGGTAGCAGCGGCCTTCCTGGTCAAATTCAACCGGAATGCCTGCGAGCTGTAACACCTGCATATCGCGATAAATGGTTCTTTCAGAACACTCCTGCTCTGCTGCAATATCGGTTGCATTCCAACGGCCACGGCTCAACAACAATTGCATTATGCGCATCACCCTAGCAAGGCGATCAGCTTGCCTAAGCCTGCGATCTGAATCAGACCTTGAAGATTTTGCTTTTGAAGGCAGAGGCTTGCTAATTTGTTTCTTTTTGGGTGCTGCCATCATGTTCTACCTAAAAACGCTTCTCGACTGAAGTTACTTATGAATCAGACAAAATCATTCTATGCGTAGACTTGTCAGCAGTGGGTCAGCATTTATAACTGGAATTTTACAATTACTCCAATTCGAGAATGTTTTTTACCTCTTCGTACTCTGCAACTCGTAAGAGATCTTTAGCAGTAAGGTTTTCAATTCTACTTAAGTCCATGTTATCTTTCAGATCTGCAAGCTTTACCACCTTACCAATGGCGTTTAGTTTGGTACGCTTTGCAGCATCTTTACGACTTTCACCTTCAATTTTTGTAACTGACTTAATTGCATTAATAATATTTTCTGAAAAGCCATTTTCTCTAAGATGTTGTTCTTGTACATAAGTATCTTCAATCACATCGTGTAATACCGCCACTATTTTTTGTTCATCTGTAGCATGTTTATCTGACGCCACCGTAAGCATCACTCTTAAAGGGTGAAGGATATAGGGTTTACCAGCCTTATCTTTTTGGCCAGCGTGCGCGATTGAAGCGATCATAATTGCCCGATCAATAGTAGCCATGATAAAAGTCCTCGAGTATTAGTGTTTCATCTCCATTACGGTAGTTGTTCGCATTCCGCAGAAGTATATTTCAAGAAATCACTCCCTTTTAAAGAATCGGTCAAAAAAATGAAGAGGCTGACTCTTGTGAAATGGTTGCCTACCAGATTAATCACCTTACTGCAGAAATTTTCGCAATATGTCACGCTTTCG
>CAZYAY010000157.1:1799-5155 GCA_964646215.1 uncultured Candidatus Kuenenia sp. | reverse complement strand
CAACTCGCGTTGATTGAGTTTTTGCAGGGTATCGAGCATGGTTCTGCGATCATCGGAAGAAACGCCTTCGGGGTTACGAAGATAAAGAACAGGGTCGCCTGTGCCACGCAATGCGACGCCATTGAATCGGGTGGGAAGAAAACCGCTGCTCCACATGCGGGTGAACAGGGCTTGGCCGTTGCTGCCTTCGGGGAAGCGTGGAGTAAAGACGACGAATGAGGGAAGGTTGTTGTTTTCACTGCCCAGACCATAGGCGAGCCATGAACCAATACTGGGTTTGCCTGGAACTTCGCTGCCTGTCATCACAAAAGTGCAGGCGGGATCGTGGTTGATTGCGTTGGTGAAAACGGATTTGATGACAGCGATATCATCAACAATTTTTGAGGTGAAGGGGAGCAGTTCGCTATTGATCCATCTGCCACACTTTCCTTCCTGGGTGAAGTTAAATTTAGAAGGAGCAACAGGGAAGCGTGCCTGACCGCTGGTCATGGTGGAAAGTCGTTGGCCACCTTGTACAGAGGGTGGAAGATCCTTGTTGAAGAAATCCTTGAGGGTGGGTTTATAATCCCAGAGGTCGATCTGCGAGGGCGCTCCGTTCATATGGAAATAGATGACGGATTTAGCAGTGGGCTTGTGGTGCGGCAACCCTGCGATGGGTTTATGGACCTGCACTTGTTGTGCCTGAGATTTTTTGTTGTCTGCCATCATCATGCCAAGGGCAAGCGAACCGAGCCTAAGCCCTTGATTGCCGAAGAACTGCCTTCGGGTTTGCAGCATCTGATTTTCTAGGAAAGGATTCATGAGAGTTCCATTTAGTTTCGGTTAACGGTTTCATCGAGGTTGAGAATCGTGTTGGCAAGAAGGGTGTAGGCTGCGAGTTCTGACTCGTTGATGCCCTCCTTGATTTTAGATTCGCCTACTTTTACAACGAGGGCACTGGCTTTGGGATCTGCTTTATAGCGGGCGATATGCTTTTCTAAACCTTCCATCACGATAGCTTTTTCTTCAGGTGCGGGAAGCCTTGAAAGAATGATTTTATAAGCAAGCTCGATGCGCTTTCCAGCATCATTACCACCCTCGGTAATAAGCCTTTCAGCAAGTTTTCGAGCAGCTTCAAAATGCTGGACATCGTTCATGAGTTGCAGAGCTTGAAGCGGGGTGTTGCTGCGTTCGCGCTTGGCGCAAAGTGCTTCGCGGTTGGGCAGGTCGAAGTTTGACATGAATGGCGCAGGGGCGGTGCGCTTGATGAAAACGTAAATACTTCTTCGATAAAGGTTGGCGCCAGTATCCTGTTTGTAGTTACGGGTATTAGAACCAGTAAAGCCAACGGGTTCCCAGATATTGGGTGGCTGGTAGGGCATGGTGCCTCGTCCGCCCATATCGAAACTAAGCAGGCCACTGGTGAAAAGAGTGTTGTCGCGAATTTGTTCAGCATCGAGCCGGATGCGCGGGCCACGTGCGAGCAGCCTGTTCTCGGGGTCTTTGCGTAGTAGTTCGGGAGATACGGAAGAAACTTGTTGGAAGGCTTCGGAAGTAAGAAGCATCTTCATAAGTTTTTTGACATCCCAGCCGTTTGAGCGGAAATCAGTAGCGAGCCAATCGAGAAGCTCGGGGTGGAAGGGGAGTTCGCCCTGGGTTCCCAGATCGCCACTGGATTTCACAATGCCAGTGCCAAACACTTGCTGCCAAAACCTGTTGACCATCACGCGGGAGGTGAGGGGTTGTTCGGGAGAGACAAGCCAGTTAGCGAGGTCGAGTCTGTCGGCTCGTTTCTGAGGGTCAGCTTTTTTGAGGGGTGGAAAAATCGCAGGGGTGTTGGGTTCAACCTTTTCACCCTGCTTGTTGTACATACCCCGTACCATCACAAAACTATCGCGGGGCTTGGGTAGCTCCCTAAAGATGGCAGTGCCGGGTGCAGATTGCTCTAATGCAGTTTTCTTTTTGGAGAGTTCATCAAGCTTGGCTAACGAGGGTTTCATTTGGGATTTAGTAGCAGAGCAATGGTTGGCAAGATAGAAAGCCTTAACCTTATTGACCTGATCTTTATCAGTGGTTTTTGTGGGGCCTTGTTTGATGAGGATGGCGACATCAGTGGTGGCTTCGGGTTGGTCTCTGCCTGTTTGTTGTTGCCACCATGCTACGAAAGATTGTGCAGGGTCGGTAGCGGGATCTTTCTTGCCAGTCATGCCAATTTTATCCCAGAAGACAATGCCACCAAATTGGGTTACTGCAAAGCCATTAACAACCGTGCCTGGCTTGAGCCCGACTTTTTCAGCAGCTACTTCAATACGAATCCATTTGCCTGCAGAGGGAAGCGGGCCCATGTTGACTCGCTCGGTGGTATTGGCAGCGCCCCAAGGGATGATGTTGTAGTCGCCCCAAACGGCCCGGTGCAGCCAGCCAGTGGAATGATATTGCAGCATGATGGATTTGGGAAGTTTGCCATCCTGAAGAAAGACATATGCAAACAGCATGCTGCCTTCTTGGATGGTGACAGGAGGCATGTTTTCGCAAACATCCTGTGCCAGCCCTGCATCTGTCCTACGAATGGCTTTGTTACCACTGAAGACTTTTCCCTTTTTAGCGTCTACCAATTCAAGAGGTAGTCCGGGGCTTGCAAATACCTTGCTTCCCTTGGGGAATTCATCTTCAAACCAGATGTCTTCCGCGACTTTGATTTCGCTCTTAACAGGCTTCGATGCGGGGTCTTCATACACCAGCTTCGCAGCATCTTCTTCCATTTTTCTGCGCAGGGCAGTGGCTTCAACTTCAAGCTCTGCAATCTTTTTCTTCGTTTCAGGAAGATCCAGCTTAACACTTGGAGCCAGCAACAACTGGTTGCCATCGAGTGGAGAATCTGCTGCAGAATGAAAGAACGCGTAAAGCGAGTAATAATCCTTGGCGGTGATGGGATCAAACTTATGATCATGGCAGACTGCGCACCCACCTGTTAGGCCCAGAAAAGCCTCCATGAAATTAGAGGTGCGATCAACTGCATTACGAAACACCCACTCTTCAGAAATCGAACCACCTTCTCCGGTGGAAACATTGCAACGGTTGAAGCCGGTTGCAATTAATTGATCTAAAGTAGCGTTGGGTATTAAGTCGCCTGCAACTTGTTCTACCATGAATCGATCAAAGGGTTGATTTTTATTGAATGCAGAAATCACCCAGTCGCGATAGGCCCACATCTGCCTTTCGTTATCAAGGTGTAAGCCATGGGTATCTGCATAGCGAACGATATCAAGCCAATGGCGTGCCATCTCTTCACCATATTTAGGCGAAGCAAGATAGCGATCAATCATCTTTTCATAGGCATCGGGCGATTTATCAGCGAGGAAAGTTTCCATTTCCTG
>CAZYAY010000157.1:0-1699 GCA_964646215.1 uncultured Candidatus Kuenenia sp. | reverse complement strand
GGTGAGAGTTTTTTTGGTGGAAGGTGGAGGCATCACCTTGCCTTTTTCAGTTGAAAAGATGCGCTTGACCAATTCGCTTGCATCGGGCTGGTTGGGAACAACCGCTTTTTCGCCCGAGGCACCCGCCTTGATAAAATGCTCGCTTGTATCTAGGCGAAGGTCACCCTTGTTCTTACCCTGTCCATGGCAGGAAAAGCAATTTTCCGAAAGGATCGGCCTGATGTCTTTATTAAAGCTCAAGGGCGCAGAAGAAGGTTCAACTGCATGAACCCAAAACACGGGAGTCAGAATTAAAAGTGAGAGTAGCAATCGTTTCATGAAGGTAACCTGAATAAGAAAACCAAACTTTGATAACAAGTATTGGGTTGAAAGTAAGCCAAGTCATCTAAATACATTTTAGGCATTGCAGCAATATTTCTCAATGAAATAGAGGTTTCATGGAGATAAATCAGGCAAGTATCTGAGGAATAACCCTACCATGATCGATATCCAGCCGCTTGCGCCCGGGGATTTCCAGCCTGCGGGAATCAAGCCCCATCAGGTGCATGATGGTGGCATGAATATCAGTTACATAATGGCGATTTTCTACCGCATGGAAGCCGATTTCATCGGTTGTGCCATGCACGGTGCCACCCTTGATACCCCCACCCGCCATCATTACAGAGAAGCCATAGATATGGTGATCCCTGCCATCAGAGCCCTGGGTGCCAGGAGTTCTGCCAAACTCGGAGGCAAAAACAATAAGAGTTTGATCAAGCAAGCCCCTGCGTTTTAAATCTTGAATGAGGCCAGCGATGGGTTGATCGACCTTGGCGCAGTTAGCGGAGTGGTTGTTCTTGAGGCCGCCATGCGCATCCCAGGCGCCCGCCCCGCCCGCACCATGTTGAATTTGAACGAAGCGCACGCCTCGTTCAACTAATCTTCTAGCAGCAAGCATCTGGTTGCCAAAGTCGCGGGAGGCAGGCTTGTCGATCCCATAGACCCTTTTAGTCTCTTCGGTTTCTTTTGAGAAATCCATGACTTCGGGAAGCGACCTTTGCATGCGGAATGCAAGCTCATAGCTTTTGATGCGGGCTGCGAGTGCGGGGTCATTGGGGTATTCCACGCCCCGGATGGAGTTGAGTTTACCCACAAGGTCGAACCCCAGCTTCTGTTCATCGGGAGTGATCGGGCGTTCGGGCGATCCAAAATCGAGCGGGTTTCCCGGAACAACCCTGACAGGAACTGCATCGTGCATGGGCCCAAGGTAATGGCCATCCTTTTTGTTCCAATACTCGCGGTTGCCCATGCTGATGAACTGCGGCAGGTTGTCGTTGAGTGAACCTAGGCCGTAATGAACCCAAGCGCCCAAGGTTGGGAATTCGCCATCAAGCATGTGCCTGCCTGAATGAAACTGGGTCTGTGCGCCATGGTTGTCATCGGTGGTATACATAGAGCGAACGATGGCCATGTCATCAGCGCAGTTGCCTAGGTAGGGGAGCCAGTCGGAGACATCCATACCGCACTGCCCGCGTTTTTTAAACCCAACCTGAGTAGGGAAGAGTTTGTTGCGCTGCTGTCCATTGGCATCGTTGACCACAGTAACCCGGGCCAGCTTTAGTTTCTCGGGGTCTTGTGTGCTTTTGTAGGGTGTTTCAGCGATTGATTTCCCTGCGTATTTATCGAGTTCGGGTTTGGGATCGAATGTTTCAAGATGGCT
>CAZYAY010000156.1:0-5165 GCA_964646215.1 uncultured Candidatus Kuenenia sp. | reverse complement strand
AAGAATTATCGAAAGTTATCAAAGGTAAGAAAAGAGCCCCACCCAGCGCAGTGGGCGGGCTTAAAGGCATTGATAAGAGGGTTGGGAGTTGGGGGAAAAAGTAAAAGCCCATGGACTGCGTTCCATGGGACTCTTATTTTTGCATGATGCGAGTCGAAATAAAACCTTGCTGATCTTAAATCACAAACAGATCTACATACTCATTTACCGGCATAGCTTCCAATGCTTTTTGATCAAGTGATACTTTAAGAATTTGGTGTTGCTGCTTCGTAGGGAACTGCCTTGCGAGGTTTATTTTAAACTTCTCTTCCAAGAGGGGTATACCCTCGGCGCGCCTACGGGAATGGCCGATAGGATATTCGACGATCACTTCGTCAAGTTTGCTGCCATCGTTGAATTCGATGGTGAGGGCGTTGGCGATCGAGCGCTTGTTTGGGTCGTGGTAATCCTTGGTAAAAGCTGGGTCTTCGGTGCAGTGAATTTTATCTCGCAGGGTATCAATGCGATGGTCGGATGCGATGTTATCTTCGTAATCGTTTGCGGTCAAACGGCCAAAGATCAGGGGAACAGCAACCATGTACTGGATGCAGTGATCACGGTCAGCGGGGTTATGAAGTGGGCCTTTCTTATCGATGATGCGGATGCAAGCTTCATGGGTTCTTATCGAAATTTGTTTGATGTCGCCAACGGTTTTGCCTGCGCTTAGCATTTTTGCATGCAGGGTCATTGCAGCTTCAACCGCGGTTTGCGAATGGAATTCTGCAGGGAACGAGATTTTGAAGAGGACATTTTCCATCACATAAGAAGCGTAGGGCCGTTGGAACTTGAACTTGTTGCCTTTGAAACTGACATCATAAAAGCCCCAGGTCTTGGCGGATAAAGCAGAGGGGTAGCCCATCTCGCCTGTTTTTGCGATCAGTGCGAGTTTTACTGCACGGGAGGTAGCATCGCCTGCAGCCCAGGATTTTCTACTGCCCGTATTGGGGCTATGGCGATAGGTGCGAAGCGATTGGCCATCAACCCAAGCGAGGGAAACCGCATTTAAAATTTCATCACGGGAAAGGCCCATCAGTTGCGCAACCGTTGCGGTGGATGCAACCTTGACCAAAATCACATGATCAAGGCCAACTTTATTGAAGGAGTTTTCGAGTGCCAGGCATCCTTGGATTTCATGCGCCTTGATCATTGCGGTAAGAACATCTCTCATGGTCATGGGTGGCTTGCCCAATGCCAATGCGTTACGAGAAAGCCAGTCGGCGGTTGCGAGAATGCCACCGAGGTTGTCTGAAGGATGGCCCCATTCCGCAGCGAGCCAGGTATCGTTGAAGTCGAGCCAGCGAATCATAGCGCCAATGTTGAAGGCGGCCTGCACTGGGTCGAGTTGGAATTGTGTACCGGGAACTTTTGCGCCATTGGGCACGATGGTGCCGGGTACGATCGGCCCAAGCAACTTCCTGCAGGCGGGGTATTGCAGCGCCTCGAGGCCGCAGCCCAGCGTATCAATCAGGCAATTGCGAGCAGTGTTATAGGCGACTTCAGACCTGACATGGTAGTTCATCACGTAATCAACGATTGCGATGATTTCAGGATCGAACTCCTGGCGGATATTAGAAATATGCGCTGACATATTGTTTCTCTTTACTTTGAGTTATCTTTTTTCGATCGGTACAAAAGCCTTGTCTTCAGGCCCGACATAGTTTGCGCTGGGGCGGATGATCTTGTTATCGATTCGTTGTTCGATCACATGGGCGCTCCAGCCCGAGGTTCGTGCGATCACAAATAAAGGCGTGAACATCGCGGTGGGTATTCCCATGATGTGGTAGGCAACCGCAGAGAACCAATCAAGGTTGGGGAACATCTTCTTGATATCCCACATCACAGTTTCTAATCTTTCTGCGATTTCAAACATTTGCATCGAGCCCGCTTCCTGCGAAAGGGTGCGTGCAACCTCTTTGATCACCTTGTTGCGTGGATCAGAAATGGTATACACCGGATGGCCAAACCCGATTACCACCTCCTTGTTTGCAACCCGAGCCTTGATGTCGGCTTCCGCCTCATTTGCATTGGTGTAGCGTTGTTGAATCTCTAAAGCGACTTCGTTGGCACCGCCATGCTTTGGCCCTCTTAGTGCGCCGATGCCACCGGTGATCGCAGAATAAATATCCGAACCTGTTCCTGCGATAACTCTGGTGGTAAAGGTAGATGCGTTGAATTCATGTTCTGCGTATAAAATCAGGCTGGTATGCATGGCTTTGATCCATGAAGCACTGGGCTTGGTGCCATGCAAGAGATGCAGGAAATGCGCGCCTATGGAGTCATCATCGGTTTCGACTTCGATGCGTTTGCCGTTATGAGAGTAGTGATACCAGTAAAGCAGCATGGAAGAAAAAGAAGCCATGAGTCGGTCTGCGATATCGCGGGCACCTGGTTGGTTATGATCATTTTTTTCGGGCAGCACACAACCCAGAACCGAGGCTCCGGTGCGCATTACATCCATCGGGTGGGCGTTTGCAGGCAATGCTTCGAGCGCTTGTTTTAATGCCGAGGGCAACCCACGCAGCGACTTTAGTTTTGTTTTGTAGTTTTGTAGTTCCGCCCGGTTAGGCAGTTTGCCATGCACGAGAAGATGGGCGATTTCTTCGAATTCGCAGGTGTTAGCGACATCAAGGATATTGTAGCCGCGGTAGTGTAAATCGTTGCCTGCTTTGCCCACCGAGCATAATGCGGTGTTGCCCGCAGCGACGCCTGAGAGTGCCACGGATTTCTTGGGTTTGAAAGGAACAGTTTCAGCGGTTGTCATGATAACTCCAGAGGATAGATATTAAGGTAAAAGGGTGTGTGTTGATTTTTGACAAGGTTACTTGGGTTTGTCTTTGTTCTTGGCGAATAGTTCATCGAGTTTTTGTTCGTAGCCCAGATAGCCCAGGTATTCATACAATTCCATGCGCGACTGCATGCTGGGCACCATGCTTTTTTGCGTGCCCTCTGTTCTTAGGGTCTTGTAGAAGTTTAGCGCAGCGGCATTCATCGCGCGATAAGCCCCACAGCAGTAAAGTGCGATATCAACGCTTGCTTCGCGTAGTTGATCAAGCGTGAAGAAGGGGGTGGCTCCGAACTCGGTCAGGTTCGCAAGGATGGGCACTTTTACCGCGGTGCGAAATTGCTTGTACATTGAAAGCTCGGTGATGGCTTCTGGGAAAATCATGTCGGCCCCCGCAGCGACATAGGCGCAGGCCCGATCGATCGCTGCATTCAAACCTTCAACCGCCAGGGCATCGGTTCGTGCCATGATCACGAAATCTGAATCGGTTCTTGCATCCACCGCGGCCTTGATGCGATCAACCATTTCTTCCTTGGATACGATTTCTTTTCCGGGCCGATGGCCACACCTTTTGCTCGATACCTGGTCTTCCATATGAACTGCAGCGACATCAGCGCGGATCATATGACGGATGGTGCGTGCGATGTTAAATGCGCCACCCCAGCCGGTGTCGATGTCGACCAATAGTGGCAGGCTGCAAGCTTCGGTGATTCGCTGTGCATCGGTGATCACATCATCGAGGGTGCTGATGCCTAGGTCGGGCATTCCGAGAGAGTTTGCAGCAACGCCACCTCCTGAAAGGTAGATAGCGCGGTAACCTGTGGCTTGAGCCATGCGGGCGGTGTAGGCGGTCATGGTGCCAACGACTTGGAGGGGTGATTCCGCTGCGACTGCGTTACGAAACAAAAGGCCTCTGGAATCTTCCCGCATATTGGGTTCTCTTTCGCTGGTGGAAGGCCTTGAAATCAGTTGCCAAGCCAAGGGCGGTTTATTGCCATGTGGTTGATGCAAGTAATGTTATGGAAAAGGTAAGTTTCATGGAATCATTTTAAAAGCAGGGTATTTGATTTGCAAGGATGCTTTTGGGGCTTTTACAAAAGGATATGGAAGACACAGCGCAATAAAAGAAAAAGAATTGCCACGGAAGGACACGGAAGAGAACGCAATCAAAACACTTTATGAATTGGGCAAATTCTACTCAATGTGGGTTGGCGATTTGACAATTGAATTGGTCGTTTATTCAAGTTTGCAAGCTAGTTGTGGATGTAGTATCATTGTCTGTTAGGGCTTGAGTAATTAGAAAATTTGCTTTGTTCCCAGCTAGGTGAGAAATGAAAAAACTTTTAGTGATAGTAATGATGTTTAGTTTGATGGGTTTGTTGTCAGTATTTGCGCAAGAAGTAAAACCCGGACAAACAGAAGTTGTAGATCTTGGAAAAGGTGTAATGTTGGAAATGGTGCTAATCCCTGCGGAGAAGTTTATGATGGGATCGCTTGAAACTGAAAAGAATCGTGGCGAGGATGAATTACAGCATGAGGTAACGATAATAAAACCATTTTACATCGGGAAGACGGAGGTCACCCAAGAACAGTGGCAGACTGTAATGGGAAATAGCCCAAGTGAAATCAAGGGTGTTAGGTTGCCAGTAACGAATGTGTCTTGGGGGGATTGCCAAGATTTTATTAAAATTTTGAACGGTAAGACGAAAGGCGGTTTTAGATTGCCCACCGAAGCAGAGTGGGAATACGCCTGCAGAGGGGGAAAAAGTACAGCGTATTATTTCGGGAACGAGGTCACACCAAAAGATGTTAATTATGGTGCTTCGAATTTAGGAAAAACAGTACCAGTAGCAAGTAAAAAGGCAAATGTTTTTGGCCTACATGAGATGCATGGGAATGTTTGGGAATGGTGTGAGGATTGGTATGGGGTTTATTTTGAGGGTCCAGTCAAAGATCCGAAGGGGGCTGAAAATGGATCTCGCAGATGCGCTCGTGGTGGATCTTTCTTTGATGCCGAATCGGATGCTCGTTCCTCCAACAGGTACGCAGTGCCGCCGTCTACCCGAAACGGTTACATCGGCCTTCGTTTAGTACGATCGAATTAATTATTGCTTAACCACATCTATATTTAATAACCACCCCTGTTGTCACTATTAAAAGGTGCAAGTGGAGCAGTTGCAGCGGGGCATCCCCGTCGCAAATGCTCGTTCTTTAAACAAACGCACAGCATCAAAAGTTAAGTAACAGCAACACCTACAGCAATACTAGCGAAGCGAAGGACCCTTTTTCCGGAGGGAAGAGGGTTGGGAGTTGGGGGAAGAAAGAGAAAAAATGAAAGTAAAAT
>CAZYAY010000155.1:3105-5179 GCA_964646215.1 uncultured Candidatus Kuenenia sp. | reverse complement strand
CAAAAAGGAATGGGTCTGCCCAAGAATTCCCCGGCACGTGAAGAGGCTGTTCAAGAATTAGAAAATGGCCTCGCAGACCTGCAAGTGCTTCGATCTAAAATATTATTGGTGCACCAAACAGGCGATGTGCTGGAGTTGGTGCTTCGTAATCCCTGCAATGTGCGTAGTACTTTTCCGCCTGGTGGTTTTTTTGATGAAAAAGGAAACATCAGGGTATTCACCAAGAAAAGTGTCGCAGAGATGAGGGGGCCATTGAAGCTACCGGGGTTTGCTTCAAGCTTGGAAAAATTAGAGGAAAGCACCTCGGTGTTGGTTTATGTTTACAAGAAGAAACCCCTCCCCAAGGGCCCAAACCCTAAACCAGATCTGGAACAGTTTGACCTTTATGCAGGCTTGATCATTATTCTGGATGCAGACCAACCTTAAATTTGTTGTTATTTATTTTATTTTATGTGTTAATATATATTGCCATAATTGGATCTGATTTTTGTTAATGAATAAGTTGACAAATTATGAACAATAAGAAGGCTTTTACCCTGATAGAGCTTTTGGTAGTCATAGCTATCATTGCGATTTTAATTGGTTTGCTTTTGCCTGCGGTGCAAAAGGTGAGGGAAGCCGCTGCAAAGGCACAATGCCAGAATAATCTCAAACAGTTATCATTGGCGATGCATAACTATCTTTCCACATTCGGCACATTTCCTTTTGGTGCAAAGAACAACCGTGGTGCAGATCCTGTTCCAGGCCCGGGCGGTTGGTATGATGATTACGCCTGGTATGTTCCGATTGGGCCCTATATCGAACAGGAATCCTGGTACAAGATGTTCGATTTGAATGCCTCTTACAGCGATGCAAAGCATTACAGCGCCAGGCAAACAAAAATTAAAACCCATGCCTGTCCCTCTGATGGTCTCAAAGAAAATGAATGGGCTATTTCAACTTGGGCAAGGGTGCGGGGGAATTATGCCGTAAATTGGGGTAATACTAATTATGGCCAAACCACCATGGCAGGAGTTACTTTTGGTGGTGCGCCTTTTACTTTTAAGTTTGGGCAATCGCTTAACAGTATTTCTGATGGCACCAGCAATACTCTGATGATGTCTGAAGTGATCGCCCAGGAAAATGTTTCCGGAGGTTGGCAGGGGCCTATCAGTGAGACAACGCACTCGGTGGGAGGCCAGGGAATTAATGGTTGGTACCCTCCCAACTCCAAGAACTTTGATGAAGTTTCCAGAATGTGTCCACCTACCACAGCCCTAAATGGCATACCAGGATGCACTCTTATAGCTGATACTTTTCAACAGGTTTTTGTCACACGCAGTAAACACTCAGGCGGAGTTAGTTCTTCCATGTGTGATGGTTCCATCCGCTTTATCACAAATAATATAGACCCCACTGCTTGGAGAAGTATTTCTTCCTCACAGGGGGGAGAAGTTTCCCAACCATGATGAATATTAATTGGTTCAGTTTAAACTTGCTTTGTGCAATATTGATATTAACGGGATGTGGCGAAAAACAATCCTCCTTTCCAACTGCAAAACTTGAGGGAACAATAACCATCAAGGGCGAGGCGCTTGATAAAGGCACGATACAGGTAATTTCCAAGGACAAAATCGGTCTTGTTGTCCAGGGCCAGATTGTCGATGGGAAGTTCATTATTCCAGATGCCCCGCTTGGCGAAGTTACCATTCTTGTGCGGGCAACCAAAGCCACCGGGAAAATGATCAAGGAATACAGCAATGAATACCCGGAGGTGGTTAATGTTGTTCCGAAGTCCTATCAGCAAGGTGTGCCTTACACTGTCAAGAAAGAGGGTGAACCTCTTATGCTTGTTTGGAAATAACCCCTACTTCATAAGCTTTTCAATAATATTCCGCGTGATGGTCATGGTGGATGGATCCTTCCCGGCTAATCCATGCGCCCAATCAGTGGTACCCACCGTTATTACCGTCCCGTTGTTTGAATAAGTGCCTATCACCGCATTTCCTGTACGGCCTTTTTCCCAGCGTTCATACCATTCGCAATCATCTGGGTGCCATCTAGCTGGAGCAGTAGCAAGGATGGAAAAGTTTTT
>CAZYAY010000155.1:0-3005 GCA_964646215.1 uncultured Candidatus Kuenenia sp. | reverse complement strand
TTTAAAATTTCAGGATGATGCTCCAGATCGCTGTTGATTGCATAATCAAAAACAAACCCGGCTTCCTCGGCCCATTTGATAAAGGGATATTCCCAGGAACGAAACTGGCCTGCCATGGGGCGTTCAAAAGAAACACGCCTTCCTTGAACCTTGTATTTCCCATGAAAAGCATAAAGGCTGTAACCGCCCCAGTTGCAATAGGCGTTATAGGTGTTCGTGGAAAGTTGAATTAGAATTTTAGAATCTTTGCCAGGGTTTGCACTTCGAACAACAAAGAATGCTTCGCTTGTAACAACTTTTCCTTCCTTGTTTTTTATACTCAGGGTGGCGTTGTAGTATCCCGTTCGCCATTCTTTTGGTATTTCTAACATGAATGATTCTTTCCAGTTGCAACCATGCGAAGAAGCATTTTCGGGAATCATCTGTTCTGAACAAATTAAATCTGTTTTGGTAAGCACCACTTCGCGCTTGGCGCCAAGCCTTGCAACTTCAATTCCGAAAGAGGACGCTTTTGAAGAAACCTTCAATGAAACTTTTTCTCCGGGAAGATAGCTAAGCTTATCAAAGTATCCTTCGATTGCGGGCCTTGCTGCTGCAGGAGTTGGAAGCAAGGGTTTCAAGGTGGGTAGCATTACCTGGGCTTGGCGTAAAAATCCAAGATCGGTCGGGTGCGAACTATCGACCGTTGCTTCGCCATCATCGCCCATCAGTGGTTCGCCGGACTGAACAAACAAGCCGGTGATTCCCCGATCTTTCAACCTTTGAACAGCATCAGCATGTGCCTTGCGATTACTATCGTTCTTTTGCCTTACCCCTGAAAGAATGCTGGCATTAGTGTAGGTGCGATCTTCCACCAGAAGAATGGGCGTTAGGGGTTTTGCTTTTCGTAATGCAATTACAAAAGGTTCAAGTCTTTCAGTGATACGCTTGGCATCGAGATTAGGTAGGCAATCCAGCACATAAACCGAGGCATCAATTTCAGCAAATAGTGGAACAAACTCTGGGTCAAGTGTGCCATTGCCTGAAAAACCAAGATTGATGACAGGGCGATCCAACATGCGATGCAGGATATTCGTGTGCGCCATGCCCGGTCTGGAAGCGCAACCACCCTGCGCAATGCTGGTGCCATAATAGACGATGGGTTGCACCAGATGAGCGGCACGGGGCGGTGCTTTTTCCAACGTTGCCTCTTTGCCAACACCAATCTTCACTTCCTTGACACCATTGTAAAGAGGAAGATAAAGCAAGTACTCCCTTTTGCCCTTGGGAAGCCCGGTTGCAAGTGCTGCTTTGTTGGTTACTGCGGAGGGCCTTCCATTGGCGACCCATTTCCATGCGCCTTTATCATCGCGGGCATAAATATCCAACCCGCTGACACCGGTTGCAGGCATGTGGGGCATTGCCAGGTTGGGCGAAGTCAAAGTCCATTGGGCATGAATTTCAGACGATTCAGTAATAAACCTGCAAGCCAGCCCTGCGCTATTGCGGGATAAATTCCAAACGGGTGTGCGCACTATTTTTTCAACGCTTTTGGGAAGTCGATCGTACAGGGAAAGAGTTTCTTTCCAGCCTTGGTTTTCGAGCCCGATCTCGGCAGCTTCTTTCCAAATTAATTTGTCAGCTTCGGGTTGTTGAAATAAAAGGCTGAGAAGTAGAAACCCTTTAATGCTTAACATGGTAAAACCCTCAAGAAGGTAGGAATGATCAAATCATCAACTAAGAAGAAGCTGTGATCAAGCACGAAAAAGCATGGAAAGCTACTTCAGATTATAACTAGACATTTATTGATTATATTTTTATGATGCACAAATCTGATGTCAACAATACCAAAAGAGTTGCCCATGGCTGAGATACAATTGCCTGAAAAATCAAGTGATTCAAATAATCCCCTGGATTCATGGATTGGTTTGATGGTTGTGTTGATTGCAACCTTTATTGGTATTTGCAATATCAAAGATGATAACATCGTGCAGCAGATGCAACTCAGGCAAGTGGAAAGGAATGATAACTGGGCTTGGTTCCAGGCAAGGAATATTCGCCAAGCAGTGTATGAGGGAGTGGCTGCGGAATTAAGCGTGCCCCAACCCAACGAAACACCAGAAATCAAATCCTTCCGTGATGCAAAATCCGAAGAGTTCCGAAAGAAATCTGAATCGCAGGAAAAGGAAGCCGAGAAACAAAAAGCGGATGCTGAAGAGGCACAACAAGGGTATGACAAACTCAATGACATGGACGATCAATTTGATCTTTGTGATGCAACACTGGCATTAAGCCTGGCTTTGATGGGTGTGACCGCATTGACCAAGAAGTGGTGGCTTTTCTTTATCGCCCTTATTCCTGCAACTTTTGGGCTTATCATGGGGTTGGCAGGTTTTTGTGGCTGGGATACCAACTTTGCAATCATCAAGTCGATCATTAAAATATTGTCTTAGTGTTCGTCAATCGTTTGCGAAATCAGACTCCCTCTTGAACTTCTCCAATAGTTCAACTTTATCCAGGCCATATTCATCCAGCGAATATTTATGTATTCCATGCCTGTGCTGGCTTCGATTTTTAAGATAGCTTTTCAGTTTTTCATCCATTCCTACAGGAATTGGGATACTGAAATGATTCAGTATTTGATGCACTGTATCAACAGGATTGCCCACCAGTTTTTTATAAGAGATGTCTAGAAAGGGCATTGCACCTGAAGGCCAGGCATCTCTTGTTCGATAACCCACTTCCAGCATTTGTTGCAAATGCTTCAACATTCCTGGGCCGATTAGTTTTATATCCTGCCCAGGCAGGCATACCATTCGAAGCATTGCCGTAAGGCTTGCCATGGATGGTAGACATTCCAACGGATTGCGGTGGGTGAAAACGATTCGGGCATCAGGGTAAACAGCCAGAAGTTGTGCTAATGAAGCGATATGGGCGGGCCCTTTCAAAAACCAAGTTTTCTCTTCTCTATTGAAAGAAAGCGCTTGCAGATGTTTCTTATGCAAGGTGTAACTATCACCAAAATT
>CAZYAY010000154.1:0-5182 GCA_964646215.1 uncultured Candidatus Kuenenia sp. | reverse complement strand
AAGGGCCCTTTTCCCGGAGGGAAGAGGGTTGGGAGTTGGGGGAAGAAAAAGAAAGAGAAAGAAAAAGGCGAGGGGCGAGCACCAGCGGATTTACATCCGCCGCTCAATAAAAATGTTGGGCTTAAAGGCATTAAATAAAGGGGGACGAGAATAAATATATACAATATAAGCCATATCAATGAGCTGATTTAAAAGGTAATTAGATGAATGCGAAATATAAAGCAGATGTGGCGCTTTTAACGGATCGCAGGTACGAAGCCATGGTGGCTTCACCTGGCGATTGGTATCTTGGAAACATCCTTGAAGATGATCAGTTGCTTCAAAGGGAATTGGCGAACCAGGGATTTTCTTCGGTGAGGGTGGATTGGGCCCGTAAGGATGTGGATTGGTCGCAGTATCAGTGTGCGATATTTCGCACCACATGGGATTACTTTGATCGATTCGAAGAGTTTTCCCAATGGCTTGATACCATCAGCAGGCAGACTAAATTATGCAACCCGTACGCCATTATCAAATGGAATATGGACAAGCATTATCTCAAAGATTTGGAGTTGAGAGGCGTAGCCGTGGTTCCTTCGCGGTTTGTTGAAAAAGGTGGCACGATAAACATCGGGGATGAGATTTTAAAATCGGGTTGGATGGAGATGGTGATCAAGCCTTGTGTATCTGGGGCTGCAAGGCACACATACCGGGTGAACAAATCGAATGCCAGGGAAGTTGAAACGGTGGTGAACGAACTTCTTAAGCAGGAGTCGTTTGTGTACCAGCCTTTTTTGGAGAGCGTTTTAAAGCAGGGGGAAGATACCCTGGTGCTTTTTGATGGCAAGTATTCCCATGCGATTCGCAAGCTGGCAAAGCCCGGGGATTTTCGGGTCCAGGATGACCATGGGGGCACCGTCCACCATCATCAGCCTGATGCGGATCAAATAGAATTTGCGGAACGGGCTATTGCAGTGTGCAGCCCGATGCCCAACTATGGCAGGGTGGATATGGTGCGCGATAACCAGGGAAAACTGGCATTGATGGAGTTGGAAATGATAGAGCCTGAGTTGTGGTTGCGAAAGTATCCAGCCTCTGCAAACTTGTTTGCGCAATCCATTGCAAGATTCTTGAGGGGGTAGGGCGCGGGTGGCATAAAGGGCGCCCAGTGTATTTGCGCGACCTTACGACGCTGTTTAAGAGCATTGGCAGTTCTTTGAAGGCATTCCAACCCATCCAAGAATTGTTTTAATTGTGATTGATTGGGCAGTTTTAGCTTGAAGAATACCGGTATTTATCGAGAATAGACAGGGTAGTTACTCAAGAGTTAATTTCATGGGTTCGGTATTTTCGGGCACAGAACAAAAGGCATCCAAAGAATGGACACCCCGCATGTGGCAGGGTTGTATCTTTCATTCTTGGATCCGGATGCTTGCCAAAAACCATTTTCTTATTCATCCAAGCAAGCTTTACATTGGCTGTAACATTACGGCAATAAGCACCCTGCATTTGGGGTTGAGGCTGTTGCAAAAAGGGTTGTATGGCACGGTTCCGGAAAATACGCAACTCAAGCAGCCACCGGTTTTTATCATAGGTCACTGGAGAACCGGCACCACCCTGCTGCACGAACTACTGATCCTTGATCCCCGGCATAATTTTCCAAACACCTATCAGTGCCTGGAGCCCAATCACTTTCTTTTGACAGAGAAGTTTTTCAAAAGTTATTTTAATTTTCTGCTGCCATCACGCAGGCCGATGGACAACATGGAAGCGGGCTGGGATAAGCCGCAGGAAGATGAATTCGCGCTTTGCATGATGGGTCAGCCATCGCCCTACCTTGATGTGGCATTCCCCAATAATGAGCCAATCGACAAGGATGCGTTTGAAATTGATAGTCTGCCCAAGCATAAGAGGGAAGGTTGGAAGCAGGATTTCAAGAGGTTTCTTTCTGAGTTGACATATAACGATAATCGTAGGTTGGTGTTGAAATCGCCCACGCACACCGCCAGGATCAAGACATTGCTGGAGTTATTTCCGGATGCACGGTTCATTCATATCGTGCGTGATCCGTATGTGGTCTTCCCCTCGACTGTGAATTTGTGGAAATCGCTTTATGATACGCATGGGATGCAAACCCCGAACTATAAGGGGATAGAAGAGAAGGTATTTTCGGAATTTAACATTCTATACAACTGCGTGGATCGTGATAAATCGCTGCTGAAGCCCAATCGGTTTTTTGAAGTGCGCTATGAAGATTTGATTAAAGATACCTTTCCAATCATCGAAAACATGTATCAACAATTGGAACTAGGTGATTTTTCGATGGCAGCCCCGAATATTCAGCGGTATCTTGATAATCGTAAAGATTACAAAACCAACAAGTACAAGCCCCTTGAGCCACGCTTGCAGTCGTTGATCACCGAGCGTTGGGGCACAGTTATCGATCGCTATGGCTACCCAAGAAGGGAAACTGAAGCTTCGGTGTTGGTGTAGTTTTTTGTTTTTAAGTATTACTCGAATGGAATGGGAGATTTCGAAATGGCGCGAACTGTAACTTTTAAGAATGAAGCAAAGAACCTTGTTGGCAAGGAAATCAAAGCGGGCGATAAGGCCCCTGATTTCAAATGCCTGATCGGCCTTGATGCGCATACTTTGGCCAACACCGCAGGAAAGCCAAGGTTGTTCAGTGTGGTTCCATCGTTGGATACCGGCGTTTGCAGCATGCAGACCAAGAAGTTTGAAACAGAACTTGCCGCTATTAATGATAAAATCGGAATGTACACCGTAAGCCTGGATCTGCCTTTTGCCCAGAAGCGTTTTTGTGGCGCGGAAGGCATCAGCCATATGCAAACCCTTTCTGATTGCCATGATCATTCATTTGGCAAAAATTATGGTGTTTTGTTGGAAGGTCTGCCATTGCCATTGTTGACCCGTGCGGTTTTTGTGGTCGATGCACAAGATAAGGTGGTGCATGCCGAGTATGTGCCTGAAGTAACAAATCACCCGAATTATGAAGCAGCGATTACCGCACTTAAGAAATGTCTGTAACCAATAAGCTTGTATGGGTTTAAAGCTAAGGCACCCGGGTTTTCCGGGTGCTTTTAGTTTTTAATGGGGGGTTAAGAGAGGTAAAGCCTGGATAGTCTGGGTGGTTTTTGGTTTTTCATTAGGTTTAAGGCGGGTAAGAATTGTAGTCTTTGGCGGAACAAAGGGGTTATTCCTGTAATACCAATTATTCCAGCGTGTGTGATTACTATTTCAACTGATCGCAAGGCATTTTTGTTGCGCCGGTTTTAAACTGCATTAACTTGAGTAAATCGGAAAAAAATAGGTGAAAAAGTCACGAAAGATTCTGACTTTAAGGGTTTGGTAAAAAGCGGCCCCCTATAATAATTTGGTTTTTGCAGTTGGTCATTTGGAGAATACGAAGATGTTAAATTTGCGCTCGAAGATTGCTTTTTCAACCCTTGCATTTATGGCACTTGGGCAAAACCCAGCCTCTGCAGCCTGGAATAATGTTTATCAGGTAAGCTGCAACACCCCGAAGGCAACCACTTCAACCTCCAATTATCAACCTGCGCCAACCCCTTGCAATCTGCCCGGTTGCACCCAGCAGATTTGCCAGCAGCAAAATTGTTCGACCCGCTATGTGCAAAAATTCTACTACGAGCCTGTAACCTCCTACGAATCCACCTCGTACTACGAACCAGTAACCACCTATAAAACCAGCTATTACTACGAACCCGTAACCTCGTACAAAACCAGCTATTATTACGATCCTTCCCAATGTGGTTATCAGCAGATGGCAACACCTGTTACCAGTTATCAGTTGAAGGCCCAGAATTGCCCTGTGAATTCCTACATGCTTAGAACGGCTTTAAAGCCTGTAACCAGCTATAAACAATCTTATTATTACGAACCACAAACCACCTGCTGTAATACCACCGTGGGTGTGCCGGTAATGCCCCAGGTTGCAGCCCCATGCACAACGCCTGTTGCGCCATCGGCTCCTGCAGCACCCGTGCCGAATCCCAATATTGCACCCGGAGTAAATGAACAACGCGCTACTCCTGTTCCAGCACCCGCAGCGGTGGCCCCGGGAATCAACGAAAATAGGGAACTTGCTCCTAATCCGACCAACAGCAGCAGATCTTCTGTAATTCCAGGGAAAACTGTTTCTCCTGTCGTGCCCGCTCCCCAGATTCCTTCTTCCGTCAGGTTGGATCGCATTGTTTCATTAAAGGCCGCTTCCAATCTTGAAGGCAGCGTGGTTACCGCGAATCAACTTCCCGCCTCTAACGCCAAGCTTTTTCTTGTGCATGAAACCGTTAAGGGATTAAAGGTAAATGTTACCACCGATGCCAATGGCAGGTTTACCACCAATGTTGAGCCAGGTAGCTGGTTGGTATATCTTGCTGATGTTGATGGCAGGGCTGTTTTCCAGAAGCAGATCGAAGTGAAGGCTTCTGAAATTCAGACAATGAAATTGGTCAGCCGTTAATCTATACATCGATAGTTCAAATCAAATGCAGGGTGAAAGCCCTGCATTTTTCATTTCAATCCTCCTATTCTTCCCATGTTTACAGCGTATGCGTTAAGTTGTTCCGATTATAAGTATTATGATTGTTGTGCGCGTATCTCCCGTGGTTTGGGTGGCTCTGCTTGGCTACTTTGATTTAATTGTTCTGCCTTTGTGGATCGATAAGGATATTACGCTAGCACATGGATGTGCTGCTTAAAGGTAAGAATAAAATTTGCTCTCCTAACTTTTATTCTGCTCTCTACTTTTGTGTGAATTTGTTTTGAAAACGTAAGGATTACGAGAGGAATTTATCATGTGGACATCTTTATTTGTTGGTGGATTATTGGCAACCGCCCAGACCCCGTTGGATAAGCCATTAATTCCAGTTGCTCCTGTTTCAATCGTTCAAGCCCCTGCAGCTCCTAAGAGCGCAGCTCCAATGGCCCCTATGGCCCCTGGCCAACAGCCCATGGCTGAAGAAAAGAAGGAAGAAGAAAAGCAGGAAGAAGAAGCCCAAAAGTTCTTCCTTATGAAGCTTCTTGAAGGCCGTTCCGGTGGCGAGTTCCTTGATAAATCAGGGATCACCATCAAAGGTTATGCAGATATGAACTATACTGCATCCACTGCCAAGGGTTCAAACCTTCCAATGGCGATGAACTATAAAGCCAACCAGTTCTTGCT
>CAZYAY010000153.1:0-5253 GCA_964646215.1 uncultured Candidatus Kuenenia sp. | reverse complement strand
CTCTGCCAGCTTCCGTTTCTACAATAGGGGATAATGCGTTTTTGGATTGCAGAAGTCTGGTTACCATAAGTTTTCAAGGCAATGCACCTTCGATTTCTTTAAATACTTTTACCAGTGCGGGTGCGAGTCGTACCATTTATTACATAGCTACAAGCTCCGGTTGGTCAAACCTTTTTGGTGGCATTCCCACTATTTGTGCTACCAGCACCAACAAATTAGCAGTGATAAATAACTCATTGGGTGCTGGCGATTCTAGCTCCATCACCCTTTTCGAACCTAGTACCGGCCTACCCATTGGCGTGGTTGTTCCATTTCCAGGATATATTGGTGAAATCCGCATTACCTCTGGCGATGTTGATGGTGATGGGATTCTAGACCTTGTTGCGGGTGCTGGGCCAGGTGGTGGTCCTGCCATTGTGGTGATAAATTCCATCACTGGCGCAGTTTCCCAATCCTTCTTTGCTTTTGATCCAAACTTTCGTGGTGGCGTTTTCGTAGCTCTTCGCGATATCAATGGCGACAGTATCCTTGATATCATTGTGGGTGCAGGTGCAGGCGGTGGACCCGAAGTCCGTGTATTCGATGGCAGAACTAATTCTATTCTCAAATCTTTCTTCGCGTACGATGTAGGTTTCCGCGGTGGTGTTAGTGTTGCAACCCTCGATTTTAATGGCGACGGTATCTTAGATTTAGTTACCGGCGCAGGCGCAGGCGGCGCACCTCATGTGAAAGTATTTGATGGTGCAACTGGGGTTATCATCAGCCAATGGTATGCCTATTCAATTGATTTTCTTGGTGGAGTATTTGTCGCAGCAGGCGATATAGGCAATGATGGCAGAATTGAAGTTGTCACCGGCCCAGGTTCGGGTAGCCCGCCTTTAGTAAGAGTTTGGGATCCTTTGACAGCAACCATGCTTGCACAATTTTATGCCTATTCAGAAGAATTCAATGGGGGCGTTCGGGTTGGGGTAAGCGATGGTAACTTTGATGGCATTCTTGATCTTATCACTGGTGCTGGTGAAGGTGGCGGCCCAGAAGTCAAAGGCTTTAGTTTTCCTCAACTGGATTTACTGTTCTCATTCTTCAGTGGTGAAGAAACCAACACAACTGGCGTCTTTGTAAGCTAACTGCTCCAGGGTCTTCAAAACATAGCGATGTACTTTCAGCTTCCTTTGCTTGATTGTTCCATTCTCCGCGGGTAATCTAAAGTATCATCATGCCTAATAGGGTTCAGCCCGGAGAATTTCATGAATCTTGGTTGCTTCCTTCTATTGCTAAACCTTGCCCCTTTTGAAATCAACTTCAAAGAATCGATTGCTCCTCTATTGGTTATGAATTGCATTGAATGCCATAACTCTTCGGTCACTAAAGGGAACCTGAACCTCGAAACGCTTGCATCCGCTCTTAAAGGGGGGGATGAAGGCAAGGCGATAGTTTTGGGGAAACCAGAGGAATCGCAACTTTATTTAAAAATCATCGAGGGAGAGAATAAAAAGAAGCCCGAGATGCCCCGGAAGAAGCCCGCATTAGCAAAAGCTGATGTAGAGAAAATAAAGGTTTGGATCGAACAGGGCGCAGCATGGCCCAAAGAAATCGTGCTGAAAGAAAAAGCCAAGGCGGATGGTTCGTTCTGGTCGTTCAAGCCCATCGCTAAAGTAACGCCACCTGTTATCAGCGATGCCCCAGATGCCTGGAAGATAAATCCCATTGATGCCTTTGTATTTTCGAAGCTGGAGGAAAAAGGAATCAAACCATCGCCAGTAGCTGATAAGCGAACGTTGATCCGCAGGGTCACCTTGGATTTGATTGGCTTGCCTCCCACTTCTGGTGAGGTTGCAGATTTTCTGAATGACGGAAACCCTGATGCATATGAAAGAGTGGTGGAAAGATTATTGGCATCGCCAAGGTATGGTGAGCGCTGGGCACGGCATTGGTTGGATGTTGCACGCTTCAGCGAAAGCGATGGTTTCGAAGAAGATATGCAAAGGCCCCAGGCATACACCTTCCGAGATTATGTGATCAGGGCGTTGAATCAGGATAAGCCTTACGATGAGTTTGTGCGTGAGCAAATCGCAGGTGATGTTCTAGCTGTTCAAACCGGGGATAGCATTGCAGCAACAGGATTTCTGGTGGCGGGACCTTGGGATGCGGTGCAGCGGGTCACCCCAAGCAAGCTGGGAAGATTGCAATCGCGTGAAGAGCAACTCGAGGAAATAGTTTCTGGGGTTAGTCAGGCGTTTCTGGGTCTGACCGTTCAATGCGCGCGTTGCCATGATCATAAATTTGATTCGATTTCGCAGGAGGATTATTACCGGGTGAAGGCGGTGTTTGAGGGTGTGGATCATTCGTTGAAAATAAAAGCCCATGGGTTGCGAAGATTGATGGGAGCAAAGGAAGAGTCTGCTTGGTTGGAAAAGACTGAGCCATTGCGTAAAGAAATAGCAGGTTTGGAAGCTAGAGATTTGGAACTGCAAAAGCAATTGAAGGAAAAGCAAAAAGAAGCTGAAGCATTGGCATTGTTGATGAAGGAAAAAGATCAGGTGAAGGCTGGGTTGGAAAAGTTACGCCAGCAGTTGGCGCAGAAATTTCCGGTGGAGATGGGATTTGTAGGCGACCGTGAGCAACCCAAGCCCACGGTTTTATTCAACCGGGGCGACATCAAGGAGCCCAAAAACGAAGTATCACCCGGCGGGCTTCAAGCCATCAAACTTTCCAAGGTTGATTTCCCCAAGGATCTTAATCTACCCGAGGCGCAACGCAGAATCTTATTCGCTCAATGGCTCACCCACCCAGAAAACCCGTTCACCTTTCGTGTGATGGTCAACCGCCTTTGGCAGGGGCATTTTGGCAATGGCATTGTTGATACCCCGAGCGATTTTGGTTTTAATGGTGGCAGGCCCACCCATCCGGAACTTCTCGATTTCCTCGCCTTCGAATTTGAGCAGCAGCAGTACAGCATCAAGGCAATGCATCGGTTGATTGTTACCAGTTCCAGCTATAAGCAGACTTGCCTTCCCAACAGCAATACTTTGGAGGAATATAAAAAGGCTGTTGCGATTGATGCGGACAATCGGTTGTTTTGGCGCTTTCCCTCGCTGAGGCTGGAGGGCGAGGTGGTGCGTGATGCCATGCTTGCAATGGGTGGGAATCTCAATTCCGAAATGAACGGCCCAAGTTTCAAACCTTATACAGTAACTCAGCTCAACACTTATTTTTATCATTTGTTCGATAAGGATGAGAACATTTACAACAGGCGGACTATCTACCGCATGCAGGTGATCACGGGCCGCAGTCCGCTTCTCGATGCACTCGATTGCCCTTCCCCTTCGATCACCCAACCCCGAAGAAGCCCTACTTCTACTCCCCTTCAGGCTCTTGCACTGATGAACGATTCATTCGTGGTCAGGCAGTCGATGAAGCTTGCAGCAAGGCTCAAAGAACAACAACCTGATTTGCAAAAGCAAATCGAACTGGCCTATGAATTCTCTTACTCCCGAAAGCCGAATGTAGATGAGTTACAGGCGGGTTTGAATGTTGCAAAAGAGCATGGTTTGGAAACTCTCTGTTGGGCCATTTATAACTCCAGCGAATTCCTTTACAATCATTAGGATGAAGATGCACACCCTCAATGCTGGACTAAAAGATAGCTGGCTCAATAGGCGAACCTTCCTTGATCATGCGGGAACCGGTTTAGGTTCGATCGCACTTGCATGGTTGTTACAGAGGGAATCCCTTCTCGCAGCGCCTGCCATGAATGGGTTGCACCATTTTGCAAAGGCAAAGCGCATCATTCATGTATTTTCGCCAGGCGGCGTCAGTCAGGTAGATACCTTCGATTACAAGCCCGAGCTTGAAAAACTTGATGGCACAAAACTTACCTCCAAGGGAGAACTCGACACCTTCTTCGCATCACCCGGATTGCTTCGTAAAAGCGTATTCCCCTTCAAGCAACATGGAAAGTCAGGAGCATGGGTGAGCGAATTATTTCCTCATCTTTCCACTTGTGTAGATGATATGGCATTTATTCATTCGATGGTTGCAAAGAGCCCTTCCCATTCGCCCGCCTGCTTTCAGATGAACACGGGTTTCACCCTCGCAGGTTTCCCTAGCATGGGTGGTTGGATTTCCTATGGCCTCGGTAATCTCAGCGACAACCTTCCATCCTTTGTTGTGCTTCCCGACCCGCGTGGTTTGGTTAATGGTGGTACCGCAAATTGGTCCAATGGTTTTCTTCCCGCCCAACATCAGGGCACTATGATGAATGGCAGTTCGAATAACCCCATCGCCAACCTTCACAGCCCTGAAAATGTCAGTTCTTCTGCAAGGGTTGCAGGGTTGAAATTTATTCAAAATGCCAACAACTCTTATGCTGATGCAGATCCATTTGATTCATCTCTTGCAGCAAGATTAAAATCTTACGAACTTGCGGGAAGGATGCAGACCAGCATTCCCGAAGCGGTAAATTTTCAGAACGAACCAGAACACATCCGCAAGCTTTATGGCATCGATGATCCGGTGATAGGAGCTTCCGCTCGCAACTTTCTTCTTGCAAGAAGGCTTTCAGAACGAGGAGTGCGCTTTGTTCAGTTATATAATGGCGGGGCACTTGGTTCACCCAGAATCAACTGGGATGGCCATGAAGATGTAAAGGATAACCATCAGAAGCAAGGGTTGCTACTAGATCAACCATGCGCTGCATTGCTGAAGGATTTGAAACAGAGGGGAATGTTGGAAGATACGTTGGTTGTTTGGTCAACTGAGTTTGGTCGCACGCCTTTCACTCAGGGCAACCGGGGCCCCCAATCTTTGGGCAGGGATCATCACCAGCATACATTCACTTGCTGGCTTGCGGGAGCAGGGGTCAAGGCTGGTTCTAAGTATGGTGCCTCGGATGAAATAGGCTACAAGGTTGCAAATGATTCTGTTTCCATTTATGACTTCCACGCCACTATTCTTCATCTGATGGGCATCAATCACGAAAAACTTTCTTATTATCATAATGGCATCGCGCGCAGACTTACCGATGTTCATGGCCATGTTGTGAAGGGATTACTCGCTTGAAATTTATCATCATCCGATTTTCTGTAATACTCCTGCTTGCAGCAATGCTAAGCGGTGTAAGTTATAGTCAGGGTAAATCCCCGAAGGATACTTTCTTTCACGAACAAGTCGCGCCGATCTTGGTGAAGAATTGCATCGAATGCCATAACTCTTCGGTCACTAAAGGGAACCTGAACCTCGAAACGCTTGCAT
>CAZYAY010000152.1:0-5256 GCA_964646215.1 uncultured Candidatus Kuenenia sp. | reverse complement strand
GACAAAGAAAACCAAAATTTCTTGTGCTACCATTACACTACCGGGTAGTGGATGGGTTTAATCACCCATTGGTAGAATAGCGTTTGAAGCCTAAACTACCAAGAGATTATTTTAACTTTCATGCATGAAAATTAATAGACAGAAAAAAAGGCCTGAAAAATCATGAAACAGCTAACCGTGGTCGTACGACCTTTTTGTGCCGAAACCGTGCTCGAAGCTATTCAAAACCTTGGGTTAAATTCCGTAATAGTGCGGGAAGCCAAGGGTTTTAGCAGACAAAAAGGCTATTTAGACCGCTATCAAGGCAGCGAATATAATATGGCTTTTATTCCCAAGGTGGAAATTACCGTAACGGTGGATGATGAACGGGTTAATGAAGTTGCGGAAAAAATTTCTAAAGCTGCGCGCACCGGAAGGATCGGGGATGGTAAAATATTTCAATTAAATCTGGCTCAAGATGAGCTTCTCGAGTTCTAAAAATAGAACTCAGCCTATTTTTAAGCCGGTTCCAAACAATTTCTGCAATTTTTCCTTACCCAAAACCTCGCTGGGGGGGCCATTCTCCGCTATTACGCCTTTATGCAAACACCAAACTTGGTCGGCATAATCATTGATCAGGCCTAAATCGTGCGAAACCAGTAGTATCGTGACACCCGTTTTCTGATTCAATTCTTTTAGCAGGGCATAAAACTTATCCTGGTCTTGGAAATCGATGCCTGCAGCTGGCTCATCCAATAATAGCATTTCAGGGTTTGGCTCCATGGCAAGCGCCAGAAGGAGCCTTTGTAATTCACCCCCTGAAAGTTTGTCTACTGGTTTATCCAACATATTTGAGGAAGAACCAACTTTGGCGAGCATGGCAATCATTTTGCTTTCGAGCGTTTTTTTAATCCCGAGAAAAATAGGGGAATCCTGCATGGGAAGGGCCAAAAAATCCCGCACAGTAAGGGGCAAACCCGCTTCTAGACGCAACTTTTGGGGCACATAACCAACATGACGGGGATCCGGGGTTTTATGGGCATGACCGCAATAAAAATGCAATTCTCCCACAAATGGTATTTCTCTTACAATTGCCCGCAGCAAGGTGCTTTTACCCGAACCATTTAGCCCGATCAGGGAGGTGATTTTCCCCTTGGCGAGCGAAGCATTAACATCTTTTAAAACTTCAAGATGGCCCAACTTCACGGAAACATTTTTTAACGTTAAAAGTTGATTGATCATTGCAAATTCTTTGCGAGTGCTTCAAGGTTTTGTTTATATTTTTTCTCGTACCAACCTGATGCAAGATCTGCTGAATTACATGTTTCCAGCGGGTCAATTTCAACCAACGGTATTTCAATCCCTTTTTTCTTCAATTCTTCCTGCAGCAATTTTGCAGAGGTGGTTCTTGGATATTGTGGCTCTACAGCGATTAACGAGGGTTTCTTTTCCACACACAACTGCACGATCTTCGCCAACTCCAAGGCGTTGGGAGAATCACCGGGAGCTTTTTGTATCACCCCTGCAATTTCAATTCCAAACGAAGATGCAAAATAACCAAGCGACTCATGAAAAGTAACGATCACCTTATTCTTTTTGCCTTCTAATAACGTATTTCCTTCTTTTTGAATTTCTTCAAGGGTTGCTGCAAGGCTGGCAGCACGAGTTTTGTATTCTTCCATTGCCTCGGGATCCAGCAAACTCAATTCATCACGAATCGCATTGATCATTAAAAGGCTTTGGCGAACACCCAGCCAGATATGCGGATCAAAACTGCCATGGTTATGGCCTTCGTGCCCCGGCTTTTCTTCCTTGGATTCAATGCGTAGATTCTTGGGCACTTTTTTACCCAGGCTTGAAAACTTAAGCTTCGGGTTCGAAGAATCCTTTGCAAGTCGCTCAACAAAAATGTTGTCGAGATCCAAACCGTTATAAAAAAACAGATCTGCCTTACGCAAAAGAATGGTGTCTTTGGCATTAAAAGCATAATCATGGGGGCCGGTGGTGGTGCAAAGTGAGATAACAGCGGCGCGATCGCCAGCGATAGATTTGACCATGCTATAAATGGGGGGAAAGCTGACTAAAACCTTAATTTTACCCGGAACCTCAAGCCACGGATCAGGCATCTGGGCGCACCCAAACGTAACCAACAAAAGAAGTGAAAAAAAGTAAAATAACAGTCGTTTTTGATTACAAAACATGCTCAAACCCTAAAAGGATTACAATGTAATACCGCTATATTACATTTAAAGTCCTACCATTTCAATCATTCGCTGAAAAATAGGAACCTCGGCCCTAAAAGCTTACTGTCTTCAAGGTTTTTTCGGCTTACCTTCAATCGCAAGCATGCTTTTAATTTTTTCCTCAGAATCTTTAAGAGGAACGGCCTTTACTTCACCATCAGCGCAGGCAAAAACAATGGCGTTCGTAAAGCCTTTTAAAAGGTCCTTGGCGGACAGATTGATATCGATTTCCCAGTCTTCAGGTTTGGTCCAAACAGCAGTTTTATCTTCGGGTACTTTAACAAGCATGATGGTGTTTGAAGGTTCATTGGTAATTTGGATTGAATTGGTTCCGGTACCACCCGGAGTAAAAAGTGTTGCAATGCCAACAGGGGCCTGAAAAGGAGTTTTGCCCTTATCCAAGTCTTCCTGAGTTTCTCTAAAGATAGGGGGGATTCTACGGATTAGTCTTTTATTATGTTCGCTATCCCAGGGCTCATTTTGTTTAAATTGTTTATATAGAAAATTATGCCCAAGGTAGGGCAGGATTTGTACACGCCAGCTTAGCAGTGGCTTACCCTCTTTTGAAAGCGTGGCTGCGGGGGGGAATTTCCCTTTCTCCTTGTGATAAGCCAACAATGCGCTTGCAATATTTTTCACCTTGTTCATTGATGAAGCAGCGGCGGCCTTGGCCTGATTTTGCTCATTGATTCTTGCTGCGATTTCAAAATAAGGATCAAAGTCTGTAATTACAACGGTCACTTTATCATCCATGAGTGAAACGGATTTAACCATTGCAGCAAGGGCTTTGAACACAGGGTCTTTTCCTACTTCCTCCACTTGTGCCTGCACCAGATCGGGAATACTCTGGATGGCTTTTAAAATCCCCTTGTGAAGATCATTGGCAAGTTCCCTATCTTCCGTTTGAATCACCATCTGGATTCGCCAAGGGTCGAGGTATATCCCAAGGGTTACAAGCTTCAGCCCATTTAGAAAACCAGGAACCTCGTTTTCTTTTCCATTAGCCTTCTTCAACGAGGGAAAGATTTTACCAAGATCCAAGGGATTATCTTTCGAGGGGAAAAGCATCGCACCAAAAGGCAGGCTTCCCATGTCATCGAATCCTTTGACAATATCAGTACGATTGGTTCTTTTGGTAACCTTGGCTGCACCCGTTTGCTCCAGCACATAAAACCCTTTTGCTTCACGGATCTCATAAGAAAGAGGGAGTATCGAGTTTTGCCCTTTTCTGATGACCTGGCCATTTGCAGTTTGAAGGCCAATGGGCAAAGGCAGGTTTTTAAGCAGGTTTAGCAGGTCTTCTGTTTTCGCTGCGGGCTTTGTTTTTATGATGATGGAAGGCATGAAATAAGTCGCTGCATCCTTCGTACTGGAATAGAACCAGATTTCATCAATCACTTTATCGATGTTACTTTTTTGAAGGTTAAGTAAGAACCCAAGGGCCGCTGCTTCTGCAGGGGGAAGAGTTTTTTTCTGCACCAGCGGAATCATGATCTTTGCTATATCTATCTTTGCGGGCTGAATCCTGCCCAGAAAAAAAGCCTGCTCGTCCAACAAAGGCAATAAATTCTCCGCAGATGTCTGGGCATAAAGCGAAAGCATCGGCACCAGCATCAACAAACCAGCAATCCATCTTTTCATAATAAGCCTTTTAAATATCAGTTTGAGACAGAATCAGGCAGAGGCACTTTATACTTCTGAGCCAGTTCTTTTAATTGCGACCAAGTACCCTCATCGAGAACCAGCCCTGATTTCGTGCGTTTAATTTTTTCAGAAACTTCCAACTGGCCTGGTAGAATTATATCACCAGTAACACCTTCTGCCTTGGGGCAGGCAAGAACATTGGCAGCAAGATTTGTGGTTTCATGTAGAAAATGATCCACACCTGCAAACTTCGCAGGGTCGATCACCAAAAAGAAAACAGCATTTGCAGATTTGCTTTCAACCCCGGGTGTACTGCACTGGGCGCCCGAAAGTCCGCCCGCAAACATGTCCATCAGCAGGCCCAGGCCAAAGCCCTTATAGGATTGCTGGCCGCCCAGGGGAAGAATTGTTCCCTTGGGGTCGTTGTATAAAACTCCGGGGTCGGTCGTGGGCCTGCCTTCGGAATCAAGCAGCCAACCTTCGGGGGTGGGTATTTTCTTATTGTAATTGACACGTACTTTTCCCTCGGCACAAACGCTGGTGCCAATATCCAAAACAACAGGGTTGGTCTTGGTGGGGGCGCCCACGCAAATCGGGTTGGTTGATATCCTGCCAACCTTGCCACCTGGAGGTGCAACAGCACGGCCAAATCCATGATTATTTACGGTTGCGAGAAACGCCATCTTGTGCCGTGCCGCCTCTTCCGCATATTCGCCCAATCTTCCGATATGCCCGCATTGTTTTAATGAACCCGCAGCCACTCCGGTTACCGAAGCTTTGGCTATCAGCTTTTCCAACAAACGATAGGCTTGAACCTGCCCCAGATTCCAGCCCCCATCTGCCGCTACTGCTGAAGGAGTTTCAGAAAGCAGTACAAATGGCGCGCCCGGTTTCAAAATCCCGGCTTCAATTGCCTTGATATATTGCACAACCCTGATGATGCCATGCGAATCGTGACCACACAAATTCGCATCAACAAGGCTGGTTGCAACCCTTTGGGCCTCGGTGGAAGGAACTCCGGCTGCAATAAACATAGCCCTTGCAAAATCAAGCGCATTCTCACAATCTAACCTTGGCATGACGATTTTTCCTTGATTCTTATCGATTTCTGATGGAATCCTATAGCAAGGTTCTAACATAATTTCATCTACTTTAATCAGGATTCTAACATGACCTTTAAAATTAACTCGACAATCAGACAGGATGTTACCAGCCATGATGGCACGCAAATCACTTTGCAAAGCCCCAAAGGCGCTAGTGCCACCATTTATCCCGCACTTGGATTTAACTGTTATTCGTGGATTGTTCCTTCGTCAGAAGGAAACCTGGACATCCTGTATCAAGACCCTGAGCTTTTCCCAGATGGCAGGCCCACCCGGAGTGGCATTCC
>CAZYAY010000151.1:0-5259 GCA_964646215.1 uncultured Candidatus Kuenenia sp. | reverse complement strand
ACCAAGGGGTCGAGAAGATCCAGGGCATCAACATTAACAGCTTTTACAAACGCAGGGTTTACGATTGCGATTGGGGCTTTATCTTTCAATCTTGCATATCTGTTGCCGGTTTCTTCAGAAACAATCTTGCCCAGCATCAGGGTCTTTTCTTTCTTATCCTTGTCCATCACGGTTAGTTGAAGAAAAGGTTTATCGAAACCAAACCTGGCCTCTTCCTTGGAATCCAAAGAAATAAAGCTATCAGCTTTTGGGGCGCCAATCTCCTTGGCAAGCTCTTCCATTTTTTCATCAAAAGGAGTTGCAGTAAAAGGAGCGCTGATTTTCCAACCTGCTTCAGTTCGTTGAAGACTAAATTCCCCCTCGGGACGATTAATTTTGACCGTGGTTATTTCGTTGGGAAGAAGTTTCCAGAAGTCTTGGGGAAGATACGAAAGCGTATCTTTTTCGAGGCTGGCAACCAACTCATTATTGATGACAAATACCGGCCCTTCAGTCCCCAACCTTGCAAAGAAACCTGGCTTACCCATGAGAGCTTTACCAATGAGCATTTTTTTCAAGGGTTTCTTGGCATCCGCCAAGCCTATTTCCAAAGTAACAATTGGTTTGTCCAACCCATACTTATTGGCTAAATCTTCCTTGGCTGGCGTTTCTTCAAGGAATTCAGCAACCTCAAATGTAGAGAAGGAATTTGCAAGTTGCGAAACTTTCGGATCATCAATTTCAACACCCTTGGGGTTGAGAAGTACCCATTTACCTTCTGGGGCCTTGGAAAAGGAGATGTCCGAAGATTTTGCCTTGATGTTGATGGTGTTGATATCTGTGGCTGCAAGATCAAGAATCCGCTTGCCCCTATAAGCCATTGCAGGGCGGGCAGCAAGAGTTGCAACAACTTCATCCACAAAATTCACCCTGGGAAAACCATCCACCATGACATAAAGCTTCTTCGCCTTGGCATCTTTTTTACCTAGAAGATAGGTGACTGAACGGGATTTCTTTTCAGGGACTTTATCTTTCGCCAGAGGTTTTGTTTCTTCTTCCAAGGTAATGGTGATTTTATTCCCGGGCTTTTCTAAAGCAAAATCTGCGAGCTTGGGGTTATCAATTACATCTGCACCACGGGCCTCCAGTGTGGAAAGCTTGGTAATAAGCTCGTTGACTTTTTCAGGATCAGCATCGGCTTGTACGGGGGATTCGATTTTCCATCTACCTTCTTTTTTTACAAGTGATAACGATGTACTTCCCTGCTGGATTTCACATTTCACAGCATCAGTCGAATTGATTCGTGCAAGCATGGGGTCGCGAATTTGATCAACCGTGATAAAAATATTCTTAAGCCCATCGCCATTGATTTCAAAGATCTGATCGTTATCAAGAATTTTAGCAAAGCGCATTTCCTGAATGATGGTTTCCTCCTGTGGGGGCATACCTGGGGGAGTGCCGGGAGCGGGCGGCCTGATTTTCTTGCTGGTTTTGGTGGAAGAGACATTCCCAATTTGCAGTGTGATCGTGGAGCCATCATTGCGGGTGACCAAGAGAGTTCGTTCGGGTTTGACCAAGCCAGCCTTGGTTATATCCTGGGTGACAAATTTTTCGGCCCAGAGATCTGGAATTGCCCCAAGGAATGCATCACGAGCCTTGGGTTCAAGATTATCTTTGCCCACGGGGTTTGCGAGTTGCCAATCATCCGCATTATTCACAAGGTTGAAGGAAGTTTTTTTCCCTTCGATTTCGAAATTAACAGAGACGGACTTAGCGAGAAGTTTTTCGTTTTTCTGTGAGGATGAAAGAGAGCCTTCCTTGGAGGTTGCAACCAACCTTTCGCCTTGGAAGAGTCTTCGTTGCTGGAAAAAGTCTGCAGGTTGATCGAACGATGCAATAAGTCCTGGCCCCAGCCTGAGAACTAGATTTTTTTCGGGGATGCGCACAAAAGTGGGGAGAGAGAATTTATTTTCCGAAGTGGTGGAGGAATCGGCTTCGAATTCGAGTGTGATGTTTTCCAAGGTCTGGGAACCGGGCTTTTGCCAGCCGAGTTTGATTATAATCGCAGGGTTATCAAATACTTTTTCCTTGATGGGAGTGAAGCGGGAACGCAGACCAAGAAGGAGGTCGATAATCTTATTGACCTCGGAAGTACGGGTGGGCCATTTTCCGGGAAGGCTCCACGCCTCGTTTTCTGAGGTGCGTTCCAATTTAACAATCTGATTGCCCTTGAGGATTTCGATTTTCCGCAGATAGGAGGCTTGGATATTTTCCAAGGGGGCCAAGCCGGTCTTATCAAGGGATTGTTCATGCATCGGCCTTTGATCGAGCCAGAACATTGCAAGAACGCCCACAAAAAATCCCAGAACAAGAGTTGTTTTCCAATTCATTCCTAGTCACTCCAAGGCAAATTCAATTATTTCTACAATGATTCGATTAGCGCATTCTGCGCAGAATCAGCACAACAAACCCGAGGTATGCGAACATCGCAGGTAAACCCAGTTGGCACGACCACAACCATAAATCCTGAGATTGGGCGGTGAGTTCCACTCTGGGGAATTTCCATGGTGTACTGGGCCTTGGTAGAAAATCATCCCTACCCAGAAGCCAGTTGCAAACATCCAACACAAGCCTCTCCTTCACCGGAGGAAGATCGGGGCCTACAAGGAACCAGCTTTCTCCAACCACGGCCACCCTTACTGTTGGCGGATGCTTTTCTTCCTTCCCATACCATTCTTCAGGTAGTGGGACTTCAGCAGCAGCGCCTACTGGAAAAGGCCCCCTGCGCTTGGCATCAAGATTACCTTTGTTAGGATCTTTATCATCAGGGTTATAGGCGGGAGCTTTTCGCTCGCCTGAATTACCCTGCATTTCTGGGAAGGGTTGGCTTTCGTTCCAAGAATCCTGGGAAGTCTGAAACAAATCGGGATTGTAAACAAGGTTCATACCTTTGGGCGATTCGAAATAAACAGGCCTTGGGTGCCTGAGTCGCAATTCCAATGGTTTATCAGGAGACTGACTGCGGGCAGTAAGTCGCATCGATTCCCTGATGGGATGGGCCTTTTCTGGATAGTTAGGTTTGAGTGCTGGGGGTCTGCCCGTGCCTTCATTCCAACTCAACAACAGGGGAGGAATCTTGACCGCGGTGCCGCCTGTAAGCAACCCCGCCATCTGTTCGCCAAAGCCTTCAACTTCTTCATCGAAAAGGACGGTTTGTTTGCCGAAGCGAAAGCCAAGTTTTCCTAGCATCTCTTCGAATCCATCGTTTGCAATAAAGCCTGGTGGTACAGGGCCCTGATCAGAGGGTTCAGAAACAGGGCCAAGAAGCGCAAACACGGGTTTGCCTTTCTTGACAAAATTCTGCATTGCATTGATCTGTGCTTTTTCGAGGCCATGCAACCAGAAGGGAAGATTGCGATCATCGGTGATGACATCGTGAAGGGTGGGTCTTGGAACAATCAAGAGGTCGCAATCTGCGAGCAAGATATTCATTTTGGCTTCGAGATCGGTCATCCGCTGTTGTTCGACCAGGGAATCAACATCGAGTAGGTTTCGTTCTTTGAGGGCTTCATCTTTTTGCTTTTTGAATCGCTCTTTTGCATCTTGAATGTTACGCAGTTCGCTTTCAAAATATTCCACTTGATCCTTACGGGCATTTTCAGACAAGCGACCACCCCGGAGAAGTTCAGCGTATGCTTTTTCAAGTTCGGGGATGGGTGTTGATTTCCACTGTGTGACCATTTTTCCCAGAGATTCGATTCCCTTGTCGAACCTTTCAAGATTCAAATTAAGATTGCGAAGCCTTTGGTCTAGTCGATCCAATTTGCTTTCATCGAAGGTGTAGGCGACGGAAGATGCGGGTCGTTGCCGAAGTTTACGAAGGATAAGATCCTTGACATCAAAGCCTTGGTTTTCGAGGGATTTGCGCAACCCGACAAGGCCAAAGGAATCGGTGCCTTTCGAGGTCAGCCATTCATCAACGACAGCAATTGCGACTTTGGGCTTGGGGGCATCAAGGCTTAGGATTCTACGTACAAAAGGTTCTGCAGCGCCCAGGCCTTCAGAACCCTGTGGCAACAAGACGAGGTTTCCCCGCCCTTCGTTTGCAAGTTGCGAGGAAGTTTTATCAAGCCTGTAAAACTCGTTGAAGCTCATCCGTTGCAGTATTTCGATGGGAGCAGAAGAAGCGAGGAGTTCTTTTTTCGCCCAGAAGAAGATGCTATTTTCTGGTGCAGTTTCAATAGCTTTTCTAAGGTCTGGCGCATTCTGGGTGAGTTGATTTAATTTTCGTTCGTAGCTTTCCTCTTCGACATCAAGAACCACCACTTTGAAGCGTGGGCCAAATTCCCGAAGTTGATCAACGAGATCCTTCACCTTGCCCACGACCAGGCGTTCAGCGGCGTAGTCATAACGGTCGGGCTTATCAGTGAAGTTGCCATAGGTTTTGTGAAGTTGGCAAACAACAATGGTGGTCTCTTCTTTAAGGTTTTGGAGCCTGTCTTTAAGGTCTTTGGGCAGGGTGAAAAGGTGGGCACGGGTAAAATCCAATAAGAGATAGTTATAAAAGCTGGAGAAGTTAACGCCTAAAACCAGGATGGTTGCAAGGGCGATTTGAACCGTGGCGCCAACGCCCATTGCATTTTTTCTTCCTGCTGCAAAACTTAGTGCAATGAACACTTCAATCGCAATTGCAGCAAAGCCAATCAAAAAACCTGCAAGAGCAAGCAGGGGGATAATTGCAAATTCGCGTGAACGAACCTGGCTGATAATATCTTTTACAGAGGTGGCAATATCAGCGGGGTTTGCAAGAATGATGGTTGCAAAACCAAGGATAAAGCCAGTCAGACCAAGAAGTCGAACCGAGGCATGAAACCTGGTGAACAATCCGGTTTTTTTTTCTATTTGTGTTTTCATGATAATATTTTCCTAGCGCCAGCGCCTGCTTTCAAGGCTTCGAACAGTAAGGAACAGACAGAAAAACGCAGTGCTGACATAGAGGATGATGGGTCTGGAATCGAAAATACCGCGGGTGAAGGATCGTTCGAAATGCAAAGGCACACTGAAGAAATAAAGGGTGCGATAGAACAACCCGCCATCTTGTTCAGGCCGCCAGAACCCTGCTACCAAAAATAGCAGGCTCAATCCCATCGCTATCAGGGCGGAAACCATTTGGTCTTTTACCAGGCTGCTTACAAGAATGCCTATCGAGAGAAACATGGCACCCGCCAAAAACATTCCCAGATAAGTGGAGAGCACAGGGAAGGGATCAATTTCTGATTG
>CAZYAY010000150.1:3648-5304 GCA_964646215.1 uncultured Candidatus Kuenenia sp. | reverse complement strand
CTCCGGAAAAACCAAGCGCAGAAGTGGTAGCCTGGGCAACGCAAAGAAAAGATGGCGGGCGGGGGTTTGCAATCGTGATGCCACACTTCTTCCGCAATTGGAAAGAAGAAGACATGCGCAAGTGCATCATCAACGGAATCGTCTGGAGTGCTGGTGCAGAAATCCCGAAGGATGGCATCATCACGAAGCTGGATGACTTGGGGCAATTCAAACCCGATGCGGTGGAGCCCAAGGGGCGCGAACCAAAACCCACCGCAACGAAGTAATAAATCTACTTTGGATTAATTACAGGAACAGGAGCCTTTGCGCCTGGTAATACCGGGGCGTTTCCTGTTCCTGCAAGTTCTCCGAATGCTATTTCTTTGACATAATAATCTTTGTCATTGGGAACTATATCCCACATCATGCCATCTTTGCTGCGCTTCATTTTGCTGGGCGGCCAGGACCACCCATATACCCAGCCACCAACCCTGATAAGTGTCTTAGGTGCGGGGATTTCATGTTTCTTCCAAGAAATACCATCAGAGGAAGCAAGCGTGCCGTTCTTTTCGGTGGAAGCAAGGAAAACATTACCCGCCCAAACCACAGAGCTAATATTTCCCCTCTCCATCTGGGTTTCGTTATTTTTCCAAGAAAGGCCATCGGTGGTGGTAGCAAGCAAGCCATCCTGCCCGCCCACAACAAAAACTCCATTACCAAAGGCAACGCGCTTCCACATTGCGTTTTTATCTTTCTGCCCAGCCATCTGGGTGATGGTAATTTTTTCTGTTTTAGGATTGAAGACGAGCGCAGGGCCGTAATCCCCAGACCCCATGATAATTCCATTGCCCGAAACGGTGCTGCGAATCCAATGGGTTTTCGTAGGCATTTCAGCAGCAGCCACCATCGTCCATTTTTCTCCATCCGCAGTTTTGTAAACCTGCCCACGAAGGGTGACCGCATACAGAGTATCGTTTAAAACCTGAAGGCCAAATACAGGCGAGCCATTGGGAAGCACCCCATCGTTCCAAGTTTTTCCATCACGGGTCGCAGTCATACGGGCGATGCTGTAACCGCCACCCACATAAGCTGCGCCTTTGAAAAATGCAGCGGTGTTAAGATCGTTTTGATCATGCTTGGGCTCTCCCCAGGCGATATGGTTTTCCCAAGAGTTACCATCCTTGGAAAACATACGTTGACCGCCCGGGCCCACTGCAAGATAAACTTCACCCGCCAAGGTGTTGGCGAATGTCATCGCAAAAATTAACAGCGTGGGAAGAAAAACCTTCATCATGCATATCCTTATTTCTTGGGGGGTGTCAGGGGCCATGAATGAATTCGACCTGCGGAATCTCCTGCAACCACAATGGTACCATCAAAAGTTAGGGCCACTCTGGTTGGAAAAATCTTGATACCTTGCGTGTTGTTTTTACTTTGCTCTTCGAGGATGGAAAAAGTTTTAACAAGCTGGCCATCGGTAGCCCAGACTTTTACTGTTTGATCACGGCCACAAGTTACCAGTTCACCCTTAGGCCCGAATGCAACATCTAAAACCCCGTTGGGGATCTTACCATAATACCCTGTGGGCCGAGGCGCAGGATGTGCATCTGGCTTAGAAATCGAAGGCCAGCCCTTTGCAACATCCCACCATACAACCAGACCATCATCGCCAGAAGA
>CAZYAY010000150.1:0-3548 GCA_964646215.1 uncultured Candidatus Kuenenia sp. | reverse complement strand
ATAACTCGAAAGATCCAGCCCAGCTTTTTGTTTGGTTTCACCATGGCATTGCACACAATGGCGCTTGAATATCGGCGCGATATGATCATCAAAAGTAATGGGCTTGGCATCCTGCGCCCTTAACCCATTTCCATAATGACAAAGCAAAATTACGGTGAGGAACTTCAAGGTATCCTGGGGTCGCATAGCTATTTCCTGAATAATAATACTGGCAAAAATATTAGTGATTGAATGCAAATTCTGAACAGTTGAGCAAGCTCCAGAAGATATCCTCGTAAGCTGAGGTATCTTTCACCGCTTCACCAACGAGAGAACGCATTGCAACTTTCTCTTCTTCATTAGGCGGCCTGCATAGGGTGCGAATGTAAAGATTTTCGATTATTTGATCGGGGGTGAGTTTATCGTCCACCATTTTTTTGATCACGCCCCCCGCATTAAGACGATCTCTTACAGTATCGCCAACCGCCATGTGAAGAGTTTGGGAAAGGGTTGGCTCGCGCTTGGTTTCGCACGCACAAACAGTGCCCCTGCTGGATCTTCCAAAGGTTGCAAAGAAAGCATCACCAAAATTAGGCCCCTCGGTCCCGCCACTACGAGGGTAGTAATCGATGGCTCGGGTTCCTTCTGGAAATCCACTAAAACCCCTCTTAACCCCAGTTACCACAACAACAGAATCAAGAAGGACATCCGCCCTTAGCTTGCGAAGATGAGCGTGCGAGAACTGCCTAGTATCACGAAAGTTAGAAGGGTTAGGCTTGGCGCTTAGTTGATAAACCCGCGAGTTACAAATATCCCGCACCAAGGTTCGAAGATCAAACCTGGATTCCACCAATCGTTTTGAAAGCGCATCAAGCAACGGGCCATTCACCGGAGGATTACTTGCACGAACATCATCCACTGGTTCGATGATACCCCTGCCCAGAAGCTGGGCCCAAATGCGGTTGGCAAGATTACGACTGAACATCTCGTTTTCAGGCGAGGTAAGCCAGACCGCGAGTTCTTTGCGCGGATCACCGGTAGTCTTTACTGGATCGATGCTGCCTAAAACCTTGGCGGGCATCGGCCTGCCATCAACCAAATGCCTTGCAGGCGCTGCAGTAGGGTCGCAGAAAATCCTGCGCTCACGAGGCTCAACGCCAGGCTTTCTTTTCATCCCGGTGAAGAAGCTGACAAAACCATAATAATCATCCATCGTCCAGCGATCGAACGGATGGTTATGACATTCCGCACATTGAATCTGAACACCAAGAAAGACCTGTGAAAAATCCGCAGCGAAAGACTTCGGCTCGAACTGAGGTTTATGTACCAACATAGTATAAAGGTTGACCGGACCATTGCTAAGATTACTACCCGAAGAAGCAACCATCTCTGCAACGAATTCATTAAGCGGCCTTCCTGCTCGCATCTGCTTGCGAATCCATTCGTAATAGGTATCCGCAGCTTTCACCAGAGTTGCAACAGGGGCATAATCGCCTCCCATCACCCGTAATTGTTCCCCCCATATTGCAGTCCAGAAATCTGCAAACGCATCATTGGCAAGCAACTCATCAATCTTTGTTGCACGCTTGTTTGGCTTAGTGTCAGCATTGAAAGAATCATATTCAGCAATGGTCGGAGTTCGAGCTGCAAGATCGAGCGTTACCCTGCGCAGGAAGGTGCTATCATCACAAAGTTCTGAAGGAGTAATCCTCAGCTTGTTCAATCTTTCGAACACAAGTTTATCGATGAAATTAACTTCAGGTGGGTTAGGCCATTTGAATCCAGATTCAGGAGGCAGAACAATCACCTCGGCTCCGGTGGTGAAACGGCTGAAACGAGCAAACACATTGGTATCACCCGGCCCGGTGGAAGTTACCATGCCGTTGGCATCAATCTTCGCAACACTTTCATTATTGGAAAAGAAGCGGGCAAGCTTTGTGACATCCCTTGTAGAACCATCGCTTGCTCGCGCAGTAACTTTCAAGGCTTTCCCCACCCCTGCTTTTTCGAACATCAGACGATCTTCAGAAAGAATCACTGCAACGGTTTCAGGTACTTTATCACTATCATCAGGTGCACCCTGAGTGATCCAACGCAGAAGGGTCTGGTAATGTTCAGAATCATTTGTAAACAACTTGCCGCCGGTATGCGCCACAGCCCCCGTTGCCTTCAAAAGCAAAAGGCTTTGCTCGGGAACTGCGGTGTTCACTCTGCGACCAACTATTTCATTTACTATGCGTTCGTAATCACCCTTGGCATCGTAACCAAACAGCGAAAGCATAAACCCATCCTTGCCCCTGGCAGACCCATGGCAAGTGCCTGAGTTACAACCCGCCCTAAACAATACAGGCATGACATCACGGCGAAAACCAACCTCGGGTGCAGCAGGTTCAGCGGCAGAAAGATTGCCAACAATCTGCGACAAAGCAACAACCACCAAGCTAAACCATTTAACAATGCTCTTAAACATAAGGAATACAGCTCCGTATTATTATTTATTTTGGATCGATACGAAGGGTAGCGCTGCCAGTACGCTGGCGAATTTCCTGAGATCCTGCCTGCACCATCACCTCGCATGAAACACCCCGCACACTTCCAAGCAGGGCTTCATCAGTCGCCTCGATTTGAAAAGTTATTTCCTTAGATTCTCTAGTTAAAACAGGCATGGGTTCCAATAGGTTCACACCCTTAGGCAGCCCCAACAGCTTCACTTTCGCGGTTCCTTCGAACGGACTTTTATGCACCACCGTCCAGACATACTTAGCCTTGGCGCCACGCCTGATGCTTTCGGGCTGGCTTGCAAGATCCACAAAAGGCTCTGCAATGGTGATATTCACAACTTCAGAAGCCACGCGAATTCGACCCGTGCCTAAATAGGAATCAAGTTCCTCACGAATATTATTAGCCACCACGACAATCGGGCAGCGGCCCAAAGGCGCATTGGCATCCCCAGAAATTCGAAGTACTGCCTCGGTCTCACCTGCTGGAATCGTAGTTGCGGGCTGAATGCCCACACCGGATGGTATCCAATCACAGAGAAACTCTACTGGCCCAGCAAAGCCATTGTGCCTGGTAATCTTAACAGGGATAGATAACTCTCCACCCCGCACCAAGGGAACTTGGGGAGGCTTGATTTCGATTGAATAAGGAGCAGGGTCGGTCACCGCAAGTACAAACTTATCAAGTTGCACCGTGCGCCAAGCATCTCCCCCCGAATGATTCAGATACGGAATACTCTGCTGAGAACTACTGATCAGCTTTTGCGAGGCATCGACCGGTTTTGCTTCAATCGAGATAAGCGCAGCGCATTGCTTTGCAGAAGATTCTGCGATGAATTGCACAGGCCATACCCCACGACCGGCAGGTACCTTGGAAGAAACCATGCGAACGCCTTGCGGTAAGCCATGTGCTACTAGTTCAAGTTCACCCTTTAAGGTACTACCAAAGCCTTGGGGAAGATTAATGTTTACTGCAATGCGGTTTCCCTGAGCTACAGCGAGCCCGCTGGTGCGAATGCATTCGGTCCAATCGAAAGCGGTGCTTGCAAGTAAAGTGTACACAGCGTTTGG
>CAZYAY010000149.1:0-5357 GCA_964646215.1 uncultured Candidatus Kuenenia sp. | reverse complement strand
AAGAACCACTTCCAGTTATTCTTGATGATATCCTCATCAACTTTGATGATGACCGTGCGCTTTCCACACTGCGATGCCTTGCGGATTTCTCCAGCAAAACCCAGGTGATATTGTTTACCCATCATAAGCATCTTCAGAAATTAGTCTCCGCATCTGATTTTGCTGACAAGGTTTCCATGCACAATTTGGGGTAGTTTAATCCGCAGCAGTTGCAGCGCGTTTTAAGCGATCCCTGATGGCAAGCCATGGGGGGGTATCAGGTGGTAATGCAATTACAATTCGATCCAAACCCATTGCATCTAAATCGTGTAAAGCCGCGTAAAGCATTGTGGCATAGCCCACCGGATTATCTGGTAAGCACACTGCATCTTCCATTGTTTTAAATCCCAACAGCCTAACTTTTAGCCCTTCTTTTTTTAGTTTTTCCAACACCTCAACTCCTGAACCCTCCACGTTTATCACGGGGGTTTTTGGGGCATAATGCCTTGCCATCATCCCGGGAGAGGGAAAAGCACCGCCATGCAAATGCAGTTGCTGAAGTTGGTTGATCGGGCCGATGATTTGCTCGATCATCTGAACGGTAATCAAGCCCGGCCTAAGAAGTGTGGGTGGGTTCGATCGAACATCGAGCACGGTGGATTCAATTCCCCCCGAAGCTTGGCCTGCATCAAGAATCATTTCAATTCTGCCTTCGAGGTCTTTAAAAACATGGCTTGCGGTGGTTGGGGAAATTGCACCTGAAATGTTGGCGCTGGGCGCTGCAAGAGGGAAGCCCGCAATTTCGATTAGTTTACGTGTGACAAACAATTTGGGAATGCGAAGCGCAACACTTGAAGCGCCCGCTGTTACACAATCAGGCACCAGATTATTTTTATCAAGCACCATGGTAAAAGGGCCCGGCCAGAATGCTTCTGCAAGTTTTTGGGCGCTTTCATTCCAGTTTAAAACCAGACTTTTTGCCTGTTCAACCGAGTGCACATGAACAATAAGAGGGTTATTGCCCGGCCTACCTTTAGCCGTGTATATTTTCGCAACTGCGGATTCATCAAAGATATTCGCCGCCAGGCCGTACACAGTTTCCGTGGGGATCCCCACCAATCCCCCTTGCTTAAGAATCAAGGAGGCTTGACGAAGAACTTCAAGGTCTGGATTATCCGGATCTAATTTAAGAAGCTTGGTGTGCATTCTTTAAGGCTTTCAAATGCTGTAATGAAGCCCGGAATCCTTGCCTGCAGGGCCCTTCATGCGTAGCACCGGTTTTTCGAGTGCAACCACATTACCAGGTGCAACACTTTGCGTAAGCCATACATTCGAGCCAATCACCGTGCCCTTGCCCACAATGGTATCGCCCCCAAGAATGGTGGCATTGGCATAAACAACGACATCATCTTCAAGTGTGGGGTGGCGCTTCTTACCTCGGATAATATTGCCCGATGCATCCCGTGGGAATGAAAGAGCGCCTAGAGTAACACCTTGATAAAGTTTCACATTAACCCCGATATCGCAGGTCTCGCCAATAACCACACCGGTGCCGTGATCGATGAAAAAGCGCGGTCCTATCCGGGCTCCTGGGTGAATATCAATGCCTGTTTTGCAATGCGCATATTCGGTCATCATTCTGGGAATGAGAGGAATACCTAGAAGGAGTAATTGATGAGCCAGCCTGTAAATGGAAATAGCTTCAATGCCTGGATAGCAGAAAATGATTTCGTGATGGCCCTTGGCAGCGGGATCACCCTCAAAAGCTGCCTGCACATCGTGTTCAAGCACCATGCGGATATCAGGAAGTTTTTTAAGGAAATCGAGGGTGCGCTGCTGCGCTATTGCTTCTAGATCAAGCTTGTTGATTTCTGGGGATGCCTGATTTTCTTGTTCATGTCGTAGTGCCCGTGTGATTTGCACGATCAATTTATCATGCAATCCATCGATAAGATCGCCCACATAATATTCAACATTGGCAATGTGAAGGTTTTGCCTGCGGAAATATCCCGGGAAGAGAATATCCAAGAGGTCTGCCAGCATTGCATTGACAGCTTCCCTGCTGGGTAATGGTTTATGGCCCAAATGACTGGTCTTATTGCACTCCGTGTAGGTTGCAACAATGGACTCGGTAATTTCTGGAAGAATCTCTTTTAAACGAAAATCAGTAGCCATGAGTAACCTCTAGTAGCATAACCCGGACAAAAAGCATGGTAGGGGTAAAAGTAGACAAGGTCTAGTACCCCTCCTCACTAAAATCGGAAGGAAAGCAAACAAGATGGAATAAAAGAAAGCGAAGTTTCAAAGTAATAACCCTTGCAGTTGTCATTTTGCCTACTTATTACCTCACTTCACCAGATTTCCAATGCTTAAAATCATAGCATGACCGCCCAAGAAACATGCAAAGACTACTCAAACAAGCCCTTCAGATGCCAAACATTACAAAACTTTATTTCCATAAGTCATTAATTAGAAATTAGTTACGAATATACATACGGTTTTTAAAATATATATTTTTAAAATTGGCCCGGCTTTTGCATTAACAATATCGAGCGCTGTGGCGGCGCCCCGACCAGAACCAGCCGACCCGCGCTGGCTATTGGAGAGATAGCACAGCGGGTTGGTTGGGCTGGAATAAAGGAACCTTTGTTAGTCCTTCTTGGCCTTCGTGTTGTCAACCATTGGGAGAGGTGGTTGATGATCCGGAGGCCTCTTTTATTTGATAATATGTTAATCATTTCTTAAAACTCCATCACAATTCCGTTACAATATCACTAGGGAAAGATAAGGCATCAAAACATGAGGTTTGACTGTGGAGCAATCTTCAACGCATCGAGAAGAAGAAACCGCCAAGCATGATACTGGCAAACTGGAATCGCTGAACCGAACCGATCGGTTTGGAAGCCTATGGAAAAATCAACTTGTCTCATGGTTTGGTTCGCCTTGGGACAGAAGGTTGGCATATGCGGCGTTGCAGGTGCCAAAAATCCGCCATTGGGAATCTGAGTTCGATAAGCTCACCGATTTTGAAATACTCGAAATATCAAAGAAAATGAAAGGCCGTGCCCGGGGTGGTGAATCCCTCGATAAAATGCTTCCGGAAGCTTTTGGCCTGGCTTCAGTCGCAAGCAAACGAATTCTTGGCATGCGCCCTTTTGATGTTCAATTAGTTGCTGGTGCCGTAATTCATGGCGGGGCACTTGCAGAGCTTGCAACCGGCGAAGGAAAAACTCTCGTTGCCAGTCTTCCCGCTTTCTTAAATGGGTTGGCAGGAAAAGGTGTTCATGTTGCAAGCGTTAACGATTATCTATCCCGCCGTGATGGCGAATGGCTTAAACCTGTCTACGCAGCCCTTGGAATGACCACCGGCATTCTGCAACAGCAAATGTCGGATGTGGATCGCCAAAATGCATACAAGTGCGATATCACCTATGCCACTGCCAGCGAGTATGGTTTCGATTTTTTACGCGATCGACTTAAAATAGCCGATGGCAAAGGCGCAGAATCTCCTTTCTGGACCCCTTGGTTGGCCGGAGGCGCAGCCTCTGCATCCAATTTTGTCCAACGAGGACACCACTTTGCCCTTGTTGACGAAGCCGATAACATTTTTATCGACGAAGCCCGAACCCCCTTGATCATCAGCGGGCAAGTCCGACCTGCAACCCCGGAAGAACAAGTGGTTTACCTCTGGGCGGATGAACTGGTGCAAAGAATGGAAGCTGGCCAGCATTTCATCTTTAACCCGCAATTGCAAAAACTCGAACTCACCGCATTGGGCAAGCACCTTGTCCGCTATTCAAACCCACCCTCTGGGCCGCATGGCGATGCGCTCGACAAGTTGCACGAATCGGTGGAGCAAGCCATCCAAGCGCATTACCGGTTTAAACTAAACCAGCATTATCTTGTTGATAAAAACAAGATTGTGATCATCGATGAATTTACGGGTAGAAGAATGCCCGACAGACATTGGCGCGATGGCCTTCATCAGGCGGTGGAAGCCAAGGAAAAAATACCAGTCACACACAGTGATGAACACGCTGCGCAAATCACCTTTCAAAGTTATTTCAAGCTTTATAAGAAGCTGGGTGGCATGACGGGTACTGCGTTGCAAAACCGCATGGAGATTCGAAGGGTCTATAAAATATGGGTGGTTTGTGTTCCTACAAACAAACCGATCTTAAGAGAATTATGGCCCGATAAAGTCTACCCTACCGAAGATGCAAAATTCGATGCTATAGTGGATGAAATCCAAAAACTAAAAGGAGAAGGCCGCTCTGTGCTCATCGGCACCAGAAGTGTTGATAAATCAGAAATACTCAGCCAGAAACTTCATGATGCGGGATTGATCCATCAGGTTCTAAATGCCAAGAATCATGAACTCGAGGCAAAGATTATCGAACAAGCGGGCCAGCTTGGAAGGATCACCATAGCAACCAATATGGCTGGAAGAGGAACAGATATCAAACCATGCAAGGAAGTGATCGCTGCGGGAGGATTGCATGTATTAGGAACCGAAAGACATGAATCCATTCGAATCGACCGCCAGTTGGCAGGTCGCGCAGGTCGGCAAGGAGACCCAGGAAGCGCCCAGTTTTTCTTATCACTTGATGATGAGTTGCTAGAGGGCCTTGGCCAAGGCAGGCAGATGAAGCTTAAAAATATGGGGATGTCGGGCACCATGCGAGAATGGAACAAATATCTTTCCCTTTTCAAACTGGCGCAACACCGGGTGGAAAGAAGACATTATTTATCCCGCGTTGACCTTCTGGTTCACGAAAAGCAAAGGCAGGAAATCCTCAAGGATTTGGGTGCAGACCCTTATGTGGATTAAATAAAGAATGGGTTGCAACCGTAACAAGATGTTTAACGACCTTGCTCGCTCTAGGTAGCAACCCGGGGGAAATGCAAACTTATAAACAAAAATAACCCTTCGGAAAGTTGTAAAGCACAAGAGAATCGATCTTGATACTTCATCCCTACATAGGTAATGCGAAATGCATGAGTGAAAACGACAAAAATTCCTGCTATTTTTAAAACTATTTTCCAAACCACCCAAAAACACTTAATCAGCTTAAATATCTACTCTCTCACTACTACCTCAAAAGACGAAAAACCTCGCTTTTTTACTTTAAATCCCAACCAAACATCTCTTTTTGGCTTTGTGCAACTCCTAATATTCATTGAAGCCAAGGTTTTATCTAAAACATTCCATTAAACTGTAATTTTTTTAATAATGGCCCACGTTAAATGTTAATTCAACCCAACTGTCCAACTTTAATGCAATTGACGAATCATTTTTCAAATAATCATTAGCAGGGCGGCTGGGTAGAGCTTCCTTCAATAATATTGTTTCAAAACAATGGACTTATCTTAATCTT
>CAZYAY010000148.1:3120-5359 GCA_964646215.1 uncultured Candidatus Kuenenia sp. | reverse complement strand
GCAAGTTCATAACTTTCAACGCGTGCTTGAAGCCTAGAATCGCCCAACCGATCTGCAGCAAAGTTTTGATTCATATTATTAAGCAATTTCAATCCATCCGCACTTGCTGCGTGGGTGATAAATTTACTACTTTCTGGAAGTTGCAGATCTGGAATGGGAGAGGGGGAGGCAGGGTTGACAGGTGTTCCCTGATGAGAAACAGGAAGAAAGCCTGAAGAAAAATTGCCCATACCATTGTAAGGTAATCCGCGCATATCAGGCATTACAATGAAAGCTGGGAGATCATCGGTCAACCTTCCTAAAGCATAACTGATCCATGAACCTGCGGAAGGAAACCCGGGTAATAGGAACCCGGTATTTTGAAGATAGCTAGCGGGTCCATGCACATTCGACTTGGATTGCATTGCCATTAAAAACGCCATATCGTCAACATGTTCTGCCATGTGTGGAAAAACATCGGTGACCCAACGGCCTGATTTTCCAAACTGTTTCCATTTGAAAGGCGACTTCATCAAAGGACCGGGGGTGCCTGTTGCAGTGGCCTTAAGTCCGACATCCACCGTTTGGCCATGGCGCTTTTCTAACTCTGGTTTGAAGTCAAAAGTATCCATCTGGCTCATGCCGCCATTCAGAAAAATCTGAATAACCCTGCGGACTTTAGCCTTGTGATGAATTCCTCCATTGAAAAGAGGATTGGGCTTTTCGGCATCGATTGAAGCAAGAAGCTGGGACAAGGCAAGCCCGCTAAAACCTGTGCCGAGAAAATTGCGTCGATCGAAATTAATGGCAACCTCGCTGCTAATCAATGAAAAGGAATTCGCTACTGTTAAGCAACACTCTAGAAAAGTTTGCTAATCCATGTTTCTGTGAATAATCGAGCCAAGCAATTTCTTCAGCCGAGGTGGGCAATCGGCAAAGCAATCGCTGTGCAATAAATCGAACTCGTTGCGAAGGTGTTGAACAAGTTTCGGCCAAAGCAGCAAGATGCTCTGCATGGCGCAGGATAAATTTATTGTTCCAAAGAACCAAAGCTTGAGGAGCACTAACCGAGCTTGATCGTACCGGAGCAGACTGGGAAGCGTCTGGGCAATCAAGGGCTTCCAACAAAGGATCTGGTCGAGTGCGAAATATATAACGATATACACTTCGCCTGCGGGCTTCGGGGGCATCTACATCGTAACGATCGTAATCAGCCTCGGGCGTCACATGAATACCAGGCTTCATAATAAAATGTTTGATAGGTGGACCAAACATGAAGTCATCTAATCTACCACTGGCAAGAAGAACGGTATCACGCAAAGTTTCAGCATCAAGCCTGCTCCGGTTCATGCGCCACAACAACCTATTGTCTGCATCTTTGGCAAATGCGGTTGGATCATGCTGAACTGCCTGCCTGAAAGTACTACTAGTAACAATGAGCCGATGAAGGTTTTTTAAAGATCCGCCAGTATTGATAAAGTCAGCAGCCAGCCAATCGAGAAGTTCCAGATGGGAAGGAATGCCACCCATTTTTCCAAAATCGTTTGGAGTATCAACAATGCCTTTGCCAAAATGATAATGCCAGATGCGATTAACAATAACGCGCCAAGTAAGCATATTGGCTGGATTAGCTAGCCAATCCGCAAGGGCAGCCCTGCGCTGACCTTCATCATTTAGATCTCGGATTTGAAAATCAGCCTTCAACCCAGGTACAGCAATAACCGCACCGGGAGGAACAAGCGCGCCTGGCTTTGTAATTTCACCACGGGCAAGAACATGAATTGGGCGAGGGGTAATGGCGGGCCGAAAACTTCCCTCCGGTGTGTACTGATTGGTTCCACAGTAGACCATTGATTGAGGGGGCAACATTGCCAACTCTTTTCCAATTCGATTTTCCCAAATCCATTGCGCGACTTCAGCCCGCTGGGGATCAGTTCGTTTTTCTTGGGGTGTTTCCAAAATCATAGAGATATTAGCAGGAATGATTTTGTTGGCATCGTTTAAAGAAACGGCCGTGGTTAACGCCAGCCGAAATCTGCCTATCAAGTGCATACGGCCATGCAACTGATCAAGTTCAACACTAACGACAGATCCCTCTTCAAACCCAACAGGTTTTTCAAATTCAAAAACCGCTTGGTGAGGTTTACCTTCTTCAGGATGTATTCCCCATGCTGTTTCAGGGTTGCCATCGATGGTTCGAGCAATCCCCCAACCTTCCTGATTAAAATCAGCAGTTGCAGACTTTAACTTTACTAAAATT
>CAZYAY010000148.1:0-3020 GCA_964646215.1 uncultured Candidatus Kuenenia sp. | reverse complement strand
CCCCCAACCTTCCTGATTAAAATCAGCAGTTGCAGACTTTAACTTTACTAAAATTGATTTGTCAGGTTTACCCTTGGGATGGATACGAACTCTAACTTCAGAAAGATGCAAGTTGCCATTGATGGCACGCCCGGGTCCTTTAAAAGGCAAGTTTTCATCAATTAAAACTTCAATTCTTAAACCAGTAAGGGAAATTTTCGGAGTTGAAACAGTGACCGAGTAGGTGTCTTTTTCGGGCGAAACACCAGAGGCAACAATCGAGTTATCTTTTAGAAGCTGTAAAGATGAACCATTTTTCGAAACAAACAGTTCTGGATTCAAAATGGACCAGGAACCTGATCCATTGCGCCAATCTTTTTCAAAGCTTGCAACCTCATTTTGTTTTTCTTTGGAAAGAAGGAGTTGATCCACCCTGCCCTTTAATCCACGAGCCTTCTGCAATTCGGACTGCAAAGATGCTCGATTTTTAGCAGCAACAGGATCGGGGTCGTAAGCTCGTTGCGCTTTATCGATTCCTGCAAAAACCGCTTGGAGGGAATAGTAATCGGCCTGGGTTATTGGGTCGAATTTATGATCATGACAACGGGCGCAATGAACAGTAAGCCCTGCAAATGTAGTCATGGTTGAAGTAACAATGTCATCCCGATCGAGATTTCGTGCGATCTGGCGGTCAATCGAATTCTCGTTTATATCCCGAAGTCCACTTTCATCCCAAGGGCCTGCTGCAAGAAATCCCGTTGCAACCAGGGCCATGGGGTCTTCAGGATATAAAACATCACCTGCAATTTGTTCCCTAAGAAAACGGGCATAAGGTTTATCCTCATTAAATGATCGAATCAGATAATCACGATAAGGCCAGGCGTTAGGCCGAAAACGATCCTGATCTTGCCCGTGTGAATCTGCGTAGTGGGCCACATCTAGCCAATGCCTGGCCCAGCGCTCTCCGTATCGGGTGGATGCAAGCAACCGATCAACCAACTTTTCATACGAATTGGGATCAGCATCATCAAGAAACGCAAGCAGTTCGGAAGGAGTCGGAGGAAGCCCGGTAAGGTTGATAAAAACCCTCCGGGCAAGGATTCGTTTATCAGCTTCCGGTGATGGCTTTAAACCATTTGCTCGAAGTTTATCAAGAATGAATGAATCAATTGGATTTCGAACCCATGGTATTGCTTCTTTTGGTTGCAAAGGAACCGAAGGACTTTTAATTGGAATAAAAGACCACCCAAGAATACTCTCTGAAACTGATTTAGAATTTACAATTTCCGAAGGTATAACCGCGCCTTCAATAATCCATGTAAGTAGTTTTTGAATTTGAATCGCAGTCAACGCATCGCCCTTTGGCGGCATTCGCTCAAAATCTTTTGCACCCTTTACATGAAGGATAATCGTGCTTTCTTCAGGTGTTTTCAGATTAATAATCGGGCCAGACAAGCCTCCCTTCTTTATCCCCATGGGTGTATCCAACCTAAGGCTGCCACGCTGTTTCGCAGAATCATGGCACTCGAAGCAGCGCGCCTTAAGAATGGGTTGCACATCGAGGGCAAAATTAATTTTCGGCAGGTTCCCAACGGGTTTATCAAAAGAAAATACAGGAAAGGAAAAGCTCAGGAGGGAAATAATCAAAACAAAAAAAACAGTCCGACTAATTAAACAGGAGTCGGAATTGCAGTAACTCATGGTGTTCCTTAAAACCAACTAACAAACCTGAAATTATGGACTGCTCTTTAAGTATGAAACGAATATGACATCAGGCGGGGATCTTATCTGGCTATCAAAAGCGTTGCAAAAAATAAATAAGCCAACAGCAAATCCCAAGAACTTAAGTTTACCTTTGTGAAAAGTCGTGTCAAGGAGGGAATGATTTAAATGGATAGGAACGAATCACCATCAGAAAGCAAAAAAACGCCAGCAACCGTGATGATTGCTGGCGTAATATTTAAAATACGCTGTTCCCATTAGGGAAGTAGAAAGTTTTAGCGATTCCTAAGATTTGCAAGGAAACCGCTACCACTGCGACTGCCAAGCTTGTCGCTGATGCGATCGGAAAGCTTAGGTGAGTCAGAATCACGGCGAAAACGGCTAAGCATACGCTTTTCTTCAACAACGGTTGTGGTGGTCTTAGCTTCGGGTACAACCTTGGTCGCTGGTGCTTTTTCTTGTGCGAAAGCTGGCAGGGTCATAGCTGCGAAAGTAAAAGCCAAAACATAAAACTTCTTCATATCTGCTCCTTGAAAATAAAATCCTTTAATCCCACTGCTTAATATGGCCGACCCTAAACAAGAATCAGAAAATACCATACAGAAGGAAAATCGGGAAAACCTAGATCGAAGTATCATTCGTGAAAACTTCAAAACAATCTACAGCCCCCGATTCATACAGTTGCAGAGTCTAACAGGTAAATCAAGAAATTAAACAATAAAATAATAATTATTTTTGTTCACCGAGAACCATCTAAATACCTGAGTTCGATGCCTTTTATTTATAATATTCCAACAAATTGTAAACTGAAACAACTTAAGGCAACTTGCGCTTTTGGGTAAACTTTTCCTCATTGCCAGAAGCATCAATCGCCTTGGCTTCCACCACTGACCCGGAAGCGACATCATCCAGCAAGATTTTCCAATTGGAGAACCCAGGTGTGATCATGGTTGCCTCCTTGCTATTAACCAATACTTTTACGACTGTTCCGTTATCCGATGCCACACCTTGAACCAAAACTTTTTCGCCTTCTTTTTGAATTCGGGTAATAACCGAAAATGGTGGTAGATCATCAACAATCTTGGGGAAGTTCGGAAATGGCACATCCGCTACTTCTTTAGCTTGGGATTCATCCCCCGTGAAAAAACCAACTTTCTTGAAATCTTTCTGATTGGATTTGTAATCCTGGCTTCGAGTGCTAGCGACAAGGGCATGCTTTCCCACACCAAACCAATCATGAACATACACATCAACGCCATGGGGGAAATCGGGATTTAACCTGGGGCCACCGCCAAGATTGACAACAGCTCTAGCGCCAC
>CAZYAY010000147.1:3989-5371 GCA_964646215.1 uncultured Candidatus Kuenenia sp. | reverse complement strand
CCGGATGCAGCAAGCGCTTGATCACGGATCATCCATGCGGGCCTGCGATATCTTGGGCCATGGGACAGAAACCTGTTGGCACTGTCTTTCTCTTTAGCCTCAGGATTCAACCTCGAAGATTGCTGATACGTTTCACTAAGCACCATCAGTCGAACAAGATGCTTGACATCCCAATTGCTCTCCTGAAATTCCACTGCGAGCCAATCAAGAAGTTCGGGATGAGAGGGTTTTTCGCCCTGCACGCCGAAATCTTCGGAAGTCTTGACGATTCCAGTTCCAAAGAATTGCTGCCAGATTCGGTTGACGATCACACGGGAGGTAAGGGGGTTTTCCCGGGCGACAAGCCACTGCGCCAAATCAAGCCTGTTGATTGCATCAGCTTTACGAATTTGAGGCAGCACCGCAGGGACCGCAATACCAACCTTTGCCATGGGCTTTTCGTAATTACCAATGTTTAGAATAAAAGTATCGCGGGGCTTGGGGAGTTCCTCCATCACCATGACCCTGGGCATCGACTTGGCAAAGTTATCCCGTTCATCGATGGCTTTGACAAGGCTGTTTAAAATTTGAAAGAGTTCTGGTTTTGGTTTTTCAACTGCCTTTGCAAGTTGTTGAAGTTGCGACTTGCCTCTCGAGCCTGCGGGCTTGGCAAGAATTTCTTTGGTCTCTTTGGAAAAAGCCACAGCCTCTAAAGAGTCTGACGCCATTTTGCCTTTATCCCTTGGAAATATTTTATTCTCCAGTTCTTCAACCTGGCTTTGAAGCTTACCCACCAAAGAGTCAAGATGCTTCTTTTTTAGAAGTTGTTCAGGGCTCGAAAATTCCAGCACGGGGGGAGTTTGCGGGTTTCCACCTCCACCATCAACAGGTGTGTTATTAAAGAATGAGAAAAGCTGATAGTAATCTTTCTGCGAAAGAGCATCATACTTATGATCATGGCATCTGCAGCAATTAAAGGTCAGGCCCAGCCAGATGGTTCCCATCGTTTCAGACATATCCATCACATAGTCGATACGGTTTTCTGCAGCAATCCTGCCTCCTTCGCCATTGATCATGTGATTGCGGTTAAACCCGGTCGCAAGGCGTTGTTCGATACTGGGATTGGGAAGAAGATCGCCTGCAAGTTGCCAGGTGGTGAAATCCTTGAACGAGAGATTATCATTGAAAGCAGATGCAGCCCAATCGCGCCAGGGCCACATGGTTCGTTCGTTATCACCCTGATACCCATTGCTATCTGCATAACGCGCGGCATCAAGCCAATCCCAGACCATTCGTTCGCCATAATGCGGGCTGGCTAGCAAACCATCCACCAATTTCGCATAGGCGTTGGGGGATGAGTCATTAGAAAAAGACTCTGCTTGAGCTAAACTAGGGGGCAAGCC
>CAZYAY010000147.1:0-3889 GCA_964646215.1 uncultured Candidatus Kuenenia sp. | reverse complement strand
CCAAGCTTTCTGGCAGAGGAGGGCGGGGGCATCAACTCTTTTTCATCATCGGTTATCAACCGTTGGTACAGCTCACTTTTTGCAAGGTCGTTTGGTTTGATGATATGCGAGCCGGGGTTTTTGGATTTACCCAACGCACCTTCCTGGGTATCCAGCCTTAGTTTCCCTTTGCGTGCTTTTTCATCGGGCCCATGGCATGAATAACAGTTGTCTGAAAGAATCGGAAGGATATCCCGCGAAAAATTTATCTGCGCAGGATCTGCACCAAGTATCAGCCAAGTCAAAATGAATGCGGGAGTTGTCATGGTAGCCAATCTTGAAAAGTTACTTTTGCAATTCCCTGACTTTGATATTTCTTAATGCCACCGGGCCATGATCCACCTGGATAAGAATCGGTGCCTTGGTTTTTTCCTTTAACTTGAAGTTGTTTCCTGTGGGGGTGAGTAGCTCCACATTATCGTGAATCAACTCACCATTCAAAAGCACCTTGGGTAGCCGAGCATTTTTAACCTTGTTGCCTGCCTCATCAAAGCGGGGCGCTATGAATGTGATATCCAAGGTTTGCCATTCGCCTGGGGGTTTGCAGGCGTTCTTAGCAGGGGGAATGCCTTTGTCTATGTAGGTGAAGGCGGGCTTTAATTCCCACCTAGGGTAGACGCCCCCGCAATCCGAACCTGTCAAATTGGTTTTACCAAAGCTATCAAAAATCTGGATTTCATAGAGCGCATGCATTTTAATGCCCGAGTTCGAACCCTTGGCTACCAGAAATTCAAGATGTATTTCGTGATCACCCCAGGATTCCTTGGTCACCAAGTCGGGCAATCCCTCGTTGTTATTAAAAAGGATCGCGCCTTTTCCTTCACCCGCCACCAGCTTATTTTGCTTGGCCCCATCAAGGCTTATCTTATCTGTCCAGACAAACTTCGGGGAAACTTTTTTGAAGGCAGCCAGATTCCCTTCTGGAATTAATTCCACCCAATCACTGCCCGCGTTACAAACCAGGGTCATCAATCCTAAAACAAGGCCCGTACTGTTCATTGAATATCTCGGGTTAGAATTTCAAAAGGTATGAATTTAATAAGCTGATAATGTAACCTTAGTGATTATACTCTTCAATTATTACCCTAAAATAATAGTGAAGCAATTTTAAGGGCGGTTTTGGTTGAATCTTAATCGGAGACTGCATGATTACTCGATATTCAGTTCTATTTACATTGTTCTTTGCTGCTTTTGCTTCTGCAGTCGACCCTAAGGAAGAAAAGCTTAAAGAAGAAGAATCACTCCATCAAGGGGTTTGGCAGGTCCTTTCTTTTACACGCAATGGCAAAGAAACTGCCAAGGAAATCGTTGATTCGATCGAAAGAATGGTGGATGGCAAGCATGTGGTTTGGAAAAGGGATGGCAAAAGATTTGCAGGCACCACCGTTGAACTCAACCCCGATTCAAACCCCAAATCATTGGATGTCAGCCCCGATGGTGGCACCATGAAGGGGGAAAAACTTCTAGGCATCTATAAACTTGAAGGCGATATCCTTACCATCTGCATGGCGCCCAAAGGGAAAGATCGCCCCACCAAATTCGAAGCAATTCCAGGTACCGATGACACATTGATGGTATTCAAGAAAAAGACCAGGCCCAAAAACTAACCATACTTCCCAGACCTCCTACTCCGGGTTCCCAAGGAGTTGAAGCATCCTCTCGATAATTAATTAGACTTAAATCACTCTTTACTAAGCATTTGCCTATAGCTATAGATCCGCCTGACTTGATTTAACTTTAGGCGTGCATGGTTTTTATCGTATGGGCGAAATAAATAATAACAGGCTTGGTGACCCGGCCCATTTTTTATCTGAAGATACCTTTTCGGATGAAGCCCTGCCCAATGATTCCTGGTTGAATAGTTTTTGTTGCATGGTTCAAAAATCGTTTGCAAATGATCGATTTTTTTGGGTGCTACTGAACCTGCTTTTGCTCGCAATTATTTTCCCATCGATGGATCATGCCAAGTCAGGCGATGATATCCTAGCTTTGTTCTTCGCCTTTTTCCTATTCTCTGTTCCTTATGCCCTTAGAAATAACGATGAAGCCACCAAGTTCATTTATTTCCTCTCTCTACCCTTTTGTTTGTTTGGCTGTGCGTTGTTGATCCTTCCAGATAATCTGCCCGGGTTGGCCCATCCCAAATGGGTAATACTCCCAAGAATGATTTCTCACATGATTTTCTTTTTCAGCCTCGCCTTTTATTTGTTTCGCGAACTCTGGCTCGACAAAGCCATCGGCTTCGACAAAATCATTGGCGGTTGCTGCCTTTATCTTATCGTTGGTATGATCTGGGCTTATATCTATGGCATGGTGGAAGAATTTTCCCCCGGATCCTTTTCGGTTGCAAATATTCAATTCCTTGATGGCACTGATGGCACCAATAATCACCATGTGCGTGGATCTGTTCTTCTTTACTTCAGCTTTGTCACCCTGACCACTGTCGGGTTTGGCGATGTTACGCCTCTTGCTCCAATTGCACGAACCATTGTCTGGCTCGAAGCGGTTTTTGGTCAGTTTCTTGTTACCGTTTTACTTGCCAGACTTGTCAGCCTTTATCTCGATTACTCCAAGGATCAAACCAAAGCCATCAAAAATCTTCAGGATAAAGTCGAAGACATTCCCGTTCCGAACGAACAGTATCACCCCAGACACAACCATCACCCGTCCAAGATTGATGTAGAACCCGATTTTGATCGCAATGCTGCCTGACTCTTATTTTCTTGGTAAATCCAACCAATGCATGGCACAATAATTACCTCACCCTGAGGTAAAAAACCATGCAGCCCGATTCTAACTCCCGCGTTTTTTCAATCGATGCCTATCGTGGCTTCACCATGCTTGCGATGATTTCAGGCGGCATGGGCATGGGTAAACTTCTCAAAGATCCCAACTGGGGATGGCTTGCAGATCAATTCACCCATCGGGAATGGGTGGGATGCACCTTCTGGGATTTAATCCAACCTTCATTCATGTTTTTAGTGGGAGTATCAATGCCCGTGGCCTTTGGCCTGCGATTGGATCGTGGAGAATCCTGGACGGTTCAATTGCAACATGCTTTTAAAAGAGCATTCCTGCTTATTCTTCTTGGCGCGGTTCTCGATTCCATGGGCAAGCCCGAGCCTATTGTACAGTTCATACGCGTACTCCAACAAATCGCACTGGGTTACATCGTTGCTTTTTTCACACTAACACTAAATTGGAAAAAACAGTTATCAGTGGCAGTGGGATGCTTACTGCTTCATACTGCGTTGCATTTACTTTTTGGATTTTACAAAGGCGGTGGTTACGACCCCTGGGAGCGGGACAAAAACATTGGTTACATTCTTGATTCCCGTTTAAGCAATTTCTTCACCTCGCTTGGTTACCCCACAGTTTTCCCAAATAGCACAGGGGGTTACGCCACGCTTAATGCTCTTTCAGCATCTGCTACCATAATTTTTGGCTGCCTGATCGGCCGTATGTTTCGTGACCGTTGGGAGGTGAAAGCACAAGTAAAAACTTTGGTGATAGCAGGCGTGGCGGGGCTGGCAATGGGATGGAGCTTAAGTTTCGAAATACCGATGGTGAAGAAAATCTGGACAGCTTCGTTTGCCTTGTTTGCAGCAGGGTGGACCTGTCTGATTTTTGCATTTTTTCACTTATTGACAGAAAGCCTCGGAAAAAAAACCTGGGCCAACCCCTTCATGATTGCAGGCATGAACTCGATCTTCCTGTATATGTCTGCTGGTATTCTCACCGGTCAATTTCGCAACCTGCTCATGCCTTTTACCAGCCACGCCTTAACAGGCTTGGGCAATTGGGGCCCGGTGCTTTTGGCACTTTTGGTGGTCTGTTGCCATTGGTCGCT
>CAZYAY010000146.1:1429-5385 GCA_964646215.1 uncultured Candidatus Kuenenia sp. | reverse complement strand
CCATGATGGGCATTTGCAGAAAGCGAACTACCTTGGCCTGTTTCAAAATACATGGCTTGGTTGCCCACCCAATTTACATTTCTGGATGTGTGATGTTCCAGCACTTGCTCTTTGCCTTCCTTAAGCAGTGCAAGGGATACACCAAAGCTTTCGTTGGTTTTTTGAGTACCACCTATGGATTGAAATAAAAGATCGACGGGAGCGTTTTTCTTCATCGCTGCCAACTGGGTGGTGATGTGTGCCAGGCAGCATCCTTGGGTTGGAATATTTAGTGAGGTGATTACATGATCGATGGATTTCAAAATTGCGGAAACGGAATCAATGGAATCTACCGCAGGGTTCACGCCTATTACCGCATCGCCCGCCCCCATGAGCAAGCCATCGATGCAGGAAGCTGCAATGCCTGCGGTGTTATCCGTGGGGTGGTTGGGTTGAATGCGAACGCCCAAGGTTCCTGCAACTCCGGTGGTGTTTCTGCAGCGGGCGATGTTTTTAATCTTAGCTGCAATTGCAATCAACTCTTTGTTGGCAAGCAGCTTGGTGACTGCTGCAACCATTTCCGGGGTAAGGCCCTGTTGAAGATTTTTAAGCTCTGCTCCCTGGGGCAAATCCTGCAATAAATGTTCCCGTAGTTCGCCAACGGTAAGTGATGCAATGGGTTTAAACGCAACGGAGTTATGGGTGTCGAATATTACTTTAGAGACATCATCAGAATCGGGGTCGAGAATTGGGTGGGCAAGGAATTCGCTTAGGGGTAGATCTGCAAGGGCCATTTTTGCAGCGATGCGTTCTCTTTCATTGTTCGCAGCAATGCCTGCAAGTAAATCTCCGGACTTGGGTTCATTGGCCTTGGCTAAAAGCGCTTTAAGATCTGCGAAGTTATATTGTTCGCCACGGATCACATGAGTATAAGCCATCGATGAAATCCAAGTCTGATTTTAATTAAGAACAATATTGAATTGTAATGAGATAACTGGCTTAAAGCGAAGGCCTTTATGGGCGGAATTATATTATGCCTTTTAAAGCGAAGGAGACCTTTGAGGCAATGCCTAATGGCGGAACTTAAGTTATTCCGATATAAGGTGAGTATTTAAGCTTGAAAAGGATCAGGTTTAAAGGGGCAAAATGGTTTTAATCCTATTGTAGCAGCTATAAGGCTATGTTTTGGAATGGGTTGTGGCGAATGATGTTCAAAGCTATATTTTGGAAAAAATAATCGTTTACCGGACCATTTCTGTGCAAGAGGGGTTTAAGATTGTAGTTAATCGTAAATCATGCCTGGTGTTTTGCCGGATTGGAATGGGATGAATGATGTTAAACCTGCCGAAAATAATTCGCTCTAAATTGTTGATCGTGGCATTGGGATTTGCAATTATTGAAATCGCAACTGCTGCCGTTCCGGAAGTTAAAAAAGTATCACCTGGCAAATCTAAAAAAGAGCCTGATAAAAATGTAGTTTTGTCTAGTGACCCAGATGCCTCCAAGGTTGAATATTTTGAAAAGAATGTCAGGCCGATTTTAGTGAATCATTGCTATGCCTGCCATAGTGCGGATACCAAACCTTCGGGTGATTTGCGGGTGGACGATCGCAAGGGCCTTATTGTTGGTGGGAAGAATGGGCCGGCAATTGTTGTGGGGAAACCCGATCAGGGGTTATTGCTTAAAAGAGTTTCGAGTGGTGCGAATAAGCAGATGCCTTTGCAGGGTGAAAAATTAAACGATACGCAAATCAGCATCTTGAAGAAATGGATCGAAGATGGGGCGGTATGGCCTGCGGTCAAGTTGCCTTTTGCACTTGGCCAAAACAGGCCCACCTATGAAAAATTAAAGAAAGAACATTGGGCCTGGCAACCGATAGCAAACCCCAAGGCTCCAGAAGTAAAAGATGCCTCATGGTCTAAGTCGAGCGTGGATAGGTTTGTATTTTCGAAGATGGATGCAGCGGGTTTGCAACCTGTTGCTGATGCTGATCGGGTTAGCTTGATAAGAAGAATGACTTTTGATTTGACCGGTTTGCCCCCCACGCCTGCCGAAATCCAAAGCTTTGTGAATGATACCAATTCCAATGCGTTGGAAAATCTGGTGGATCGGCTTCTCGCGGCAAAGGCCTTTGGCGAAAGTTGGGGCAGGCACTGGCTTGATGTTGCAAGGTATGGCGAATCCACAGGCCCAAGCAGAAATATTCCGTATCCCCATGCTTGGAGGTATCGCGATTATGTCATCGATAGTTTCAACGCGGATCTGCCCTTTAATCAATTCATCAAAGAGCAGGTTGCTGGCGATCTTCTTTCCCCTAAAAATGATGAGGATTCAAACCGCCTGAAGATTGCAACGGGTTTTCTTGCCTTGGGTGTCAAGGATGTGAACCAGCGCTTCAAAACACGATTCATCATGGATAATGTGGATGAGCAGATTGATGTGGTGACCCGTTCCGTGCTTGGTCTGACCGTAAGTTGCGCTCGATGCCATGATCATAAATTTGATCCCATCCCACAAACCGATTACTACTCGCTTGCGGGGATATTCACCAGCACCGAAAATGCCTCCGGGTTGAGAAATCTGATGGGCGGAGGCGGATTGGCTTACTATGTGCCTGATAATCTGGTCAAGCTTAAGGGTGTGGTTTCGCAGGTGCCCGATGAAAAGCATGCCAAGCTTGAGGATGAAATTGCAGATGCCAAGAAGGCCTGGGAAGAAATCAAAGGCACTCCCAAGGGATTGAAACCTGATGCCAATGGCGAACCGGAACAGAAAAAATTCCGGGTCAAGTTGGAGAAACTGCAATCAGATTTATCCGCACTAACGAATTCTTCCCAAGAGGGACTTTCTGCCCATGGCGTGCGGGATTCTAATGTGATTGCGGATACGGAGGTTCGCATCCGAGGCGAGGCGGAGAAACTTGGCCCAGTTTGGCCCCGTGGGTTTCTTACCGCTTTTCATGTCCCCGATGCCAAGCCTGTCAACAAGCAGCAAAGTGGCAGGCTGGAACTTGCGCAATGGTTGACCAGCGAACAAAATCCGCTTGCATCGAGGGTGATTGTGAACCGGGTTTGGGCACATCTTTTTGGCAGGGGCATTGTCTCCACGGTTGATAACTTTGGCGTTTCGGGTGATAAACCCTCGAACCCGGAACTACTCGATTATTTATCCCGCCAATTCATTCAAGATGGGTGGAGTATCAAAAAGCTTGTCCGTAACCTCGTGCTTACCAAGGCTTATCAATTATCCTCCCAGTCAACCGATAAACATTATCAGGTAGACCCTGCAAATTCTTTGGTATGGCATCATTCGCCTCGCAGTTTAACTGCGGAAGAGTTTCGCGATGCCATGCTTGCCACAGGTGGGCAGCTTAATTCGAATAGGATTTCAGGTTCACCTACAAACAATTTTAAAATGAAAGAGATTCGCGACAATGGTGGCGAAGCGAAACAGATTCACGATTCAGCAGCGAAGAGTTCTTATCGAAGTATTTACCTGCCACTTTTGCGCGGCCTTACTCCGAAAGATCTTGAAGCCTTCGACCCCGTGGATCAAACCTTGGTGACGGGTAACCGCGATTCCACTACGGTGCCCGGCCAGGCTTTGTTTGTGCTTAATTCTTCATTTGTAAGAAGGCAATCTTTGGTGCTTGCAGAAAAGCTTTTGCAGAACTCAAATAGTTCTGACGATGAAAAAATCAAGCAGGCATATCAACTTATGCTTGGTCGTATTCCGAATGAAAAAGAATTAGAGAGGGGTAACACCTTTTTGGCGGATTATGAATCTGCAGCAAGGGAGTTGAAGTACCCGCCAAAACCGAGCATGAAGAAGCCCGTTCAAGCCAAGCAGAATGCCAGGAAAAAAAACGCTCCTCCCGCGAACCCTGATCAGATCGAACAAGAGGGCGAATTATCAAACGATGAAGAAGTCTTGCCAAAAGATGGTAAAACTGCGGCTTGGCTCGCTTTGGTGCAGGC
>CAZYAY010000146.1:0-1329 GCA_964646215.1 uncultured Candidatus Kuenenia sp. | reverse complement strand
CCCAACATGGCCACCCATGCGGATAAGATTTGCTGGCTCAGGGGATTGTACACCGATACGCCCGCACACCCACAGGCTGTTGTGCAATTGCATACGGGAAGTGCCAACGCAGCTCTTACCCGCCCAAGCATGGGTGCTTGGCTTCTTTATGGCCTTGGTAGCGAAAACCAAGATTTGCCAGGCTACATCACCATCAATCCGCCGCCAAACTTTGGTGGTTCGGTAAACTTTGGTAGTGCGTTTCTACCTGCTCATTTTCAAGGAACCAGAATTGACGACAAAGGCAATCTTCCCAACCTTCGGGCTTCTTCTGATACTCTGTTGCAAAGGAAACAACTTGATTTGATTCAAGCGATGAACCGTGATCTGGCTTCTTCCGCTGGTGCTCCTGATTCTTTGGAAGGCATCATCCAGAATTATGAACTCGGTTTTAAAATGCAGCACAAGGTGCCCGAGCTCCTTGATATCTCCAGGGAATCTCAACGCACCAAGGATGCTTATGGCGTAGATAGAAACGCCACTTCTAGCTTTGCCCGCCAATGTATCATGGCACGCAGATTAAGCGAAGCAGGGGTTCGTTTTGTTGAGATTTGTCAACCAGGTTGGGATCATCATAATAATCTTCACAAGGGCTTGATAGATCGTTGTGGCTCCATCGATCAACCCGTTGCTGCCCTGCTTGCAGACCTTGATCAACGGGGCCTTCTTGACGAAACCTTAGTATTGTTCGGCAGCGAATTCGGCAGGCTTCCCACCGCACAAGGCAAGGATGGCCGTGACCATAACATTACCGGCTACCCAATGTTCATGGTGGGCGCGGGTGTCAAAAAAGGCTTTAGTTACGGTGTCACCGATGAATATGGTATCAAGGCTGTTGAAGGCAGAATGCACAACAACGATTTTCATGCAACCCTTTTGGCTTTGATGGGCCTTGACCACACCCAACTTACTTATCGATATGCGGGCCGTGATTTCAGGTTGACCGATGTGGCGGGCAAAGTGGCGCAGGAGATCTTTTCGTAAGTATCTGCTTGCCTAGTGAGAAATCATTGCGATAAATGCAAATCACATTTTGTGATCACCCCACTTGTTTTAGCACTGCTTTTAATTCCTTAAGCAGCATTTCCACATTGCCATGCGTGTTGTAGCCATGGATTGCAATTCTTAATCGCCCTGCATTGCCCATCACATGAATGTTTTTTGATTTTAGATGAGCATGGATGACATCAGCCTTGGGATGTCGAAACGCCAGGATGCCTGCGACATGTTCTGGGTTCGTGGGTGTGATCAGTTCGATGGGCAATTTAGCCAACTCTTCGAGGCAATGCA
>CAZYAY010000145.1:2935-5391 GCA_964646215.1 uncultured Candidatus Kuenenia sp. | reverse complement strand
TCAAGCCCCATCAGGTGAAGGATGGTGGCATGAAGGTCATGGATGTGGACTTTGTTTTCGACAGATTTGAAACCGAAGTCATCGGTTGCACCGTAGGCCTGCCCGCCTTTAACTCCGCCACCCGCCATGAACATTGAGAAACCCCATGGGTTATGATCACGGCCATCAGCGTTTTCGGTGGTGGGAGTTCTGCCAAACTCGCCTCCCCAGACGACAAGGGTTTCGTCGAGAAGCCCTCTGTTTTTCAGATCAGTTAATAATGCAGCAATGGGTTGATCAATATCTTTGCACAAGTTACGGGTGGATGCGGTGTGGTTACTGTGGGTATCCCAGGGTTGGCCATTGCCGTAGTAAAGTTGGGTGAAGCGAACGCCTCGTTCTGCAAGTCTGCGGGCGAGGAGGCAACCGTTGGCGAAGTGGCCTTTGCCATACATCTCACGGGTTTTGGTTGGTTCCAAGGAAATATCGAAAGCATCCGATGCTGCAAGCTGCATGCGGTAGGCTGTTTCCATGGAACGAATACGGGCTTCGAGTGCGGGGTCGGCATTTCGTTCGTTGCTATGTTCCTGATTGAGTTGCCTCATGAGTTCGAGTTGTTTGGTTTGGTTTGCGGGAGAGAGCTTTGCGTTTTCAAGGAAGGGAATCATCTTTCGTGGGTCAAGGTTGGAGTGGTTGATGTAGGTGCCTTGATGTTCACCGGGGAGGAAACCGTTGGACCAAAGCTCTGAAAATCGGACGGGTCTGCCTGGGCAGAAGACGACGAAGTTGGGCAGGTTTGCGTTTTCGCTTCCCAACCCATAGGAAAGCCAGGCGCCAAGAGTCGGGCGCGTCGGAACGATGGAGCCGTTGTTCATAAGAAACAATGCAGGGCCATGGTTTGGATTGTCGGTATGCATGGATCGAATAACGCAGAGATCATCAGCATGGCGGGAAAGGTTGGGCAGAAGTTCACTGATAGGGAGCCCTGATTGGCCATGTTGTGAGAATTTAAAAGGTACACCCATGAGCGCGCCTGTGGGCCGTTCGGTGCGGAGGTCTGCGCCTGGTGGTTTTTGTCCTGCGAATTTATTGAGCGCTGGTTTGGGATCGAAAAGATCGCATTGGAAGGGGCCGCCATTCATGAACAGATGAATGATGTGCTTTGCCTTGGGGGCGAAATGAGGAAGTAGTGGTTGCGTAGGAGTTACAGAGGCAGCGGAGGCGTGAAGTTGTGCAAGTGCGAGAGAACCAAAGCCTCCGCCTAAGGCTTGTACCATTTGTCTGCGAGAGAAAGGCGCATTCATTAACATACTCCGAAAGCTGCCAAACAAAGGTTTAAAGCCTTAGTCGATGAAAACAAATTCGTTGCTACCCAAGAGGGCCTGGGTGTATTGGTTCCATGCCATGCCACCTGATTTCACAAAGCTCAACCCGATTTCTAATTGATGGTTTGTGGGGTTTCGGCTGAACAGTAGGCGATAAGCCCCGGTGATTTTATCAGCATCACTTGAAGGAAATTCGCGTTGTAATCTTTCATAAAGAAGGTTTGCTTGTTTTTGAATGAATGGGCTGTTGAGTGTGTAGAGTTGTTGCAGGGGCGTGGTGGTTGCAACGCGGTTGGGGCTGTGTGTTATCGGATCTGGGAAATCATGAAGGCGCAGAATGTCAGAAAGTTCTCTGCGCCTTACAAGGCCATAGATGGTTCGTCTGCGGTTGTTGATATCGTTGAGTTCGATGGGAGCGCCACCGATGCTGGGATCAAGATTTCCTGCCACAGCGAGCATGGCATCGCGCCAGCCTTCAACATCGAGCCGTTTGCGGGGCATAGAAGCGAGCAGTCGATTATCCGGATCAAGAGTTGAAGGGGAAGTTGATTGCTGCCTATAGGTTGCTGAAAGTACGATTTCGCGATGCAGCCATTTCATCGACCAATTGTTTTCGATCAGGCGAAGTGCGAGATCATCAAGTAGCTCGGGGTGAGAAGGTTTGTCGCCTTGGAAACCGAAGTCACTGGGTGTTTCTACCAAGCCTTTGCCAAAGTGATGTTTCCAAATGCGATTAACAATGACTCTTGCGGTTAGAGATTGTGCTTCGGTGAAAAGAGCGTTGGCGAGTTCGAGCCTGCCACTACCTTGGTTGAAAGCTTTTGGGTTATCACTTGAGAAGACGGAAAGAAATTGTCTGGGAATGATGGCACCGGTGTTGTTGGGGTTGCCCCGCACATGCAAGGCAAGGTTTTGAGCCTGGTTCATTTTGAAATCAAGCTTGGTTTTATTAGGGCCATCTGCAACGACATAAAGGCTGGCATCTTCCATCCCCACTGCAAAGGGCGCATCGTAATTAGGCGTGTTCTTCTTAAGTTCTTCTATTTGTTTTTTCAGGTTAGCGGTGGCTTCGGGTGGCTCTGCGGGTTTTTTTGCCTGCAGCTTTTTTAAATCTGCTTCTAGGGTGGTTACTTTTTTTCTCGCATCAAGAAT
>CAZYAY010000145.1:0-2835 GCA_964646215.1 uncultured Candidatus Kuenenia sp. | reverse complement strand
TTGTTTCGCCAAGGGTTGAAACGACCAGAACTTCTTTCTGTCGTCAAAGCTTTTGGAGTTTTTTGCTTCGGCAATATTACTTGAAGCAGGGAAGTATCCGCCACGCTTCACCCATTCTTCGAGGGTTGCGATTTCTCTTGCTTGCAATTTTCCCTTGGGGGGCATCAGCAGTGTTTCGTTATTGCGATAGTGTACTGCTTTAATAAGCAGACTTTGTTCAGGTTTGCCCGGGATGATTGCAGTGCCTGTCTCGCCACCTTTGGTAATCGATTCCGCACTATCAAGCCTTAGGCCACCCTTTGATTTTTTAGCATCTAGAGAATGGCATGAATAACAATGCTCCACTAAAAGTGGGCGAACCTTTTGTTCAAAAAAAGTACGATCTTCTGGCGTGATGGTTTGTGACCAGAGGGGCAGGGCAAGTGTCAAAAGAGTAATCATACCAAGAAGGTATTTAGGCTGGGATTTCATGCTTAAATCATAGCCTTGAGTTTGAGTACAGGCAACGATTTTTCCTTTAGATCCGCTAATATTCAAAGTTGGAAGTGGGTCTGGAATGATTTTGGCTGATGTTACCTTTGGAAGTAGGCGTTAAACAGAGGAAAAGAACAGTTTAAGATGGCGCAATTTTTGCCCTCTGAATACAATAAATTATTCGACTAATTGGCAGATGAACCTTCAAGAGGTCTTTCGCATGTTTCAAGTACCCAAATCCCAAAGTGTACCTAATCGCAAGGGTTGTGCAGGGTTTCGCGGCATGATTTCCCGGCGCAGCGTGGTACAGGCAGGGGTGTTTGGAGCTCTTGGTCTTTCTCTTGGTGATATGCTGAGGTTGGAAGCGAGAGGCGCACAAAATGGTAATCAGGCGTTCTCTGCAACGGCTACCCAGGGCAAGCTTCCTGCTAAAGCTCTTAGTGTGATTCAGCTTCATCTAGGTGGCGGCATGCCCCAGCAGGAATCGTTTGATCCTAAACCTGAGGCCCCTGTTGAATATCGTGGTTCTTTTGGCGTAACGAAAACCAAGAGTGGCGAAGTCTTCAGTGATAATTTTCCCAAGACTGCAGCTATCGCAGACAAAATCACCATTGCCCGCAGTGTCGTTGGGCGTATCCCCGATCATGCACAAGCAACCTATCATCTTTTTACAGGCTACACTCCTACAGCAGTGATTGATTTCCCTCAGATGGGTTCTGTGGTTTCGCATGAGCTTGGCGTTCGGGGTGAATTGCCACCTTATATTGCGATCCCCAATAATCATAGTTTTGCAGGAAGCACGGGTTTTTTAAGTAGCACTTTCGGGCCATTTGATTTGAATGCAGATCCAGGCAAGGCTGGTTTCAAGGTCCGCGATTTTTCTATCCCACAAGGTGTATCCACTTCTAGGTTTGATCGCAGGCGTTCCGCCCGTGAGATCATCGAAAAGCAGATTCGTAAGCTCGAAGCCGATCCTACAACTTTAGATACCATGGATGATTTCTACAAACGGGCTTACACGCTTCTAACCTCAACCAGGGCCCAGGCTGCTTTTACCCTGGATGGTGAAACACCCGAGACCATGGATCTTTATGGCCAGAAGGTGGTTGGATTGCGCGGGCCTGACAACAAATTTCATCCCAAAGGGTTGGCAGAACGTCTGATTCTTGCCCGCAGACTTGTAGAAGCAGGCACGCGATTTGTAACCGTAACTTATGGCGCATGGGATTCCCATGTGGATGTTCGTAGTAACTGCCTTGACCAGATGCCCGCACTTGATGCTGCGATTGCAGGGTTGGTCACCGATTTGGCCCAGCGGGGCATGCTTGATTCCACCTTGTTCTGGGTCACCACCGAATTTGGCCGTACGCCCAAGGTGAATGTAACCAGTGGCCGCGATCATTGGGCCCGTACTTATTCGATGCTTCTTGCTGGTGGTGGTTTTGCCAAGGGTTTGATCTATGGTGCCAGCGATGCCACCGCTGCAGAACCCGCACGCGATGCTCTGCCTCTCGAAGATCTTCTCACCACCATCTACCATCAGATGGGTATTGATGCAGACAAGGAACTGGTTGCGTTTGGCACCAGGCCTATCGAGATTATTAAAGATGGCAAATTAGTCAAAGGCTTGCTGGCTTAAACAACATTGCTTTAGATTTTTCTTCCAAGGTAGACCAAGATGAATTCTATCGTGCGTTGGTTAATGGTTGTAGCATTGACTCTGTTTGCGGTGGATAACATCCATGCAGGGGCCATGCTTTTACATATTGGCTCGGTTACCCCAAGGGTGGCGCAGCGGGGCACAACCGTTGAAGTGGTTATCCAAGGAATATGCATCAACGATCCGCGCGAGATTATTTTCTATCGCCCGGGAATCAAAGCTATCAGTATTGAAACGATGCCCAAACTGTCTGTTCCTGTGGGGTTGGTGCATGGCGGGCGCATGGAAGAGCAGGTGCGATGCAAGTTTGAAATTGCTCCGGATTGTGTTCCGGGCGAACATCCCTTCCGTATGAGAACTGCAACGCAAATTTCATCTCTTGGCTTGTTTCATGTATCAGTATTTCCTGTGATTGATGAAAACGAAAAGGGTTCTAATTCCAATGATACGATTGAAGCCGCAATGGCTGTAACTCCTAATGTTACGGTGCGTGGGTGGATCAAAGGTGGAAGTCGGGGCGATGTTGACATGTATCGGGTGCCTGCAAAAGCTGGTGAGAGGCTTTCGGTTGAATTAGATGCTGTGCGTATTGCAGACCGGCATTATGGTGGATCTGAATATGATCTTGCAGTTCGAATCCTAGATGAGAGCGGCAAAGAACTAGCTGCCAACGATGATAATCCCATGCACCTTCAAGACCC
>CAZYAY010000144.1:4047-5457 GCA_964646215.1 uncultured Candidatus Kuenenia sp. | reverse complement strand
GAAGTGCTTCTAGTGCGTTGGCCTTGGCCTTGGGGCCCAAGCCCGGCCAGGCGCTGATCACAAGTTGGGCTGCATCGCTAGCTTCGTATTTGGCAAGCGCTTCGAGTGCAGCTTGATGAACTATCGGGTTTTTGGAACTTTCGAGCGATGCCTTGAATAACTCCTGGGCGTTTGCAAACTCCTGGTTGGAAAGTAATTTCAAGGCAGAGGCTTGCGCGAGGGGGTTGGCCTTGGGGTCCGCGAGTGATTTCCTGGCATCAAGGATAAGGGCTTCAAGAATTTTCCCAGCATTGCCTTCAACCGGGGTTCGCAGGGGGCTTTCAATCACTTCGCGAATAAGAGTATTAGCAAGGGGCTTTTCAGCATCATTCAAGGTATTGATAGCTGCAACTAAAACCGATCTGGAACGAGGCAGGCCCGAAGCAGAAAGATTCTTTGCCTGCGTGCCTAGAAAAGCCATGCCATCCGCACTAGCCCTAAAAGATTTGTCATTGATGAGATGGCTAAAGAGCGCCTCGGTGCGATCAGGAGAAGCACAAAGGAGTGCAAGCCTGAAGTAGGGATCTTTGCCCGAAGCAATTGCGATATCGCCCAAGGCTTTTGCGGAAGCAGCATCATCTGCGCCAGCAAGTGAATAAATTGCCTGAAGTCGCACCTTGTTATCAGGGTCTTTTAGCAAGGTGATCATGCGAGAGCGAATATCTTTTGCGGGTGGAAGTTTTTCAGAAAGCAAAAGTGCCTGGTCACGAACCCTTGGATGCTCATCAGATAATGCGGATAAGACATCAGAATTTTCCAACGAAGACAGCCCTTGCAAGACCCAGAGAGCGTGGATCTTCCCGAGATGAGACTTAGAGTTTTTCGCAAGTTCGCGCACAAGCTTGGTGATGGATTTATCCTGCTTCTGGTAGAGCAACCTGGCAGCAGTATCACGATGCCAGCCGTTGGGGTGTTCAAGTAATGCAACAAGCTCTGAGGAAGAAAGCGAACCAAGCTTGGGGTTGGATGTTGGTTTGAAATTTTCTGGAGAGATGCGCCAGATACGACCGCGATCGAATCCCGCCATCACATTAAGATGCTTCACCATCTCAGGGGGAAGGAAGGCTGCGCCTTCGATAAGTCCGCGATACATGTCAACAACATAAAGGCAACCATCCGGGGCGTTCGCCATCTGCACGGGTCGAAACCAGTTGTCAGAACTAGCGAGGAACTCAACCTCGGATTCAGCACGGTTGGCAATGGGGATGATCCCCTTATCATCAAGCCTGGCCTGATAAATAAGATTGCCAGAAACTTCACCAACAAATATGTCACCCACGTGTTTGGGATCAAAAGCATCGCCCCGATAAGAGGTGATGCCCGTGGCACCTGTGAAGAACCCGGATACTTTACCACCTTCATTGGAACCCT
>CAZYAY010000144.1:0-3947 GCA_964646215.1 uncultured Candidatus Kuenenia sp. | reverse complement strand
CTGAACATAAGGATTGCGTGATAAATAGCGAGTATCAAAGGCAAGGATTTGGGCGGGTTCTGAGTTACTGCAGATATAAGCACGGTTATAATTATCAAGCGAAAATCCATGCTGACCCCCACCACTGGTTTTTTCAAAGCTCAAGCTGGTTGGATCGAGGAGAATGGTTTGATTACGAACCTGGGTGGAGTTGCCCTTTGAATCATCGCCCTGACAGATTTCACCACCGGCCATGCCTGTGGAAATATGAATGCGGTTATCAAGCCCCCAACGAAAAGAGTTAAGCATGGCTTCGCCAGCGTGGTCTCTGCCAAACCCTGTGAGAACTTTTTTTCTGATGTCGGCTTTACCATCATTGTTGGTATCTTTAAAAAACCAGATGTCAGGAGCAGCGCCAACGAAGATGCCACCATCGTAGCAAAAGACAGATGCAGCGTAGGGGATGTTATCTGCGAAGACGGTGCTTTTGTCGTAGGCGCCATCGTTGTTGGAATCTTGAAGAAGCTTGATACGGCCCTGGGATTTAAAATCGGGGTTGGCATAAGCATTATATTCGGGGTACTCGGCAACATAGAGGTTTGAATTTTCATCAAAGTCGATTGCAACTGGTGAAGCGAGGAAGGGTTCTGAAGCGATGAGATCGATCTTGAAGCCCGGTCTGGTCTTAAAGGCTTGGAGTGACTCTTGGGGGGTTTTAGGGGGGATAAAAGGGAGTTGGTCTTTATAATCTTTCTGCCAGGCATGGGTGAAATTCAAAGCACCGACCATAACCAAAAGCAGGCTTATTGGAAGGATTCTTTGAATCATAAGGGGCCTCTAGGTTGAAGCTTATCTAAATGTAACGGGCAGGTGTTAAGATTGTAGCCTTAATTGCGGGGATTTGGTACAGGGAAGGTGGCGATTTGGCATAATTGGGTATAAGGGGTCTGATTACCCTAGGAACAATGATTTGGGGAAAGATGATTTGGAAGCATAACTTTTAAGAAAAAGTGATTAATCCGTACCCCCTCGTACCAATCCTTAAATACAATAGTCTGATATATTATTGTCTAATCTTTTTTTGTTTTGGAGCTTGTCGTGAAAATTCTAATTGGCTGGGAAGATCCTGAACAAGTCGATCTCATGACAATGTATCTTGGTGCGGGCGACAATGACATCACCATAGCGACTAGCAAGGAAGATTTTAGTGCCAGCCTTTTATCCATCAAGGATTTAAGTGTGGTACTGCTGTCCACACGGTTTCCAAATTTGGAAGCATCATTTGATCTATTCAAGGAAATCCGCGCAGTAAGGCCCCAGACCCCGATTGTTTGTGGTTGCATGTCGGAAGATATTTACCGCCTGGCCCGCTACATGATGGCGGGTATGAAATCATACATCTTGCGCGACCCCAACGGCGATTTTCTCTTTCTGCTTAACGCCATGATGGATAGCGTGGTCGAATCCGTCAAGGCGGAGCGGGAACAAAAGCTGGCAGAAAAACTTCGTGAAGAAGTCGAGTCGGTGCGCAAGCTTCAAGAAACAATCGTTCCGAAAAACATCAAGCCACCTGTTGGTTATCATGCCTGCGCCCGCTACGAACCTTCCCAAGTCAAAGTGCTTGGGGGTCAGGCGGTAACCATGGCGGGTGGTGATTATTACGACCTTTTCGGCTTGAAATCCAACAAGTTTGTTGTGCTTGTGGGCGATGCCTCGGGCCATGGGATGAAAGCCTGTATGTCGGTGATCACCATGCACACCCTCGTGCGCATGCTCAAGGATGATGAGCATTTGAAACCTTCCGATTTTGTCGCCACCGTAAACAAAAATCTTTGCGAACAAGCCATCGTCAGCGCAGATGGTGGTTTTATCACCCTGGCTTATGGCATTCTTAACGGTGATACGCATGAATTTCAGTGGTGTTCCGCAGGGCACCCCGCACCCCTGATTCAATCAATAGAAACAGGCGAAGTCAGAAATGTTTCAGATGAAGAAGTGGGTGGCATGCCCCTTGGCCTTTTTGAGGGCGCTGAATACGAGCAGCATTCCTTTATCATCCCACCAAAAAGCAGAATCCTATTCTACACCGATGGTTTGCAGGAAGCTTTCCCCGATGTTGAAGTGCATGTTGAATTCGGAATCACTGGGATTGCCGCAACCATGAAAAAGAATGTGGCAGAACCCATCGAAAAAGTCATGATGGCGCTGTTTGATGATTCCAACGCCTTCACCCAGGGTAATGGCAGGCACGATGATACCTCGGTGGTATTCATCGAGCGCTTTTAATAAATGCATCTTTCGAACTGGGTTCTTGCACTCAAGCCCAAAATCGGGGAAACTATTTTAAAGGGAGTACTTGCAGGGACTGGCCCTGCTCTCCTTGTTGTTGATCCTGCCTGCGACCGGATTTTTTAAGGGCCTACCATGATTCATGCACTATATTCCAAGCTGATTCCCACCCTTCTTACATTGGTGATTTTTTCCAACCTGGCCCAAGCTGCAAGCCCCATTGCAGACAAAGCCCTTGAAGTGGAAATCCGCAGGATCATCCAGGAACCCATGGGCGACCTCACCGAAGAAAAGCTCCTTAAACTGTTCATCCTCGAAGCACCAGGCAAAGCCATCAAAGATCTTGCAGGGCTTGAAAAGTGCAAAAACCTCGCTCTTATCCGGCTCTCCAACAATCAAATCACGGATATCAAGCCCCTCAAGGATCTTGCCAACGTGCAATCACTCGACCTCGCCAACAATAAGATTGCTGACATCAAACCCATCGCAGGGTTGATCAAGCTGCAATACATCGAACTTTCAGGAAACCAAATTTCAGATATCTCCGCACTCGAAAAGCTTACCGCACTCAATGCCATCTACTTGGGAAACAACAAAATCGCGGACATCTCCGCAGTTAAAAATCTATCCAAGCTTTCTTCCCTTTCACTTCCCAAAAACCAGATATCAAACCTTGCACCCTTGACCACAGTCACCCGCATCTCAACCCTCGACCTCAGCGACAACCAAGTTGCAGACCTCGCACCCTTATCAAAGCAGACCGACCTTCGCATGCTTATCATCGAACGCAACAAGATCGCAGATCTCAAGCCATTGGTTGATTCATGCAAGGCCGATTTTTCAGGTCCAAAACGATTCGCTCCATTCCTTAGACTTTACCTTGCAGGCAACCCACTCGGCGCCGACTCCGCAAAACAACTCGAAGAATTAAAGGCTGCGGGCGTACGCAAGGAATCTTAACCAAACACTCGAACCGTCTTGAAAGGTTTAATCATGTTGAACCGTAGAACCTTCATTGCATCCATGGCCTGCACCCCTTTTGCATTCGCGATAGAAAGCCCTACCCTGCCTGATATTACAAAACTGCCCTCGATTGCAAACTTGCCCGATCCCCTGGTTTTCCTCGATGGCACCAAGGTTGCTGACAAAGATGCCTGGTTCAAAAAGCGCAGACCAGAACTTAAGCAACTCTTCCAAAATTACATGTATGGGTATTACCCCACACAAGAAGTTACAGTCACAAGCAAGGTGCTTTCCGATAACCCCAAGGCTTTCTCTGGCAAAGGCATTCTCAAGGAAATCGAGATCTCTTTCGGCCCTCCTTCAACTCCGACCATCAAGATGCTTCTTGCAATCCCCGCGGAGCGCAAAGAAAAAGTTCCCGTATTCATCGGTATGAACTTCGCAGGAAACCATGTGCTTGTTGATGATAGCGCGATCAAGATTCCTACCGCATGGATGTATGATCGCTACCCCGGAGTCGTGAACAATCAGGCCACCGAAAAAGGCCGGGGTACGCAGAAAGATACCTGGGATATCGAACAAACCCTTGCAGAGGGCTTTGCTGTTGCCACTTTTTACTCGGGCGATGTTGATCCCGATGTGAAAGATAAACGCCTGGGCATCCAGCCTCATCTTGAAAAAGCAGGCATCGCACCCACAGGCAAAAACGCCTGGGG
>CAZYAY010000143.1:4076-5495 GCA_964646215.1 uncultured Candidatus Kuenenia sp. | reverse complement strand
GGCCATAAAATTCTCAACCTTACCAAGATTCGAATCAACAACCTAAACTAGATATTCCAATGAATGTTAAATGAAATACTCTCTTTTAATTCTTGTTGCGTTTCTTAAGGCCCCACTGGTGATTTTCCAAGCAGCGGGCCCAGTAGCCGATCGTAAAGCTCATTCGGTTACGCTTGTCGCTTAATCTTACCAATATGGAGCCTGTGAAAACCCGCATCCGCTTGAAGGATGTAAGTGCAATTACTAAAGCCAAGTAGCCAGCTTGTTGAGATTCTTAACCTTATTGATGTTAAATAAATTAGGCTGTGTCTTTGCATTCGTACTGCAAAGTTGCTTAAGAAAAGCCACTGTCCCATTTCGGAAACATAACATGAAATATACATTCACACTTATCACCATCCTTTTATTCATTCCTTTGGTCGGTCTTCACGCTGCAGAACCCAATGCACGCGAATCCAAAAAGATCGATCTTGGGGAAGGTGTCATGCTGGAGGTGGTTTATTTGCCACCTGGTGAGTTCATGATGGGGAGCAGCCCCGAAGAGAAGAAGTGGGCTACTGGCATAGAAGGTGGCGCTCAGCCTGGAACGAGCCGTGAGTCGTTTGAAGGCGAAGAGCCACGATTAACGCGTGTGAAGCATGGCTGTTGGATGGGCCGCACCGAAGTTAGTGTTGGGCAGTTCAAGCGCTTCGCCTTAGAGAGCAAGTATGTCACCGATGCCGAGAAGCCCGACGGTAAAACGCAATGTTTCGACATGGAATGGGATGGGTATCGTAGAAAGGGAATGCTGGTTCAACCATGGAAGCCGATGCCCGGCAAGAGTTGGCGTGATCCCAACTGGGGTTTTCCAAACCGAGATGTCTTCCCTGTTGTTTGCGTTAGTTATAACGACATGAATGCTTTCTGCAGATGGCTAACGGAGCGGGAACGCAAGGCGGGCAGATTGCCAGAAGGATTGGAGTATCGACTGCCCACGGAAGCCGAGTGGGAATATGGATGTCGAGGCGGCAGCAAGGAAAGCCTTGCCTTTTGGTGGGGTAATGATCTTGAGCAAGGCGAAGGTCGGCTAAATATTTCTGCGATCGATTTTCTGCCGGGCCGCAAGAAGACTTGGCCATTAGCGAAGGCCCCTTGGAGTGATGGCTTTCCGTTTGTATCCCCAGTAGACCAGTATGGCGAAAAAGGTCGGAACGGTTTCGGCCTGGCGGATATGTGTGGCGGTGTTTGGGAGTTTGTCATCGATCACTTCGATCCCAAAGGCGGACACGAAGAAATCTATTACGAAAACCCCGAAAAGCGGACTGTCTCTCGTCCTGTGTGTCGGGGCGGAAACTACTTTGATGTGCCAGGCAATGCCCGCTGTGCAGTACGCTTGGGAATCGCAGGCGTGACTTATTCCGATTCCCGCGATGGTTTTCG
>CAZYAY010000143.1:0-3976 GCA_964646215.1 uncultured Candidatus Kuenenia sp. | reverse complement strand
TGCTGAATAGCGAAGGCAATGTGATCCTGCCCAACCTCGGTCCAAAGGTTTTTTAATTACTACTTTACCCCTTTGGGTTTCGAGCTGCGATGGTTTTCCCTGCGTTCATTGATGTTGGCATTCATTGAGGAGAACGCCATTTTAACACCTTCACCATTGGATGAAAAACTCATCGCGTTTTCGGAGGGGATCGCAAGTTTCTTTGCTGCCAAGATCGCATCCTGATTCGCAGCCAGAAATATCACATCCCACTTGTAATGTTCCTGCTGGTGACGGATCATGCTTGCCACTTTTTCCGGGGTGTAGACGGTGCTGGCGTTTTCCTCGCCATCGGTGAGGATCGCCAAAATCACTTTCCCTGGCCTATCAGATTCAGGAGTCTGGCTTAAGCGGGTGCCTATGTCATCAATGGTTTTTCCAATCGCATCGAGTAACGCGGTCGAACCCCGGGGAACAAAAGTATTGGTATTAAGGCCTTCCACAAGTTTGATATCGGTGCCGTTGTGAACCACTTGGTATTCGTTATCGAATAGCACCAGGGTAAATTTTGTAGAACCGGGCTGGGTTTTCTGGCTAGCCAGAAAAGAGTTGAACCCGCCGATTGCATCCGAGCAAATGGACGCCATCGATCCCGAACGATCCACAACGCAGGCAATTTCTACTAAGTCCATATTCATTTTAAAGTCTCCGATTAAGAGTAAGGCGTTCTGCCCGGGATGAAATAATGCACAACCACGATTTGTCTACTGTTCAATAATCAAATGTTACTCTTGGAATCTGAAATAGATAGGTCAGCAGCAGAATATTATTTGTGCCAGCGATTTCTTTTAAACAAGATAATCTGCGATTGGCAAAATTATGATGGACAAGAACCCCTGTACGATTGATATTTAATGCTGAGGTTGATGATCATTCCAACAAATTTGGTATAGTGCCACTAATTAGTGATGACTCGCCAGAGGCCGATAAGTACAGAAACAATTATGAAACAAATTCTTATAGTCATCGTTGCCTTACTTTTGGCCTCGCTAAATAATTTGCAAGCTGCCGATACCCCAACTAAAAGACCCAACATCGTTTATATCTTTGCAGATGACTGGGGTTGGGGGGATCTGTCCTGCCATGGGCATTCCTGGCTTAAGACCCCAAATCTTGATCGGCTGGCACGGGAAGGCACTGACTTTCAGCAATTTAATGTGCTTAACCCGGTATGTTCCCCTAGCAGGACTGCAGTTTTGACTGGGCATTATCCAGCGCGCTACAGCGTGCATCAGCATTTTGCAGCACCGGTACAAAACCATGAGCGCGGTATGCCCGATTGGCTTGATCCCAAGGCCCCAACATTACCCCGGTTTCTGAAACAGGCTGGTTATCGTACAGCACACTTTGGCAAATGGCATTTGACGAACGCACAAACCCAAGGTGCGCCAAAACCTGAAGCCTATGGCTACGATGAGTATGAAGTTTTTAATGGTGGAGCGGGTTGGCCTGCTGCAGATCTGCATGCAACCGCAACGAATGCTGCGGCCTTCATTAATAAGAATAAAGACAAGCCATTTTTTATCAATGTCTGGATCCACGAAAGCCACACACCTCATGTCCCCACGAAGGCTTCGATGGAAAAATGGAAGCACCTGGATGAACAGAAGCAGGTTTATGCGGCCGTCATCACTGATGGCGATAATGACGTTGGCACGATTCTCGATGCATTGAAAGGAGCGGGAGTTGAGGACAATACCATCGTGATGTTCTCGAGCGACAATGGTCCAGAATGGACAGCAATGAAACAAGGGCCGAAGAAATCGGATCCGGATGCAAAAGTAACCGGGTTTGATACCTACTACAGCGTGGGTGAAACAGGTGGATTGCGCGGCCGAAAACGCAGCGTGTTCGAGGGCGGGGTGCGCGTTCCATTTATCGTGCGCTGGCCAAATACCACTCCTGCTGGAGTGAAAAACAATACCACCAATTTTACCGCGGTTGATTTATTACCGACACTTTGTGCCGCTGCTGATGTGAAGTTGCCTGATAACTACAAGGGCGATGGCGAGAATTTGCTCGCTGCCTTCAAGGGCCGAGAAATATCCCGCACACGCCCCGTTTTCTGGGAGTGGCAGGGAACCAAAACCGAGCCAGACTATTGGCCTCGACTTGTTGTGCGCGAGGGTGATTGGAAACTTTTTCTAACCGAAGATGGCAAACGATCCGAGTTGTATCGCATCCCAAATGACCGCGCTGAAAAAACAAATTTAACCAAGGATCATCCCGAAATTGTCTCTCGTTTGACAAAGCTAGCACTAGATTGGAAAGCCACCCTTCCCAAGAAGCCTAATGCCGATTGTCTTACTACTGTGCCTGATCCTGTGAAGCCCAGCCAACCAAAGAAGGCCGCAAATAACTCTCCTATGTCTACTGAAGAAAGGGCTAAAACCTTCGAACGTTGGGATACAAACCGAGATGGCGTTCTAACGCTTGCAGAGTATCTCGCAGGACAGAAGCCAAACGATTTGTTGGAGGCTCGCTTCAAGAATCTGGATAAAAACGCAGACGGAAAACTGACAAAAGAAGAGTTTGTCGGTAAGATCATTAAATAATTCCTTTTTACGAAGAGGTCATCATGAAACACACCTTTGCAATTTTCACATCCATGTTGTTGGTGCCATTGGCGGCTTTTTCTGCGATGGCAGCCGAGCTAGGCGATTGGCCCCAGTTCCGTGGCCCGAACGCTGATGGGCATGTAAAGGGGCCAGCTTCCCCCTTGGAGTGGTCTGATTCAAAAAGTGTAGCATGGAAGACCGCTATCCCAGGTCTGGGTTGGTCTTCGCCTGCCTTGGCAAACGGTAAAGTTTTCCTGACCACGGCAGTGCCAAATGATGGAGGATTATCTCTTCGAGCCTTGGCACTTGATGCTAAGACCGGGAAAATTGTTTGGGAACGCGAGGTAAGAGCGATCGCAAAGGCGCCAAAGATTCATTCGAAGAACAGTCATGCCAGCCCGACGCCTGTGGTTCGTGATGGTTCCGTGTTCGTGCATTTTGGTGCTCTTGGCATGGCGAGCTTGGCTGCTGCAGATGGATCCATCCAGTGGACAAATTTTGAGCTCGACTATCCGCCAGTGCATGGCAGCGGTGGTTCCCCCGTGTTTCATGATGGTAAGCTTGTCATTGTTTGTGATGGAAGCACCAAGCCCTTTGTTGCCGCTGTTGATGCCAAAACCGGCAAAGTTGCCTGGAAACAACTTCGCTCGGTTGTTGGAAAAATCAACCACTCGTTTGTTACACCAACGGTTGCGGTGATAGATGGCAAAGCCCAGGTGATGGCGCCCGGCCCGGATCACTTCGCTGCTTATGATCTGGAAACTGGTACCGAGCTTTGGCGCGTCAAGGCACCGGGCTGGTCTGTTGTTCCCCAGCCTGCGATTGGCCATGGCCTTGTTATCTATAACCATGATTACGATAACCCCGAACTCTTGGCGGTCAAGCTTGGTGGCAAGGGGGATGTTACTGAATCCAACATCGTGTGGCGGTTGAAACAAGGCGCGCCTAGTTCGCCCTCCCCGCTTTTGATTGGCGATGAACTCTACTTCGTTTCCGACAAAGGTATTGCCTCTTGTGTGAATGCGAAAACCGGTGAACGCCATTGGATGGAAAGATTGAGTAGTGACAGCAATTACTCAGCATCGCCGATATTTGTGAATGGCCGGGTTCTGTTTTTAGCAGAGAACGGTTTGGCGACATGGGTGCAGGTTGGGCAAAAATTTACGGTGCTTGGTAAGAACAGTGTACCGGGCCGAACCTTGGCGACCCCCGCGTTTTCAGAAGGCGCCATGTATTTGCGCACCGATGAACACCTCTATAAGTTTGTCAAATAAAAAAGGGTCAGGTCTCTTTTCGAAAGTCATGCAAAGGCGACCTGATTTTTTTTGTTATACAGATTTGAAAGTGCGGTAGGTTAGCAGACAAAGTTCCATGATGAG
>CAZYAY010000142.1:2907-5497 GCA_964646215.1 uncultured Candidatus Kuenenia sp. | reverse complement strand
AAGGATTGACGATATTTACTCCGCTATAATTTGCGCCATGCTGCATATCTTCTGTGTAAAGCTGGGTAACACCCGCTTCCTGACAAGCAGCGATAAGCAAACTATCCCAATGCGATAATGAATAAAGTTCGTGTAACGCAAGGGCTCTTTCAAGCCCGCCAAGGGAAGGTAATTTTAGGGGAAATAATTGGAGCACTTCCCGAAAACTAACTTTTAGTTGTTCTGGGCCTATGAGACCTTTTCTTTCAACCTTGCGTAAACATGCAAGAAACTCACTAGCGACCTGCCAAAGCATGACAGTTTCATGCGGCCTGAGGATCAAACCCGCTAATAACTTTTGAGCAAGAGCTTTTTTCGCAGGTGCGTTAGTGTCGAATAGATAGGCTAAAATATTAGTATCAATCGCATTCATGTAATTCTTTGCGGGAAAAATTTTCCGCTATTCCAGCAATGGGTTGCTGGTGAATGATTTGTTGCAATCGATTCCATGCTTCAAGGGAGGAACATTCGGGAACGACCGTTTCAATTGTCAACTTGACACGGGTTTGATCTGGGAATGGCAGGGCTGCATCAAGCTTTAAAAGTCCATTTTCCACTGTCGCTAATACTTCTGCTGTCATAATCCCGCTCCTTAATTATTTTGATTATAACATCTCCACGATGGATAAAGTTAAAAAACAAAAGCAAAACCATCGTTTAATCCTCGAGTTCCAACTCATAGGTGAAGTTATTGTTGGCGGAAGGTTTTTCTCCTTCAGGCACCACTGCAGTTATTGTAATCTTCCTCCCCTCTTTCTTGAAGGCAAATGCACCGCCTGTGAAAGGATCTGAGGGAACAGGCACGATGGTTACTTTTTCAAGGGAATCAGGCCAGGCTTTATCGAAGGCAGCCTGCATGCGAATCGCCTCAATAATGCGAAGCGCTGCAATTCTTCGTTCCATTTTCGGGCTCGCTTCCATCACCCTGCTTACTGCGGGAAGAATCATTGCAGAAAGTGTTCCCAAAGGAAAAGGCGACAACACCGAAGTTTCAGGCTTCTTGATACTTGCATCTAATTCCTTGATGCGCTTCCTTGCAACTGGATAAGGAATACCGTTCCATTTAATCATGTTCTGGTAGATTTTGTCATAGTATAAAACTTCCGCCATGAAGATTATCTGCAAAGGCGTGATATTGGTAAGCATGGGTTCAGTGATGCCGTGCTCTAGAAGGGCCTTCTTTGCAGCATCAATATTCACCACCAAGGCCGCTTGAACAAGCATTTGTTTAAGAGAACTTTTGGTATCCTCGCCACCATTGATCTGCTCGAGTATCGGTAATACCTTTTGGATATCCGCCTGGGAAATTAGTTTCACTTTTCCTGAATAAAGCATGTCCCGAATTTCGGGGAATAGATTATCAATCATGAGGACTTCACCACCCAGGCCGGTGCGGAAATTCACCAACGGATGGGGCAGCGAGGTCAACGCCCAGTAAAGGTTCGGGCTTTTATCATGGGTTATCAGTTCATCAATCCTTGGAAACATCATCGATCCTGCAGCTACCGCAACCAAGCCTTGAATCAAAGTCGGCCCCTCCGCCAGATGATGCGAAAGAGTAAGACCAGTCCTGATATCTGCAAGTGCCTTGTCAATTTCCCCTTTTTTCAACTGCACCCTGCAATCAATCGCCAAAGCCCTTCCAAACTCACGCATTCCCTGCAAATCAGGAAGAAGCATTACCATGCCTTCCTTACGAAGCTTGGCAAGCATATCCCAATCACAATAAGTTTTTAAAGCTGATTCATGCAACTGCGTCAACATTCCCTGGGGGATGTTGATCTCTTTTTCATCAAGCTCTTTCAAGGGCACGGAAAGCCATTTCTCATACTTCTTTGAGTATTCCTTATCGTTGCGGTAACTCATCCAATCCGGGCTGAAGGCACGGTAATACCCTTGCGCAGCATTGCCATTCACCTGGGTTCTGACTTCAGGAAAAAGGGTGTATCGCAAAGCAGGACTTGGCTCGGCCTTGGGTTTGATTTTAAGTTTATACACAGGAGTGTTGGCATCCGGTTTGGCCTGTGGGGCGACCTGCGCATTGGCATTGCTTATGAAAAGCAGGCAAGAAAACAAAAAAGAGGTTTTGAAAAGAAGATGCATGATGAGCTCCATGGTGGAAAAAGTTATTGATGATAAAGGGAAAATTCTTTTTGAAGATCGGAGAGTAATTCAACCTGCCCGCCCCCGCTAACAGGCGAGAAGGAAGGTATTTCGTTTGTTGCTTCAAATACTTTCCGATAAGCAAGAATGCTATAGGGTTCGGATTTTACAGGTTCGATCAATTCCACTGATACTGCACCCGAAAAAGACGGAGCAGCAATTTTGGGTGCAAGGCCCTGGGTTAAAAGTAACCAGGGAAAAGAAGCAGCGATTGCACCTGCAAGAAATACGCTTGCAAAGCTGTATTGTTTCTTATGCCCCTTGCCCAATTCGAAGAACAATGCATCGCGATTGATGCTTTTGCCCGTTGGCGCCAGTGCGGAAAGATTGTTTTCAAAATCATAATTCATGATAGCCCCATTCGTTTTCTTAATAGTTCCAGCCCTTG
>CAZYAY010000142.1:0-2807 GCA_964646215.1 uncultured Candidatus Kuenenia sp. | reverse complement strand
TTCATGATAGCCCCATTCGTTTTCTTAATAGTTCCAGCCCTTGTTGAAACCTGCGGTGCGCCTCACTTTTTGAGCATTGCACCAGGGGTGCTATTTCTTCAAAGGAAAGCCCGCTCCAAAGTTTAAGGACCAGCACTTCCCGGATAGGTTCAACCAATTCTTGAAGGTGAAGCTGGGCAGCATGGGCATCGATTGCATCGCCTGTTTTGGATTCAAACCAAGGTTCACAATTCTGCCCAGCCATCGGCTTCATCTTGGAGGAACGTCTGGCTAAAGAGACCGCTTTATTTCGAACCACGGTGTAAACCCAGGCGGTATTTTGCACGGGGTCTAATTGCTTCCGAACCAACTCCATAAGTGCTTCCTGCACCACATCTTCGGGAGCGTTACACCATTGCCTGGCATAAAGGATCAGGCTTTTTTCGTGTTGTTCCAGAAATCGTTGCAGTTCTTCAAGTTTCATTCCAAGAGAATATCGCAGGGAAAGGGTTTTCATCCCGAAAAAAGTGAAAATTATTTTTATGTGGAGAAAAGCGCTCTTTGCCAACTTTTTGACCATTATTCAAACCAAGCTTTACCTATACCCCATTCATTCGATATCATCTCTAATATTGCAAGTCTATTATTGATTGAAGCTTAGGAGCCTTTGTTGAGCAGGCATGATACCGATACACCCCTGATCCAAAAGCTGCCCGCAGGCCCCATTGATATCATCGGGGATGTGCATGGCGAAGCAGAAGCATTGAACGCATTGCTTGCGCATTTGGGCTATACCGCAACTGGGCATCCCCAAGGGCGAAGCTTGGCGTTTGTGGGGGATTTAGTCGATCGGGGTCCAGATAGCCCCGCAGTTGTGCGCAAGGTTCAAAGCCTGATGCAGGCAGGCGTTGCCCAGTGTATTCTGGGTAACCATGAAATGAATATTCTCCGCGGTTTGACCAAGCAGGGTAATGCTTGGATTTCGGGCAAGACCGAATCGCTAGATAACACCTCCACCATTCATCCGCAAGTTGCTGTCAATCTTACAGAGCGTGAGGAGATGGTAAAATTTTTCAAGAAGCTTCCCGTAGCTTTGGAAAGAGAAGACCTAAGGGTTGTGCACGCCTGCTGGGATAACTCCTGCATCGAGCTAATTCGTAACGACCCCAATTCGTTGGATACCTTCGAAAGACACATGATTCGTATCGACCGGGAAATCGAAAGCCATCCCGCAATGGACAACATCGACCGCGGGTTACGCAGGCAAAATCATAACCCGTTGAAAGTGCTTACTAGTGGCCCCGAACAGCGGGCACCTAGGCCCTTCGAAGCCAATGGCAAAATCCGCAAGCAAGAACGCAAACGCTGGTGGATGGATTACAAGGCACAACCCTTCTGTGTCTTTGGCCATTACTGGCGCACCATGGTGCCCGGCCTGCCCACAGGCAACCAGCTTTTTGAAGATCACATGGCTGAACAAGCCCTCGGGCCTGGTTTTTCAATGTGCATTGACTATTCAGTAGGTGGGCGCTGGCGCGAACGAACGAATCCGGACTTCCAAGGGAAATATGTCACCCGCCTTGCCGCGCTTCGCTGGCCAGAAAAAATTCTTCTCTACGAAGATGGCTCTTCCTTCCAAGTAGGTAACATCCAAGTCTAGGCGATTAAGGCAAAAAGGGGTCAGGTCTCTTTTTCCAGCGCATTGTGTTAAGCACTAAAAAAGAATAAAAAGATAGAAATATAGTTATTTAATATTTACATAAATTATACATCGTGATATTCTACTCAGATGCCACGACCACCACGCGCAGATGAGGCAGGCGGACTGTATCACGCCCTTAATCGCGGAAACCTGAAAGCTACCATTTTCCAAAAAGAAAGTGACTATTTCGCTTTCGAAAAGATTCTCTCCGAAGGTTTAGAACTGTATCGGGTAGAATTGTTCAGCTATCAGTTGATGCCGAATCACTATCATCTGGTCCTTCGTCCGCTGGTGGATGGCGAAATGAGCCGTTTCATGAAGTGGGTTGGCGGGACACATACTATGCGTTACCATGCTCACCATCACACAAGTGGATTTGGGCATATTTATCAACAACGATACAAAAGTTTTCCCATTCAAGACGATGACCATTTTCTTGTGGTATGTCGCTACGTCGAACGAAATGCACATCGCAGCGGATTGGTATCGGCCGCAGAAGATTGGCGGTGGGGATCGTTGTGGCGATGGGTACAGAAATCTGAACTAAACCCCAAACTGCTTTCTGCGTGGCCCATTTCGCGATTGCCTAATTGGGTTGAACGGGTCAATCAACCGTTGACGGAAAAAGAACTGGAAGCGGTTCGGCGTTGTGCCCATCGCGGTCAGCCCCTAGGTGACGCAAGTTGGGCGGGATCCATAGCAAAGCGACTTAAACTGGAGTCAACTCTTCGGCCAAAAGGCCGCCCAAAACAGGAATGAAGGCAAAAAGGGGTCAGGTCTCTTTTTCCAGCACATAGAGTGTTAAGAACTGGAAAAAGAGACCTGACCCCTTTTTGCTCTAGGCGATTATTTCATCTATCACTCTGCCATGCACATCGGTCAGGCGGAAATCGCGGCCTGCATGTTTGAATGTAAGCCTTTCATGATCAAGGCCCATCAAATGAAGAATGGTGGCATGCATGTCATGAATGTGGACCTTGCCCTTTTCCGCAAAGAATCCATAATCATCAGTTGCGCCATGAGAGTACCCACCCTTAACCCCACCGCCCGCAAGCCACATGGTGAAACCCTCGGGGTTATGATCCCTGCCATCCCCACTACCCTGGGCGGTAGGGGTTCTGCCAAA
>CAZYAY010000141.1:0-5566 GCA_964646215.1 uncultured Candidatus Kuenenia sp. | reverse complement strand
AAAAGCTCCAGAACTGGCGCAGTCTTTCCGTGGTAATCCTTAAGCCTGGAACGAACAGCTTCTGGATTATCATCAGCACGGGCAACCAGATTACCTTTGCATACATCGCAAATGCCTTCGACCTTAGGGCGATGAAAAATCAGATTATAATCAAGCCCACATTTAGCGCAAAGCCTTCGATTCATAATACGATCAAGTACCACCTGGTCAGGAACCTCGATCAGAATAACCGCATCAATATCATAACTTTCGAGGAAGAACGAAGCCTGGGTTTCATTTCTGGGAAAACCATCCAAAACAAAACCATAATTCCAATCGTGTTGATCAAGCCTTTGTTTGATTACTTCCTCCACCAATTCATCAGGGACAAGTTTACCTTCAACCGTAAAGCGTTGGATCCGGGCAGCAAGCTTGGTATGAGATTGAATATGCCAGCGAAAAATATCGCCCACGCTGATATGAACAAGGTTGAAATCCTTGGCAAGCATGATCGCCTGGGTGCCTTTGCCACAACCCTGTACGCCGGTGATGATATATTTGCGCATGAATATTTCCAATTAAGCCATTTGGTAAATATAAATATGATAACTAAAAGAAGACATAAGTAGGAGAGAAAAGCGAAAAGGGCAATCAAGGAACGACAATGAGGATGGGATCGCTCCAATGACTGCAGCGGCCGGTACTATCGCGCCAACGTGCCCGAACCCTGTATTCCCCAGTTTTGCTTAAGATCTCTTTGGGAATATTAACATCCATCGAGGCTTGAACATCAAGGCGCCAATGATCAGCCAGTTCATACCAACCCTTCTGGCCAACCCTGCCAACCCGCCATTCCAAAGCGGATTGCTGATGATTCACAGGAGATAAAAACTTCGATGCGGTAAAGCGCTGGGGCATGCTTGGATCTTTAGTAACAGTGGGCTTTGCTGGGATTTTTTCATCCCTGGCTTCATGTGCCAGATAGCCCCACCCATAACCGCGTTGATCGCCATCATTGGGGGCATATTTTTTATTGGGCCGTGAATCGGTGCAAAAATCGATGATGTACTTTCGAAACCCTGCGAAGTCATTGGTGACAAGAGTTCGCTTCCAAGGGCCACCAAAATGATCCGCGCTTGCCGGGTTCACAAAGAATGAATCTTTCTGATTGGATCTCGGATTCTGATTCCACACCGCTTCATCCAGCCGGGGCCAATCAACCGCATAACCCTTGGGAGTAAGAGCAGAGCTTAAATCATTAGCCATTTGACCAACCTGGCCTCCTTTTTCGGAAGCATCACCTGCAAAAAGATCGAGAATCTCTCGGGCGCGATTTCGGTATTCAAGCGCGATATTAGGATGGTTTAGGCAAACCATTGCATCGATATGCCCCGGCTGGTGATGGCGTGGCACAAATAACATGTCGTTATCCCATGGAATGGGTGACCAATGCCCATCAGGATGGCGATAATAACCATGGTTGCCTTCAGGCCGTAAATCAACATTCGCTAGCAAACGGTTCATTGCATGGAAACTATAATAAGCTTTTAGATCAAGGTTCTTCCTGCACCAATCTTCCTTGGGGTTGGATCGGAGTTCGTTGATGAATTTCTCCCAAACCTTGCCTGCATCAATCATCTCTTTTGGTGTATGCTTGATACCGCTTTGAGTACTAACAGTAAGGCCATCAGGAAGTTTATTTTCAGCGAGCATCTTTGGTTTCATATCGCCCATCGCAACATAAACACCCCAGAGATCTCCCTCATATTGATTCTTCAAGGAAACTTCTTCAGGCCCTGTCACCACACGCCATTGAATCCAAGTTGATACCGGACTCGGTACACCAGCCAAAAGGTATGCACGCATGGAAAGAACTTCGTCTAAACCGGTAACTCCACGAAGCACGGGCAAATAAGGAGTTGAACCACCAGGATTGAGATTAAGGCTGCCACACTCTGCGGGAAATGCCTTGCCATCATGATCAATAAAAGGAACATCGTGCCCTGTATTAAACTTGAGGCCCCATTTATTTTTGCCTGAGATATGGGCACTTCCCTGCCCCCTATTATTGAATTGAACATGATCGTAAGCAATGCCCCGGTAGACAAGCGTGCCTAGTTTTTTTTGCTTGTGAGCATTTCCGTCCCACTGGCTGCTTGCAACATCCTCCATCCGCGCCACAAGATGAATCGATTGAAGAGTATTGAGAAATTCGGAAGAGAAAGTGAGGGGCGGGGTTTTTCCAGGCTGACGGGTGCCAATCCATGTTGCAGGGCCGGCATCACACCACCAGGCAAAATTCGGGCAAGTATCATCTGCAACAGGCAACACAAAGCCCTGCCCTTTCTCATCTGTTGCAGTGATCCGATACCGGATCAACCAGCGGTGTTGTTGATAGGTTGCAGGGATAAGAACACTGTAAATCCCATCACCTGCCTTGATATCGCCATCTTTGCCATCGTCGTGCATGGGTAGTTCAGCCCAATCTTTTTCATAAGCGGGGTCTGACTTACGAACATACTTGCCAGGCGCAACAGCCTGCGTCTTGATCTTTACATTGGAAATACCCGTCTTAAAAACTGCAGTGACCAAAACCGGAATCCCCGGCTTGGGCATAACGGGATCGTGTCGGACTTCGTGAATCACAAGGGGTTCTGCAACTGCTAGATGGGTAAACATCAAAAATAAAATTGCTACGAAGTGGAATCGTTTCAGGCGCATGATAAGGGCCCCATGAGTGATCAGCGGGCGAGCAGGCCAACCGCAGATGAAACACTATCAAGGTTTAACAACTTAAGTGCTAGAGGGAGTTCGGATGCAATTCGCTGGGCAGCAGTAGGATCGTAGAAGTTAACTGTTCCCAACTGCACCGCAGAAGCCCCCGCAAGAATGAACTCCATTACATCATCAACGGATGCGATGCCACCGATGCCAATGATCGGGATTTTCACTTTCTTAGCGACCTGCCAAACAATGCGAAGCGCGATGGGCTTGATTGCAGGGCCACTAAGCCCCCCGGTGCCGTTGCCTAAAACGAAGCGCTTTTTCTTCCAATCAATTGCAAGGCCCATGAAGGTATTGACGAGGGAAACAGCATCAGCGCCAGCTTCCGCAGCGGCTTGGGCAATGATGGAGACATCCGTTACATTAGGGGTAAGCTTGGCAATGATGGGCAGATTACAGAATTCCTTAACACCCTTGATAACCCGGGCGGTTTTTTCAGGATCGATTGCAAAGTCGACTCCGCCCGAAACATTCGGGCATGAAAGATTGAGTTCCAATGCAGCAAGCCCTGTTTCTTTGCTGATTCTTTGTGCCATCTCGAAGAATTCTTTTTCTGTCTTTCCCGCGATGTTACCAATGATCTTCGTGGGAAGGTTTCTTAAATAGGGAAGATGATTCGCAAGGAAGTATTCAAGCCCATCGTTATCAAGGCCGATGGCATTGAGCATGCCAGCAGAAGTTTCGCAAGTGCGGGGTGGCGGATTGCCTGCACGGGGGTTTTGCGTGACGGTTTTAGGAACGATCCCCCCGAGCTTCGAGAAATCAGCCATTGCCTCCATTTCCTTCGCATACCCATAGGTACCGGAAGCAACAAGAATGGGGTTATCAAGATGAAGTCTGCCAAGGTGAACCGTCAGGTCTGCCATGATCCTAATTCTCTTCGAGGTAGGTGTAACCTTCGAGCCCGGATTGGTAAAAGTCAAGGAACTCGCGTGACTCTGCGATGGAGATGGTACCCAACTTCACCGCTTTTTCAACATCCTTGCGAATGCGATCGGTAAGTTCATCCGCTTTATACTGCACATAGGCAAGCACCTCGCGCACGGTATCGCCCTTGATAACTTCATCAATGTTGAGATGATTGTTTTCATCAAGGCTGACATGAACTGCGTTGGTATCGCCAAAGAGGTTGTGAAGATCACCCAGGATTTCCTGATAGGCTCCCAAAAGAAAAGCCCCGAGATAATAAGGCTGACCGGTGAATTCATGTAGCTGCAAAGTATTGCGCACATCCCGAAGATCGATGAACTGATCTATTTTTCCGTCAGAATCGCAGGTGATGTCACCTAATACAGCTTTGCGAGTCGGGCTTTCATTAAGCCGATGAATCGGCATGATGGGGAAAAGCTGCTTGATGGCCCAACTATCAGGCATGGATTGGAAGACGGAGAAATTGCAGAAGTAAGTATCCGAAAGCATCGATTCCAAGCCCTGAAGTTCTTCAGGGGTGTAATCAAGCTCGCGAACCATGCGAAGAATCTTGCTGCAAACAGCCCAGAACAATCGCTCGATAAGGGCCCTTTGTTCAATATTAATGGTACCCAGATTGAACATGGTCACAGCTTCGTCAACCGCCTGCAGGGCATCGTGATAACTTTCCTGAAGGTTCTTTTTCTTCAGATCCTGGAAGATCGCAAAGAGATCTGCAAGCTGCTGTGGCCCATCATCGGGAATTTGTGGAGGCACGGTGTAACGGTCAAAGTTGGAAACACCCACCACATCAAAAACAAGAAGGCTATGATACCCTACCATGGCCCGCCCTGATTCACTGATGATCGTTGGATGGGGAACGCCCGCCTCATCGCAGACGCTCTTGATACGGAACACCACATCGTTGGCATATTCCTGCAAAGTGTAATTGATGGAAGATTCAAAGTCGGATTGGGAACCATCGTAATCGATACCCAAGCCGCCACCCACATCGATATAATTTACATTGGCACCAATGCGGTGCATTTCGGTGTAGACTCGGCCGACTTCGGTGAGTGCAGCCTTAATACTACGAATGTTGGTGATCTGGCTGCCCAGATGAAAATGAACGAGTTGCAGGCAATCAACCATGCCGCGCTGTTTAAGGTAATCAACCGCTTCAAGCATTTCAGTAAGGGTTAGGCCGAACTTGGAACGATACCCCGCACTGGAGCGCCAGCGCCCAGCACCGCGGGCTGCAAGCTTCGCGCGAATCCCGATAACGGGCCTTACGCCTGTTATCTCAGCCTGCCTGACGATGAGTTCGAGCTCGGTGAATTTTTCAACCACCGGAATGATGTTTTTACCAATCTTTCGTGCAAGCATGGTCATGTGGATGAATTCTTCATCCTTAAAACCATTGCAGATGATTGGTGTATTGCCACCGTTGGTCAGCGCCATCACCGCAAGAAGCTCGGGCTTCGATCCAGCCTCGAGACCGAATTGAAAAGGCTTGCCGAAATCGAGAATCTCTTCAACAACCTGCCGTTGCTGATTCACCTTGATGGGATAGACGCAGCAATACTTGCCTTTGTAATCGAACTCTTCAATCGACCTTTGAAAGGCAGCATGAATTTCAGAAACCCGGTGTCGAAGAATATCCGTGAAGCGAACAAGAATGGGAAGTTGGATGCCACGGGCCTGCAGCTGATCAATTAATTCCTTGAGATCAATGGAAGCATCAGGTTCCTTGGTGGGCATGACTGTGACATTGCCAAGGTTGTTTATGCCAAAATAGCCCTTACCCCACTCGTTGACCCTGTAAGTTTCGAAGGCATCGGAAAGTTTCCAGCGGTCGAGCATATCCGGTTCGGTACTATTTGCCATCGAGTAA
>CAZYAY010000140.1:0-5591 GCA_964646215.1 uncultured Candidatus Kuenenia sp. | reverse complement strand
TTCCTAAGCCCCGAAGGGGCGAAATGTGATAGCCCGGGGTAAAGCGCAGCGCAACCCGGGTAATAAATCCCCCATCAAATAAGCCATGAAAGGGCGCAATAATCAGCTACCGAACCCTTTCTCCCTTTCAGGGCTGGGGATTTTATTGGGCCATTTTCCTAGGGCGTTGCCCTGAGCTATCTCATTTTACCCCTTCAGGGCAAATGCAGGCGTATTGCAACTATTTATAGGTCCCTGACATTAACGGCAGTTCGGCAAGCTCACTGACCGTAAAGAAATCCCGGTCCCTGAGCTTGCCGAAGGGGGCCAACTTTTCCACCCAGGCTTCGGCGGGCTCAGCCACCGGGAATGGAACAAGCCGGGCCACTATTCCGGTCCCTCAGCTTGCCGAAGGGGTTCAACCATGCGCATCATTGTTTCCCTCGATTAATTATGCCGAGTGTAGTTTACACCCGTGAAGTTAGCTGGTTCTTTGCGTTCTTTGCGTCTTCGCGGTAAAGGTTCTTGGCTTTGGAATTTTAAAGAAGAGTAATCATCGGGAAGAAATGAATACAACCCTCGCTCACGCATCCGGCTCTGAAAGATGTGTGTGTTTTGATTCCGTGTTTTTCCGTGTTCGTCCGTGGCTAATCTTCTGCTTTCTTGCACGTCCGTGGCACAATTAAAACTGATTCTTTGACCACTTCGCTAGCTTAGTGAAGCATCTGAAAATCTTTGCTATTGAGAAGTGCCCACATTAAATCCTGAATAGCTTCTGCGCGTTTGTCTGCGGGTGCAGATTTCAAAAACGCCAGCGATAGTTCTGTCTCTTTTGCATCGGGCAACCTTGCAAAACACCAAAGATATAAATCGCTTACCAACTCGGAATCTGGCGTTTTAAGCCTCACTGCAATAGCAGGCCTTGCAGCTGGGTTTTGCAATCTTCCCATGATGCTTTTGCCATTGATGAAATGCAGCGCCTGCAACATGTTTGAACCGTTGTCGCGTTCGCACTCGCAAGCATCCATGCGCTGGGGTTTGCCAAAGAGCTTTAAAAAAGAACTTTCAACATTACCATCGGGAAGCTGCGCAGCACGGAACCCGCCCGGCGCACCACCATAATTTTCAGGCACACCCGTGGCTTGCACCAGTGAATCAAGCAACGCCTCCGCGGGAATCCGCCTGGGGATCATGCGGGAAAAGTTCAGCTCATCATGCTTGTTACTTTCGTTACTAATGCTGCTACGCTGGTAAGTTTCAGATGAAACAATGCGTTGCATCAATTTTCTAATGTCGTACTTGTTGTCGATGAAATCTTTGGTTATTGCATCCAACAGTGCAGGATTGATAGGGGGATTGGTACTGCGAATGTCATCAACTGGATCGATGATGCCCCGGTGGAAAAAATAACTCCAGACGCGATTCGACAAGCCTCGTGCAAAGAAGATGTTATCCGTGGAAACAAGCCAGGATGCGTAAGCATCCCTACGATCAACACCCGGCGTTTGCTTGGGTTCCTGACCACCGAGGAAGCGGGGTGGCTGGGCCTGCCCTGTGCGGGGATTGGTTGCAAACCCTGCGGGCAAGTTCAACTGCACCACCTTGGTGTTGGGAACATTCTGATAGCGGGAATCCTGCCTCATTGCAACTTGCGAAAAGAAGCTTGCAATCCCGAAGTAATCCGCCTGTGTCCAGTTTTCCATCGGATGCGGATGGCATCGCGCACATAGCATCCTTACTCCACAAAACACCTGCGTGACCCTTTCCACTGTATCGTTGGTATCTTTGCTGATGGTGAAATAAACAGATGCGGGATCATCGTTTATACCACCCTTTGCCGTAACCAAACGGGTCGCCAGTTTATCCATCGGCATATTGGAAGCAACTGCGCTGCGGATGAATTCACGGAACATGTAGACCGATTGCGAGCTGGCGGAATTGCGCGAGTTCTGCAGCAAGTCGCCCCATTTCAGCGACCAATGATCGATGAACTCCGGTCTTTCAAACAACGCTGCTATCACTTCGTTGCGCTTGTTTGAATTCTTGTTCGCAAGGAATGATCTTGTTTCATCAGGCTTTGGTTGCACCCCGATAAGATCCACATACACCCTGCGCAGAAAATCCTCATCCGAACACAATCCAGATGGTTTGATTTTAAGATGATTCAACTTTTCGATCACCGCACGATCAACAATGTGGTTTTGCGGCACGGGAGTTGAGACAAAACCCTTGGTGTCAATAAGCACAAGCACGCCCGTTGCAGCAAAGGTTCGCTCGAACCTTCCCACGATTGCGGTTTCGCCAGCATCGCCAGCCGTAACCATACCCTGTTCATCAACCTTGGCGAATTGATCGTTGTTTACAGTAAAGATACCAAGCTTGGTAACATCCCTGGTCGAGCCATTATTGTAATCAGCAATAAGCTGGAGTTTGTGTTTCTGCCCAGGTTGCAAGACAAGTTTCTGGGGCATCATGCGAACGCCCGTAACTTGCAAAGTATCTTTGGAATCATCGGGTGTGCCCTGACGGATCCAATTGACCATGATGGTATCTGCAAGGCTGTTTTTAGCAAAGCGTGCACCGCCCTCATGGGCGCAATCACCCCTGCTTTTCGCAACAATCAAACTGGCATCAGGTTTTAAAATATCAACCCTTCTGCCAAAGAACTCACGGGCGATCGAGGGGTAATCCAACATCGGGTCAGATCCTCGAAGCGACAACTTAAACCCGTTTTTCCCAAGCGAATAACCATGGCAAGCACCTGCATTGCAACCTGATTGCGATAACACAGGCATCACTTCATGAAGAAAACTGTACCTTGGTTCTTCCATGGGCAGTTTAACTTCAACAGGAACGGTGGTTGTTTTTCCCTGCACGGTCACTGAAATCATCGTGGCGCCATTGGATACAGGATGGACCCAACCATTTTCATCAACCCGGGCGATGGCAGGCCCCGCACTGGCAAACTTCGTATCCTTGGACAAATCAAGCGTATACCCTTCCGCAGAAAGGCCCAACACCTGCAGCGATCTGGGTTGGCGCACATGGGTAAGAACCATCGAAGTTGGCGAGATGCTCACCGGCGCAACTGGCACAGCATCTGCTGCAACTTGAAAACCAAGAACTGTTAAAAGCAATGTTATATTCACTTTGATAACCTCGTTAATATCGTTTGTTATTTTGGCGCGGGCTTTAACACCAACCCCAATTCAACCTCTTTGCTATTCACTTTTATTGTAGGTGCCTTGGCATCTGGCACACCCGATGCAGTAAGTTTTATTCCCTTGTATTCGTTGGGCATCAATGCAGGTGGAAAGATTATCTTGCCATCGAACTCGCTTTTATCCGCCTTGATTAGCGCAGGTTCAAACTTCGCACCAGCGGGTAGACCCGTTGCCGCAAGCGTAATATCCCCCACCAAACCATCACTGCGCTCTACTTTTCCCTTAAAGAGAAATTCTGAACCTTTCTTGCTGTCAAACAGTGCTTCCAACTTATCCGGCTTGTCAATTTTAACCACAAGTGGGATTCGTAAGGGCAAACGTAAAACTGGCGCAAAAGCGGTTGCAAGCACCACCTGCTTGTTCGCACTAAGTAACTCTGCCTGAAGAGTGATATCATAAACAGATGCTGGAAATGGCCCCACGGGAACCAAAACCGTAACCGTCGCATCGCTGGCCTTGGCTGCAACTTCGACAGCTTTCTCAGCTTTAAGAGCCACCTTGGGATCGGGCTGATTATTCACCTTCGTGGCATTCTGGCTGGTGAGAACAGTCAACCTGACGGGACTTCCAAGATCCGCACGGTTTACCTTGACAGGAAGGTTCAGCTTCATACCAGGCACAAACGCAGCATCCTTGGGCAGATTGTTCCAGGCAATTGAAAGGCTGGGGGCCTTTTCGGAAACGGGCGCCACCGCTATCTCGCTCGCCATCCATGGCTGCAATCTTTGCAACGGATGATTTAACACCCCCACATCAGAGTCGATGCCCTTATCATTTTTACCTATCAGAGTTGTAACAATCGGCGTGACTGCTTCGGTATTTGTGGAAAGGGTGATTAGTGCACCCTCGCCCTCTGGTGGGATTAAATTACCTTCAAGCTTAACACCTTTGGGCAGTTGCGAAAACTGAACATCGATTTTGCCCGTATATCCATTGCGATTGGCCCATACAGGAAAAACAATGTTGCTATTGGCGTTAAGTGAAAGCCTTTGAATAGGAGTGATCAAGTTGAAGTTGGCGGAAACTTCCGGAGTGCTGATATCTTCAATTGCAAGCCTGTAATTTGCCTTGGGCCCTCCCCTTCCCTGAGTATCAATCACGCAAACTTGAATGGAGGCAATATTATCGGGTACAGTGAATTCCAGAAGCGGGTCGGAGGAACCCGGCCTATCTTCAGATCGGGCGATTTCCACTCCCTTATCGTTTCGCAACACCAACCCAGCATCAACCGCAGAACCAATCCTCTCTGCAAACACATCGAAACGCAGCTTTGATTTGGGTATGCATTTCAACAGGTAACGATCTTCTTCATTAGGTGATGAAAGCTTGCCATGAACCAACAAAGGCAGGCCCGCTAATTCCTGCATGGGGGGAGCCTGCGCTTCAACATACTCTTTAGAAGATCCTGCTTGGACGAAAGGTCGCATCCCAGACCATTTGCCCTGGCTTGGCCAGGGGAGAACGACAGAACCGGCACCTTTGATGGTTGGCATATTCAGCTTGGCGACCGGCATATTGCCCATCAATTCGACCGCTTTTACCTTTCCTTCAGCAACCACGGTAGGAATAACCTGATCAAAAAACTCCCACCTGCCCACCTTCATGCGAAACAGCCCGGGCGCTCCTGCAGCGTATTCGAGATCGTGTAAGGCAATGGTGTAGGTATCATCTTCGGGCAGGGTCGTTTCCAATCGGGTATCGCCAAACAAATGGGGCACGGGCCAAGACCAGGCTATTTGAAGTTTCTTGGAGTTATAAAGATGCAAAACAGGTTGCAGTTTGGATCCCAGCTTTTGAGCCTCCACTTCCACCATCAATTGCTGGCCCTTGGTTCCCTGAAACTTTGTTTCCAAAATCTGGCTGCCTGAAATGGTGCCATGCAATGCGATGGGTAATGGTTGATCGATTGAAACTGCAAAGGGTTTTTGCACCAGATGATCGATGCCCAAAAGCACAGGCAGGCTGACTCCACCTTCTGCAATCAGACTGCATTGATAAAATCCCGGGATGATATCTGCGGGCAAAGTGATATCGAAGCTGGCTTTCTTTTCGGTTGAACCTGTTTTGAGAACAGGCGTGACATTAAAAGGGAATAACAGCTTCGGAGATTTACCAAAACCATCCCCCTCGAACACCAGAGTCGTGACCGCACCAACTTGCAAACCCCTTACATCCACGGTACGAACCGATGGTTCAGAGGCATTTGCGATTAATGCCAGGAAGAACAAGCTGAATGTCAATTGCAGGAATCTGTTCATCTCTCACTCATTCCCAATTAAATCTTTAACATGAACCCTTGCAATTGAAATAATCAAGATCAAGCGAACAGCTGGCGGATTGGTTCTGCCTCTACCAGGCGAACAGGTCTGTCGCCGGGCCCGGGCATCA
>CAZYAY010000139.1:0-5632 GCA_964646215.1 uncultured Candidatus Kuenenia sp. | reverse complement strand
GAATATTTCGCAACCAATGCCATCACCGATCATGCCCTCGATTTTCTTGATATCGCACGCAAGCGTAAACAACCCTACTTGCTTTATGTTGGTTATCAAGCAGCACACTTTCCTGTTCAAGCCCCAATAAAGCTTACCGAAAGTTATGTCGAAACCTACGAACGCGGTTGGGATGTACTTCGTGCTGAACGCTTGCAACGCATGAAGCAACTTGGATTGGTTGACAAAAAGCTTTCCCTTCCCGGACTTAGCCCCATCGATAGGCCCGATATCGCCAAAAGAATCGGATCCATGACAAAAGACGGCATCAACCCAGCCTGGGATTCTCTTGATAAACCACGCAGGGCAGACCTTGCACGACGCATGGCTGTTTATGCAGCTATGGTTGAAAATATGGATAGCAACATTGGGCGATTGGTGCAATCACTTCGAGACCATGGCGAATTTGAGAATACACTTTTAGTATTCACCAGCGATAATGGCGCCTGTGCAGAGTGGGATCCGTTTGGCTTTGATATGAATCCGAAAAAGTTTGTGAATCCAAAGGCGGGCCATGGCATTGATGGCGGGACACAAGCCCTTCCCAATGTATTGCATGAAGGAGAAGACCTTTTAAAAATGGGCGGCCCGGGTAGCATGTTTAGCTATGGTTGTGCCTGGGCTAATTTAAGCAACACCCCTCTTTCACTTTACAAACATTACGCAAGCGAAGGTGGCATTCACTCGCCTATGATCGCTCATTGGCCCGCACGAATTCAAAAGCCCGGTAGCGTTCGTGAGCATCTTTCGCATTTGATGGATATTAGTGCAACCTGCGTGGATATTTCCGGAGCAACCTATCCCAAGACATTTCAAGGCCATGATATTCTTCCTCTTGAAGGTAGAAGCTTAGTGCCTGCATTCCTTAATGAAGCACCCTGGCAACGCACCTTGATTTTCGAGCATGAGCACAATGGTGCAATCCGGGATGGCGACTGGAAACTTGTGGGCAATGATGGTTTGAATCGTGATGGCATTCGCCCGGGCAGTAATTGGAAACTTTTTAATCTGCGCAATGACCCTGCAGAGCTTGATAACCTAGCTGAAAAAGAATCTGCCCGGGTAAAAGATCTAACCAGACGCTTTCTGGAAGAAGCTAGGCGTACTCTGGTTTTGCCCTCGCCCTGATGATCTAAACACGCCAAAGAGTCACAAAAGATTGAAGCTTCTACACTAATAATCACTTATAATCGTATATATTCATAGCTTCGAAGTTGGAACGAAGAAAGAGAATCTCACCTTGAAATATACATTTGCAATCGCTTTAACTTTCATGGTCTTGAAACCTGCCTTTGCGGAGGATGTATCCTTCAATCGTGATGTAAGGCCGATCCTTTCAGACAAATGTTTTTCCTGCCATGGTTTTGACCCCAAGACTCGCAAAGCGAATCTGCGTCTGGATACGGTTGAAGGAGCAACTACAAAGATTAAGGGCGGGCACGCAATCGTTCCAGGTGATCTTAAAAAAAGTGAAGCATGGTTGCGAATCATCAGTGAAGAAAAGGGCGAAGTAATGCCCCCTCCCAAATCAAATAAAACCCTGACCAAGATTGAAAAAGAAATCTTAAGAAAATGGATTGAGCAGGGAGCTAGATATGACCAGCATTGGTCTTTTGTACCTCTTAAGACAACCAAAGCACCCACCGTTAAGAATGTAAACTGGCCTCGTAATGATCTCGATCGTTTCATTCTTTCACGACTTGAAAAAGAAAACATCCCTCCATCAGCCCAAGCTACTAAAGAAACCCTGATTCGTAGATTGTCTTTAGATCTAACAGGTTTACCTCCATCAATTGCGGAAGTCGATGCTTTCCTCGCTGATACCTCAGACAAGGCTTATGAAAAGGTGGTTGATCGAATCTTGAAGTCGCCCCATTATGGCGAACGCATGGCGGTCGATTGGTTAGATGCTGCCCGTTTTGCAGATTCAAACGGGTATCAGGTGGATCGAGACCGCGAGCTTTGGCCATGGCGAGATTGGCTTATTCGTTCCTTTAACGATAACAAACCTTTTGACCAGTTTACGATTGAACAACTTGCAGGAGACTTATTGCCCAATGCCACCGTTGAACAACGGGTTGCAACAGGATTCAACCGCAATCACATGTTAAACGAAGAGGGGGGCGTGCTTGCTGATGAGTTTCTTGCGGAATACACAGCAGACCGGGTGGAGACAACCGCAGCAGTTTGGTTGGGCCAGACCTTTAATTGCGCAAGATGCCATGATCATAAATATGACCCGTTCACCCAGAAGGATTTTTATGCATTCAAGGCATTTTTTCATAATGTGCCTGAAGGTGGCGTAGGCCGCTACGGGAATCCGATCAGGCAGAATGCCCCGCCATTCTTGAAACTACCATCTCCCGAGATCGAAGCGAAAATCAAAAAACTCAACGATCAGATCAAATCTACTAGCGACCAACAAACAGCCTTGATGGGTAAAGCAACCAACGGCCTTGGAGATTGGGTCAAAGGATTAGGCAAGCCGTTGGTTTGGGATGCTGCAGAGATACTTGCAGCAAGTGGGGGCGATGCACCACCCAAGATAAATGCCACAACTAAAACCGTGGAAGTCGGTCCCCAAGAAACCCGCGCCAACACCATCAAAATGAACCTTCGACTGCCAAAGGGCGCTATCACCGCCTTACAAGTTGAATTTGCCACCCAAGCTGCAGCCGCTGGTTTGCAATGGAGCGAATTCAAGGTATTCAAGCCCGCAGGCAAAGATGCAAAGAAGCTACCATTAAAATTAAAAGCCATTGCAGCCGGAGATTCTCTTGCGACCATTGAAACCGCTAAGCTGCTAGATAATGATCGCAAGACCCGAGTTGCAGTTGCTGTAAAGCCAAGTGTCAAAGTTCTCAGCTCATTTGAATTTACAGAGGCATTGGTGATCGATGAATCCAATCCGGCACTCGAAATTGAACTTAGTGTTGAGAATGCAAATGGGCCAACTCTTTTGCGAATTCTAAGCACTAATGCAAACGCAGAATTATTAGTGCCCTCGAATGTTACGAACATTGCAATCAAAGAAGAATCCAAACGAACGCCTGCAGAGAAAAAGACACTCGCGGATTTTCGCATAGCGCAACAACCCGAGTACCGCAAGCTTGGTGAAGAACTTGATGCACTAAAAAAACAGGCTGAATCTGCAGAAAAGGAAATTCAGACAACGCTGGTTATGGAAGAGATGAAGGAGCCGCGCCCAACCTTTGTTTTGATGCGGGGAGCTTATGACAAACCAGGCGAACGGGTTACTGCAGCCACTCCTGGAATCCTTCCTGCTCTTCCCGTTGATCAACCGCGCAATCGCCTAGGCCTTGCAAAGTGGATTGTAAGCGCAGAAAACCCCCTGACGCCAAGAGTTACGGTAAACCGCCTTTGGCAGCAGATATTCGGCACAGGCCTTGTTCGTACCAGTGAAGATTTCGGCGCGCAAGGGGAAGCCCCATCGCATCCTGAATTACTCGACTTCATGGCTAATGAATTCATACGAAGCGGCTGGAATGTAAAACAAATGATGAAGCTCATGGTAATGAGCTCCACTTATCAACAACAATCAAAGCTTACTCCACAGCTACGCGAACGCGATCCTGATAACCGATTGCTTTCACGTGGGCCACGGTTTCGCCTGCAGGCGGAATTCGTAAGAGATCAGGCACTTGTTGCAAGTGGATTGCTTGTTGACAAAATCGGCGGCCCTTCTGTCAAACCCTATCATCCACCAGGCCTTTATGAACAAGTTACTGCGGGCACGGGCTACAATGTTTATGTGATTGGCAAAGGTGATGATCTGCATAGGCGCAGTATTTACACATATTGGAAACGTTCGGTACCAAACCCTGCAATGTTATTGTTTGATGCACCTTTTCGGGAATCTTGTACCCTGCGTAGGCCCCGCACCAATACACCCCTGCAAGCACTCAACCTAATGAATGACCCAACCTATGTTGAAGCATCCCGGTTGCTCGCCCAGCGCATGATACTTGAAGGGGGATCCACGGTTGAATCTCGACTCTCCCTAGGATTCCGCTTATTGCTTGCAAGGCAACCCAAACCTGCAGAGCTTGCGGTGCTGCGTACAGCTTATGGCCGTAACTTTACAGACTTTCAAAAAGATGGTGAAGCTGCTAAAGCCCTACTCGCCTTCGGTGATTTTAAAAACGATACAAAGTTGAATCCGAGCGAACTTGCTGCGTTTACAGCAGTTGCAAGCATCATACTGAACCTTGATGAAGTTGTTACAAAGGAGTAAGGAAATGAAACCTGAAATATTAAATGAGCAAGTATGCAGGCGGCATTTCCTAGGCAGGGCAAGCTCGGGCATAGGCGCTGCTGCTATCGCCTCGCTTTTAAACCCCCGCTTATTTGCCTCGGTTCAATCACCCAATTTCAACCCCAAGGCAAAGCGCATCATCTGGCTTACTCAGGCGGGTGCACCATCCCAGTTGGAATTATTCGATTACAAACCTGGCCTTCAATCACAATTCGACAAGGAATTACCAAACTCCATTCGGGGCGAACAACGACTTACGGGAATGACTGCCGGGCAGAAGCGATTTCCTATCGTACCCTCAGCTTATAAATTTCAGCAGCATGGAAAATCCGGGCTGTGGCTAAGTGAACTCCTGCCACATACCGCAAGATTTGCGGATGATATGTGCGTGATTCGTACGCTTAATACCGAAGCAATCAACCATGATCCTGCAATGACCATGCTGCAAACAGGACATCAAATAGGAGGCAGGCCAGCTTTTGGTGCATGGATCTCTTATGGTCTGGGATCAGAAAACTCCGATCTTCCAGCTTTTGTTGCGATGATTTCCCGCCCCAGCGGCCCGACCAATGCCCAACCCCTTCACGAACGCATGTGGGGTGCAGGCTTTCTTCCCTCGCGTTATCAGGGCGTGCGTTTCAGTTCGGGCAAAGACCCGGTACTCTTCCTTTCAAACCCGCCTGGCATTAATAATGAACGCAGAAGAGCTATGATCGATGATGTCGCCTCCCTGAATAAATTGAAGTTTGAAGATTATCAAGATCCCGAGACACAGGCTCGCATTGACCAATACGAAATGGCATTCCGAATGCAGGCTGCTGTTCCAGAACTCGCAGATTTATCCAAGGAACAATCTAAGACTTTGGAACGCTATGGCCCCGAGGCAAAGAAACCGGGCACCTATGCTGCTAATTGTATTCTTGCTCGAAGGCTCGCAGAGCGTGGCGTTAGATTCATTCAACTTTATCACCGTGGATGGGATCAACACAACAACCTACCCAGTGGTATCAAAAGCCAATGCTACGATACCGATCAACCCACTGCTGCGTTGTTATCCGACCTAAAGGAACGGGGAATGCTGGAAGACACCTTGGTGATCTGGGGTGGCGAGTTCGGCCGCACCGTTTATTCGCAAGGAACCCTAACCAAAGATAATTACGGACGAGATCATCACCCACGCTGTTACAGCGTTTGGATGGCGGGAGCTGGAATCAAGGGCGGTCAGGCCTATGGCGAAACAGATGATTTCAGTTACAACATCGTGAAAGACCCTGTTCACATCCACGACCTTAACGCAACCGCACTTCATCTAATGGG
>CAZYAY010000138.1:0-5670 GCA_964646215.1 uncultured Candidatus Kuenenia sp. | reverse complement strand
CTTGAACAGCCTCTTCACGTGCCGGGGAATTCTTGGGCAGACCCATTCCTTTTTGTCTAATTTCAAGCAACTTCTTGCGTAGGGCATCTGCACGCAAAGCCATGTCTCTATCGATTTCCCCAAATTGATGGGCCAGGCTGATGCGAATTTTTCCATCGCGTGGCGGGCCAAGTAATTTCCCTGCAAGGCTGCCAATATGAACCCAATCAGCTTTATCATCCGCTAAAAGCAAACTGGAAAACATCGAAAACATCATTACTAAAAGTAAGATTAACCGACCAAGTTTCATCATCAGTTCCAATATCTTCTTCATCAACCTATTTTAATCAAATCACATGGGGATTGCATCTTTTGAATGCGCAACCAAGAGAAATTTTAGTTGTTACTTTTTGCATTGGGAAGGATTATTTGGTAATCATAAGGTTATGAAAAACTTCATTCTATACCCGCTTGCGTTGTTTGGAATCCTTTGCAGTTCTTTGGCTTTTGGTGCTGAAAAGCCGCCAAATATTGTGCTGATCTTTGCAGATGATCTGGGGTATGCAGACCTTGGCTGCTTTGGTTCCCCAAAAATTCGCACCCCAAATATTGATTCTCTTGCCCGGGAAGGTATCAAGCTTACTAACTTCCATGTGCCCCAGGCGGTTTGTTCCGCCTCGCGTGCGGCTCTTCTTTCAGGGTGTTATCCAAATCGTGTGGGAATTCTTGGAGCCCTTGGCCCCAACTCAAAAAACGGCATCAAGGATGCAGAGAACCTTCTGCCCGAATATCTTAAAAACCAAGGTTATGCCACCGCAATATTTGGCAAATGGCATCTGGGTGATTCTGCCCAATATTCACCATTACGCCATGGGTTTGATACTTATTTCGGTCTTCCCTATTCCAACGATATGTGGCCCAATCATCCCACTGCAAAAAACTTTCCCCCATTACCTTTACGCCAAGATGACAAGGTTTTGGAACTCAACCCTGATCAGTCTAAATTAACTGGCTGGTATACCGATCGCGGTGTGAAGTTCATTGAAGAAAATAAAGATAAACCTTTCTTTTTGTACATGCCCCATTCAATGCCCCATGTGCCTATTTATGCCTCAGAAAAATTCAAAGGCAAAAGTAGCCAAGGGCTTTATGGAGATGTCATCGAAGAAATAGATGCTTCCGTTGGCACCATTCTTGAAACCCTCAAGAAACATTCCCTGGATAAAAATACCCTCGTGATTTTCACTTCGGATAACGGCCCATGGCTTTCCTACGGGCATCATGCTGGCTCGAGGGGGATGTTGCGTGAAGGCAAGGGTACCGAGTTTGAGGGCGGAGTACGAGTCCCCTTTGTTGCACGATGGCCCGGAAAAATTCCCGCTGCAAGTACCAGTAATGAACCCACCATGACTATCGATCTTTTGCCCACCCTTGTTGGTTATGCCGGGGGCGTTGGTCAGGCAGAACCTAAAATTGATGGGAAGAACATCAGTGCAATTATCGAAGCGAAACCTAATGCCAAAAGCCCCCAAGAGGCTTACTATTTTTATTGGGGTGATGCACTTCATGCAGTTACCAGTGGCAAATGGAAATTACATTTCCCCCACCCTTATTTGCATATCATCGAGGGTGGAAGCGATGGCAAACCAGGAAAAAGCGAAACCCTTAAGATTGAGCTTTCCTTGTTCGACCTCGATGCAGATATCACTGAATCCAAAAATGTTGCAGATCAAAACCCCGATGTAGTTAAAAAATTACAGATGCTGGGCGATAAAATAAGAGAAGAACTGGGCGATTCACTCACCGGCAAAAAAGGCTCCAAACTTCGATAGGCACTTTAATCATGGGAAAAACACTTGGCTCTATCATCCTTTCCTTTGCTGTCGTTAGTTTTGCATATGCGTTCGATTCAAACCCAAGTGATTGGAAATTGGTTTGGAGTGATGAATTCGACGGTAAAGAAATCGACCGTTCAAAATGGGACTTCGATTTAGGCAATGGTTTCTACGATTATAATGCAAAACAATGGATCAACGGTTGGGGCAACGAGGAACTGCAGTACTACACCCGCGAACCAGAAAACGCTTTTGTCAAGGATGGCCAGCTACATATCAAGGCGATAAAAGAATCGATTCATAATTGTGGTTACACTTCCGCACGAATGAAAACCCGAAAAAGAGATGGCAGCGCGCTGTTCAACCAATGTTATGGCAAGTTTGAATTTCGAGCCAAGCTGCCAATTGGAAAGGGCGTTTGGCCTGCATTATGGATGCTGCCACAAAGCGACAAATATGGCACCTGGCCTTCATCTGGTGAAATTGATGTGCTTGAAGCCCGAGGGCAGGAGCCCAATAAAATCCTAGGTACGTTGCATTTTGGCTCGCGCTGGCCTGCCAATGCACACAAGGAAAATAACATACTTCTTCCCAACAATGGCACCATCGCGGATTTCCACACTTATGCGATTGAATGGGAGCCGGGCGAGATTCGCTGGTTACTGGATGGCAAACAATTTGCAGCACAATCATTCTGGTGGAGCAGCAGCAAAGTTGCAGCCAACAAAGGGCTTCAACCGACCAAAGAGGAAGATCTTAACGCCTGGCCCGCACCGTTTGACCAGCCTTTTTATCTGGTCATGAATGTTGCAGTGGGCGGTAAATTTTTGGGCAACCCCGATAATACCACACTTTTTCCTGCAGAAATGCTGATTGATTATGTGCGTGTGTACGAAAAAGCTGGAGGCTATGCCAAAGCCAAGCTCCGGGGCGAAGGCAAGCTTCCCTTTGGCAAACCATAATTAGTACACTAACTCAGCTCCCTTGACTTATAATTATAATGTAGTTACAATATAATTATGATGAATCTTGAGTTTTCTTGGGATCCAGATAAAGCCCGAATTAATCAGAGGAAGCATGGCGTCTCTTTCGAAGAGGCGCAGACAGCTTTTTATGATCCTTCTGGTCTGATTATCCATGACCCAGATCATTCTTTTGCAGAAGATCGCTTTATCTTGTTAGCGATGAGCTTAAAACTCCGGCTTCTGATTGTTTGTCACGCTTATAAAAATCTTGATTCGCAGATACGAATTATCTCGGCACGAAAAGCGACCAAGCGCGAACAAAACCAATATGGAGGTTCTAAACCATGAGAAAAGAATATGATTTTTCGAAGGCGACCAAGACACCCTACACGAAGGCTGTGAAAAAACAAATCACCATCCGTCTCGAAGTTGAAATCGTCGAGTACTTCCAGAAGTTGGCAGAGCAAACAGGTATTCCTTACCAAAATCTAATGAATATGTACTTACATGATTGTGTTCAGTCACAACGAAAACCCATTTTCAAATGGGCCTAACAAATCAGTTATACTTATTTAATCTCACCCCGTTATTATCTCTTTGGGAATGGCGGGGGAGGGGGCAGTTTCTTTTCCTTCGTCTTTAACTCGTTTAGAATTTCTTCGATACCCCTTTCTAATTGTTGATCCTTCCCGCCGTATTCAATTGCGGGATCGTTATCAACGATGATATCCGGCGTCACACCTTTGCCTTCAATAATCCATTCCTTGCCTTCAATATCATAACGGCTAAATTCAGGTTTGTTTAAAGTACCACCATCCAAAAGAGGCAGTGTACCGCGAATGCCCACTACTCCACCCCAGCTTCGTTTTCCAATCAGCTTTCCAAGCTTATGCTGGCGGAAACGGTAGGGGAACAAATCACCATCGGAAGCAGAGAATTCATTCATCAGGCAGACCATCGGGCCATGCATCATGCCGCGGGGATCAACCGATGGGGGCGTGCCCCGGGCGATGCCAACCATTGCGATTTCCCTTCGAAGCCGTTCGATCAGCATGGGGGAAACATTACCACCCCCGTTACCACGCATATCAATGATCAAGGCGCTCTTTTTTAATTGCGGATAGAACTGCCTTGCGAATTCGTTGAGGCCGGTTTGCAGCATATCAGGCACATGGATGTACCCGACTTTACCCTTGGTGGCTTCATCGACACGCTTGCGATTTTTTTCGACCCAGTCACGATAATAAAGAGGCCCTTCATTATCGATCGGAACTATAACGACTTCCCTAGCGCCATTGGCTTCGGGCTTGGAGTTGATTTTAATCACGACAGGCTTACCAACTTTATTAACAAGTGCCTGATAAGGTGAAGCCATTTCATTGACAGGCTTGTTATCAATTGCGATTAGGTAATCACCAACTTTTGCATTAACTCCCGGAGCAGCAAGAGGAGAAGCCAAGCCTGGTTCCCAAGTTGAACCTTCAAGGATACGGGTGATTTTTACATATCCTGATGGTGCATGCTTTTCAAGCTTTGCGCCAAGTTGCCCCAGCGGAATCTTTCGCACAGCAGGTAGATCGCCACCACCCACATAAGCATGGCCTGCATTCAATTCGCCAATGAGTTCGCCAATCACATAGGAAAGATCAGCACGATGCCTTACGTGGGGAAGAAGGGTTTCGTAGCGGTTACGAAGTGCGATCCAATCAACGCCATGAAGATTGGGGTCGTAGAAGAAGTCGCGCATTTGGCGCCAGCACTCGTGGTATATCTGCTTCCATTCCGCCTTGCGATCGAGTTGCACTTCCATGCCCGAAAGATCGAGGAAAGAAGAAGGAGTAACAGGGCCCTTGGGCAGATCGATGACTGCAAATTTTCCATCAACGGAAACGAGAGTTTTTTTCCCATCAGCGGTGATATCAAAAGAACCAACAGAGCCTAGGTTGGTTTCTGCGCGGGTTGCAAGATCATAGGTTGCAAAGGTCGATCGTGGATCCTTGCTGGAAGAGCGGATATACCATACAGCGGAACCCACGGATTGAAGGTTGCGGTAATTGCCTGATGGCGTGGGGATCTGGAAGGTGCGTTCTGAAAAACCTGTGAGATCAATTTTGGAATCCTTATCCTTGGCATCTGTTGCAGGCTTGTTTTCAGGTTCATCAGTCTTTGGTTTAAATGGCGAGGCTGTATCTTTCGCAAGGGCAACTGCGTAGATTCGTGCCATATCGCGGTACGCATGGTTCCACTCGGTGGAGCTGTAAATGGGGTTCAAATCGCGATTAGAGACATAGAAAAGGAATTTACCATCGCCTGAGAAAGCTGGCGAATTAGATTCATGCCAGCCATCGGTGACATCGGTAGCAACTTTAGTTTCAAGGTTGTAAATGCGGATCTTGTCCATGCCCGTGTCGCTGGTTTCCGACCAAGAGACCCATTTGCTATCGGGGGACCAAACCGCATCGTTGATCTCCCAATGCTTGGATTGAACAACCTCAATGATTTGTTTGGTGGAAACATCAAGATAGCGGACCCTGAACTTTCGATCGGTCCAAAGTATTTTTTTAGAATCGGGCGACCAAGAAAGGGAATACTTGTAGACATCACCTTTGGTGGTGAGTGCCATGGGAGCGGATTTCGCATCGGAGGAAACCAGCATGATTTCATCCTCGCCCGAAATATCAGAGATGAATGCGATGTTTTTCCCATCGGGTGACCAATGTGGATCGCGATCATGGGCTCCGGGTGAGTTGGTGAAATTGCGTGTGATGCCAGGCCCAGCAGGGATGGTGAAAAGTTCGCCCCGGGCACTCAAGCAAACACGCTTGCCATCGGGTGAGGGCGAGCCTGAAGCAACTTTGTCTGCGACAGAAAGCAGGGCTATGCGCGAGGTT
>CAZYAY010000137.1:2969-5727 GCA_964646215.1 uncultured Candidatus Kuenenia sp. | reverse complement strand
ACGAAGGGTCGCATTTCTTCCATCTCGGCACGATCCATCGCGCCCATGTTCACTGCGAAGCGAACCATGCCCTTGCATAGGAAGTCAACCAATAGTTGAGCGGATTCCTTGGCAACCAATAATTGGGCCTCAGCAGTGGCAGCGCCAAGATGAGGTGTTATCACTACATTTGGCATCTTTAAAAATGCGTGATCAGGAGTAATTGGCTCTTCGACGAAAACATCGAATGCAGCGCCTGCAAGATGCCCTGAATTTATGCCATCGATCACAGCTTGTTCATTAATGATTCCGCCGCGTGCGCAGTTGATCACCCGGGCGCCCTTGGGCAATAAGGCGACTTGCTTTGCGCCTATCATATCCTTGGTTTGCTCGGTAAGCGGGGTGTGCACGGTGATGAAATCACACTTGGGAAGAATTTCGTCGACGGAGGCAAAAGATTCTATTCCAAGCTGTGCTGCTGCGGTAGGTGCAAGCACTGGGTCGTAGCCAACCACCTTCATATCCAGGCCATTGGCAGCTCTGCGCGCTACCTCCCGGCCTATTCTGCCAAGCCCTAATACGCCCAGGGTTTTGCCAGTAAGCTGGCAGCCCAGAAACTTACTCTTCTCCCACTTTCCAGCCCTCATGCTTGCATCTGCTGCTGGCACATGCCTTGCCATCGACATTAGCAAGCTGATGGTATGTTCTGCGGTACTGAAAGTGTTGGCATCGGGGGTGTTCATAACAACAATACCCTTGCGGGTTGCTGCAGCAACATCGATGTTATCAACGCCTACCCCACCCCGAACGATAACCCTTAGTTTGCCAGGGTTTTCGATCAGGTCTGCGGTGATGCGGGTACCACTGCGCACCACGACGCCATCCGCAAGGCGCAGGGCTGCTTTGAGTTCTTCGCCCTTCAAGCCCGGCCTTTCATCGAGTTCAATGCCTGCGTTTCGCAGGATTTCGAGGCCCGGAAGTTCCATCTTGTCGCTGATCAATACTCTTGGCATAACGATATCTCCAGTTCCTAGGCTTTCGCCTTGATTCCCGAGGTAAGTGATTTCTGTGCTGCTGCTATCCCTGCGCCCGGTTCCAGCTTGTGCCCCATTTCAACAAGTACCATCTCGATTGCACTTACTGCGGTAAGAACATCAAACATATCCATGTAACCCATGTGGGCAACTCGGATAATCTTACCCTTTAATGTATCTTGACCCCCTGCCACCTTTACCCCATAACCTTTTTCAAGACGAGTCAGGATTTCGGTGCCATCGACTCCTTCAGGAACCCAAGCAACGGTAAGGCCATCAACTGGATCTTCTGCGAGAAGCTTAAGATTCATTGCGCTAAGGCCTGCTCTGCAAGCCTTTCCCATTCTTGCATGGCGCGCCCAAGTGTTTTCAATGCCTTCTGCACGCAGCATTTTCAAGCTATGGCGCAGGGCTTTCACCAAGGTGTTGGCGGGAGTAAAAGGAGTATCGTTGTTCTTAAGGTTGTCACGATACTTCTTTAAATCAAAGTAGAAGGATTTTTGTTGGGTGTTGGCATCAATCAGTTTCCAGGCTTTGTCGGATACCGAAACGAACGCCAGGCCTGCTGGAAGCATTAATGCTTTTTGCGAACCTGTCACGCACATATCAACGCCCCATTCGTCGGTCCGGCATTCCATAACGGCAAGCCCGCTGATCGCATCTACGATCAAGATCTGTGGCTTATCTTTAAGGATTGCGCCAAACGCTTTGATATCGTTGCGTGCACCCGTTGCTGTTTCACACAATGTACCGCAAACAATCTTCGCATCGGGATGTTCTTTAAGAGCAGCTTCAAGCTGGGCGGGGGAAACGGACTTCCCATAAGGTACGGTGATTTCGATGGGGATCAGGCCAAATGCCTTGCTGATATTGCGCCATCGTTCGCCCCAGCGACCCGAAATAAGGCAGATTGCTTTGTCGCCAGGTGCTGCGGTGCTGGCGATTGCAGCTTCCATTGCGCCTGTGCCTGAACATGTCAGGGGTAGGACAAGGTTTTTGGTGCAGTAGACATACTTTAAATCTTCGAGAACTTCTGCAAGAATAGCCCGGAACTGCCCGGAACGATGGAAAGTGACTGGCTTTGCAAGCTCCAAGAGGGTTTCTTCGGGGACTGGGGTTGGTCCGGGGGTCATTAATCGCTGCTTTAACATGCCTGTTCTCCTGAAAATGGCTACGCATTACTTCCAATATTTAGATTAGGAATCATGCCCATTTCTTCCAATGAAATATTGGATCTTAACATCTTAATAACCGATGCCAGATCACTTGCCTTAACTGCTTTAAATTGAATTAATGTAAAGACTTCGGTATTAATTGACATTCTAAAAGAGGCATCTTTTAGCGTGAAAAAAAGCAATTAGCCCTTGGTTCCATCATGCTTTGAAATAGAAGCGAAAACCAAGCAATGAGACGCAATTGCCGGTTGTGCGCATTGTTTGTCATTAAATTCCTTACAGATTGCCAATTTTTGCTGGAATTGGCATTTGACCTGCTTTAACTTATTTCTGAAGAAGTGGATTTTTCCCACCAGTTTTTATTTCATTTGAGGTCACACCCATGCGTAAGTATCTAGCCACTGCACTATTTGCAGTACTTCCTTTCGGTTTTTTCCTGGCAAATGGCTCGTCGGAGGCATCTGCCCGCGACCGGGGCTTTTTGAGTAATTTGTTTTCCAAGCGCAAAGCTACGGAATGTGAAGTCCCTTGCGCAGAACCTGCAAAAGCTCAAGAACCTAAAAAAGAAAC
>CAZYAY010000137.1:0-2869 GCA_964646215.1 uncultured Candidatus Kuenenia sp. | reverse complement strand
CCCAAGCCTGAAGTAAAGCCCGAACCTAAAAAAGAAACACCCAAGCCTGAAGTAAAGCCCGAACCTAAAAAAGAAACACCCAAGCCCGAACCTAAAAAAGAAACTCCCAAGCCTGAAGTGAAAAAAGAAGCTCCCAAGGATGAACCTAAAAAAACTGGATCCGCAAGCCCTACCACTCCTCCTGCTGGGTTTGTCAATCTCTTCAATGGCAAAGATTTCAGCAATTGGTGGGGTTTTGGTACTTCCGATCCACGCAAGTTCAAAGCACTAGCCCCCGCTGAACAAGCCAAGATCAAAGAAGCCAACATGAAGGATATTCTGGCTCATTGGAAAGTTGAAGGCAACGAAATCGTAAACGATGGCAAGGGACTTTATCTTACCACCGAAAAAGAATTCGCAGATTATGAACTTCATCTCGAATACAAAATGCTTCCAAAGGGCGATAGCGGTATCTACCTCAAGTACACCCCCCAGGTTCAGATCTGGGATTATACCGACAAGGATAAATTCAAAATCGGCGCAGACAAGGGCTCAGGCGGGCTGTGGAACAACTCCCCAGGCACTGCAGGAAAAGATCCGCTAGTCCTTGCTGACAGGCCTTTTGGGGAATGGAATAAATTCCGCATTATCCAAGTGGGCGCTCGTACCACGGTTTATCTCAATGACAAACTTGTAGTGGATAATGCCATCCTCGAAAACTATTTCGATCGCAAGTTGCCACTTCTTCAAAAAGGTGCGATTCAACTGCAAACCCATGGCAGCGAAATTCGTTGGAAGAATATCTTCATCAAGGAACTTTCTCCTGAAGAAGCGAACAAGCATCTTGCAAGCAAAGGTAACACCGGGTTTGAATCTATATTCGATGGCAAAACTCTCAAAGGTTGGGCCGGCTCTAGTGATAATTACGAAATTGTTGAAGACTCCATCCAGTGCAAAAAAGGCAAGGGTGGTGTTCTCTATACCGAAAAGAAATACAGCGATTTCGTTGTTCGACTTGAATTCATGGTTCCCCCAGGTGGCAACAACGGCCTTGCCATCCGTTACCCAGGTGGTAATAAAGATGCCGCATACATTGGCATGACCGAACTTCAAGTCTTGGATAATGAAGATGCCCGATACGCAAAGCTTGATGCGCGCCAGTATCATGGCAGTTCTTACGGCATGGCTGCCGCTCATCGTGGTTACCTTCGTGCTCCCAACACTTGGAACTATCAAGAAGTTACCGTCAAGGGTTCAACCATCAAGGTCGAACTCAACGGCAACATCATCCTGGATACCGATCTTTCCAAGATCACTGATTACATGGCAAAGAGCCCACACCCAGGCAAGGACTTGAAGGAAGGTCACTTCGGCTTTGCCGGCCATAGCGACCCTGTCAGGTTCCGCAACTTGCAGATCAAGCCGCTTGTTTCCAAGTAATGTTGGCTGTTTAATCCAAAGCCATCATGTGTAACATCGCATGGTGGCTTTTTTTGTTTCTATTTTTTCAACTATTCGCTCACATCACCTTTTTGAAGGTTATAATCAATTTAAGCAGGCTATTTTAACATCAACGGACTTCTTGGATATGCCTTTGTTCAAAGTTCATAAAACTAACTGGCGAGACGCATTCACTCTCATCGAACTTCTCGTTGTTATCGCAATCATTAGTATTTTGATTGGCTTACTTCTTCCCGCTGTTCAAAAAGTGCGGGAATCTGCCGCCATGATTCAATGCTTGGCGAATGGTAGACAGATATCCCTGGCAATGGCAAACTTCCACTCGGTTAATAACAAGCTACCCAGTTACCATGGTAATTTTCCCACACTCGATCCCGCCACCGGCGGTACTAATGTTCAAAACGCCAGTGTGTTTGGTAGTTGGATTGTTCACCTGTTGCCTTACATCGAACAAGATGGTTTGTACAAACAGATTGCAGAGGATGTTGCTGCAAATAAAAACAATGGGGCTTCCTCCATTAATACCAACCCTTGTGGTAAGTCGGTTTGGGTGCCTGCGCATTATTCTGATAAACCCATGCCCCCTACCGGGGCGATTGTTAAAACACTTGACCCGGGCACCAATCAATGGAACCCCTCTTGTGTGGTTCAAGATATCACCGCTGCTTCATCGATTGGCATCTGGAATCCCAAGATTCGAACTAAAACACTTTCGCTTCTTCGCTGCCCATCCGATTCTAGTCTTCCTTTAAACTCCCTCTCTGCGGATGGTTGGGCCACCACCAATTACCTTGCTAATTGGAATATTCTGGGTGCCTCACAAGGTGATGCCACCGCTCCCTTTGGCCTTTGGAGCCAAAATAATCTTGGCTTCTTTTCCCCTCCTGTTTCCTTCACCACCGTTTCCGATGGCCTTTCCAACACCATTCTCGCTGCGGAAGGTTTTGCTCTTTGCGATGGCAGAAGCCGTATCGCTTTCTATGCCGCCAATCGTCATAATCTTGGCATTACCGAAGGTGGCCGTATTGTTGTTCCGGAACAAGTCATGGAAATTCCCAAGGGCGATTACGATGGGCCCAATGGCGTTCCCAATACCATGATGTTTCAGGTCAAACCCTTTGCAGGTTCTTCCGATGCAAATCCAGATAACCAAGATTGTTGTCATCGCTGGCGGGCTCAAACCCCGCACCAAGCCATGAATGTTTTCATGGCAGATGGCAGCTCCCGCAAATTAACCAAAGATACTTCCATCAACGTCTGGGCTCTTCTTCTTCTTCCCGCAGATGGCAAAATTACTCCCGGCTTTTAATCTCATCTCTTAATCACTCCCACTCCCTTTTTTGAATACATTCTCTTTTAATTTTACTTTCATTCTTTTTCTTCGCCCAATCCCCGCCCTTCTTTCAATTGTCCTTAAGCACGCCCGCTG
>CAZYAY010000136.1:0-5748 GCA_964646215.1 uncultured Candidatus Kuenenia sp. | reverse complement strand
GCTAAAAGCGAAGGGCAGAAGTTTCCCGGCGCAGTTTATACGCTATGCATCGAAGCCATGATGCAGGATAGAAAAGCATTGCAGGCGGGGACGAGCCATTTCCTCGGCCAGAACTTTGCCAAGGCATTCAATGTGCAATTCCAGAGCAAGGAAGGCAAGCTTGAATACGCATGGGCCACTAGTTGGGGCGTTTCTACCCGCTTGATCGGCGGTCTCATCATGACCCATAGCGATGATCAGGGATTGGTTGTGCCCCCTAGGTTAGCACCTATTCATGTGGTGATCTGCCCGATTGGGAAAAATCCTGAAGAGCAAAAAGCCACCGCAGAAGTGGCAGATAAACTTGCAGCCGATTTGGTTGCGTTACCCCGCGATGAATTTTATGGGTACGACACTTTGACGGTGAAGGTGGACCGTGATTTTGAAAAGTCCCCGGGCTTCAGATTTAACGAGTGGGAATTGAAGGGTGTGCCTGTAAGGGTTGAAATCGGACCCAAGGATCTTGCCTCGAATGCCTGCGTTCTTGCCAGACGGGATCAACCCGGTAAAGAGGGCAAACAGATGGGCGTACCACTTGCAGAAGCCGCCGCCAGGATTGATGCTTTGCTCCGCGAAATCCAGAAGAAGTTGTTCGAGAAGGCGAAGGCGTTCCGCGATGCCAACATGCATCAAATTGATTCTTATGATGATTTTAAAAAGAAGATAGAAGCCCCCGGTGGTTTCTTCCTGGCGCATTGGGATGGTACGAAGGAAACAGAAGAAAAGATCGCAGAAGAAACCAAAGCCACCATTAGGTGTATACCCTTCAACCTTTCGAAGGAAGAAGGCAAGTGCATGGTGACGGGCAATCCCTCGAAGCAGAGGGTGGTGTTTGCGAAGTCGTATTAATTAAGGTTTAGAAAACACCTTTGATCGGTTCGCCAGCATGGCCATAAAAAATGGGCCGGTTACCAGAGGTGTATAACGGTTTGTTGCGATCAAGGCCGAGTTTTTCGTAAATAGTGGCTGCGTAATCTTCTGGAGTGTAGCCAGATTCAACAACATAGCCACCTTCGCGGTCGGACTTCCCGATGATTTGCCCGCCTGGAACGCCTGCACCTGCAAAGGCGATGGAGTAGGCGTGGGTCCAATGGTCGCGGCCCTTGGCTTTGTTCATTTTAGGCGTCCTGCCAAACTCACTGACAAAGCAAACCAAGGTTTCTTGAAGCAAACCGCGTTCATCCAGATCGGTGATGAGTGCAGAAAAAGCTTGATCGGTACTTCCCATCATCACCCAATGGCCAATACCATACCGCCCGGCCCCGGCCCCGGTTGCGCCTGGTAGTTCGCAGGTTTCGTTGGTGTAGATATGATCGTGATGATCCCAGTTGAGGTTGCCACCACGGGGTGTTTCCTTGGTGAGTGGCCAGCGGGTGTCGACGGTGACAAAGCGAACGCCTGCTTCGATGAGTTTACGGCCTACGAGGTAGCAAGCGCCTCGATGCCCTTTGCCATATGCTTCGCGGATTTTTTCGGGTTCGTTTTGAACATTGAAAGCCTGGGTGACTTTAGGGCTGGAAATCATGTCAAAGGCTTGGGTGAAGAAGCGATCCATTGCAGGTGCATCAGAGGACGGTGGCGATTTTTCGATACGGTCTTTGAGTTGCAATCTGGAAGAAAGCCGCTCGCCCTGATTTTCAATCCGTGGCAAAAGAGAATCGATTTTCCAGCTTGGGTCGGAAAGATCTTTGCCACCGGTTTTAAAGACTTTGGTGGATGCGGGTAAAAACCCTACTCGAGTTTCTGCTGCCTGTTCGTGGTTGCCTGGCACCATGATATAGGGAGGTAGGTATTTGCAACCGCTACCTAAAAGGTGTGAAACAATGGAGCCTATATCGGGCATGGATATCGCTGCATTTGCAGGATGAGAGCCTGATAGGGCATATTGGGTACCGTTGGGGTGGGCATCTGCGCCGCCCCGGGTGTGATGCATGGAGCGAACGACGGTAAGTTTGTTGGCAATTTTTGCAGTCTTAGATAGTAGATCGGTGAACTGCATGCCGGGCACATTAGTGCTTATGGGTTTGAAGGGGCTACGGTATTCGCTAATGGCTTCGGGTTTTGGATCCCAAGTATCCATATGTGAAAGGCCACCTTGTTCGTAAATCACAAGAACATTTTTAGCTTTGACATTTTTGCCTGCGGTTGCAGCAGCGGATAAGCATTGGGGAAAGGAAAGTCCTAGAATCCCGAGGCCGGAAGAGCCTAAAAAGCTTCGTCTGCATAGGAGATCGAGCTTTTGTTTGGAAAAACTTCTTTCGGGCATGGAGTCTTATCCTTAAAATTCCCGGCGTGCCTGTTCAAGAAAAATCAAATAATCGACAGGTAGGGAGATATCTAAATCTTGGTATAAGGTATTTTATCGGATTAAAAGATGATTGCATACATAAAAATGCTTGAAAACCGCCTTAATTCAGGAAACAGGGTGTAGAAAATGAAAGTGATGCAAAATATGGATAGGCGTTTGTTTCTGGGAACCGTTGGCGCCTTGATTCCAACTTGGGCCATGGGCCATACTCAGGATTCTTCCCCCCGAACCAAACCGGTTCCACCCAGTATTAAAGGGCGAAAACCCCTTGCGGTGATAGGCTCCACCTATTACCCGCTCTCTCATTCGTATCATATTGCAGGCAGATTCCTGCATGGATATTACCTTGATGGGAAGTATCATCTCCCCGAGCATTACATTTATTCTGTTTTTACCGATCAAAAACCTGAAAACGATGTCTCGCTGCCTTTATCCAAGGAGTTTGGGTTTAAATTAGCGACTAATGTGCGTGAAGCGCTTCTTGATAATAAGGGCGAACTGGCGGTCGATGGCGTGATGATCATCATCGAGCATGGAAAATACCCTGAGAACGAAAAGGGGCAGGTTTTATACCCCCGCTACGAAATGATGGAGCAGGTAGTCAAGGTATTCAAAGAGGTGGGGAAGTCGGTTCCCGTATTTAATGACAAACACCTTTCAATTGAGTTTGAAAAAGCGCAAAAAATGGTCGCATGGTCAGAGGAGTTGAAATTTCCATTCATGGCAGGGTCGAGTTTACCCTTTGTATGGCGCACGCCTCAGCTGGAGTTGCCTCTTGGATCCCCAATTGAGGAGGGCTTGTTGGCAGCCTATGGCAGAATCGAAATTTATGGACTGCATTCTCTCGAGGCTTTGCAAACTATGATGGAGCGTAGAAAAGGCGGAGAGACGGGGGTGAAATCGGTGCAGTGCATTCGTGGGGATGCGGTCTGGAAAGCAGGCGATGAGGGGCGATGGAGTTGGAAACTTTTAGATGCTGCACTTGCGAGAAGTGAAACTTTAAACCCAGGCGATATTCGCATCAATACTTCTACTGTTGCTTCAATGACCATACCTCGGGTTGAGCCGATTGCGTTTTTAATGGAGTACTTGGATGGCACCAAAGGCACGGTTCTTTTGCTGAATGGTCATATACAAGACTTCTGTTTTGCAGGGAAAATCAAGGGTTTGGAGAAGCCTGAGTCTTGTATGTTTCGATTGCCCATGCCCCCTGGGGCAAAGTTTTTTGACGCCCAAGTATTCAATTTGGAAAAGTTGTTTACGAAAAAAGATTCTCCCGTTCCCATCAAGCGAACTTTGCTCACCTCAGGGGTTTTGGAGGCTGCTATGGATAGTAATTTTCAAAAGGGAATGCTTTTAAAAACCAAACAATTGGAATTCGGATATATCGCCAAGGCCGATAGTGGATTTCTTCGCGGAAGAATAAGTTAAGAAATAGATCGAGAAAGTTTAAAAATGCAGGTAATAAGTGTTCCGCCGAATGTAAATCCGACATCGCCCAGTTGCCGAATAAACAAAGCAGCGGAACACTTTTAATTTAAGAGGGAAAGAAAAGAATTGCAAGTAATTTGGGCCAATCAAACAACATTATTTTATATCAGCGTAGGATTCATGGGAAATAGGCCAAAAATAATTAAAATTTTTGAAAAATATTTTGAATAATAGGGTTTGAAATCATGACGCTCTGAATTCGAGAGCTTTAGGATTAACCTTACAGCGTGCGCAATCGGTAAATTCGTCAAAGTACTGCTGTTTCCTACAAAGCGCCCCAATTGTTTATATTATTCAATCTAATAAACCTTTTCGGTTTGATAAATATTCTTAAATTTATGACAATAGACAAAAGAGTAAGGTAATCTTTGCTCACAAGATTTTATTTTAAAGACTCTTGATCGCCCGAAATAAGATTGCGGAAATTAAGACGGTAATGGCTATCTGTTTTTTTAGTTTGCCCGAGAGATGGGGGCCAACTATAGTCATAGAGAATTAAAGTCTGGTATGATTGCCAGGCCAAAGGTGTTGATAAATAGTTTTATTGTTCAGGATTGGAAACAGGATGCGTTTTAACCTGATTGACAAAATTGTCGAAGTTCAAGCCGGGGTTAGCCTTAAGGCAATAAAAAACCTTACGCTTGGCGAAGAATACTTGGCAGATCATTTTCCGACCTTCCCGGTAATGCCTGGGGTTTTGATGCTGCAGACCTTGGTTGAAGCCGGGGCTTGGTTGCTTCGAATCAGCGAAGATTATGCACATAGTGTTATTGTTCTTCGGGAAGCCAAGAACATTAAGTATGGTAATTTCATGGAACCCGGTAAACAGATGATGATTACAGTTGAATTAATCGAAAAAACTGCGGATCAGGCCGTATTTAAAGGCAAGGGTGAGATGGAAGGGCAATCCACGGTATCTGCCAGGATTACTCTGGCCCGCTACAACCTGCGCGACAAGGATATTAGCTTTAAAGATACCGATGAGAAGATGATTGCTCATTATAAAGAATTACATCGCTATCTGAGCATGAATTCTTGATGATATGTCGATGACTATAGGGTTGAATGATTGGACTCTAACTTACGATTAGGAATGCCAGGATGATTTTTAAAGACAAGGTTGCCATCGTTACAGGCGGAAGTAGGGGAATAGGCAAAGCCATTGCCATGGGTTTAGCGCTTCAAGGCGCCAAAGTTGCAATCATTTATAAGGGTAGCAAGGAAGCCGCGGATGGCTTGGTTACAGAAATTGCTTCAAAGGGTGGCCATGCAATCGCAATTCAAGCAGATGTTGCTGAATATGCCCGCACCAAGGAAGTAGTGGAAGAAGTCGAGAAGACTTTGGGTGGCGTAGATATTCTGGTTAATAACGCGGGTATGATCCATGATGACTTATTTGTCAGGCTGGAACCTGATCAATGGAGCAAGGTGATCCAAACAAATTTAGGCGGTACTTTTAACTTCTGCCACGCCATTGCTTTCTCCATGATGCGCAAACGAGCTGGCAGGATCATCAATATATCGAGCGTTGCAGCAGATTATGTGAACCCCGGGCAGACAAATTATGCCTCAAGCAAGGGTGCGGTAAATTCCTTTACCAAATCTCTCGCGGTGGAACTTGCATCAAGGGGCGTCACTGTTAATGCGGTTGCGCCTGGGTTTATTGAAACCGACATGAGCGCTGCGGTACGAAACAAAGCTGGGGATATGATCAAGAAATTTATTCCCATGAAAAGGTATGGCCAACCCGAGGATATTGCGAAGGTTGTGCTATTTCTGGCAAGCCCTGATGCGAGTTATATAACTGGACAAGTGATCACTGTTGATGGTGGTTTAAGTCTGGGAACGGCATCGGGTTGATCTTTATTTCAAGGTTCAAGGTTGATTTTTAGTATAATTCAGGAATGGGT
>CAZYAY010000135.1:0-5848 GCA_964646215.1 uncultured Candidatus Kuenenia sp. | reverse complement strand
CCTTAAATTGAAAACCTTGATCGATGCTCCGATCCCCAAATTCAAACAAATTTGTATGCGGGTCCAGAAGCTTTTACACGAAGGCAAAGTTTCATGAATGCCTCTTCCATGTTGGTAACAGCAATACGGGACAGGGCGCAGCGACTGGCCCATTCTTGTGCATTATTTCCGCTTTGGCCTGATTCTTTAAAGCTTGATGTGCGACTTCGCAGGGCCCTTGAGAAACTTAATCCTGAAAATCCTGATGTGAAACCCCTGATAATCGCCCTGCTTGGCGGTACAGGCGTGGGCAAGTCGCATCTTTTCAACGCGCTTCTCAGCCAGCCCGATGCCAGCCCGATTTCCCCTGCGATCAGGCCTTGCACCTCCAAGCCAAAGATGGCGGTTTCCCAGCATGACCGGCCTTTGTTGCAATCGTATATGGATCTTAACCTGGTAGATATCGTGGATGCGCGCCTTGATGGCGTGGTGTTGGTCGATTGCCCGGATATCGATAGCATTGATCAGGCCAATCATGAAAAGACCAGGCAGATTCTAGGGTTGGCCGACGTCGTGGTGTTTGTGACTGATCCTGCAAAGCGAGCCAACTTTGAAATCCATGCCGAGGTTAAAGATTGGAGTGAACGAAAACGCTGGTACTTTGTAATGACCAAGCTGGATCAATATCCAAATGAGGCAAGTGCGATCAGGGATGATTTTATCAAAAGAATAACGGAGCTTGGTTTTGAGGTTGATAGGAAGACGAGTTTTTTTGTGAGTTGTCTGGAACCGGGCAGGGCGGAGTTTTTGGAATTACGCCAGACCCTTTTGGGAACCCGCTCTAAAGAACTTCGTGCCTTACTCCCACTTGATAGTTTTCTTGGGCATATGCAGTATGCATTAGAGCCTTCTGTGGGTGATTACTTTAAATTTCAGGCCCTGCAACTTAAAAATACCGAAGTGCGTTTAGAGGCACGATTACAGGAAGCTTATTTGAATGCTCTGGCGCAGTCCGACTGTGCGGAGGCGTTAAAGACCTTGTTGCGTGAGCAGGTTTGGCAGCAGAGCCCTGAGCGTGTCGGTTTTTTAATGAGCTTGCCGCTTTGGTTACGAAATCGCCTGGCTTCTTTGGGCGTATCCTGGTCGATCGGGCAGATTCTTACAGGCAAGGCTTCTATTTTAGGTATTGCCGGTATAGGTTTAAGTTCGGTGATGTCGCTATTGCGTGGGCAATTACCCTACAAAAAAGTGGCGGGTGCCTTGGGTCTCGAGTTTCGCAACAAGGTTGAATCGATCGTTGCTGATTCAAAACGAACCCTTGAAGATTTGCAGATTCCCTACGCCGAGGAATCCGAAGAAGAATTGGCCAAGGAACCCAGGTTGGAATCGAAGGGGTGGGGCCTGATTGGCCTGGGTGCGGCATTGGAGGCTGTTGCAAGGCAGGTTACCCGCAGGCAACCCGAAGATGAAATCCTTGAACAATTGCGTGGCGATATAGAAAGGCTGGGGCAGAAGATTGCCCGCGCAGAGTTTGGATTTACAACTTCTTTCATCACCAATATTCTTCCGACTGTTGCGGTAGGGGATATTCTTTATCGCACCTTGATGTCGTGGGTCAGGCATGATTACCTGCCTTGGAATTTTTATGGCATGGCATCGATGGTGTTTTTAGGGAGCTTACTGCCCGGATATTTGATTGTATCTAGAAAGATATGGGGCGCATCAACCCTGCCTGATATGAAGCAGTTGGTGGCCCAGGTAAATGAACCGGGTGCGACCGAGTTGATTCGCATCGCCCGCAAGAGGGCGGAAAATCTGGCCCATGAATTTGAGCTTTTGCAAAAACAAGTCGTAGAGACAAGAAACACGCTGGCATCAGAATTAGATAGCCCTGCTTTCGGGGAACGCATCAAGCATTCCCCGAAGAAGTAAGCTTTCTATTTCGACTTTCCTTCGAGTTCATCAGCCACATTGGTGGCTTCATAAACTTTCCGAAGTGCCTCGATCATGCCTTGGGAATGAACCGAGACAGCACGGCCTTGCTCTTCGGTGAAGGCGAAATCCAATACCAGCGATTGGATGTTGCCATCGAAGATAAGCCCGACAACTTCAGCATCCTTGTTGACAACTGGACTACCGGAATTGCCCCCGATGATGTCTGCGGTGCAGACAAAATTGAGCGGAACTTTCATGTCGAGCTTACCCTTTTTGTCGATCCAGCGTTGAGGCAGGTCGAAGGGGGATTTGTTCATGTGCTCGGCTGATCGTTCGTAAAGGCCGGAGTAATAGGTTTCTGCGGGAACCTTTTTGCCGTTCTCTTCGTAACCTTTCACAGTGCCAAAAGCGAGCCGCAGGGTGAAGGTTGCATCTGGGTAGGTGCTGGTACCTTCGAGTGCGAACTTGACCTTTGCGATTTCGGCATATGCCTGGCGCTTGGGTTCTTCAACTTCGATTTCCATGCGTTTGCGGATTTTGCGGGATTCAGCATCCACTGCAAGAGCCAGCAAAATGATGGGGTCCTTTGATTCTGTAATGGCCTTTTTGCCTTCCTTGTAAATTCTCTTGCGTTCGTTGACATCTTTTAACTTGGAACCAAGCACGAGTTCCGCTGCACGCTGCTGGGGCGATTTGCCTGCAAGTGAGCTAACCACGATGGGATGCTTGTAACCAAGAATCGAAGCCATGAAGGAAAGGCCATCCGCAAGCTTGACGATTTCATATTCATCGTAGATGGGCTCTTCGGAGAAGAGTTGAAGTTCCATGGATTCGAGTGCGCTATCGCGGAACTCGCGCAAACGCTCCTGGTTTTTCTTCGGTTTTTCTTCAGCAGCCCGAACCAGAGTGCGAGCGATGCCAAAAATTTCACAATTAAAACCTGCGGCACCTTCTAAAACGGTGTAGGGCTTGATGAGTTCAGCACGAATCTTTTCAGATCCAGTTACTTTGTCCCATGCTGATTTTGCATCTGCAAGCTTTGCATCCTTGGCAACAGCTTCTTTAAGCTTAAGTTCGTAAGCTTGCTTTCTTGCCATCATTTCTGGGTCGAGCAATCCGCCCAGCCCGCCTACCCTTGCCTTGCGGCTATTCTGCACCCCAAAAAGAAACTCTTTGGCCTGTCTGGCGTTTTCTTCGCTTCTGCCGCTGAATGCATTGAGAAGAACTTCCCAGCGGTTAAGTCTGTTGAGCAGGAAAGGGTAGCCAATGTCTCTGAAATACTGAAGTTCATCAACCGTATTAAGGCGGTTGGTTTTGCCTGGATGCCCGGAAACGAACACTAGTTCATCTTCCTTGGCGCCGGCTTTGCTCCACTTAAGGAAGTGTTCAATCTTGGCGGGTTTGTCGTTTTCGTAAACCCTGAAGAATGCCATGTCTAGGTCGAAACGTGGGTATTCGAAATTATCCGGGTCGCCACCAAAGAAAGCGATTTGTTGTTCGGGGGCGAAAACGAGGCGAACATCGGTGTACTTCTTGAACCGATAAAGATGGTAGGCGCCCCCTTGGTAAAGGGTGACAACATCGCTTCGAAGGCTGGTTTTATCGAGTGATTCTTTTTCGATTTCAGAAATGACAGCTCTGCGTGCAGCAAAAGAATCTTCTGCTTTGGCTCCCGCCTTGGAAGAGGCATTAACCCTTTCAGTCACATCTTCAATGCTCATGAGGACATTAAGTTCCATGGCTTCGCATTTGAATTCTTCGGCATAAGTCTTGGCATGAAAACCATCGCGATAGTAATTGCGATCTTTGGTGCCCATTTTCTGAAGGGCGTCGGCGGCGACATGATGGTTGGTCATCACCAAGCCGTTTGCAGAAACAAAAGAACCTGAACCGCCACTGTTAAATCGAACAGAGGATTTTTGCAAATGATTGAGCCAGGCATCTGTGGGTTCGAAATTATACTTGGCTTTGAGATAGGCCTTGGGCGGGTTGTTGAACAACCACATGCCTTCATCGCCCAAAAGAGGTGAAAAATTTGCCATCAGAATAATAAAGGCAGCGGAAGCTGACCATCTCCGTATGTAAGAAACCATGAAAGAACCCTCATAAAATAAAGAATATAGTAGTTATGTTATAAGGCGGGCTTCTCTTTGAAAAGCCAGCCCGCACCCGCAAATCCCAATAGTAAGGTTAGCACGCCAAACCAAAGAATGGCAGGAAGAATACTTCCGGGGATTTTAAGCTCTGCCCCAACGGGGAGTTTTTCAGGCAACCTTAATTGGGTGGCATTTGTTTGGAAAAGGGCAGGCGCAAAATAATCCCTTCCCATGATTCGTTGGGCAATCGGCCCAAGAAACTCTTCCTTCTCTATTAAAATTTCGCGCTTGTCGGGGGTTTTCAGTTTGCTCCCTGCAGGGACTTTCACCCACTTTTGCAACACTCCCTCTTCCCGGCTTAATTCTGAAATTTCTTTTCCGAAGGAGATGACATCCGCATCCTTGGCGCTGGCGCCCAGTTTAAATCTTGCAGCGTCCTTGCCCAATTCATCCAGGGTTGCTTCTCGGGTGACAGGAATTGTTGAATACTGCCAGTGGGCAATATCCTTGGGAAGCGTATCGCTGAAAGCGAAGAAGGCGAGAATCACACCTGCAAGAGATCCGCCAGCAATGTAGCCCGAAGCGAGTAGAACCCCTGGATTCGTCTCAGATTTTTGAATTGCTTCGATCTCAGCCTTGGCTTTTGCTTCCGGATCATCCGAATCCAATGCAACCGTGCTACGCCTCGCAAGCCATGTATCTACGCACCAGCGCACAATCCCGCCCATAAAGATGGGCGCAGAATACTGAATGGGCACATAAACACCCACTGCAAAAGCCAGTGCGGAAACGCCACAAAGCTCGAGCATGAAGGCGATCATCGAGCCAATTGCAACCATGGTCCAGTTTAAATCGCGTTTAAGCACGCCATTGATGATGATGCCCATGACTTGTGTTTTAGGGGCTTCAAATTCGCGGTTCACGCGGGTGCCATCATCCCGCTCTGTTAATTTACCCATGATAGCCGGGTCTTTAAGAAATGCGATCTTACCGGTATCGGGCTCGATAAGAAAAGGCCCGCCTTTTAGCGATGCAATTTCGGGCCTTGGTTTGTAATTAGCATCTGCAAGAGTCAGAATATCATTTCTTGAATCATAAAGTTTATAGGTTTTACCTGCGTAATCTTCGGATTCCATCAGGCGATCAACTTCAGATTTATTGAGTGCAAGTGTAGGCAGGTATTCAGGCTTGGCTGTGTATATCGTGCCTGCCTGATTGAAGGTGATCAGGGTTCCACCAATTACCAATGCCGAAATCAAGGCCCCAATCAGAATTGCGTACTGGGCGTATTTGGGCGTGCAACCAAGTAGGAATCCGGTCTTGAGTGATTGGGCGGTTGTGCCACCATTTGATGCCGCAACGCAAACCACCGCGGCAATCGAAAGCGCGAGAACTCTTTCACGCGAACTAGTCCAGCCCAACGCCAGAAAAATCAAGCAGGTGAGCATGAGTGTTGCTACAGTCATCCCGGAAATGGGATTGGAAGAAGATCCAATTTCGCCTGTAAGCCTTGAGGATACCGTGACAAACAAAAACCCAAATAGCACGACAAGCACCGCTCCGGAAATCGCACTGACAGTGTTTACCTGGCTGGTAAGAAACAAGGTAAGCAATACGATCAGGCCCAAGCATCCCCCAAGCACCACCAGCATCGACATATCATTTTCAGTTCTTAATTTGGTGGTCTCGGCATTGCCGGATTTAAGCGAGGAAAGGCCTGAGCCAATGGATCGAAAAATCATGGGAAGAGTGCGAAACATACTGAGAATGCCCGCAGTTGCAACACAACCAGCACCGATAAAAAGCAGATAGCTATTTCGGATTTCGCCCAGGCTCAT
>CAZYAY010000134.1:2300-5903 GCA_964646215.1 uncultured Candidatus Kuenenia sp. | reverse complement strand
GGTGTACTACCTGAAAGTTTGCGCAAGCTGAAGAGCATCGATTTGGAGGTAGGGGTGGAGGCAAAAATGTTGGGCCGTTCGTTGGAATCGTGGGCGCATAGGCAAAGCAATAAATTGTTGGTATCAAGCATGTAGATGCCTTTGCTACCAATTTTATCGGTTGAAGTCAGGTCGATGGTTCTGGGATTTTGGTCTGGGTTTAAAACAAAAGCGAGTTCCCGCTTTTTGTTGTTCACTGGATTGGTGAAGCGCATTAGGTTTCCTTCGATGACGAGCACACCATCGCGAATCATGGTTTCGCGTACACTTTTAAGAGAAACAACCTCACCACTTTCGATCAGGGATGCGATTTCCCATGCTCCTTGTAACCTTGCAACTTCAGGATTATCCTGAGCCTTTAGAAATGATGAAAAGGCAAGAATAAGAAAAGCGATTGCGGACAATTTCCACTGCATGAGTAATCTCCGAGAGGGAACAGAACTATATAAGCGGATTCTGACTTAAATTGGCAAAAAAGGTCAAGAGAAGTGTAATGAAAAAAGCCAGGGGGCTAGCCTGGCTTGCAAGATTATGCGCTAAAAACTTATCACGCTCTGGATGCGCTGAACGAAATGTCCCAAGCACATTTTGCTGAAGTTGGAAGGGTTACGCGTTTGGCATGCCACTTAATATCGCCTTCGCTCTCCAAAACACCATCTGCGATTTCCTTAAGATTGGTCATGATTCTGGGCGTTTCACCTTTGGCTCCAACTGCAAGGCCCCAATCATAACCTTTGATTTTAGGCGGATATAAATAAATGTATTGGGAACTCGATAGGTTCCCCGCCAGTACCTTTTCTTTGCCCGAACTCCTGATAACCCTAGCCACCGGGATTCTTATTGCACTCTTCTTATTATTTTCTTTGTTACTCATTTTATTTCTCCTAATAAATGAAAAGCTTTTCTTCCTGTTTTAGCCAACCTGCCCAGCCTTACGCTGGACTAATTTTCTTGCCATTTTGGATGATCATGTTCATTATTCGCAGAGCAGGGCATAATATTTCGCTTATTGTTAATAATTTTTCTCAGTCCATTTCAAAGCCAGCATTTATAATCGTTACAGTCATTTAGGAAAAGGCCATTTGATGCAAAACTTCATTTTTCGCACCGCTCAAAACCAAGACATTCCCGCAATCAAGGAATTGATCTTTAAAGTGCTATTAGAGTTCGGACTGCAACCCGACCCAAACTCCACCGATGCGGATTTAAATGACATCAAGGCAAACTATCTTAACAATGGTGGTGCTTTTTATGTGATTGAAAACCCTGATGGGCTAATCGTAGGAACAGGAGGTATTGCTTTAAGCTCATCTAAAGTTTGCGAACTTAGGAAGATGTATCTAGCCCAATTTGTTCGAGGCATGGGTCTTGGAAAAAAAATGCTGAATCTATTACTTGCAAAGGCAAAGAATCTAGGATTCCAACAAGTAACTTTGGAAACTGCATCCGTACTTAAACATGCGATCGCCCTCTACCAAGATGCTGGGTTCCTTCCTTATCAACCTGATCATCTTTCAAGCCGCTGTGATCAGGCGTACAAGCTCGATCTTAACTAATTCCTCAAAGAATCAAAAACATTTGGTTGACCTGCAACTTTAGGCGTGGAAAATATTGTAAGTCTATTGTTTGCATACCCTCCCCCTTGGACTGGAGAAATTTCATGTTACGAAGATTGTTATTCACGACCCTGGTGTTTGGCGCTGCGTGCCTTCAAACCTCTGCGCAGGAAAAAAAACCTGAAGTAAAAAAAGAGGAAAAGAAACAAACCGCTCCTGCTCTTGCCCCTACCAAGGCCAATGTGCCTTATGGAACCCACGAACGCCAAGTTCTTGATTTCTATCAGGCGAAATCGGATAAACCCACCCCAGTTGTTTTCTATATTCATGGCGGTGGCTGGCAGGGTGGCGATAAAAAAAGTTTTGGGGCAAAGCCCTTCCTTGATGCGGGCATCTCCGTTGTTGCAATCAACTACAGGTATGTAAAGCAAGCTGTTGAACTTAAAGTTGAACCGCCTGTAAAAGCTCCGCTTGAAGATGCAGCCCGGGCTTTGCAGTTCGTGCGCTCTAAAGCCGCTGAATGGAACCTTGATAAGAAACGCATTGGCGCAACCGGGGGTTCCGCAGGTGGTTGCTCCTCGCTGTGGCTTGCGTTCCACGAAGAAATGGCCCAACCCGATAGCGCTGATCCGATTGCTCGCGAATCGACCCGTCTTTATTGCGCGGCAGTCAATGGCGCACAAACTTCCCTGGACCCCAAGGAACTTAAAGAATGGATGCCTAACTATGGTTATGGCGCACATGCTTTTGGCATGCCCAGCCTTGCTGTAGTGATGGAGAACCGCGAAAAAATCATGAAGTGGATCAATGAATATTCCCCCTATGCATTGGTCAGCAAGAATGATCCACCAATAGGCCTTTACTTTGGCAAGCAAGATACCCCTCCAGTTGTTGGCACCAACCAGAAAGATCCTACGCACTCTGCAGTTCTGGGAGTAAAGCTTGCAGAAAAACTTAAGGCTGAAGGTGTGGAAGTGGTTTTGGTGCATCAAGACATGCCAAACACAAAGCTGCCTTCAAGCACTGCTTTCTTGATTGAATACTTGAAGAAGTAGAAATCAGATTAAACATCGTTATCTAAACAGACCCCTGAACATTTTAAAAAGAAGTGATCAGGGGTTTTTGTTTAAGAACTCAAATCCAAAGTTTGCGAAAACATATGGGCAAAACCCGCTTAAAACCTTTCACCTTCTAGCGTAAGCCATAAGCGAACTGACTTTGACCAACAGATGCAACTTAGGATGTTCTTTTTATCTGCCCGGCAGAGTGTTGCTTCCGTGCTCTGTTCGTGATAGTTTTATTTTTTCTGAGATAACTTTAATGTTTTTCCAAGGAGACAAGAAATGAATCGATGGCTGTTCACAAAGGCGTTTGTAACTGGATTATTTGTACTGTTCATTATTAATAAGGATAATGCTTCGGCCGCCGATAATGACAAGGCGCCTGTCGTGCCCCCCGCCAAGGGCAAGTCCGAGACGATTAAACTCTTCAACGGCAAGGATCTATCAGGGTGGGAAGGCTTTGAAGACCACTGGTCCGTCAAGGATGGCGTTATCATCGCCAAGAATACCAAGCCCATCAAATTTAGCACCTACCTGCTGACCAAAGAAAAGTACACCGATTTCCGCCTTGTGTTTTCCGCGAAGTTGGTGGAATCGGAGATGCACTCGGGCGTTTCTTTCTGGGGCGAAGTTCGACCGAGCGTAAGCAAGGAACCCGAGAAAGACCGGACCAAGCACACCTACGCTGGCCATTTGGTGATGTTTCCTTCGGGATGGGGCATGTATGACCTGTTCGGCCGCAATGGCTTGAAGGTAGACGGCGCTCCAGCCAAAAAAGTTGGCAAGCAGCACGACTGGAACGACATGGAGATTTTGGCTCAGGGCAACCGTGTTCGATTTGCAGTCAACGGTACCGCCGTTGTCGATTGGTTCGACCCTGAACCCAAGCGCATAATGGCTGGCCCGATTGGTCTGCAACTCCACTCAAACTCTGTACCACAGGAATT
>CAZYAY010000134.1:0-2200 GCA_964646215.1 uncultured Candidatus Kuenenia sp. | reverse complement strand
AGGAATTACACTTCAAGGGACTTGAGTTGACGACATTTCCCCAAGAGGATCGGCTGATCACCGTTAAAGAGGCAACGAAATAAAGAAAGCTAAGCGACTACTTAGGGGGCCATATCTTCGATTGGCCCCCTATTTTTTTTTACCTCACCTTGGCTTTTTAGTTACTATGAAATCCCATTATCCCTGATTGCTGCACACAGTAATAATGTTGCAGTACAAGGCTCTTGAGCAATTCAAGAAAACAGAATGGGCTTTAGCAATCCAATTAATTATTTGACTCTAGAACTTAAAACCTGCGCCACAGCTAAAACCTTGAAGCGCCTGCCTTACCGTACTTCGCTGATAATCAGGGCCAAGTTCGCGATGAGTTGAAGAATTGGAACTCAAATCCGAAGTTAGCGAAATCATATGGGCAAAACCCGCCCAAAACCTTTCACCTTTGTAGCGTAAGCCGTAGGTGAATTGGCTTTGACCAACAGAAGCCGCAATAGGCACCATCTCTGATGCATTGATTGGTTGCGTATTGAATACATAGCCAATCGCGCCATTAATATGTTCTGAAAATTCATACTCGATACCCGTGTTCAACACCCAAAAATCTTGAAAGCCAAGATTAAGATTGTTGTTAACAAGCCCTTGAAAATTCATACCACCCAACACGCTGCTACCGTAGTTTAAGTATGCACCTTCAACTGCAACCTTCATTTTTTCTGAAGCTTTTGCACTAACCCCAAAGGAAACACGGCCCGGGGTGGTAAAAGATTCTATGCCCAGCGGAGCAGTAAGTGGATTAAAGCCTGGAACCACGTAGGAAGTTTGGCCGAAGTCCATATTGCCATAATAAGTGGAGGAAGCATAACTAGCGCCTAGGCGAAAAATTTCAGTGATTTGATAAAGCACACCAAGTTGAAATCCACCACCCACTCCCTGGGTTGTTGGGATATTCAGCACACCCGGGCCTGCATTCAGATTCATGCCCAAATCCAAGATTTGCAAAGTTGGGCCTCCACCAATAAACAATTTGTCAGTTACTTTGTAACCTAAATTCGCATAGATCGACTTGGTGCTTAAAGTGAAGGAATTAAACATCGGGTTCGTAAGATCTGGAAAATTATAGCGATTGGAAAACTGGGTGCTGTACCCCCCAGTCTCATACGCCAACCCCAAACCGAACCGATCACTCAAAGGAATAACAGTACCCAGATTATAAGATAAAGCATAATTAACATCGGAATTGCCTGTATCTTTGATATCGGACCATTGATTGTTGATAAAGATCGAATTGATCTTGGAATCAAATTTGGCATAAGCCTGGGTTGCAGCAGATGCAGGCTGTCTGATATGAGCCAAACCGGTATCACCGATCGAGGTTTCTGTACCGCCACGGGCATCTGCCTGATAACTGTGGCCAATTTCAGATATACCTGTTAATTGACCCCAGACTTGCGAAGTATTACCAAACAGCAGAACTCCCAACAAGACGCCAAAGGGCATCCATGTAAATTCTTGAAATTTAATATGTTTGAACTTCTCAAAAACCATTTTTAAACCTAATAAAACTCAAAAACCTAATTCATGTTATTATCGGCAATCTTTCCCCATTTAATGAGTAAAACCACAAAGCCTTAATTCTCTCTGCTAAGCTAGAAATAAATCAGATGCAGATTAATATGGAACACGAGGTTTAGGGGATGATGAGAGATTTAGTGGCGCTGGCCATTCTCTTTATCCTACTTATTCTATCAAGTTGAATTTTGCCCAGAAATGAAGGAGTACAGCTATGGAACTTGACCAATCTGCTTTGCAATCTTTGATCGAAGCCAATGGAACCGAGGTTTATACGGTTTCTTATGATGGAGGTTCTCCAGGCCATACTGGCAATGCTGGTGTTGTACATTGCCTGGATTCGTATTGGTCTTACGATGATAATGGTAATTTTGGGGGCCCTTATAATGACATCGATGAGGCCCTGTTTGATTGCCATATCGGTTTTGGCGAAGTCGATCTTTCCGTAACCAGCTCTGAACTTTCCTCTAAACAAATTGCATCAAGGCTGGAACTCGATTGCCCTACCGGCCATATTGTTAGCATTAATGAAGAAGAATGGGTGATGGATAAAGACGGTGAACTCGTTCAACATACCGAAGACGAAGACGAAGACGAAGACGAAGACGAAGACGAAGACGAAGACGAAGACGAA
>CAZYAY010000133.1:0-6006 GCA_964646215.1 uncultured Candidatus Kuenenia sp. | reverse complement strand
AGGCGAAAAGCTTTCACACTTATCGAATTGCTTGTTGTAATTGCAATCATTGCAGTTTTGATTGGCTTGCTGTTGCCTGCGGTTCAAAAAGTACGCGATGCCGCAAGCAGAATGCAGTGCACCAATAACCTCAAGCAGATTTCTCTCGCCTTGAATAATTATGAAAACACCAACCAGATGTTTCCCCTTGCCTACACTAATAAGTCAGATCCGGTCATTCGCTGGCATAACTGGGTTGTTTTTCTTCTGCCTTATCTTGAAGAGGGTAATCGCCTGGCTTCCTACACCTACACCTATGATTGGTGGGTTCCACCCAATCAAGATATTGTTAAAGCCAACCTCAAGATTTTCAACTGTCCTACAACGCCTGTGCAACCGCGCATGCAAAATAAACCTGAGACTACAGCGGTTCCTACGCCCACTGGGATGCAAATTGTAGATAAGCAAGGCGCTTGTGGTGATTACTTCGCTCCTACTGGTGTCTTTTGGGAAATCAACAATGAGCTTCCTGTTGCTGATCGTATTCCTGCAGGCTCGGATCTTCGGGGGGCCCTTTGTTGGCATGGTCAAGATACTACGACTTCACCACCATGGGCTTTTAATTATTCCAACCGCATGAGCGATGTCGTGGATGGAACCAGCAATACTATTTTGCTGGGTGAGTGCGCGGGGCGTGAAGATGTTTGGCGGGGTAAAACCATGATGCCGGTTGTATACACTGGAACCGTTCGAGCCAGGGCCCGGGGTGGTGCCTGGGCCACTACCGATAATGCCTATGGCATCGGCCAGCGTACTCCCTGGCATATTTCAACAGGTACCATTCCTGGTATTATGAAAATCAACAACTCAAACGAGTGGGGCCATAACTTTTATAGCTTCCATAATGGAGGGGCGAATTTTGCCTTCACCGATGGCTCGGTTCGTTTTCTAAACGAAAATACTTCACTTAGAAATCTTGCCAATTATGTCACCCGGTCAGGTGGCGAAGTCATCGCCTCAGATTAGATTTTTCTTCTTCCAACAGTAATCCATTAACCTTTGTTGGTTTTTCGCGCGATCAGAGCAGCTACATAACCTGCCTTGAATCCTGCATCAATGTTCACCGTGGTTACATTTGCAGAGCAGGCATTGAGCATCGTCAGTAATGCCGAAAGGCCACCAAAGCAGGTGCCATAGCCTATGCTGGTGGGTACCGCGATAACCGGGCAATCAACCAGGCCGCCAACCACGCTTGGAAGCGCCCCATCCATTCCTGCGACCACAACGATGGCATCCGAATCTTTGAACGCGCTCAAATTATTTAACAGCCTGTGTAGCCCTGCAACCCCCACGTCTGGGATTAACTTAACCCCTGCACCAAGGGCGCTGGCGGTGTTCATCGCCTCACGGGCCACGGGGATATCGCCTGTTCCTGCGGTAAGAAAGGCCACCATTCCCTTGGGTTGTGTTACGGTTTTTCCTTGGGCACGAAGCAAAAAGGTGCGTGCAGTTTCATCCAACTCCGCACCCGGGTAAAGCTTTCGTAGCCGTATCGATTGCTCTGGGTTCAGCCGGGTTGCAAAACAATCTTGATTTGCTTGGATAAGCCTTGCCACCACGCCTTCAAGCCATTCGGGGGTTTTCCCCTCCGCGAGTATCACTTCGGGAAAGCCACACCTACGGGCACGGTCGAGATCTAGGTTGGCATATGCAGGTGTGCCTACCTGGGTGGAGGAAAGTTGTTCCACTCCCTCGGCAACGCTTAGTTTTCCAGCGCGGATTTGTTCTAATAAATGTTCCAGCTTTTCTGTTCCCATGATTCACTCTTTTCCTTGTTTAGAGGTAAGGGAATTCTAGTAGTCTACAGCTTTTTACCCAGTCTTTTTATGGTTGTTGCTTCACATCCTGCTGTTTTTCAATTAGGATTGGGGATGTTATTCCACTCATCACTGTTGGAGCGTGTGGCATGATTCGACTCGGAATGCTTGATTTCGACACCTCTCATGTGGTTGCCTTTGCAGAGCGACTGCTTCATAAAAATGTTGCAATGGATCAATGGGTTGATGGCGCCCAGATTGTCGTGGGGTGTGCTGGCGATTCAAAAATAAGCCCTGAACGCATTCCGGGATATGTCGATGCAATCAAAAAACTTGGTATTCCTCTTGTCGAAAAGCCAGAAGAAATGATCGGCAAAGTCGATGGGATGCTGATCGAATCCCAGGAGGGAGGAGTTCATCTGGAAAGGGCCAGGCCTTTCCTTGAGAAAGGTATTCCCTGCTACATCGATAAACCCTTCACCTGCTCTACCACAGATGCAAAAAAAATCTTTGCGCTGGCTAAGGCCAATAAAACCATTGTCTTTAGTTCTTCTTCATTACGATACACTCCCGAGTTGGTGAAATTCAACGCAGATGAATCCAAGGGCAAGATTCATGGCGCGGTCGCTTATGGCCCCTGCCCATTGTTTGATGCAAACCCCAAGCTTAACTCCGGGTTGTTTCATTACGGCATTCATGCGGTTGAAATTCTTTACACGCTAATGGGCCCGGGCTGCCTGCGGGTTACCAACTCCCACGAAAAGGGAGTTGATGTGGTTACAGGTAATTGGGCTGATGGCAGGGTGGCTACGGTCAGGGGCATTCGTGCCGGGAAATCGGATTACGGTGCACTTGTGTTTACCGACAAAGGCGTGGTGCCTTTAAGTTTAAGCACCAAATATATTTACACCGAGTTGCTCAAGAAGATTGTTGGAATGTTCAAGGATAAAAAGGCGCCGGTCGATAATGCGGTAACTTTGGAAATCGTGGCATTTATTGAAGCTGCAAATAAGAGCGGCAACAATCATGGTTCAGTGGAAATGCTTCAGGTTTAAGCAATGCCCCTTTATAAGATATAGGTGATTAATATGAATACCCTGCCTGCGTGTGATTACTCTGAAGCGATGCAGCGCGTGGGCGGTGACTTTGCATTATTGAACCAGGTGCTGGTGATATTTTTGGATGAAATGCCAAAGATGAAAGCCGCGATTAGGAAATATGCGGAAGAAGGGAATGCGAGGTTATTGTGGAATGAATCCCACAAAATGAAAGGCGCTGCGGGCCACTTCGGTGGCGCTCAAATGGTTCATATCTTGGAGCAAATCGAAGTTTTCGCAAAGAAGGACGATTTTTCAGCGGCAATTGGCCTCTTGGGTTCTCTGGCGCAAGCCGTTGAACAGTTTAAGGCATGTATTTCCAAGTGGCAAAACTCCCCAGGCGATAGCGTTATCGTGTAAGAGTTACAATTCTTTCTGTAATTTGTGCAAAACTCCCTTTGTGAAATATTGGTCTTTTCATGGAGGCTAACCATTGCTATGCACCCACCCTTCAACTGTGGAAGCCGAGCCAGCCTTTGGCAAAACCAAAGGATCAAGCTTAGCTTTTTCATGGAAACTTTAAGGATGGAGATGTTTAGTATGCGCAAGGAAGCGCTTAAAATTTTAATGGCTTTTCTACCTGCATTTCTTTGGATCGCTGCTGCGCCTCCTAAGGCAGGGGCAGGGTGAACCCCCGTAGGTTGCACGCCAGGCAGTTTGCCTGTTGCCAATCAGCCTTATTTCTTTCCGAATATCTTTGGTGGCCAGAATCGTAACGTGGTTCCGCAGGCTCAGCCTCCGGTTTTCATGCCTTCGAATTTTCAGCCCCATATGCAATCGAATGTACAGGTCCAAGCACCTGCACCAGCTCCTGTTGCCCCCAGGCAGGTAATCCGGGCCCAAGCCCCCGATGAAGCCAGGGCTCCTAGTATGATCAGCATGCCTGCACCCGAACATTTTGGTATTCAAAATGGAATGGTTGCAAAGTCCACCGCCCCTGCAAATCAGCAGATTGATTGGGCCATGGTTCATTCAAGGTTGCGTAGTGCCGGTTCTGTTACTTTTCAAAGCGATAAAACCAGCACGGGACATAGGGTGCTATGCATGATCCCAGGAAAACTTCCTGGATCTTTACAACGATTTGAAGCCCATAACGAATCCGAGGACCAGGCTGTGCAAATGCTTCTCGAAAAATTAAACGAATGGCAATCAGGTAAATAAGATTTTATCTTACATCCCGATTTTCACTTTAAACTGGGTTAGAAGCTTTTGATAAGCTTCGACCCAGTTTTTGTTTGGTTGTACCACCCGCTTAAACCGGATCATTTTCGCCATCGCATCAGCTATGGTGAAAGGTTCCTTGATTCCAGCTTGTTTGCGCATATGAAGTTCCAACGAAGCAAAAGCAGCAGTGGCTGCCCCCAATGCCGGCCCTTCGAAAGATTCCAAGGTCGAGATGGGTTTGTTTAACATCGATGCCAGTATTTCGCACATCAATTCGCTGCGGGCGATGCCCCCCGAAACGGTAATACGGGTTATTTTCTGCCCTGCTTTTTCATGTGCCTGTACCCCCAAAGTTACCAAACAGGCAAGTGCCTCCAAGGCCGCACGAAATTTCACTCCCAGGCCATGGGGTTGTGCAGGCTGCCATTCAAAGCGCGGTTCGTGAATCCCCAGGCTGGGCTCTGGATTGGGGAAAGGCAGGACCATGGTGCCATCACAACCGGGCGAAACCATGCGTGCATCTTTCTCAAGATTTACCCAATCTGGTTTGTCGCCTAATATCTTGTCAAGGAATTGTGCTCCGTTGTTGTAGCAGCGCATCCACAGATATGGCCCCCAGTTCAATCGCATGACATCAAGGTTGCCTTCGCTGGGAACCCCATCTGATGAGGAATTGACTACTGCTGAATTGCCCAGGATGATTGCGATCTGCCCTGGATTTGCGGCACCACCTCCTGCTAGCCCCGCTTGTTGATCATCCGATGTGGGAAAAATCAAGGGGCGCTTAGCCGGTGCGATCCCGTTTTCCAATGCCACATCAAGTGAAAGTAATCCCAGTGGTTCATCAGCATCAACAATGGTGGGAAGTTGCAGCCAGGCAAGTTGCTGGTAGAGCGGATTTTCAAGAGCAAGTAGCATTTCCTTTCGCCATGCCTTTGTGCGTAGATCCATAATTCCGGTGGATGCGGCGCAGGAAACGCTGGTGCGGTCAAAAACTCCGGTAAGGTATCCTGCCGCAAGGCTGCCATGCGATAAGATTCGCACGGTTCGTTTCCAATCTTCGGATGAAAGTTGGGTTTCATCTTTTACGAGATGGCTCAAACTATAACGGATAGCCCATGGCCCACCCGTGTATTCTTTAGCTTTTTGTTGGCCACCCAGTCGCTTTAAGCCGATTTCGTTAAAGTGAGCCAGCGAATGATCATTCCAGCAAATGGCCCTGCGAACTTGAAGTAGATCACGGTCGATTCTACCCGAGGTATGGTGCGTTGCGGAAATTCCCCCCGCGATCCAATCTTGTAATCTTCCCAGTTCTTTAAGTCGGTTGGCGATAGCCCTGGTGATACTTCGTGCCTGGCCTTCAAGTTGCATGAGGTTGAGCTCTGCCACGCCGTTGGCTGTCCATAGATCCGTGGGGAGTCGCGCTTCTGCGAGGGTGTTGCCTTCGAGATCAAATGCAAGGCATTTGACTGCGCCGGTGCTGAAGTCCCACCCTGTAATAATTGCGTTCTCAGGCACACAGCGAATAAGTTCACTCACTTCAAACTCCTTATCAAAATAGTATGGCCTACAAGAAGTAGATTCTTACATGGAAAGCAACTTGGCTCAAGGATTTGTGTGGTTGAAAAACGGAATAGGTGAAATTTACCAATGTCGATAAGTCGCAGTAGTTTGTATTTAAAGCCCATGGACTGGGCTCCACAAGAATCTTGTATTGGAATGCTAAGAGTAAAATGAAGAGCCCTACCCAGCGCAGTGGGTGGGCTTAGGGGATTGACAAGAGGGTTGGGAGTTGGGGGAAGAAAAAGAATGTAAAAGCAAAAGCCCATGGACTGCGTTCCTCACTCTTACCCACAATTATCCGGAGGAGTTGTTAGGGCTGAAGAGACTTGCGCCCTGAACGAGCAGGTGAAAAGCAAACCATCCCCTCCAAAGGACTTTCATTCCTG
>CAZYAY010000132.1:1542-6090 GCA_964646215.1 uncultured Candidatus Kuenenia sp. | reverse complement strand
ACCTGCGTGTATGGTACCTCAAGGGTTGCTGCCAACTTACAAGACTCAAGAGTTGCCATGTAATGGGAATTTATCTTCCGATTAACAGCACCTGGCTTGGCCGGGTCGACAAGGAAGTTCAAAGGAGCCATCACTTCCTGAGGGCGTTCCTCCTTGATCCAGGAAATCCATTCATTGAGATTATCTTTGATATGAGGAATTCCGAGGCCAAGAAAATGGAAGGCTTCATGTATATCCCCTCTTAGCGCAGGGCAGTGAAAATCGATTGCAAAATGAATCTTGTAGGTGTTGGCAATATCTGAGATAGCTTGAATTTCCGGGTAGATCGGATTATCACCATAGTCACGGTTATGATCATGGGGCATGCGATTTTTACCCTGATCCCCTGCTTCAACACCATCTTTATCCACAATGGGCACAGCAAATAAGACATGGCGTTTACGGAACTCAAGCCCTGCGGGTGATTCTGAAATTGCCTCTTGCAAGAAACCCTCAAGCACATAACTTGCAGTTGATTCACAGGCATGATGCCTGGCTGTAACTAGCATCGGTAAAACTCCTGGGCCAGGTTTTCCTATTGTCAGCAGATCAACAGAAGTTCCCTTGCGGGTCTTGGTTAGTTCACTTTTTACAAGAAGAGGGTTGCTTATATTCTTCTTGATAAAAAGATCCAAGTCGTGCTGCAGATAAGGGATGGCAACACTAAAGCGTGCCCGCTGGTTAACCTTGGTGAATTCATAGGTGAAGCGCTCTGCATGGGGTGTCATTTCGACATTTTCAGTTCCGAGATAGTTCCATGATTTTCCCTCATCTATACTTACTGCAGGGCCACGCACCCCGATTTTCTGGGGCTTTCCCATATCGAAAACAACCTTCCCCGGGTTCGCAACCGTGGCATCAAAACACCAATAGAACCAAGGTTGCCCGCCCCGCAGGTCGGTACCCAGTTGAATGGTTCTGCCATCAATTTTTTCCACAACGACATTCCCGCCAGGAAACGATGTACTGATCTTCACCTCTTCGCCATGAACTTGCATGGAGGCAACTAAAATAATCAACGGGGTAATTATGGAAAACATATTCATATTCATCGGCTCTCAATGTTGATCATTCGTGCATTTTTTTTCAACGAATGATATACTTGAAGTCATGGGTTGACTATTTTCATGTACTTTACCACGGGTCGAACAATGAAACACTTCTTATGTGCCTTATCAATGGTTATGCTTGGGCTTGTTTCAAATGCGAATGCACAGGATAGAAAACCATTGGAGACACTGAAGGAATGGCGTGGCGATAACCCAAACGAGGCACTATCCAAGGACGCTCCGAAATTTATCGCAAACTCCAAGGATCTTGAAAAGCTATGGAAGGCCTGGGATATCAAGGAGAAGCTTCCCGAGGTTGATTTCGCCAAGGAGATAATCCTAATCGCAACCACCCGGGGCAGCAGGCTTAATCTAAAGGCAACACTTGATGAAAAAGGAAACCTGCAACTTTTGGGCATAGCTACCAGAGACCTAAGGCCGGGGTTCCGCTATGTAATAATCACAACAAACAAAGCCGGTATTAAAACAATTGAAGGCAAAGCGATCATACCAGCAAGCTAAATTATCATCGTGAAAGTTTATCCAGCCGACTTACCTTGGGAGATCGTCTTGGGATGACGAAGTTAATTTGCCCCGCCCTTCCGTCTCTTGATAATCCATCCCATTCAACCTTCCCTATACTATCTTCTTTCACCACCACCAAGCGGGATTCTCTCATGGGAATGGAAATCGAAGTAAAAGTTGCAGGGATTGACTGGAATAAAATCTCAGGAGCCATGGCTAAGTTTGAACCCAAAGGCACCATACGCATGGCTGATGGTCAATTAACTTTTCCGGATGAAGAACCTTCAGCAGAATGGAAAGAATTACGCATCGCCCTACCCGCAGGCATGGTCACCATTAAAAGAACAGCTAAGGGAGCGACTCTCGTTACCTGGGGTAATGTAAGCCCGGAACTGATCGAGCAAAGAGATTTGTTCGCAAAGATGCTGGAAGAAAAAACCGCATAGCCCTGAATTTATTTGTTATTGCTGATGGGCTTGTTGGTTTCAACAAATAGATAGTTGAAGAGGAAGGAAAAATCTCTGCTGGTTAGGGTAAAGACTCCACCCTTCGTCTCGTAACCATTGATGAAACCCTCGGGGCCCATGGGCTTGAAATCATTTCCGTGAGGATTCCAAAGCGTTATGACATCCTTTTTTTCATCGTAATTAAGAATGGCGTAGGCATGGCCAACGATGATGGCAGGGGGTGGTTTTTTAAGGTCAAAAGGAACCCCCGCACCCATTAAGCTTTTGTTTTTAACCCCTTTGCCCAGAAGGTAGCGGATATTGAGAAGGTCTTCGGGAAGCCCTGATTTCCAGGCGATGGTATCAGATTTATGCCCCGTAAGAAGCGAGATCGTTTCACCTATATTCCCGCCGCGTGAAATGCGATCCAATCCAATTGCTGAATTATCCCCAGGCTCATTTGTTTTGTAAACTTCGCCATATGCCTCTTCAAGTACATTAATCCAAGTGCCTTGATTTCCCGTGCGTGAGCCAAGTGCAATAACTGCTTCGGGAAGCTTATTGATGCGAATCGAGCGCCCATCAGGAAAATCAACCTTGTTGGAACCATCTTCATTGGGCTTGATCATGTTTTTGATGGCATCAGGGTTTTGAAACGCAAGGTTCCCCGCCATCGATACAAAAAAACAATTCCCCATATGCCCCTGCGCAATCCCCTCGATCCCTAATTTTTTGGAGCCAAACATATCCCTTGAGGAAGTAAATAAATGCACGAGGTGGAATTCATATTCTTTTTGCATGCTGAAAATATTGGTGAGAGAACCATTGGCAAAAGCCATGGTTTCCTTGATGTCGCTGGTAAGCTCATCAAGGGAGGCGGATTTTTTATCAGGCGACTTTAAAAACCAGAAATGCGAGGTTGCAAGCGCAGCAGCCTCGATGGAACGGATGGAACCATCGCGTAAGAGAGCACTGGTTTCATTGCGATCGAGCTTATCATTTTTATTTACATCCCACTTGGGAAGGAATTGCTCCAGGGCTTTTTTGTAGGAAGGCGTCTGGATGGTGATCTTGGGGGCGGCAGATTGCTGTTGCGCCCAAGCACCGCCAACGAAAACAAAAATCACCAGCATCAACTGCAGTAACCGCATGAATCATCTCCAGAGCGCTAAAAAAAGTTCCACTGCGATAAGAACAATTATAATGATTTCAAGAATTTGAGCACGCAAAGCTGCAGCCTGATCTGCAACCACGCGGTAAACATCTTCAATAACCTCGAGATTTCTTCGGATGCTACCCTCCCATGCGGGAAGGTGGAATCTGGTTGCAAGCAATCTATAGGTGCGCGAAAGATACATGTCACCCAGAAGCTTGAAAACATTGCCCGTGCGTTCAAACAAATTGGTGGCTTCGATATTAAGGGCGCCCAGCTCGCGCACCCGCTGATTGGCCCCTTCACCCAGCAACTGGGAAAACGGTGTGGGCCAGTGCGACCATTTTGCAGAATTTGAAAGCTCTGTATCGAGTAGATCATCGAGATAACGATAGCGCAATAATTGCAGGTTCGCAAACTGGATGGTCTGTAATGTTTCTTCACAATCAGAATCGATGAGAACCGCGGCGGCCCAATCAACCACAAGGAGATCGGTGGGTGAGTATTGCAACCTTTGTTTGATGGCTTCCTCGATTTCCTCCGAGGCGAGTGGAGCGGCTTCCAGCCTAAGAAGACTGGCAAGCCAGGGTGCATGATTATGGAGCAAATCAGAAATTTCTGGAAAGGGAGCACCGGGATTAAACTGGAAGACAAAATATTCCTCGGTGAGCTCGCTCCATTTGGGCAGTTTGATAGCAGGGGAAAGCTTTTTAAAAAGAGGATCGAGAATTGTCTTGCCAAAGCTCGGAAATTCACCAGGTCGCGATAACTCCAGTGCCAACTCACTTAACTTCGATCCTTGAAGCGAAAACGGTATGCGCAGAGAAAGGCTAAGCGTTGCAAAATCAAAAAGGATCATTTCAACCTGGGCCTCCACCTCGCCCAGCACTGCAAATTTGCAAATAGTGTGTGGCAGTTGGAACACCAACGGGGCAGGCCGGTATTCGATCGACATTGGTGTTCGCCTTCTTCGGGGCAACCCGGGGGAGCTCGCAGATCCAAGCTCTACTTCGAGTAATTTTGCAGCCTGCACCAGATCAACTTCCTCGCCCCAGTCAAATGCAACACATGCATGTAACACACCAGAAATTATTTCATCATTCATCGTTACAGAAGTTTTTGTCACAAAAACACACCCCCACATAATCAAGGCACATATTATCATTCTACACGATAGCCATTGCGGTTAGGCCAACGAAATAAAACGAGCTTTTTAAATTAAGGAAGCATAGTGATTACTAATGCTGCTTTGCGGACCTCCCTCTTGGCGTCATTCTCCGAGAAAGCAGGGAATCCAGAAATACAGGCAGCCAAAAGACTAGACCTCCGCATACGC
>CAZYAY010000132.1:0-1442 GCA_964646215.1 uncultured Candidatus Kuenenia sp. | reverse complement strand
CAGAATAGAACTGCGATCTTGATCGAGGGAGGGTGCGCCCCGATGCTCAACTTCATCCGGTATACCGGTCATCTTGATCGGATTGCCCCCGGTTCTAATATTGCCAAACACAGGATCTTTAATATCTACAATCATGTTCCTTGCATTTATCTGGGGATGGGTCGCAACCTTGCTGACATTCTGGATGGGCGCAGAGGGAACCCCTTTTTCATCGAAAAGCTTCACCCATTCTTCCGTGGTCTTCACCGCAAGAGTTTTTTCAATCTCCAACTCGAGCACATCCACATGCTGGCATCGAAGCTGGTTGCTCTTGAATCTTTCATCCTGCGTAAGATCCATTCTTTGCATTACTTCACACGCCTGAACAAACAACCTGTCATTACCCCCTGCAAGTATCATGTACGAATCCCTGGTGCGATAAGCTTGAAAAGGAGCGATGCTATAATGCCTTGAACCCAGCGATTCGGTAATGGTACCGGTACTGAGATAATTGGTCAGGGAACCTTCCAGCATTGCAACCTGGCAATCCAGCATTGCAATATCAATGCGAGATCCGCCATGCCCCTGCATCCTGCGAACCAGCGCAGCTTGAAGAGCAATAACAAAATAGAGACCCGAGGCAAGATCGCCTATGGAAACACCAACACGAACCGGAGGCTGGCCCGGATGACCGGTCAGGCTCATCACGCCGCCTAGCGCCTGAACCACCAAATCGTAAGCGGGCATGGAAGCCATGGGCCCTGTCTGCCCAAAGCCCGAAAGAGAACCGTAAATCAACTGGGGATACTTTTGCTTGAGTTCATCCCAGGCATACCCGAGCCTTTCCATGGTTCCAGGGCGGTAATTCTCGACCAGGAAGTCTGACTTCGCCAGGAGTTTCTCGAAAATCTTTTTGTCATCACTCTTTTTTAAATCGAGGGCGATACTGTATTTGTCATAGTTCATCGAACTATAAAACAGGGAACTTTCATCTTTGAAAGGCGGAAAAGAGCGGGAGTCATCACCTCCATGAGGAGTTTCGACTTTTATCACCTTGGCGCCCAAATGAGCAAGATTAAGCGTTGCAAATGGCCCTGCAAGTATCCTTGTAAGGTCTGCAACCACTAATCCCTCAAGCGGCCTGCCAAGCGTTTTAATTGTTTTACTAGATTCGTTCATACCCTAATCCTATTGGTTTAAAATTGTTCTCGCATCTAAAAACAGAATCTTGCTTGCCATTGGGTATTACAACCATCATTATATCTTCATGTTCTCTTAAACTTATAGCTTCAAGAGGTTGCTACCATGATCCTTCGTTTTATTTGTCTGGCAGGTGTTTTAATGACTTCAACTTTCAGTTCTGCTGCGGATGATGTTATCCGTACCCCCTTTGGAAAAACCAAGGAAGGCGAGGCTGTTGATATTTTCACCCTGCAAAACAGCAAGGGCATGAAAGTCAGGCT
>CAZYAY010000131.1:0-6090 GCA_964646215.1 uncultured Candidatus Kuenenia sp. | reverse complement strand
GGGTTCGAAAGAATTCGCGCCAACGATATCACCAAGGCGGCTGTCTGGTTTGCTGGCTCGTTAACGAATGCAGGCGATGACAAAAATATCAAAGAGGAAAAGTTGCGCATGGGAATTCTGATGGATAGCTTCATCTGGATTCGTTCTTATGTTGTACATGATAAGGCGGTGCAAGGTGCGCAATGGTCACCCTCCGGCAGTTATTATCTTAGTTTTGGAAAAGACAAATCGATCAGGGTGCACGACCCGAAAATATTCCCCACCACCTTCGGAAAACCCACCACGGTTGCAGAAATAATGGTGCCAGATTCTGGCGATATTCGTAACGCATGTTTCTTTGGTGACGACAGGTTGCTTGTATTAAACAGTGAAAACAAGCTTTTTGTATGGCATTGGCTTAAGGAAAAAAAATTAAAGTTCATCACGGAAGGGGTTAAATCAATCGCAGTTGATCCCAAAGGTTTATTGCTGGCTTATGACATGGGCGGAAAAATTTTCATCGATCATCAAGGCATGAAAGATGACAAGCTTGAAAACAAGATAGCCATAGAAACTGGGATTGGCCAGATCAAACAAATCAAGTTCATGCCGGATGTTTCGGGATTGATTGCAATTTCAAACAACGAAATCGCACGAATCTTAATCGAAGGTAAAGTTGAAAAGCTAAAGGGGGTCAAGGATAAACTGAAATGCGTTGCAATAAGCCCGGATGGAAAAAAAGTTGCAGCGGGTACTGAGCTTGGTGATGTTCAAGTTTGGGATCTTGATAATTTACTGCTGGAGCCCAAATTTAGTTATTCACATTTTGAAGCAGTCCTTTGTCTGGATTTCAACCACGATTCATCCCTTATTGCCAGTGGGGCGGTGGATAACCGTGCGATGGTCTGGAGTGTCGAGGATAAAAAATACAAATTCCAAATTCAGCATGACAGCGATGTCACCTGCCTGGCATTCAGCCAAAATCCAAAATGGTTGCTTACGGGTTCTGATGACAACACCATTCGGGTTTCCAATCCAAAAACCGGAAGATCCGCCAGCAGTAATCTGGTATACAACGGCACACTTCGCTTCATGGTTCCCCACCCCAATGCCGCCTTGCTCGTCGCTGGGGGCGATGATAACACCTGTGTACTATGGGATACCCTGCCAAAGAATCGAATATCAATTCCCCTCGAGGAAAAACTGGACCAATTCATCATAGGTTATTCAGATTCTGTTTATTACCGCAATGGGCCAAAGGTAAAGATTGCATCAACCAAAAGTATTGCAGAAACAATTGAAGCAACCAAAAAGAGGTATTTGAAATTTGACACTGAAGCGTTTCAAAAATCGGCCGTGATGATTCATGATAATGCATCCATAATAGGAATGATGGGTGCTGATACGCTTGCCATCCTCAACCAGAATGGGGTATTTGAAATCTGGAAAGGTGCCACCAAACTAAGCCAGTTTAACTTGAAGAAATTAAATGAGGACTGGCAGATTGTTTCAATCAACGGTTCAAAGAATGGTAAATTTTTCGCTCTCGAAATCTTGAAGGGCGATGGTCGAAAAACCTACAAACTTTATAATCGGGAAGGGAAAAACATCGATTTAAAGGACAGGGATGATGCCAGTTGCATCACTTTTTCCATGGATGAAACCAAGTTTGCCTGGGGCGATTACGAGGGAAACATTCATGTCGTTGATCTTTCAAATGGCATTTCAGGTGGACTGATTGTTCTTGAAAAATCCCATGATGGAACAGTGTCTTGTCTCACTTTTTCAAAAGACGGAATGTTTTTGGCTTCGGGTGGCGAAGATATGTTTCTCAGGCTTTGGAACATCAATTCCAAAACAATGCAGTGGGGTAAAGACCCGGTTGATCCCCAACATGCCGCCAATATAAGAAACATTATTATCGATGAAACTAAAAAAAGAATTTTTAGCTGTGGCGATGATAGCACCCTAAGGGCATGGAAATTTCAAGATGGCACTCCGCTAAACGAAGCAATGCTTCATGATAGCACGGTGAATGGTGTTGAGGTTTGGCAGGGTATTGGCAAGTCAGAAGGAAAAAATGTTGGTGTGACCAGTTGCACCGAAGGGGCTGTTTATTTGTGGGACCTAAACCAGGGAAAACTCCTTTCGCCACCCATCGTACCGATTGGTTTTCAGATCATGGGATTTGGATTTTTACAAACCCCAGGATTTGATCCGACATTAATCTTTGCAGATTCGTATGGGCAAATGTTTGTCCAGCGCCTTCAAGTGGCTCCTGAAAAAGCCACCGCGGAACAACTCCGGGAATTCGCAGAGTATCACTCATCATTCAAGTTGCAGAATAATGGAGAAGGCGCTGGAACCATCCTTGTCCCACTTGCCGGGTCTGTCATTATTCCTCCTAGGAATCTAACGACCGAGGATAAACAATACGAATATCTCATGCACAAAGTATTGCGCAACTTTGAAAGCGAGTTCCCGCCCATCCCCACACTTTCAAGTGATGCGCCAAAAGAAAAATGATCACGGGCTATTTGGTGGCGCACCAGGATTTCCACAACTTGCGCACCGCTTCCTCCCATTTATTACCATAGGCTTTCCAATCACAAATGGATGATTTCTTGACCGTCTCCCTTAATTTGCCCCTTAGCAGGGTAAGCCTGGTAGCTTCGCTTGCGAATTTCTTCGCCTTTTCAATGAATTCTTCTGGAGTTTTTGCAATCCAATCTTCCATCCCCACATTGCTTAAAATTGCAACTCCCTGCCTGGATACATAAGTTTTTCCCGCAAGCGTGAGCATCGGTGTTCCCATCCACAAGGTGTCGCAGGAAGTAATTCCCCCATTGTAAGGGAAGGGATCGAGGGCAATATCGATATCCCCAAGTGCTGCGAAGTATTCTTTTTTCTCCATGCGGGGAAGGAACTCCACACGGTCTGGGTTGACCCCTGCAGTCTGCAGGGCATGCCTTACCATCTTGATGGATTCTTGCCCAGGGCCAGATAACAATCTTAATTTCGAACCAGGAACTGCGCCAAGCAATTTGGCCCATAGCGAAAGTACTTTGCCATTATGCTTTGCCATGTTGTTGAGTGAACCAAAAATAATCGCACCAGCCTTGGGCGAACGCTTGGGTACTTCCGGTGCATCTACAGGTGGTTGATAACACCAGGCCAATCCGGGAAGGCGAACAAGTTCCTCGGTATGAATTGCCTCGGTACTACCCTTGGGGTCTGCAAAGGTATCCGTGATGCGGAAACCAAACCGTGGAATTCCCGTGGTATTGGGATACCCGAATTGGGTGATCTGGATTGGCGCGGATTTCAAGGCGAATATGGGCAGCCTGCTTCCGGCTGTATGGCCAGCAAGATCCAACAGTACATCGATCTGGTCTTTTCTTATCATGCTTGAAACATTCATATCGGGTATCGGCCTGATATCTTTGAAATGATCAACTTTTTTCTTGAATACCTCGGTTACCTCATCGGGCCTGATAACCGAACTATACGCGAACACCTCAAATTTATTTCGATCTATGGAATCTAAAAATGGTTCCATGAACGCATTGACTGTGTGCTTGCGAAAATCAGGGGATACAATGCCCAGCCTTAGCTTGCGATCGCCTTCCCTGTTATTATCAAATGGCTGCTCTGGGGGGTAATTTTTCAAATGAGCCTCGGCCCACGCAACATGCTCCTTGAATATTTCCTCGCCTGTCATGTCTGGAGAATAATGCAGGTTCAAAAGCAGATTGCTATGAAACGGGATTGCCCTTGGCTGCAATGCTATCGACTTTCTAAACGCATCGATGGCCTCCTTCGGTTTTCCACCCAGGCCGTAAAGATTTCCAAGATTATTCCAGGCCTCGGTGAAGTTTGGATTAAGCCTTACCGCCTCGAGATTGTGGGCAAGGGCGTTATCATCCTGCTTTAGCATTTGCAACACAATGCTCATGGAGTTATGAGCTTCGGGGTAATCCGGTTTCAAGCTAAGCGCATATTTAAACTGGTTGAAAGCTTCTTCGAGCCTACCAACATCCATCATAACCAAGCCATATTGATGGATGATTTTCGGATCGTTGGGTTTTAAATTCAGCATCATCTGATAAACCTGCATGGCTTCATCGCGCAGTCCCTGCATCCTTAGGGCGTTGCCAAGATGGGAATAAAGATCTGGGTCATCTTTTTTCTGAGCGATGATTTGCTTGAAAACTTCGGCAGCCTGGGGGAACTTTCCTTGTTCGGATAAAGCCTGTCCCAACCCCACTGCTGCGCCAAAAAGCGAATTATTGCACTTGAGGGCTTGGACAAAGGCAGCTTCAGCGCCTGCAGGATTCATACCTTTACGAAGCGCATTGCCGAGATTGAACCAGCATTCGCCAAATTGTTGGTCGATTTCCAAAGCCTTGCGATAGCAATTGATTGCTTCTTCAAGCTTGTTTTTCTTGGAAAGGATTGCGCCCAGGTTCGACCATGCGTGCTTGTGGGTGGGGTCGCCATTCAGAACTTCACGGTAAATCATTTCCGCCTGGTCGGGATTGCCTTGCTGGTGAAAGCTAAGCCCAAGTTCGAATTTCTCATTATTCAATTCTAGATCGCTCATTGAATCACTCCGTTAGTATCACCAGTTGCGGGTAACTTCCTGCCATTTTTTCATTGATCTACCAAGATGGTCTTCCGAGTTTCCTTGAACACTATAGGACTGTAAACCGATGGGTCCCGTCCAGCCCGATTTTTGAACTGAACCAAGAAACGAGGCTACATCATAATTCCCCTGTTCAAGAGAAACGATAGATGCATCTTTCATTCCGTTAATGGTGATGCAAAAGATGTGTTTTTTGCCTGTCTCAAGAATTTTCTTTTCATCGGTACCATTCTGCCAGCGCCAATGAACCAGATTAAAATGCGTTCCTAAATTAGGAAGGTTGGCGTTGGCAGCAAGGCGTAAGCCATCTTCCACCTTTTCAAGCCAGAATGAGCGATGGGGATAAAAGGAAATCACAGGCCCGGAATCTTTGGCTTGTTCCAGGTAAGGCATCGAATATTGCAATGCGGTTTTATCGCCCTCGGGGTCGGAGGGTTTGAATTTTTTGCTTCGTAAAGCCAGCTCGATTCGGGTGGGCCTGCCTTTCAAGCTGGAAATGTAGGCAAGTAACCCTTTATCGGGTGCATCTTCCATAACAGGCGCAAGATAAATTGCCCAGAGTTGCAATTTATATTGGTCAAGCAACTTAAGAAGGGGCTCTGCTTCTGATGCATTCCAAGTCCACCCTATACCTGCAAACCCAAGCTTTGCAAGAAGAGCAACTTTCTTTTCCAACGAAGGCACATCAGTGCCTCTTAATCCGGTATCCATTGCATAAAAGGGATAGCTACTTATAGTTGGTTCAGCATTTACCAGGGTCGAAATTCCTAACGCAGAGATATTCGCTAAAAAAGCCCTTCGATTTAAATTGCTACAATGCATGAAATCCCTTCCCTTATTTGGAGAGACAAAAACGCCATCCGTTTGAATACTACACAAACTGGCTGTATGCCGTAAAGCCTTATTTATCATAGGTTAACAGCATAGAAATCGAATAATTTTAAGCTGCTGGGGTTGGAATTGGTAATTTTATTGCCACGCTCATCACTTTTTAATGCTTACTATTGTAAAATGATAAGGTTGTTAAGTAACATTGAAGGTTTGATTATTGTTTTGATTGAACCCGCCTAAAAGGTATCCAAGATGAAACGAATGAAGAGCCCGAAACCGGGTTTTACCTTGATTGAGCTTTTGGTGGTAATTGCCATCATTGGAGTCATTATTGGGTTATTGCTCCCCGCGGTACAAAAAGTTCGATCCACTGCTGCAAGGATGTATTGTCAGAATAATTTGAAGCAAATCGGCCTGGCAATGGAAATGTACAGGCAGAATCCCCCTCAGACTTATCCCGAAGCCCATAGGATTTTCCAACGAAGTGTGTTTGCTAACCCGCTATCTCAAACCAATGGCACACCTTATGACGCTGGCAATCGGGAATATCAAAATGTAAACATTGGCTTCCCTGTTTTCTTCGGTGAAAAGATCTTTGATTATGTGGAAAAAAATACCAAGACCTTCTTATGCCC
>CAZYAY010000130.1:0-6278 GCA_964646215.1 uncultured Candidatus Kuenenia sp. | reverse complement strand
GCGAGAAGGAGAACCTGAATTATATCGAAGAACTTGAGCAACTACCTGAACAATTGCAACTGAAAGCCAATCCAAAGAACATGGCACTAACCAAGTAACCCCAAAGGCGGTTGCTCTTTTGCTTCACTGACACAAGAAAACAATTAACGCATGGATAGCTTGTCGAAACCTAATGATAACCATCCTGGGAATGCTCAAATTTATGATGCATTCGAATCCATATTTAATGCTTATTCACTGATATACTTCTGCCGTAATCCAAGATTGGGCGCCATTCTTCTTGCAGCAACATTCCTTTCGCCGACCTCCGGGCTTTTTGGCCTGGCCGGCACCATGACGGCATTTGCAGTGGCCAAGATATTTAATTTCCCTGCGGCTAGAATTCGCAGTGGAGAGTTGCTTTGCAACTCGCTAATTTCATCCATGGGGTTGGCCTATGTTACGAATCAGCAGAATGTTTCAGTTTATCTGCTGATGGTCCTGCTGCCTGTAACATCAATTGCAGCGATGTTTTTATCCGTAACTTTAACCCATATGATGACTCGTTTATTTGGGATGGGCGCCTACAGCCTGCCATTTGTAATTGTAACGATATTTAATTACCTGCTGATTTATTCGTTTACTGCAACGCCGGTAATCGGGATCGCACCACCCTCTTTATTGCCCGAGCTTTCAATTCTTCCGGGCATTTTAACTGAATGGTTTATTGCTTTTAGTGCAGCACTCTTTCTCCCGAATGTATATGTGGGAATGATTGCGTGCCTTGCCGTTTTAATACACTCGCCCCTTCAAATCGCACTTGGAATGTTTGGGTTTTTGGTGGGATACGGATTCTTACAACTCACCGGGTTGAATGCCAGCGCTTTCGGCGCAGGTTGGATGGGCACCAATTACTTGTATTGTGGCATGGGGCTGGGCGGGGTGTATTTCATCACTTCAAAAAGTTCGCTTTTGCTTGCGGGTTTTGGCGCTATACTTTCCACCCTGCTAGCCATCGGAATGCGAACCTTCCTGCGCAGTTATAACATTCCACCCCTATCTTTACCTTTTCTTGTCGTGCTTCTAATGTTTACCTACGCCCTTAGGCAGCGCTCAAGTTTTTTGTGGCTGTTTGAATCTCCCTATGCAGATGGTGCGCCCGAACAGAATGTGCTGCGCTTCCTCACCACTTTAAAGCGTTTCCCTGATTTTCATACCCCTACGCTCTCTCTACCTTTTTCAGGCGATCGAGTGGTGACCCAGGGTTTTAATGGAAGCTACACTCACAAATCACTTTGGTGCCATGCGCTGGATTTCGAAATTCTTGATGCATCAGGGAATCCTCATCCAGATCAAAGGACAAAACTAGAGGATGCTTACACCTATGGTTCTGCAATACTTGCGCCCTGCGATGGGGCCGTGGTAAGTGTTGTATCTGATGTTGCAGACAATGAGCTTGGAGAAGAAAACCTGCAACAGAACTGGGGAAATCTCGTTGTGATTTTAAATGACTTGGGCTGGTACGTGTTATTAAGTCATTTTAAAAAAGATGGAATCATCGTCTACAAAAACCAACGGGTCACACGGGGGCAATTACTCGGGTACTGTGGAAATTCAGGCCGATCACCAATCCCTCATTTGCATCTTCAAGTGCAGTCCGCATGGTTTCCTGGGGCAACAACAACCCCCTTTCGCATCAGAAATTTCATCACCCACCATGCCTCGGGTGAAACAACTTTAGCAACAGGTGTTCCAACGGAAGGCAAATTAATCTCACCTTTGCACATTGATCCAGATCTAATCGCCTGTTTTTCCGGCCAGATTGGAACCTCGATTCGCTACCGGATTGAAAAATCTGGCAAAACCATCGCTTGGGAAACCATCCAGACCATTTCCTTGGGATGGGGGGAAATCAGCTATCGGTCGGTTGAATATGGTGCAAGCTTATGCGCTTCAATCTCTGATGAAACCTACATCTCGCATACATTGGAAAAATCCTCCTCAAGTTTACTGCGTTTATTTTCACTGGGGTTGGGCTTGGTTCCCTTCAGTAAAAACCGCGATATTACCTGGGAGGATCATTCAGCTTATAGGCCTTGGATTCCACGGGTAAATGCCATACTTTCAGATTTGTTACAACCCTTCGTTGGCTTACCGTTCATGCATTTAAAATCCAGGTTTGTGCCATCCTACAAAACAGATGAAATCATAATCCAAACCATGGTGGTAAACCCTGATGATCAATTCCCCACAAAAGTGGAAGTTGTTCTTTCACCAGGTCTTGGAATCATTGAATTGACTGCATCGTACCAAGCCAATGATTGGCGGATTGTTCAAGAACGCATTGAGCCTTTAACCCAAACGAATTGGGGGCCCTGATGTTTCAAGCCCACACTTCACATTTCCCGAATGTGCCATCACCAAGGAACATAATACAACGGGGCGAAAAACTACTTTCCGCATTAGATCAAATTGTTGAATTCGACAAATGGAGTCCGGAACAAGTACAAGCATATCAATTCGAAAAATTAAAAGTGTTGGTGACTGAAGCCTACCATAATGTTCCACTTTATTGGAAAAAGTACCATGATGAGGGGTTTGACCCCGCTTCATTAAAAACAATGGAAGATCTGCATCGCATCCCGCTTATAACCAAGGCAGACCTCCGCAATGCCGGTTTACGAACGATAAAAAACTTTGCGCGAAAAGAGCCTGTTTGGCTGGTTTCCTCCTCGGGTTCAACGGGAATACCTTCCCGGATTTATCGGGAAGAACAAGCGCTATGGCATTTCATGGCTCGCAGTTTGGTTATTTATAAAAAGTGGTGCGCAGGAAAACCCCTTGCAAATGTACTTTATATCACCGATCTGGCCGCGGGATCGATCGACTTCGCCCTGGCTGATTTACTTCAAACCACCGTGATGGAAAAACGCATTCTTGGAAGCAGTCGACCCACGCCTGAATTAATCAACGCCATCGAACTTTTCCGACCAGAGTTCATTTCTTCCTACCCATCAACCATGCGCAGCATCGCGATTGCAATGCATAGGAATGGCAAAATATTCAAAGGGCTGAAACTGCTGCACTTAACTTCTGAAATGTTGGAACAAACCACCAGAGTCTTGATCAACACCGTGTTTCCCCTTGCTAAAATTGTCGAGACCTACACTTCAAGTGAGGCGGGCCTGATTGCTTATTCATGCGCCACCCATCCTTCCAGATTCCATATTGCGGAAACGGAAGTGTTGTTTGAAGTACTTGATGAGAATGGCAACGCCACCAATAAAATTGGCCAAAGCGTGGTGACCGACCTTATCAATCATAACACCCCCATGATCAGGTATTGCGGCCTTGGAGATTTTGCCACGCTGGATCCTGTTAACTGCCCATGTGGCACCACGCACCGATCCATCAAATCTCTTGAAGGTAGAATTTCAGATTCGATTGTAACCCCGGATGGGGGATTGATATCGCCCTACCTATTAATTGATGCAATCGAAGAAATTCGGGGGATCTACCAGTTTCAGATAGTTCAATCATCAACAACCGACCTACAGATCAGGCTTATTCATGATGCTTCAAGCCGAAGTAGCGAGGTAGATGTTCAAATATTAGTGCATGATGCGCTAAAAAAAGTTATTCCTTCGATGTGCATTGAAGTGATTTTTGCAACCGCGATTTTAGCGGAAAACAACAGACACAAAATCCCTTTGGTAATCTCACTGGGTTTCGTTTCGCATTTACCTCGTACCATGTGCCCTTAACTTGAAAGAAAAAAAACATGTTTTCAAACTTCTTAAACCCAACACCTGGAACCCCGCGTGACCGTGATAACAGATATTATCAAATACTGGGAGGCGGAGCCCGGATGCGGATGCTTGAAACTTTTCTGGATTTGCAACTTCCGGAACTTTTAGGCAGGGAAGGCCCGCTTCCAGCAACGGATATCTGCAAACGATTAAACATCGTTCTCGATCGTGGTTGGAAATTTCTCCACTTGCTTGCATTATGCGGCTTATTGGAAGAAACCAAAGGATTGTATTGCGAAGATGATGCTATCTTTGGATTATCTAAAGAATCCAAAGAATATTTTGGCAACAATGGCTCACAAGGCTACTTCTTTCGTGACCTTGTAAATTACTGGCGCAATGTTGCCTGCCTACCAATGATAGATGTGCTTCAAGGAATGCCTCTGCCCGATGCGGTTCGATGGCCACCAGCAACCCCTGAAGCTGCAGAGCATTTGGAAAAATGGATGCGGGTCACCGCACTGGGCGCGATTAAATCCATCCTTGCCTCCAATGCTATGATCGGTGGAACAAAGTTGCTTGATGTTGGTGGAGGCGATGGGACCATCGGTTGTGCAATGCTTCAAGCGTATCCCGAGATGAATATAACCGTTTTTAACCTGCCTGCATCTGCTGCGCTTGCACGGGAAGTAATAAAAGAAAAAAACCAGCCAGATCGAATCAATGTCCATGAAGGTGATTTTCTGAAGGATGAACTACCCGGTGGTTATGATCGTATCCTCTTTAGCCGGGTACTGACCGACTGGACTCCATCGGTATGCCGTATGTTGTTTGAAAAATCACGCAGGGCACTGGTTCCTGGTGGAAAATTAGTGATCAACGAAGCCTTTGTTGAAGGCAATCTCGACTACAGTATTTCATGGGAATTCCGCTATATCTTTTACGACACCTTCGGACGGGCCATGTTCAAGCCGCTGGATGTTTACCAGAAGTTATTGAATGATGCGGGTTTTAAAATCATCAAGGTATCGCCCATGCTTGATGATGCTTTTTACTCGGTGATCGAGGCTGTTGCGATATAGCACCCTGTTTTCTATTTCAGCCATTCAGAAAAAATCATGAATGTATCCACACTTGAGATTTTGAAACTTATCATGCGGGGTTATGGGCAGATGTTTCTTGCCAACAACATAACTTCAGGCATGATATTTTTCGTGGGGCTTTTGATTCTTTCGCCAATGAATGCCGCCTGGAGTTTATTGGGCGCAGTGGCATCCACGCTATTGGCAAAGTTTGCAGGAATGAAAGCGGAGATGGAATCGGGATTGTTTGGCGTTAACGGCGCATTACTTGGTTTATCTTGGTTCATTTTTCCTGAAGTTCCTGCAATTGGCAAACTGATTCTGACACTTTTAGGTTCGATGGTAATTGTTTTGTTTCTGATTATTGGCGCAAAGTTAATCAAGCGAATTCGCTTGGGCCTTACCTTATTTGCACTTCCTTATATTTTTGCAGTATGGCTTAATGTTTTGATTTCAAACGCTGTAGGATGGTACGAGCCGATTGATATGAACGGTTGGAATGCACTGGCATTAAGGCAACCGGATAAAGCCAGATTCCACTTCGAGGAATCCAAACCAAAGTCCATTCGTGGGCGTTGGTACCAAGAAGATGGCATGGGTTGGGCTTACTATTACCTTGCCGATTATAAAAATGCATCAACCCATTTCTTAAATGCGATAGAACTTGATCCTAAACTTCTTGATGCCCACGGTGGTGCAGGTTGGTGCGAATTTAACCTCGGCCGATATGAACAAGCCGAATTATTTTTCAAAACAGCCAACACTTGGAATGGATTGGGCTCGATTTATGCGGGGAAAGGCGATCTACATCAAGCAGAAGTTTTTTTTTACAAATGCATCCTTTCCAATCCGCTAAATAGCGATGCTTATCTCGGGCTTTCAGGAATAGCATTTCAAACAGAATCCCCGAAGTATGGTACATGGCTCGCAGGAATTTCATACAGGATTCAAAAAGCCGTATCTCCCATCATGCAAACTATTTCTTCAATTCAAATACTTTGTTGGGCCCTATTTCTAATCGGCATACTCTGGCATTCGCGCACTTCTTTCTTAGTTTCAGTTTTTCTAATTTTTACGATGATATCCCTTACCATGGTAGTTCCCAACACAGGGAAATCTTTCTCTGATATTAACTTGTTCTTTAATCTGCTTGCCTTGTTCCTGGCATTTGGTGGCCAATACCTGCGCATGGGATTATATACTGGTTTATGGACTGCGGTTTTATCTGTTGGCATGGTTGCCCTATGGGAATGGCTTGACTCAACATTGCGATTGATAGGGCTTCCGGTACTATGTCTGCCTTTTAACCTGGCCTTGGTTGGAACATTGATTATTTTTCCATGGTTTCGTTGGACGAGAGTTATGCTAATACCTCTCGAAGTTGCAACGAGTTCACCTGAAGAAGTAAATTTGTGGCTTGAAAAGGCGCGGTTGGTTGGCAGTTGCTGGAAAAAACTTGAAGAGCCTC
>CAZYAY010000129.1:0-6293 GCA_964646215.1 uncultured Candidatus Kuenenia sp. | reverse complement strand
TCCCGGCGCGTGTTTCAACTGATAACCAGACATTATTTTGACGCTAGAATCTTTCGATCCACCAAGCGCATGGCATTGCGAACCTTGACTAAAACCTCTGCGGCTATGAAGGCTATCCAAAAATGGCAAAAACATAAGTGCGATAAGCCCTACTTTAGCATGCCATATATTTTTGTTGTATTTTAAATACTAAAATAACATTGATATATTATTTAATCAAAGATATTAGTATAAATGGACTTTTATTGTATATGTTTTAATGAGACCTTAATTAGGCCGTCAACAAAATGTCTTTCCCGCCCGTGTCAGACCAAAGGCTCACTTTCAGCAATGATTCATTGCCTGTTTCGATCACATTGCCACAACAAAAATTCACTTTAAACTGCCATGATGATATTCTTAACACATTAAATGGCAGCGCAGCGCTCAGCGCACTTGGCAAACGACTGACCTTGGTGCTGACACATCTATGTGCGCATGGCAGGACCTCGGTAGTCAAAGGCGTCCAAGGTAACAACAATCATGGCTGGCGCAGAACGCCCATGGGTGGCAACAATGGCAGCCATTACTATCTTTGGTGGGCGCCAGAAACTGCACCCCCTGTAAAATCTCTTTCGAACCAATCCCATTCAATTTTTTTGCGGGCAATAAGGCATCACGATAATCATGCAACCTTGCGGTCTGGAAAATCCAATGAATATCACCAACTACATAACGATGATTTGATGAATGGGTTGGACTTCCCCCTTCCATGGACGCCAGACCAAAAATTGTTCGTAAATTCTTTCTCTGCAATTCGTCTTCTGAGGGGAAATCCAGGAAGCGGAAAAACATCCTCACTTTGGCAGGCGATCCAGTCTCGTTCCAATGAGCAGGTGCTTTATCTGACTTGGTCTCAAGGATTGGCCAGGCAGGCAGATGAATATTTCGAATCCTTCACGCCCAACGGCACCACGGTTCAGGTCAAGACCTTTGCGGATTTTGTAAGGGAAATGGCACACGGATATAAACCCAGATGGACACAAGACGAAGCTAGACAGGCGTTTTTCAATGGCATCGCCCGACTAAGCCCGAATCTTCTTGGCCGCTGGCATCAATTACCAGATGTTTTGTATGCGGAAGTAGGGGCCCATTTCGTTGGCGAGTATTTGAACACCTCGGAAAACTTTTCTTCCAAGCTTGCAATGGAAGATTATATTTCGAAACGCATGCCTTTTTTGGGAATCGCAACCGAAGGAATTGCAGCAGCCGTTTCCGCACTCGAAGTCTCAGCGCCCATCTGGGACTACTTCCCCGAACTAGAACTGGCCAGGCAGGCCTTGCTGAAGCTTGTTTCCAATCGTTTTTTAAAAACGGAATTGTCATGCCTTAATCGTATCGTCATTGATGAGGTGCAGGATCTCACCCCGATTGAAACCTCAGTACCTCTTTTTCTTGCGAGGAAAATCGCAGAGTTTAACAATGGGGTCGCACCTTTTGTTTTGATTTCCGGCGATGAAGGGCAGACCGTTCGGCCAACCGATTTTGAATGGGGCAAACTTAAAGACCTCGTCTCCAATGTTCTTAAATCTCCTGAGGATTTGTCTCTATCTGCAAACCTTCGTAACCCAAGTAGCATTGGTCATCTTGTCAACTTCGCACGGGGTTTGTACCAACACCTCCCAAAAGAAGACCGGCCCCGCGGCCTTGAGGAAAATTCTGTCTCTGATGCTACAAATGGCAAAATCATCCATTGCACCGCATCCAACAATCCATCTCTTTCCCGCTTGATGAAAGTATTGGCTGATTTACCAGGATGCGCCATTATCAGGTTGCTTGATAACACACCAGATTTCTTCGCAGAAGATGTTAAAAACCTGGTTCTATCAGTTGCAGAGAGCAAGGGGTTGGAATTTCAAACAGTTTGCGTGCTGGAATCTGGCCGCCTGCTTAACCCCATCATGGAAATAAAAGAAGACCTCAAAGGTGCCGAGATTAATCGGCTTAGGAAGCGCCTTGCGATTGATCAAATACGGGTTGCAATCAGTCGCCCCACAGAAACCTTGATTTTTATTGATTTTGATCCCACCGAAAATCAACTCAGCTCTTTCAATATGCTGCTTGGGGAAACCCAAGTGTTTCGCATGAATGCAGACGAACTTCTATCTTTTTTAAACACCGAAGATACGGGCCCGGAAATTTATGTCCAACAATGTATTCAGGATGTTCGTAATCTGATTGAAGTCAAACCTTCCAATGCTTTGCACCGCTGCAAGCAGGCAGTTGCCTTGCTGGGTAACCCCGATCTCCCAAACGGTATTGCAGATTTCACCCTTCGAAACGAAGTCCACCTGTTACTTGCAAGAACCTACTTGCAGCTTTTAGCAAACCGGGATGATAGCAATCTTAATGAGGCAGAATTATTATTCCTGGCCCTTGAGGCAAGCCAAAATGCACAAAGGCCCGACATTGCAAAAGTCGTTGCCTCAGTTCTTGCATACCATCAGGAACCATCAACCCAAAAGAAAGCAAAGCTATTGCCAGACTTGATTGATTTGATCAAAACCTCGGGAAATTGTGATCCATGGGTTCAGGTTGGATTACGCTGGTTTTATGATGAGTTTCGCCAAAGATTAGAAACCCTCGCCCAAGATCCCCAATACTGCTACGAACTTTGCGAAGATATTGCTACCTATTACCAGGTATTGGAAACCCCTGTTGCAGATGTTGAAACTGCCACGATGAAAATCCGAACCCTGGCGGTGGATACCCTCGATAATGCAGGCTTGCATCAAAATGCCTTGATACTTGCAAAACTTATTCGTCCCGAGCCAAAAGAACTAATCCTTCGTTTTCAAAAATCTTTGAATAAACTTGTTCCTTCTCCAGCCGCCATCATTGTTCCAGAAAAGCCATCAACCGGGCCGATTCTGAAAACTCAAGTCGTCGATCTGGGCAACGGCATAACCTTGGATCTTACGATGGTTCCAGCAGGTTCATTCCTGATGGGTTCCCCCACTTCGGAAAAAAACCGCTTCATCAACGAGTTATTGCATAAAGTCACAATCACCAAGCCATTTTATCTGGGTAACATTCCCGTGACCCAGGAACAATGGGAAACTATCATGGGCAATAATCCCAGTTATGGTAAAAACCCAGAGTTTCCTGTTACGGATGTCTCTTGGCATGATTGCCAGCTTTTCGTCAACAAATTAAATGCCTTGACACCAGGTGGGTTTCGTCTCCCTACCGAGGCGGAATGGGAATACGCTTGCAGGGCAGGAACTACCACCGCAACATTTTATGGCGAAACCATGAGCTCGGACGATGCAAATATCAGGATTTCATACCCCCTGAATCCACTACCAGGGCAAAATGCAAAGCCTAAACTTGCCTTCGGTGAAATTGATACGATTAATTTTTCTACTGGCATCAATTACGCCAGACCACAACCTGTTCTAAAAACCGCTGGAAAATATCGCCCCAATTCCTTCGGCCTCTATGATATGCATGGCAATGTCTGGGAATGGTGCAATGATTGGTATGGATCTTATTCCAAAGGAAATGTTGTAGACCCAACCGGGCCCAGAAGTGGCCAAAAGCGAATTTGCAGGGGCGGTTCTTATATCGATCAGGAATCATGCTGGCGGTCTGCTTTCCGAGGCATGGATTCACCCAAAAGTGCCAACAGATTGCTTGGCTTTCGCATCGCAAGAACCATTTAATCACCTCTATCATCAATCACCTTTCCAATTCCAGCAATTGCCCGGCCAATTCCGTTTATAAAATCAGATCGATAATCTAATTAATTGCACCTTCTTCCACTTCGATGTATCATGCTTGTTCACTATTTTTCAAAACTGTTTCCCGAGGAGATGAATGATGAAAAAGTTTGCGGTACGATTATTAGCCCTGACTGTTGCACTATTAATTGCAGGCAATTCCTTCGCACAAGGAGACAAGATCAAGGCATTGATTGTTGATGGTCAAAATAACCACAATTGGAAAGGAACCACCCCCATCCTCAAGAAAATCCTTGAAGATACAGGCAGGTTCAGCGTGGATGTTGCAACCGCCCCACCAAAGGGACCGGAAGTTGCCACCTTCAGGCCCAAGTTTGCCAACTATCAAGTTGTTGTAAGTAATTACAATGGTCAGGATTGGTCCAAGGAAACCCAGAATGATCTGGTTGAATATGTAAAAAATGGTGGCGGTTTTGTTCCAGTTCATGCAGCCAACAATGCCTTCCCCGCATGGGCAGAATACAACGAAATCATCGGCGTCGGCGGCTGGGGTGGCAGAACCGAAAAAAGCGGCCCCTATGTCCGCTTGAAAGATGGCAAGTTTGTAAATGATATGACCCCAGGCCGGGGCGGTAGCCATGGTAAAAAACATGAGTTTGTCGTCGTGACTCGCAATACCGAACACCCTATCACCAAGGGCCTTCCTGCAGAATGGATGCACAACACCGATGAACTTTACGACAGGCTTCGGGGCCCTGCAAAAAATCTTACCGTCTTGGCAACTGCTTTTGCAGACCCAAAGACCGGCGGCTCGGGTGAACACGAACCCATGCTCATGGTGCTTGATTACGGCAAAGGCAGGATTTTCCACACCACTTTGGGCCATGATGAAACCGCAATGAAGTGCATCGGCTTTGAAGTTACCTTTGCAAGGGGCACCGAGTGGGCCGCCACCGGGAAAGTCACCCTCAACACGATTCCAGCAAACTTCCCCAAGGCCGATAAAGTTAGCATCCGCTAACAACGCCTTATAATTCCATTAAAGGAAGGGCCCTGATTACCTCAGGGCCCTTCCTTTTTTATTACTACAAGTTCCGATTATGGGATTTAATCTTCCGTAAAACACCTTCCAAAGCGGGTTTTTGTGCTGTATGAACGACTTTATTTCCGATATAAATGAAGATGTAATTAATGGTATGCGGTTTTGACCCCACACACTCCTTTTGATTGCCTTCCATGAACGTTTATCTTCCAGCATCCTGCATTGCGGTATTACTCATGCTTCTAACAAATGAAGCAGGATATGGCGCAGAAACCACACCCTCCTTCCTTCACGAAATCATGCCCTTGTTAACAAGGCATGGTTGTAATCAGGGCGCATGCCATGGAAAAGGCAATGGCCAAAATGGCTTCAGACTTTCGCTTCGGGGTTATGCTCCGGAGTTGGATCATGCCTGGCTGACCCGCGAATTTTTAGCCCGCAGAATTGACACTGCTGATCCTGGAGAAAGCCTGCTCGTTCGTAAAGCCATGGGCGAAGTGATGCATGAAGGTGGCAGATTGTTTTCCAGAAACAGCAGATCCCACGAAGTAATGGTTCAATGGTTGAAAGCGGGTATGCCAGGCCCCACGAAAAATGATTCGAAACTTACAGGATTAATAATCACCCCCGCAACCATGCTGCTTGCAAAAGATCAGAAACAACAACTGAAGGTCGTTGCGGAATTTTCTGACAACAAGACTGTTGATGTTACCTGGCTTGCAAAATTTGCAGTTGCTGATGCTTCCCAACTTAGTGTGGATGCCAATGGTTTGGTAACTGCGCTTCGTCCCGGCGAAACCTCTGTCCAAGTGTTTTTCGAAGACCAAGTCGCAATCGCAACCTTTACCACCCCCTACAAAAATTCAATTCCAATCGCATCTTTCCCCAAACCCATTAACCCAGTTGATGATGCTGTGTTCAAGAAACTTTCAGGTCTTGGAATTCCCGCAAGCCCCTCTTGCACGGATGAAGTTTTCCTGCGCAGGCTATACCTTGACGCTGCAGGTATTCTGCCCACTGCTTCCGAAGTAAAAAACTTTCTGTCAGATAAAAGCACAAACAAGCGTGCCATTATCATCGATAAAGTTTTGGATAGGCCCGAGTTTGTCGATTTCTGGACATTGCAACTTGCAGATATTTTCCAGAACCGCAAGGAACGCGATCACGATGTTCGTGGTACCAAAGGCGTCAGAGCCTTTCACTCCTGGCTTCACGATCAGGTTCGCACCAACAAGCCCTGGGATCTTCTTTGCAGTGAAATTCTCACCTCCACGGGCACCACGTCTGAAAATCCCCCAGTCGGCTATTTCATCGTAACCGTCGGGGAACAGCGTGAAGCCCATCGCAGCGAAGTAGTGGCATCCATGGCGCAATCTTTTCTGGGCACCCGCATTGGCTGTGCCCAATGCCATAACCATCCACTCGAGAAATACACGCAGGATGATTTTTATCGGTTCTCAGGTTTTTTCTCGAGGCTGCGACTCGATAGGAAAGACCCAAAGGATGGTGTCACCACACTTTTCGCAAAC
>CAZYAY010000128.1:0-6349 GCA_964646215.1 uncultured Candidatus Kuenenia sp. | reverse complement strand
CCACCGCCACTATCTTGAAGCACGATTTGGTTGACATCACTGTTTGCGAATGAAAACTGCGAACCAGTTGCATCGCCGGAAACATCAATGGTCGTACCATTGTTGGTAACAATTACAGATTCGCTGGTGGAATCTGAATTAGTGAAATCCAAGGTAAGCACACCAGAGGCAAAAGTAATATTTGCAGGGGTGGTGCGATCTTCAAGAAATTCGATTTTAGGCAAAAGGTTCGGAGAAAAAGATGCCTTGCGAGGGTTTTTAATGGCCTTTGAATTCGAAGCTGAAAACCATTTGGATAGAAAATGAAACATGGTAAATCCCCAGGGCATAGCCGTAATTTTAAAAACCAAACCTTTTGCACGCCTTAAAGAAGGCGCACATCAGTATCTATCGGCAAAAAACAGGGTTGGTTTGATTAAAAAGGCGGAAGATTCGTTATAGTTAGCAAAAAAAGCAAATTAAGAACAATCAGTGTTTTCAGAAATGTCTTCCCAGACTTCCTGTTTGAAGCCAATTTAATGCTTCTTCTCTAAATTGCCTAAGTCGGTTGGGATTTAGTTTCTATGAGTTTTTAAATATTGAACGCTGTTTTGAGAATTATGCTTTGGGATGTATCGGTATCGCTATTCTGAAACAGCGTATGGCGTTAAAATTTAAAGAACCGGTGATGTGAGGTGCTTTTTGAATTGTTGATGGGGGGTCGGGTGGTGAGTTTTGGTTCTATTCAATTTGAGTGGTTGGTATTGATCAAATTGTATTTGGGATTAATTCAGGAATAAGTTTCTTTAAAGCTTGGATTATATCTTCGTAGTTTGTGGCTTCGATTGTTCCACTCATGGTGAAAAAGTCAAGTAGATCGTTCAGCATGCTTGCCAAAGGGATTTCTGCTTTTAGATGTTCCGAAAGATTTTTTTTCATGCTGGTGTATAGGTTGTTGTTAAGGGTCTTTTGTTCCATGAGTTGAGAACAAAATAAATTGGCCTGCCAGATTAACTTCGCATTTAAAATCTCATTGATGTTAATGTTTTTGCTTGTTTGAAAATGATTAACATGGTTTTCTTTATTATTAGTCGCGTTTGAAGCCAGTTCATTCATGATGATGGTGCATAATTGGCTGCAATTTTCAAATCGATCATCAGGATCCTCTGAAAGCGCTTTCATTACCGCATCTGAAATAGGAGTTGGCAGATTTGCCACACGATCTTTAAGCGGGATTGCTTTTTGATTTACAATTTCAAGTAATATCCCCACATGATTGTTCCCATTGAATGGCAACTTTCCTGAAATGCACTCATAAATGATCACTGCGAGTGCGAATTGATCGGTTTTGGCAGTAATCTTTTTCCCGAGATGTTGTTCTGGCGCCATGTATTGTGGGCTACCAATAAAAGAGCTAAGCGAGGTAGTAGCAGCCTCTTCATTAATGAGCGTGAAGTTTTTTAAAATACCAAAGTCGGTTAGATAGGGGTTGTAATTTGAGTCGAACAAAATATTCTCGGGTTTCACATCGCGATGAACCCAATTATTTGAATGAATAAAATCCAATGCTGAAGAAATCTGGGGCAACCAAAGTTGTAAATTATTAGGATAACAGGCTTCGTGTCTTAACTTGGCGTAATCTAGAAGCATTCTTAGCGTTCCATTTTTTATGTATTGCAATACAAGAAATGGACGATGTTCATAAATTCCACTATCTATGATCGGAACTATGTTTGGATGTTCCAAAGTCGAATGTGCTAGAATCTCGCGATTAAACCTATGGAGTGTTTCGTTTTTTTGTTCGGAATATTTGAAAACAGGCACTTTTATAACAACATCTTTGTTGAGATGCAGATCAAATGCAAGAAAAACCATTCCCATGCCACCATTGGTTAATTTGCGTTTGATTCGATATCTTTGATCGATGATTTTTTCAGTCCATGCTGAAAAGTCTTCATACATGATAAATTCTTCAACTTTATTTAAAAATCAATGGGCTAATTGATAATCGATATTTAGGTTAATATATTTTAAAGCCCTATCAAATCCTTTATTGGCAAAAAGCGATCCATTATTGGCATAAATTGGCCAAAAATGATGAATTTCAATCCACTATTGGCATTAACGCATTTTTATCATTAACTAACTTTTCTTTTTAAATTAATTGTCGATAAATAACTTGAAAGGTGATTAATGATTGTTTGATTACTTGCGTAATTACTAAATTTGAAGTGTAATAGAATATGCAGATTAATCAGCACAAAGATTTTTACGATTTTTTAAGCGACATAAAATTTCTTAAACTTGATGGCATGGTTGCCAATCTAAAAACTCCTGAATGGAAAACCCATTCCTTGGTCGTGGGCGAACTCGGACTTCAATACGGCTGGGCGGGTGGTGCGTCGATCACCAATGGCAAACTTAATGGTGATGGTCATCTTGTTCATATTCCGCTGAATGGTTCATGCAAGGCAAATGGCAAAAGCATGCTTTCCGATTCGGTGCTGATATGCGTTCCCGATGTCGAATACATTATCTCATTCAACGATGTTCATGATTGGTTGAATCTTTTTATTCCCATGAATGTGGTAAAACAAATCCTTCAAAAAAATCATATTTCAGAAACCAATCAAATCAATGGTGTGGTGAATGTTGGGAAGGATTCGGTTTTAAAGTTAAAGAAGGTGCTTCAAGATATTTTCAGCCTGGTTGAGAAAGCTAATGGTCCGCCAAAGGGTTTACCCAGTAATGGAAAAGCCCAAAAAGAAATCATTGCCATTTATGAAAATATTATTTTGAAACCTCCAGTGATCGAGCAAATGGGAGTGGGCCGAAGAATTATTGATCGAACCCAGATAATGACGCTCATTAAAAATAAGCTGCAAAGCGAACCGCTTGACAGTATTTTTGTTGAAAGCCTTGCTGAGGCTGCTAATGTTTCCGGCCGTACGCTCCGAAACATATTCATGGATTATTTTGGGATATCACCATTACGCTACCTGATCATTTATAAAATACATGCTGCCAGGAAAGTTTTGCAGGATTCCAATCCTTCTAGTACCACGGTTTCAAACGTTGCTTCCAAGTTTGGATTCGGGCACTTCGGTAGATTTGCATCAAGTTATCGGGGCCTTTTTGGTGAGCGCCCCTTGGATACTCTTAATAATAATCATAAAAAATAATTCCGCTTGGTTAAAGCGCGATCAACAATGCGATTGCTTCGCTTAAGTAATCAGACTTTTCCCTGTGCAATTATTATCAGCGTAATGCGATGAATAATTTTTTTTGTAATCCGCCCTGATTTTAATGAATTGAATATTTCTTAATTTGAATGCGCGCAGCGGAACCCTAGATGCGACATTCCCGTATCTGGCGCAGTACCCCTTCTTGCTGCATTGCGGTAGCTTTCGCAATAACTTGCATGGCAAAGATAGGAGCCACCCCGTGTCACCCGCTTGGGCGTATGCGGCTCGTTTGGGTCCCAGCTATTTGCAGGCCCCTCTGGGCTTACGGTATTGGGTCTGTTTGCCATTTGTTGATATTGATCCGCCCGATACCAATCCGAACACCACTCCCAAACATTTCCCGCCATATCGTAAAGGCCATGCCCGTTGGGCGGGAAGGATTTAACAGGCGAAGTTCTTTCCCACCCATCCAGCTTTGTATTAAGGTGGGGAAATGTGCCCTGCCATATGTTTGTTAATCTAGCTGAGTCGGATGGCAGTTGGTCGCCCCAGGAAAATCGTTTACCTTGCAAGTTGCCACGGGATGCGTATTCCCATTCTGCCTCGGTGGGTAATCGTTTTCCCGCCCATGCTGCAAAAGCGGTTGCATCATCCCATGATACCTGCACCACAGGGTGATTCAGCCGGTTGTCGAGATTACTGCCTGGTCCTTCGGGATGTTTCCAGCATGCGCCCGGGGTCCAAGCCCACCAAAGTGAAACATCATCGGTAGGCACGGGATGGGTAGGTGGTAAAAATACTAAGGAACCTGCCACAAGTTTTTCTGCAGCGGGCTTTGGTGTTCCGGGTGGGAGTTGTTTTTTAAGTTCATTCCAATCGGGGGCTTTTTCGGCGGTGGTGATGTAACCTGTAGCTTCGACAAATTTTTGAAACTGTTCGTTGGTTACTTCGTGTTCATCAATCCAAAAGCCTTTGATTTTAACAAGGTGAGGCGGTTGTTCGTTCTTATTTGGCGTGTCTTCCAAGGTTCCCATTTGGAACTCGCCTTCCGGAATCCAAATCATTCCTGAGAGTGATTTTGGGGAAGCTTTTTGAACACGATTAAGCAATGAAGTTGTTGCAAAGGCGATGCCGAATCCGATTGCAATAAGGGCGGCGAAGTATACGAATCTTAGCCAACCCTTTTTAAGTTTTACAGATTCTTGAACGCCATTAATTGGCTTACTAGAACCCTGATGCGTGCTCGACATTTTCACCTCGGGATGCCATCAGAGTTTTTGAATACGATTATTTGCCACCCGAACCAGCAGCGTCGATCATTTTCTGGATCTTATCCAGGTTGAACGATCCAGGGGTTTGGCTAGGTGGGTACTCTTTCATGCTCATCAAAAACTTTCCTGCGATTTGCTGCAAAGGAACGACAACAAATGGCCTATCTAAAAACCAATCATTGTAAGTGTTGGAGTTATGCTGTGCTTTTTCGAAAGGATCACGCCTTAGATGAAACAATAGTGGAACTCGAAGTTCGATAAAAGGTTCACGCCATACCCCGAATGCCTCCCCGCGGTTTTCTAGGAATACAGCTTTCCAATCGTTGAAACGGATAGCAACAATATGGCCATCATCATTGACATAAAAGAATTCATTGCGGGGGGAATTTTTCTCCTGACCGTTTAAGTAGCTAGTTTGATTGTAACCATCAATGTAATTTCTGTAGCGCCTGCCATCGAGCTCAACCCCCTTGGCGAGTTTATCTTTGATATCAGGCTCGCCCGCCAAGGCTGCAAAGGTTGGCAACCAATCTTCATGCGAGACAACACCATTTCGTGTAACGCCCGCAGGAAACTTGCCCGGCCAGCGAACAAATGTCGGAACTCTGTAGGCCCCTTCCCAATTAGAATTTTTTTCGCTTCGAAAGGGAGTGGTTCCAGCATCTGGCCAAGTATTATAGTGGGGGCCATTATCGGTGGAATATAAAACGATCGTGTTATCTGCAATTTTTAATTCATCAAGAAGTCCGAGTAATTCGCCTACATGGCCATCATGTTCAACCATGCCATCGCTGTATTCATCTTGGCCTGACTTGCCGAGGTTTTCTTTTTTAACATGGGTTCGAAAGTGCATCCTGGTACCGTTCCACCAACAGAAAAAAGGTTTGTCTTCCTTGTTTTTTTGGGAGATGAAATCTTTGGCGGCCTTGATGGTTTCATCATCAATAGTTTCCATGCGTTTCTTGTTAAGTGGGCCGGTGTTCTCGATGGTCTGGCCGCCTTTACCATCGGCCTTGCACTTAATCACGCCTCGGGGGCCATAGGTTTCAAAGAATGTCTTGCCGTTGGGAAGTTTTAAATCACGGGGGTAATCACGGTTTTCTGGTTCTTCTTCAGCATTCAAATGATAAAGACTGCCGTAGAATTCATCAAAACCATGCATGGTGGGAAGATGCTCATCGCGATCGCCTTGATGATTTTTGCCAAACTGCCCGGTGGAATACCCGCTAGTTTTAAGAACGGTAGCAATAGTGACATCGGATTTCTGCCAACCTTCCTTAGCCCCCGGCAAGCCAACTTTGGTCATGCCTGTACGAACGGGTACATTGCCACCAAGAAATGCGGCCCGGCCTGCGGTGCAACTTTGCTGCCCATAATAATCCGTAAACGAAATGCCTTCCCGTGCAATGCGATCAATGTTTGGGGTCGTATAACCCATCATGCCCCGATTGTTATGGCTAATGTTCCATGTGCCGATATCATCGCCCCAGATAACAAGGATGTTTGGTTTTTTGCCTTCCGTGGTGGCCTTGGGTTTATCCGTGTTGCCGATTGGTTGTGGTGCAACTGCGAGTGCCAGCATTTTTTCTTTGGTAAGATTATCTGAGCAACAACTAGCGTTGGCATTAATACCAGTGTCAACAGGAACCGCAGAGGAAAACAAACTTGTGGGAACTTTGCCTGATGCCACCGCCCAGCCAAGAAAAGCACCTGCCATCAGGAATGCCAAGGAAGTAGGCATAAATCGGTTAAACATCGAAAGCTCCAGAATCTAGGAGGTACGGTTATTAAAATTATCTCAATACATATATCTTACGCATTATTGGTGCAATTGTGAAAAGATATTAATCGCTGTCAACACAACAAATTATTCGTCTTCGTCTTCGTCTTCGTCTTCGTCTTCGTCTTCGTCTT
>CAZYAY010000127.1:2451-6378 GCA_964646215.1 uncultured Candidatus Kuenenia sp. | reverse complement strand
CGTTTTTCAACGATGGGGTGCCTGTAAAGGATGCGGGGTTCTATTTTCTTTTTATCGTTTGGGCGCGCAAATCTTCCTGAGTGGGTAAGTTGCAAACCGATGAGAAGGTCGGAAGTATTTTGGCCCGCCTCCTTATGCCCTTGGATGATTTCATCCCGCAGGGAAATAAAGTCGGCAAGATATTTCTCCTGCATGACAAGTTGGTTGGGATTAGCCCGGCCATCATGCCTGACAGCAACAGCTTCGCCTCCCCATATAAGCTTGGCGCCACTAAGGCCGAACCTGCGCCAGCGTCTGCGTACAAGATCGTTGGGCCTGCCATCGGTTTCCGCATCCCAGCCTTCCATGGGAAGTATTGAAAAACGGTTACCAACGGTTTTGGTGCCAGCGAGAAAAGGCTTGCCCAAGGGAGAAACATCACCGGGTGAAAGTTCTTCGTCGAATGGAATTAGAGCGCCTACTTTTTGCAGATAGTCGCGGAATTCCGCTTCGGTTTTAAGGGTGTTCACCCTGGTAATGGTGCTCATGGGGCCTCTCTGGTAAAAATATCGATCCTGCTGGCGATATCCTGTAAAAGCGGGATGTCGCTTTCGGGCCTTTCAGGGCTTCTAGGGTGTGTCTTGTTGGTTTTGATCCAGCCCTTCAGTTTAAGAAACTGCGCTGCACTATGCTTGTATGCGGGTACCGGGTTACGAAAAGTAAGGAACCCCAGGTATTGCAAAAGATCATTCAGTTCGTGGAATTGGGGGTCGCCCATCTCCCACATCTTGTCGCGCAATGCAAAGGCATCCGGGGCGAAGGTGCTTAATCCTAGAAGGTAATCGCTGCCATACATCACCATGTCGATGGCAAGATCGTTTCCTGTAAACACCATGAAATCTAGCCTGGTTTGATTGCGAAGAACCAGCCTCTGCCATTCCAGCATCCGGTTAAGGGAAGAATGTTTGGCGCCAAGGCATGCGGGGATCTGCAAGAGTTCCCTGTAGGTATTAAGATCGTAGATTTTTCCAAAGGGTGCGAATTGGGTGCTTAGTTCGAAGGCGAAAAATTGGGGCGCAACATTCCCAATCTCTTTATATGCACTTATAAGGCCTTTATTATCTAAAGATGTTAGCCCGAATGATTGGAAGATCACGGGTAGGCCTTGATGGCGGTGAATCTGCTCGATAGCGCTGCGGTAACCTGCTGGGTTGAAAATGGCGCCTGGCTGATCTGCGACAAAGGCACCCGCGATGAAAGATCCTTTGCCCAGCACAGCGCGCGTTTGTTTTAAAACTTCTTCCTTGGTGCTGTCGTCAAGAAAATTGCCATAGCCCGTGTCCATGTTGATCGCGGGAACCAGGCCGTTGTCGTGGGTGCGTTTAACATGATTGCAAAACCCATCCCAATCGATGTTGCCGTTTTCGAGGAAGGGCAGGAGGATCGCAGAATAGCCCTTGATCTTGCGCCTGGGCTTAAGGAGTTGGAATGGGTCGGGTTTTGGTTCCATATCATAATTCTGTGGTTTCTTTGTTTATTCGTAGCCCACTGCGGCCCGGTAGCAATAATCAAAAAGCAGTTCCCATTCTTTTTGGGCAATGCGCTGGCAAATGGGGATGGCGTTGACATTTCCGCCCAGGGCCCTTTCGCAAAGGTCGATGAAAGCAAAGGGATCCCATCGTTTTTCGCCAATCATGAATCGGGCCCAATCCGGGGGTGAATCTCCCAGGATTTCCACCGTGGCTTGTTTGAGTTCCTCGAAGGTTGCAAAGTTACCTACTCTACGAAACCAGTAACCACTATTGGGAAAATCAGGTTCGCGCCTGTGTAAAATGCCATGCCAGTAGCTGCCCGCAGAGCTTGAAATTTCCTGGCTGATTGCGTGCGACTCTTCCAAGAAATCATGATAGAGCCATAAACCAGAGATGCATGCATCCGCCATTTGTTTGTCGCGGATGGGCTTGCCCAGGAAGTCGGGGTTATCTGAAAGGCCCTGTAAAAGAGCGCGAACAGAAACATTGGGCCTGCCTGAATCGAGTGGTGCCAACTTGGTTGGATGCAGCAGATCTGCCACGATCGTACCGTATTTTTTCGCATCAAAACCAACCATGCAAACCATCTCCCTGAAACAATTAACAATTCCACCTATTAATCGTTCTATCCATAAACGGGTGGGTAGGCTTTAAAAAATCGTTTCTAACCAAGCTCAGCAAACAGGCTTTTGAGTTTTTCAACCCTGGATCGGTTGGCGCCCAGATCGCTATAACCCAGCCTGGAAGCGGAGCGGATGTGGATTTTCTTCGCATCAACATCCACTAAAAATTCCACATCATCCACAAACCCAAAGAACGGGGTCCTAAACTCCGCATGAAGGTAGTAACCGGATTTTGAAATCACCCGGGTTCTGGGTATTAAACTTAGCATCTCTTCGACTTTTGCAATTCCCCCCTCTTCGGAACCCTTCCAATCCAAAGGCGAAATCATGTAGTTTGGCCGATTATCCAAGGAACAAACGCAGTTTGGCTTATTCCCGCATAGTGATAAATATTTACCTTCAAGGCCAACGCTTGCAGGCTTTTTGGGTGGGAAGGTTCTTGTAATAAAGAGCACCAGCATAAAGTTTAACAGCACGCCAAAAACCATTATAATTGGCACAAAAAAAGGATGTTCGATGGTCATACGGTTTCCCCCGGGGCGGTTTCGTTCAGTTCGGCTGATCCAAGAATACGATGTCATCTTATCAATTCAAACCGCTTCAAAAAAAATGCTGCAAATGTTCACAAAATTAATGTTAATTGCGGTATCATGGTCTTGATTGAATACCGTGTCGCCCCTGCAAATTTATGGAGCTGGATTAATGCAAATGCGGATCTTTGCCAAGTGCTCGCCCCTGTTTATTATCGCTTGCGCTCTTGCAACTTTTTTACAACAAGGCCTTGCTGCGGAACCCGATGGTGGCAAATTGGTATCCGATGCCCATTCATTGCTACGGGTTGTGAAACCAGAAGACACCAGCTATGCCCATAAAATCAATATCGTTTCCTGGGGCGTTGAAGACAAGGCTGTGTGCCATACCGATTGCAGCGGCCTGATCAATGCCCTGTTACTTCATTGCAAGGTTTTTTCAGAGGAGCAACTGAACAAAAATCTCGGCAGCAGCAGGCCTCTTGCCAAACATTATCACGATGCCATCATTCACCAGAGGGGATTCAAGGAAATCACCAAAATTGAAGAAGTGCGCCCAGGCGATATTATTGCAATCAAGTACCCTTCCGGTTCGGGAAATACCGGCCATTTAATGCTGGTGGCATCTCTGCCTCTTAAGCGCGTTTCCACCGAGCCAATAATTAAAAACTCCATCCAATACGAGATCGAAATCATCGATAACGCCTCTTCCGGGCATGGCGCTAGCGATTCGCGCAGAATGGATTCTGGCAAATATCGCGAGGGATTGGGCAAGGGAGTTTATCGAATATTTACCGACGAAAAAGGACTTTTCTTGGGCCATACCTGGAGCGTTTATCCTACTTCCAAGTATTACGAGATGACCGTTCGTAACCTTGTAATTGGCCGAGTTGGCCAATAATTTGTTTCAAGCATAACTATTGTTTTAAGAGATATAAAGATGGCTGCTACACCTGAAAATGACCAAACCATTGCGCCCAATAACCTCAAGGACCCAGCCAAAATTGAGGACGCATCGATCCTTCAGTCTTCTGCCTCTGATGTTTCAATGAGCCCTGAGCATAAAGAGGGCCTGGCAAAAATCGCTGAAGATTTCGGCGCAGAAACCATTGCGCCCATGCACAAGGCCTCTACTGATACCGAGCATGATGTAACCCTGGGTGCTTCACCTTCAAATCACCGACAAATCGATAGTACCATGAATTTGCAGATACCCAAATTTGATTCTAATTCTGCGACCATGCCGCCTTCGGGGAATGCCGC
>CAZYAY010000127.1:0-2351 GCA_964646215.1 uncultured Candidatus Kuenenia sp. | reverse complement strand
AATGGCGCAACCATGCCTCCTTCGCAAAGCGGAGCATATGATCCAAATGGCGCAACCATGCCACCTTCGCAAAGTGGGGCGTACGATCCGAATGGTGCGACCATGCCACCTTCGCAAAGTGGGGCGTACGATCCGAATGGTGCAACCATGGCTCCTTCGCAAAGTGGAGCGTACGATCCGAATGGTGCAACCATGGCACCTGGGCAGGAAAGTAAGTCAGGTAATACCGCGGTCAATGTTGGTTCCATCAAACCAAACACCGGGGGCAGCAAATTTCCGAATGTGCCCGGCTATGACATCTTGGGTGAGTTGGGACGAGGTGGGATGGGCGTTGTTTATCGCGCAAAACAAAGGGGCTTGGGGCGTATGGTCGCCCTTAAAATGATTCTTGGGGGTGCCAATGTCAACCCCGAGGATGTGGCTCGATTCGAACTTGAGGCCCGCGCTGTTGGCTCCATGACCCACCCCAACATTGTACAGGTTTATGAAGTAAGTGAATTCAATGGCGCACCGTTTTTCTCTCTCGAATTTGTAGATGGTGGCCCTCTCGATTCCAAGTTAAAGAGCGAACCCCAGCCCGCAGAATGGTGTGCACAAATGATGCTGCAACTTTCACGCGGTATGGCTTATGCACATAGCAAACAAATCATTCACCGAGATTTAAAGCCTGCAAATGTGCTCGTAACCAAGGATGGTATCGGGAAAATCGCAGACTTCGGCCTAGCCAAGAAAATGGATGCAGATGATGGCAAAACCCGTGCTGGGTCCATCATGGGGACGCCAAGCTATATGCCGCCCGAGCAGGCGAGTGGCGAAACCGCAGATATCGGGCCCCTTGCAGATATTTATTCACTGGGTGCAATGTTCTACGAATTCCTAACAGGAAAACCGCCTTTCAGGGGCACCACACTGCTGCAAACGTTGGAAGATGTTCGCAATAAAGAACCCATTGCGCCTAATGTTCTGGTGGCTAGTGTTCCGCTAGATTTACAAACCATCTGTTTAAAGTGCCTTGAAAAAGACAAAGCCAAGCGTTATCCAACCGCGGATGAGCTTGCTGATGACATCGAGCGATTCATCAAGGGCGAACCCATCTTGGCCCGGCCTGTTGGCATTTACACCAAAACCTTGAAGTGGGCAAAACGCAACCAGGCGAAGGCCGCGCTCATCACTGTTTCTGCAGTGGCCGCAGTCGCTATTTTCCTTGGCAGCATAGTCTTGATGATTTTAGCTCAAAAAGCAGAAGTTTTGGCTAAAAAAGAATTAGCAAGAGATCAGGCGATTGCGCTCGAACTTGATGGAATTCGCAATGAAACCACGCCTGCGCTGATCAGTGCCAAGACTTTATTTGATGAAAAGAAATTTGAAGAGGCAAAAGATATCCTGGGCAAGATTGTCGCCAAGACTTCGGGTAAGGATCCTCTCGAGGAGATCTTTAAATCTGCAAATGAACTGCTTACTAAAACAGAGGCGCGGATCAAGGCGACCACCGATATGAGCCTTTTTTCAAAGCATTATGACGATGCTCTTTTCCATTCTTCGGATGCCATGGGTAACCGCATAGAAGCAAGAGAAAGCTCGATTTCTGAAGCAGCCAAGGGTCTTTCACTTGTAGGCATTAATTACATTGAAGATAAAGAATATAAGCTTAAACTTCCTGATCACCTTTCTGATGCAGAAAAAAAACATCTGACGGATGAAGCTCTCGAGCTTGCTGTTATTCTCGCTCGCAGAAATGCCATGCCTTTGCCTGATATTTCTGCAGAAGAATTGAAGAAAAGGTCGCTGGAATCGCTGGAGATTATGGAGAAAACCCGGGGCTTTGCCAAGGAAAATCATATCTTTCATTTGATTAAGGGTGATTTGTTAAAGACGCTATCGAAATTACCCGAGGCTCAGGCAGAGTTTGAAAAAGCCAAAACCATCGCTCCCGAGCGTCCTTCGGAGTTCTTCTTTCTTGGGCTGGGTGCTTTTAATCAAAATGATTACCCCTCTGCTCAAGATTTTTTTGAAAAAGCCGTGCGAAAAGACCCTGATATGTTCTGGGCCAATTTTCTTACCGCAGTCTGTCAAGTTAGGCAGGAGCAATTTGCTGCGGCACGTGCTTCGCTTACTTCCTGCATCGCAACCCGGCCCAACCTCGGGCCCGCTTATCTCGTGCGTGGCATTGTAGATGGCAAACTAATGCGTGGCAAAACTAGCGTCACCGATTCTGACTATTCTGAAGCATTTGAAGACTTTAAAAAGGCGGAAAAATACGGTATTCCCAAGTTTGATGTGTTGGTTAATGAAGGGAATTTGTTCTTTGAAATGAACAAATTTAAAGATGCACAGAAGAATTTTGAGGAAGC
>CAZYAY010000126.1:0-6709 GCA_964646215.1 uncultured Candidatus Kuenenia sp. | reverse complement strand
AAGGTGCAATCATGTTAAGCCGTAAAACATATTTTATTCGTGAACATATCGGGGTGTTCAAGCTTTCCGATACTTATGATATTCTTGACCCGGAAACCCATGAACAATTGGGAATCGCCAAGGAAAAACCGGGAACCCTCGTTCATGTTTTGCGCTTCCTGGTTGAAAAAAGAATCCTGCCCACCAAAGTTTTTGTCTATGAGGGCTCTGATTTTGATGATCCATCAAGGTTGTTGTTCTCCATTCAAAGGGGCTTTACTTTCATTAGATCCAAAGTGGATATATGTGATGCGAATGGCGTGGTGCTGGGTTGGCTTAAAAGCAAATTATTTACAATTGGAGGGGCGTTTTATGTTTACGATTCTTCGGGAAATGAAGTTGCATTTGTGCAGGGGAATTGGGTTGGTTGGACTTTTAAATTCCTCGACAAACAACAAAATGAAATTGGAACAATTACGAAGAAGTGGGCTGGAGTTGGCAAAGAAATGTTCACTTCAGCAGATAATTACATGATCGCCTTAAATGATGAACCATCCCCCGCAAAGGCAATTTTAATGCTCGCAGCAGGTCTTGCAGTCGATATTATTTATAAGGAAAAGTAAGCTCCCAAGGCTTTCCCAATAATGTTGTTGGTTCCTTCAATCAGCTTCGGAGTAATTTCATGAGTTATAAAACCACCTTGTTTACTCTTTTGCTGTTTTTTTGTTTTGCAAGCATGGGTGTTTTAGGTTCGAAGGTTGAAGCTAATGCCATATCTGAACAATTGGTGATTCGCGTTGAAGCAGAAGGGTGGGGTGGGGCGTCTCCGGAAGATATTCGCAAAGTTCTTGAATCAACGGGCAGGGAGTTGCTGAAGCATATTCCGCAGAACAAGATCATCCGCATCCATGTTGTAGCTTCAGATACTGTGCCTCAAGTTGATTTTAAAAGGGCGGCAAATGGGGAATACCTTGTCAGGCTGTCTGTTAAGGGGCGCTTTTGGGCGCAGTTTGCCTATCAGTTTGGTCATGAACTTGGTCATATTGTTTCTCACTATGAACGAATCAACGACAACAAGATTGGCAATGATAACAAGTGGTTTGAAGAAACTGTGGGTGAGGTGGCTTCATTATTCGTGCTGGCAAGGATGGCCGAGACTTGGAAGACAGATCCACCGTATGTGAACTGGAAAAGCTTTGCGCCCGCCCTAAGGGATTATCTTGATAAGATCCTCAAGGATACTGAGATACCAGTGGCGGACAAAATGCCCCAGTGGTTTAGTGATAACCGTCCGGCCCTCAAAGCTGATCCCCACCTTCGTGTTCGCAATCGAATTGTCGCGATTCATATTTTTCAAATGCTGGAGCGTGATCCCAGCCAGTGGGAAGCTTTTCAGTACTTAAACCTTGGCCGGCCTGATGCCACTAATAGTTTTGAAAGCTTTTTGGATAACTGGTATTTCAGCGCACCCAAGAGTAACAAGGGCTTTGTCAAGGAAGTTGCAGATCTTCTTGGAATAAAAAGCAAACTGATTAATGATCATGCTAAATGAGTAAAGTACATTACCTGAACATTTTTGTTCTAGTGATGAACTCTAACAAAATTGATTACTATTTTACCGGCACACTCGAGGCATGACCGCTGACGCATTGCCATTTGCCTTCTTTTAGCACCCATACATTGGTGAAGCGGGATAATCTTTCAAAAGGCTTACCGTCCTTATCCCTGCCTGCTTCTTTGTAGTCGCCGATATCTACAGCAACTGTTCCACCGCCATAAACACGAACATCAATCGAACCAGCAACTGCAGAAGTAAGCTTCTCCGTACTGTTTTTCATGCCTGCGATTCCTTCTACTTTGTTGAACCTTTTTCCATTTGGTTCGACATAGATGAAATCGGTTGCCCAGATTCGTTCAAGTATGCTGGCATCGCCCTTAAGCATCGCAGTAGACCAATCGGTGGAAAGCGCCTTAATGGTGGCGGCGATACTTTCCTGTGATTTATTTCCGGTTGGTTTGGGCGCTTGAGCTAATGATTCTGCAGCAATGTTCGTTGTCAGAATAAAGATTGCAATTACTTTAAGCATGGGCAAATTCATTTTCATCGTTCTCTCTTTTGGGTTTTTAACTCAAATAATAGGTGCATAGCACATCACTTAAAACGAATAATGGCATAGAACTGAAAAAAACACAACTAAGCTTTATCGATACACTATCTTTTCTGGCATTTCACCAATACTTCTTTTAAGATGATATCTTGATTCTGCCTGCCTGACACGCGATTTGCAAAATGATACTTTTCCTCGGAGCTTATTTTATATGGCTACTTTCCATTGGATAGCTAAGTGCTTTTTGTTTCTGGCACTGCTAATGCTTTTGTTGAATTCACCTTTGCAGATAAGCGGTTCGACCGTGACACTTATTGATACCCTGCAGCAGGTTCATGATCTTAAAGCGGGGGAAGCAGTTGAGATTTCTGTACGCATTAATGAGCCTTCTAAATTGCCTGCTAATGGGCGTGTTGCAGTTGAATGGCAATCACCCGAAGGTGTGCCCACCGCTGCCAACTGGCGCAAGATTCTTCATGCGCTTGATGGCGATGTTTATACGACTTACCGCGCGCCTGTTTCTGGCAAGTACACACTTCGGATTACACCCGTGGTTGATGAAGACCCTATAGGGAATGCAAGCATACGCTGGCGAGAAAAAGGTAATACGCCTAAACTTTTCCCTTTGCCAAAAATCACAGCTTGGCCAGAGGGCACTAAGGCCCTGATGACAATCCAAGTAACACCATTTGTTATTAATTCCAAAGATGAGGACGACCATCGTACCGTATTTGAATACGAGCCAAATGATTTGCCAGAACTAGCTCAGACGATTGAATTGAGCCCTGCTTCGGGAAATGCAGTGCGTACTTGGGAGATCTTGGGTGGTGCCGATGATATAGAGTTTTTTGACAATGGCAAAGTCGGCCAATCGGGAGAAGACTGGTACAAGTTTGTCTATAAGGGCACCGAGCAGCGGTTATTAACCGCACAGTTAGGCATGCCTAATCCATTGATCGCACATAGGATTCGTTGTTATCAGATTAATAAGGATGCAAAGAAAACATCTGAGGCGCCTGGGTCTTTGGTGATGGTGGAATATCGTGAAGGGGCGGATGCAAATGAACGCACCCATCAACAAGAGGAATCGCATCGTGCAAATATTTGCAGGACACTTAAGCCTGGTGAGGTTTATTACCTCCGCGTAGAGGCTAATGCGCCCGGATATCAGTTGCAAATTCGGTTGCTTAAGGCAGGCCCCTATGAGGATCCACGATTGGCAATCCGCCAGGGGATGTACACACAAATTGGGCAAGTTGATGCTTGGTTGACAAATCGGCCAAGGGGCGCAAGCGTTGAACGCCGTATTCGCGATACGGGTAATCTGCTTGGTACAAACTGCATGAGTTGTCATACGCAATCCGGGGTCTGGGGCCCAGCAGTTCCCCTTTTAAATGGCTATAAACTTGAAAATGTTCAGAACTTTTGGCACCTTCGCAATGTCATGTATGAATGCCTGCGCCCCACCAATGAATTAAAGGATGCAGCAAACAATACAAGCCTTGCGCCACTTGATCTTGGTGATGGACCAGCCGGTACCCGAGCTGCGGGCTTTAATATTGTTCATTTAGAGCGTATTTTGCAACCTTTGAAATTGCACTCTGCAATGCAATTGCGCACAACCAACTTTGTACTTCAAACGGGGGAACCGGGTGGCATCAATGCTGCAGGGCCAGGCTCTAATGTTGGGCAAGTGATCGTTTATGTTTTCTCTTCTGAAATTCTTCAAGCGGCTTGGCAAAAACATTCGAAGCCTGAATACTTCCGCGCTCTAGAGGATAAAGCCCGTAAGGTGCTCACTGTGCAACCTAAATTCACGGATGATGTTGCGCTTAGGCTAGATTATTTTCATCGAATCTTTCCTATTGGCAAATATGAACAAGAACTTCGCAAGGCTACTGAACTCGATAAGAAGCCTTTAAACGCCATGGCGTTGGCACAATTTATTGCAGATGTCAAAAAAGTAATTTCAGAAGATGAAGCTCGATTGGTTCGCATCCAGAATGAAGATGGCTCTTGGGGATTTGATCCTGATGGAAAAGTTGCATCCAAAAAAGGAAAAAATGCAGAGTCTTCTGATCCTGCACCAACTGCCCTAGCGATCATGGGGCTGACAAGTGCAGGGCGGGGTAAAGATGATCCCGTGGTGGCAAAAGGTGTGAAGGCGCTATTAGCAATGCAAGATCCATCAGGCCGTTGGAATCGTGCAGCCCAAACTGGATTCGTAACTTCGGCATACGCCCTTCATGCTTTGTCCCGGATTTATCCTGTGAGCAAAGATGGTGATGAAGATGTTGCGATTAAAAATACCTCGCTGCCTGGGATTGTAAAGCAAACCAGAGATGCTGCTCTGCATGGAAATGAAAAAGATCTTGGTCAATTGGTTGAAGCAGCCAAGCATGCTAATGCTGGTGTTCGTTATTGGGCCATGATTGGCTTTGGATCCCTTCATCATAAAGGGGGCTTAAACGCTTTAAAAGCAGGCTTATCAGACCCAGTGCGAATGGTTCGCGATGCAGCGGTCTGGGGTTTTAGGCAGACTCTTCTCGATGATAAAGGTTGGGATTTGGTTTATGAAATCGCATCTTCGGGGGATGACTACGCACGAGAATCAATGATGCAGGTTCTCAATATGCGTGCTGATGCTGTTCTTTCAGGCTCTAAGGTAGATTGGGAAAAATTAGGTAAACTTTTTGATCATGCATTTACTCAAGATTCACACCCCGCAGTGCGAGCTTGGGCCGTTAAGGCTGCATGGCAGTGGTGGGTTTGGAACCCGCCAATACGAAATGCAATTAATGCATCTTGGGCACGCATGTTAGAAACACCAGAGCCCAATTCTCTGGTGGAGTACAGTAATCGTTACTCAAGCCATGCATTGTTTATCGCAAACGGGCATAGGGCAAATGCTTCTCGGTCTCATCAGTATAAGGAGTTGGCCAATCTTATTACGATGCTTAATGATCGCCTTGAAAATGCTGACCCAGAAATTCGCAATCGGTTGGTCAAAAGATTAGTTGGAATTGCAGGAACCTTCTATACTTTTTCTGGTGGTGATGGTGGCCCGGGGCAAATGGGATACGCAACGCCTGGTGCAGGGCAGTTGTTTGGTAACGCATTGGTATCGTATCTTGAATCCACCAAAGATGAGAAGGATCTCGATATGATTCGTATTGGCTTGGAAGCAGCGACTGGTATTCCCAATCGTGAGCTGGGTGATTTCGTGGTCAATTACTCGTTGAAAGGCCCTGAACCATTAAGGGAACTAGCTTCAAAAGCAATCACGGATCCACGATTAGTAAAGTTGGCGGCGGTGCCTGAATTGGTTGAACCTCAGATAGCTCAGATTATGCGAGGCGCATTGGAGCCACCCCGAAGGACTCAGATTTCCGATCCTATACTTCGGCTTTGGGCCAAGGTTAATTGGGTGATTCCAACAACGGAAGAGCAGCAGCGGAACTTTTTTAACCTGATCATTCCGAAATTTGAAAACTATCAATCACGTGAAGCAATTGCAGCAATTACTGACCCCGCTAAGAAAGCAGAAGCAGAAAAAACATTTGCTGCGAATTGGTACCTTGCAGAAGGGCTTGGCGAGGTACTTGCTACTAATCCAGATTTGCAACATGATCTTGTGTTCCGAAGTTATTTCCCTTCGAAAACATTTAATCCGCTCGAAGCCCATCTTTGGATTCGAAGTATCTCGTGGATTTTATCTCATAAGGGCATGGCTGCAACAAAAGTTAAACCTGATGGCAAGCTTGATGCTGCAGATCAAAATTTGACGATCAAGGATCGTGCCTTGCAACTTTATCTGGATCAACTTGGGCCTAATGCAGACCCTGCAACCCATGCACTCGCTGTAAAGATGGCAAATCAAACTGCCTTGCGAAGAAACCCCGAAGTGCTTAACGCTTTGGTTAAGGTTGTGGAATTTGAAAAAGTGGGAGAGCTCAAAAAGATCGCGGAAAATGTATTGAAGCAGGGGACTGAAAAGTTTCTGCCTGAATTGATAGATGCAATGCGAAAGGAAAAAGATCCTTCGGTTTCATTGGCTTCTGATGGAACCCCTAAGCCGACCAAGGCCCAACTCGATGATGTCGTTTATTTCCGCGATTATGTCATGCCCGAACTGGTTAGGCAGAAGCGTGAAGATTCCAAAAGTTGTCTCGCTTGCCATGCGGTTCCTGGTAAGGTGCCTTCGCTTACACTTCAGCCTGCGGATGAGTTTGGTTATATTTCAACTGTTAATTTATTGACCAATTACCGCCTTATGCAAAAGCGCGTGGACTTGTCGAATCTGCCCAAGAGCAAAGTACTTCGCAAGCCATTGAATGTTGAAGATGCGCAGGAAGATGGGCATCAGGGAGGCAGGCGTTATACCCCAACCGATGAAGGGTATCTGCTGTTGAAGCGGTGGGTGGATAATCAGCCCGTGGTGCAAAAAAGGAAAGAGTAATTGAAAGCGTTTATTTGGTAACCTGATCTTGTTTGAGGGTTACATTGCGCTTTTTTAGAGTATCTTCCAAAACAGATTTCTGTGTTTTGGCGGGATCGATTAATGCGGTTATCAAGCCATCCTTGAAACTACAAGTGGCTTGTTCCACCCCATCAATGTTTGC
>CAZYAY010000125.1:0-6728 GCA_964646215.1 uncultured Candidatus Kuenenia sp. | reverse complement strand
CAGACCTCATCTGGAACTTGATCCAGGTGAGGTTAATTTTTTTTATCGATGATTTGTTTGAAAATAATCTCGCCCTTATGCTTTTCCACAAGAAGTATAAGCGAAGGATAAGTCAATGCCTGGGTTACAAACGCATCGGCTGGTGGAGCTTGGAGCTTCCAAAGTACATGAAGTGTGGCATTTTTGATTTCAAATTTCTCAATTGCAACCTTCAAGCCACTGATTTCAAATTTCTCGAAGGCTACTTTAAATCCACCCGATCTGCACTCGCCACCTTGAATAACAAGAATCATCTGATTTGCAAAATCAACTTCGTTTACTTTAAGAATCTGCTTGATTTTTATAATTGCATCAGCGGCTGGAAGGTCTAGAAATTTTGAAAGTTCAGCCTCGGTTTTGATGACAATTCCCTGGGGTTTTGGGGCCCCCTTAGGGCCAATTGCCTGGGAGATAACCTTGGGAAAAGGCTCATCAGCAAGAGTGACACAAGAGTATGCTGAAAAAACCAGAATAGTTAATATCAAGCTCATAGGTATTTTTCCCCCAAGAGATTCAAAAGATGTTATCCTTTGAAAGGGTTAAAATGAAAGTGTTTAACTTTCATGATTGCTAATATAATAATTTTAACATAATCAGATTGGATGGGGGTTAGAAATATGTCAGGCGGTAAAAATGTTCTGGGTAAAGATCTCGAAGTTTGTTGTATGTCTCCGAAGACGGGATTTTACAGAAACGGAAGATGCGACACCGGTCCGGGCGACTTTGGCATTCATACTGTTTGTATCCAGGCGACCGAAGAATTTTTAAAATTCAGCAAGGAGAGGGGCAACGATCTTTCCACGCCCGTGCCTGATTGGGCCTTTCCGGGTTTAAAACCAGGCGATTGTTGGTGCCTTTGCGCGTCACGATGGAAAGAAGCCTATGATGCGGGTTTTGCCCCCAAGGTGAATCTGAACGCAACCCATATCTCCACCTTGGAATTTGCCAGCCTTGAAGAACTCAAGGAATTTGCGTTGTAACATCTTTTATTGGTCAAAAAAAAAGACACATGAAAAAGTTTCATGTGTCTTTTTGAATTTAATCAATCATTACTTTTTCGGGCCCACAAGCTCTACCAAATTTCCATCTGGATCTTGAACAATTGTCAGGTACAGATCCTTGGCGATTGATTCGGGAATCATGATGGGGGTTTTCGCAATCGGTTTGACACCCGCTTTTTTCAGGTTTTCCACCGCTTGAGTGGTATCATTGATCATGATGGTTAGATAACGAAACCCTGTTTGGGAGTGAATGAATTCGTTTTCAGATTTTTTTGGTTTGACGCCTTCAATCTGCATGAGCTTAAGCTTGGTTGCGCCATGACCTTCGCCCAGGACGAATACACGAATGCTGAGGGATTTTTTTGCAGTAAGGCCGGCATCGCCTGCAAAATCAGCAGGAACATCAAAGCCCTTGAGTTCTTTGAAGCCGATTGCCTCGGTGTAAAACTTCGCAGCTTTTTCAATATCCGTGACCACAACTCCAAGGTCGATGGTGGCAGAGGAAAAAGCAGATTTTTCCTGTGCCAGGATGGTAGAGGTGTTGGCACCAAAAATCGCACACAACATGAACGCAAGCATTTTCCAATTTTTCATAATCAACCCTTTCAAAAAGTTTGATGAAACAACTACCCAATGATAATTTTATTATCTGCTGCTGTCATTCAGGAAACGGCCCAAACTTAAAAATTCAATGTTAAGGCTGACAGGTTGGTCGCAAACTAGCTGGCTTAGTATCTCGCCTACGACGGATGCAAATTTAAACCCATGCCCTGAAAAACCAGTCCCAACAAGGATATTTGGGTTTTCAGGAAGAGCACCAACCATGAAATGCCTGTCTGGCGACAGGGTGTAAATGCATGTTTTTGCAAGTGGGGAGTGCGATTTTGCGAGTGATGGAATCCTGCGATTTAAAAACACCCGCAGAGCGGCATCATCTTCTGGAAGTATTTCCCGAATAATTTCGGAAGGGTGATGAACTTCAGCCTGGCCGTAGTGCCTTGCAACCTTGACCCCCTCCGGGTCGACCATGGGGAATCCATAAAAGAAACCTTCCTGGTCTGCAACCATGAAGACGGGCACTTTATCCCTGAAAAAGTCATGTGGCTTTTCAGGCATGAACCAATGGGTTGTCTGCCTCATCAGGCTTAAACATTTGCCCGGATTGCCAAGAAAATTAGCAGCCCAAGGGCCCGCAGTGATAACCACTTTGCGAGCCCGATATTTGCCCCCGGGTGTATCAACTTCAAGATCGTTACCAACATTGCGAATGGAAGTAACAGGCGTTTCGAAAAGAAGATTTGCATTGTTATCACGGGCGATTTTTTGAAAGGCCCGAACACAACGATCAACCCAAAGAAACCCGCCCAGCTTTTCGAATACCCCGACATAGCTTTCAGGAAGATCTAGAAACCTATATTTTTCTGCAAGCTGCCCATGGGATAAAAATTCGACATCAAGCGAATGAAGTGCAGAACTGGCAATGATGCCTTGAATGACTTCGTGATTGGGATAAGCCACGCTTAGGCAGCCACATTCTTCAAGCAATGTTTCGCCCACCCGCCATTCCAAATCATGCCAAAGATGATAAGCGCGTTTAAGCAAAGGTACATAGTTGGGATTTTCGTAGTAAGCCAGCCTGATGGCACGGGTTTTACCATGGGAACTTCCAAGTTCATGATTGGGCTCGAATTGTTCAAGCCCAAGAACCTTGAGTCCGGAAAGTGCAAGCTGCATCGCAGCAGAACTACCCATGCCACCCAGTCCGATAACGATCACATCATAAGTTGAATCAGCCATAAAGAATGTTCTTATGAGAAATAAAAAAGTCCATGGCGTAAAGACCATGGACTTCGTGATGAAGCAACAGTTTTACTGGGCGGCTTTGACCGAATAGCTGAAGATTTTGTCCTGGTCGCGAATGATGAGTCGACCGTTTGCAATCACTGGATGAGGCCAGCTAGGTTTGCCACTGGGTTCTGCAAGTTTGAAAGAACCAAGCAAATTGTAGCCTTTGGTGGTGGCTTCAAGCAGATTCATGGTGCCATCTTGATTGCGGAAATAAAGTTTTCCATCTGCATAAAGAACACCAGCAGAGCCAGACCCCTTGCGATCTTTTTCTTCCTTCCAAACAACTTTGCCCGTGGCCATTTCAAGGCAGCAGGGCAGGCCGTTGTTATGCCCGGTACCGAAGTAAACATGATCGCCAAGAAGAACCATGCCACCATGGTGGTTTTGAATTTCCTTGCTTTGTTCCTTGAGATAATAAACTTCCTTGGCTTCGATGCCATATTTGCCATCGGGAACCAAGCGAATAAGTGAAGTACCCTTACCATAGCCTGTGGAACAGAAAACAAGGTCGCCTTTGACAATGGCGGTTGGGATGTTTGCAGTAGGGTTTGCATTTGCACCATAGCGCCAAAGGAGTTTGCCATCTTTTGCATTAACGCCAACGATGCATTTGCCAAGCCAGGTGATGTATTGTTTGATGCCGCCCGCTTCAGAAATAACAACCGAGGCGTAACCTGCGCCGCCACCCGCATCAATTTTCGAAGCCCAGATGGTTTTGCCCGTATTTTTATCAAGTGCAACAAGCGCTGCATCATCAGCACCCGGGGTTACAACAACCATGTCGCCATCAACCAGCGGCGATTCAGAGAAACCCCAACCAGACATCATCTTGCCTTTGAAATCTTTGACGAAGTTTTTCTGCCAGATGATTTTACCACCTGTAGATTCAAGGCATACAACATCTCCAGAGACGCCGACTACATAAAGGTTTTTGCCATCCACTGTGGGGGTGCAACGGGAACCCTCGTTGTATCCAACCTTGCCCTTGGAGGCGATTTTGGTTTCCCAGATTTTAGTGCCGTTCTTTTCATCAAGGGCCCAAACAGTTTCATTATCAGCTTGGTAGCTCATGCCAAAGATTTTGCCATTGGCGATGGAAGGAGTGCTGTATCCGCCCCCGATGCCAGCGACTTTCCAAACGATGGGTGGGCCTTCTTTGGGCCAGGTTTGAAGAAGCCCGGTTTCCTTGCAAATACCATCGCGTTGCGGCCCACGCCATTGAGGCCAATCGTAAGGGCCCTGCGCAGAAGCACTCGCAGCAATCACCGATCCAAAAGAAATAATCAAAATAAAGCGTAACAGGTTCCTGGACATATGATTCTCCTTAAAAGTTAGTATAGAATAACCTGACGTTTCAGAGAATCAACAAGGAATTAACTCTAAGACACGGGAAATCGCCCTCTTCGGTATTTCCTGCTACACTAAGCTGGTAGGTGCGATTTTCAACCAATCAAGGGTGAGGTGGGCCGATGGGAAAAATACTGGTACTTTACGATTCCATGAGTGGTAACACCGCAAAGATGGCGGAATTGATTGCGGAGGGAGTTCGTTCTATTCCCAACATGGAAATAAGAGTGGTTAAAATCGATGAGGCCAAAGCCGATGACGTCGCATGGTGTGATGGTATTGCAGTTGGTAGCCCCACCAATATGGGGTTGCTATCTTGGAAGATGAAACGGTTTTGGGATGAAACCATGGCGGGCCAATGGATGAAAGTGGATGGCAAAATAGCCTGTGCTTTTTCATCCTCCGGTGGATCGGCAGGTGGCAGTGAAATGGCGTGCCAATCGATATTAATGGTCTTGATGAACTTTGGCTTCCTGGTGTTTGGCGTCACCGATTATGTAAGTAAGTTGATGACACTGCATTATGGTGCAGTTTCAGTGCGCGAACCACGCAGCGAAGAAACACAGGAAGCATGCAGAAGGTTGGGGAAAAGGCTGGCGGAATGGGTGGCGTGTTTTGTGGATGGTGCCAAGGACCAGCACCCGCTTCATAAAAAAGATGAACGATTGATGCCTGGTTAGCCAACCAGGATATCGCGTACCAAGTTCTGCGATTCCAAGGTGTTGTTGGTGGATAGTGCGACGAAGGCATGGCCCGCATCATGCTTTAAAATCACCAAGCTTCGCAAACTGATGTTAGCATCCTTGAAGCGCTTCATCAGGTGCGCCAATTCCCCGGGTTTGTCTGGCACGCGCACTACAAGTGCATCTTCACTGATTGCATTAAACGGGCTGACTGTAAGGGCCCTTAATGCCTCATCGTATTTATCAACAATCAAAGTTATGATCGCGGTTGCATCGACACTTTCAGCTTCGATGCTTTCGATATTAACCCCGGCCTCCCCCAATAATTCTGAAATATCTGACAGCAAACCGGGCCTGTCCTGGTGAATGATGGTTATTTGCTTCATAAGCTTCTCCGAACCGTTGAGGGGTAATTGCGGTTTTTTCTGGAGTCTTGTTTTTCGCCAGCAAGATCTTCAGCAAGCTCATCAATGTTTTCACAAGTAACATGAGGCATGGCAATCAAATGGCTGATACTGCCCTTTGAAGCTAATTGCCATTTGGAAACAAGAGTGGGAGATGGCCTGTCAAATACCACGGTAAGGGAGTTTGGATGCTTCCAGGCATGGCGATTCAAGGCATTGAGTTTGATTTCTGCATAAGATGCGACATTCATGCAAGATTGGATGATGTCGCGAAAGCCATCGATACCGATGGTGCGGAATGCATACCACAAAAACAAGGGCGTAAGGCCGTTTCGCGAACCCATGATGGTGGTATCAAGGGTGCCGACATATTCCACGCCACATGCAATCCGATCGACATATTCCTTCTTGGCTAAAACTACGCCACAAGGAAGAGGCGAACCCACCATTTTGTGCCCACTGATGGAAACACTATCGATGCCCGCATCAAAATCCCAAGCCGGGGGTTTTTCAACAAATGGAAGGATCATTCCACTAAGCGCTGCATCGGCATGAATGTAATGGCGCTTGATTGCAAGATCCTTGATGATTTTCTGGATACCCAGAAGATCATCGCACGCACCTTTCATGGTTGAACCAATGTTGGCAAAAATAACAGGGGGAACATCGCGATGGATTTTGATGGTCTCGCGAAGATCATCCAAATTCATGGTCCCATCGGGGTTGCTTCGGATCATGATGTTCCGAACATGCAGGCAGCGCAGGATTTTGTTCACTGAATAATGCGAATCTTCAGAGTAATACACCATGCAATCAGGAAACATTTCGCGGGCAAGAAATATGCCATATAAGTTCCCCTCGGTCCCGCCATTAGTCACATAACCCCAGGTCGATTTTTTCGGAGCATTGGTAAGCTTCCTGAAAATATCAATCACTTCGCGCTCAAATTCATGGGTGTTGATGTGATAATTCGTGGGGACAAATGGATCACCAATGTTATTGAGTGGCAATTTTAAAAAGTGATATAAGGCTGAGTAATCAAAAAGGGTGTTGCACGGATAGCCAATAAAGTGTTCAAGCTCCTTTTCGAGGTTTCGAGTAAGGTTATCGAGCTTTTCTTGATCTTCTCTCGAAAGGTGCTTCGGTTTGCGCATGGCACTCCCCTTCCGTACAGTGAAATTATGGCCTGCCCTTGGATATTAGGGCACCCATTCTTACCGGTGTCAAGTTCAGGTGTTTATTGGCAGAAACTTTTCCTCTATTAGTATTCTATCACCGACTTTGATTATTTTGCTTCCAAGGAGAAATCTTTGGCCTATTTCTTTTGAATTCCATCCTTATTGCCCTCATATTCTTTAAAAAGCCCATGCCATACCATTGAATTAGGGGTAAACCTGACCTACCAT
>CAZYAY010000124.1:0-6769 GCA_964646215.1 uncultured Candidatus Kuenenia sp. | reverse complement strand
CCCTTCGCTTGCGCTTCAGTCTTGTGAAAAGGAGTAAGGGATTATGGGGAATCTTTTCGCTTGCGCTTCAGTCTTGTGAAGAAAATATGTATCAGATTAGACACTGCGCAGGGGTATTATAAAAGCCCATGGAATGCGTTATAGGGGGCTCTTGTTTTTGGATGATTGGAATTAGAGTTGGAAGAGTGCGGTGCCCCAGGTTAGGCCTGCGCCAAAGCCACTCATCATCACCTTGTTGCCTTTTTGAAGTCGCTTCTCTGAAAAGGCTTCGTCAAGCGCGATTGGGATGGAGCCACCTGATGTGTTGCCATACTTTTCAAGATTATTAAACACTTTGGTGCGGGTGATGTGGAGCACATCGATCGCAGCATTGATGATACGGATATTGGCTTGGTGTGGGATGTAAAGGTCGACCTGTTCGGAGCTGAAATTGCTATGGGTAAGAACATCTTGGATGGTGTCGCAAAGGATAGCCACGGCCCAGCGAAAAACAGCTCTGCCATCCATGTGCATGTAGTGCAAGCCTTGGGCGATGTTTTCTGGAGTGGGAACCATTCTGCTACCGCAAGCGGGTCTGGAAAGTAAATCTCCGCCGCCACCATCAGCGCCCATGCTGAAGCTTATAATTCCTTGATTGGGAGAACCCCTGGTAAGAAGGACAGCGCCCGCGCCATCGCCAAAGAGAGGGAAGGTTTTGATATCTTTGGGGTTTAAAACTCTGGAGTTACAATCTGCACCAATGATGAGCGCGGTATCGCTGACGCCAGAAGCCACGTAGGCAGCGCCAGTGATAAGGGCATACATGAAGCCAGCGCAGGCGGCTTCGATTTCTATTGCTCCGCAGTTTAAGCCAAGTCGGTCTTGGAGTAAGCAGGCGGTGGAGGGGAAAGACATGTCAGGAGTAAAGGTACCAAGAACGAGTAGATCGACATCCTTGGGTTTGATGTTTGCCTTTTTAAGGCAGCGGTTGGCGGCTTCGAATGCAAGGTCGCTGGTGGCTTGATAGGGCCAGGCGTGCCTGCGCTCTAGAATGCCTGTTCGTTTAACAATCCAATCTGCATCGCAACCAAATTGTTCTTCGAGTGCGGCGTTGGTAATTACTTGGTCAGGTACGTAGCTGCCTGTGGAAAGAATCTGCACGCCCATAAGGCTGCGACATCTAGGTCTTTGGCTAGGCGCTCGTTCTTCGCTCATGAAACTAACCATGAAATAGGCCCGGTATTGCCACTAGGCAATGAGATGAACCCGAAGACCTTAATCCTTGCAGTATACCTAAAAAGCAGGCCATTGGCCAATTTTAATTATGAGCCAATCGAACAGACTTGGAGATATAAGGCATAGGCAGCAACGCAATGGCTGGTGTAGTCCAGTCGGAGGTCACCATCCTGAGGCGAATTGTGAAAACCACCTAGAACTCTAGGCCTAAACCATTCCGCAAAATGAATGGAATTAGATTCAGTGTACTGGATGGTTTGGCTAAATTGCAAAGCTTGGGCTAGACGTTGCATGTACTTATCATGCCTGGCGCTATCAGCGGATAATTGTGCGGTTAGGCAGGCAACTGCAAATGATTCAGCGAGGATGCAAGACATCACCCCGGGCATCAATTCGACACCTTGTGCGGAAAGAGTTTTCATGCCGCCATACCAGGCGGGTTTGCGGGGATCAATCTGATCGTATTGCATAGCCGAAAGCCTGTCTGCAAGTTCGAAAGCAAGTTCGGCGTAGGGTTTTTCGGAAGAGGTTTTGAAAGCTTCGTGCAAGGCGAGAATGCGCCATGGGTAGGGCGCGGTTTCTTTTTGGTTTTTCCAAGCGTTCCATCGGGAGATGATGGCTTTTTTACCGACATCAGTTTTCCAAGGTGCAGGGCGAAGTGCATTACTTTTTAAGATTGCAGCGATGGCTACTGCTGATTCGCAGCCTTTGCCATCCAGTTCTTCAACCGCAACTTCTTTGTCTATGGTTGTGGTTTCTGCAAAAGAGTAGCGGAGAAAATTAGCTAGTTGCTCACCTGCATCGAGGAGGTCGGCCTTGGGGTTGGCCAGTTCGTGGATTGCTAGGAGTAATATGCCTGCAGAAAGTTGCCTATCGAGAATTTGCGGAGGTAAAACCGTGTATCTGGAGCCGGGGTTTTTCGGGTCGATGATGGTATCTTCAAGGAGGAGCAAGATGGCCTGGCTGGAGCGAACCGAAAAGCGTTCATCCTTGTAAACACGGCCTGCACGGGCCAGGGCCAGGGCTGCGCTTGCCTGATGAATGAAGCTTTCGTTTTCCATTTCAACTTTAAGGGAAGGGCGTATGCCGTTGATGAATCTCCCTTTGACCGTATTCATGCGGTAGAGCCATTCTGCGCCACTTTTTCCTGAGTGGAAGAATTGTTTTTGCAAAGGTGTGAACTTGCTATCGTCTAGGAGTTGGATTTTTTTGTCTGGGTTATCGCCTGTTTTCACGGAAACCGGGATGACAGCTTGGCCCAACGGGGCAGGAGTTTGAGCGACTGAAAGGCTGTTCGAAAAAAGCAGAAGGGAAATAAAGGCAGGTAGCAAGCGAAAGAAAACCATATTTAGTCACTCCATGACAGACCATATACTTTCAAGATAATCTTGAAGTTTGGATAAGATATTTTACTTCCAAATGGGAAATTGAAACAAGAGGAGAAATAGCAAAGGCCCCTCGTGAATAACGAAGAGCCTTTACTTAAGTCTATGCAATTAAAAAAGATACTACGCGGAGATAGTTTTAACTTTAACACTGGTGTAGTGTTGGCGATGGCCTTTCAGCCTGCGGTAGTTCTTACGTCTGCGGAATTTTTGGATGCGAACTTTTTCGTCGGCTTCGCCTACAACTTCAACGGTAATTTTTGCTCCCTTAACCAAAGGTTGGCCGATTTTAAGATCAGCTCCGTTGGAAACGAGCAAAACACTCGTGATTTCAAGGGTATTACCGATTGGTTCGGCGCGCAGGTCAATATTGACCACATCGCCTTCGGAGACCATATATTGCCTAGAACCATCTTCAAAAACAGCGTACATTGTATGCTCCATCAAAATGAAATTAGAAAGTCATATTATAAGAAAAAGTGCGTAGTGACTACAGAAGGCAAGGATAAATCAGCATTTTTGATTCATTCGCAAGGTTATTATTGGTGTTTCCTTTGTTTTTCCGCATAGAATTGCCAGTTTTGATTAAATTGTTCTGAACTCAGATCTTGGATATTAAGAGAAAAAATGTTCGGGTACCATCAAAAATATTTGAAAATCGATGCGGAAACAGGATTATCCTCTGAGGTGCCTATTCCTGTTGAAGTTTTACGCAAATTCATTGGCGGAGTTGGGCTGGGTGCCTGGATTCTATTCCGCGAATCGAAACAAGGCATGGATAGCCTGGCTCCAGAAGCCCCTTTGATTTTTTGCTTCAGCCCTTTAGTCGGTACGCCCCTAACCACTTCAGCCAAGTTTGCAGTGCTGGCGAAGTCGCCTTTGACTAACAGGATTAGTGATGCGTTATCTTCTTCCCATTTTGCAATAGAAGCGAAAAAGACGGGTTTTGATGCGATTGTGATTACCGGCAGAAGCGTAACCAAGCGGATTGTAATCATTGAAGAAGGCAAAGTAACTTTGCAAAATGCAGATGATTTGCAGGGGTTAAGCGCGTTGGCGACCTCTGAAATGCTGCATACGAGGTTAGGGGTTGGATACCAGATAGCAGCAATCGGCCTTGCTGGGGAAAATCAGGTGTTGTTTGCAAATTTAAGCCATGAGCGAAGGCATGCGGGCAGGGGTGGCTTGGGTGCAGTTTTGGGCTCTAAAAATATCAAGGCGATTGCAGTTAAGGGTAATACGAGGATGCCGGTTGCGTTTCCGGCAAAGTTGGTGGAAAAAGCTCGGGAATTATCTGCAAAAAGCTTTGGCCCTGCTACTGCTAAATACAGGGAACTTGGAACAGTTTCGAACCTTTTGGTGTTTAACAGGCTTTCGGTTTTGCCCACCCGGAATTTTCAGGAGGGGCATTTTGCAGCAATTGAAAAGCAGGATTTTCAAGAGGTGGACAAGGCTGCGAAAATCACCCGCCATTCCTGCGCTGCCTGCACTATTGGCTGTGAACATATTTATGAAAGCAAACTTGGAAAAGTTCGGATCGAATACGAAAGCATGTTCGCACTCGGATCGCTTTGTGGCATTGAAAACGCTGAAGATATCGCAGAAGCAGTCGGGCTTTGTGACGAATTTGGTTTGGATACCATCTCAACCGGTGGAACGATCGCCTTTGCGATGGAGTGTGTTGAGAAAGGGCTGATTGCAGAGCCTTGGTTGCAGTTTGGATCGATAGAAGCAATAAAAAAAGCGATAGGATTGATTGCGAACCGGGAAGGTTTGGGAAAGATTTTAAGCTTGGGAAGCAGGCAGGCCGCGCTATCAATAGGTCAGGGTTCGATTGCATTTGCACCCCAGGTGAAGGGGCTTGAAATTCCAGGTTATGAACCGCGTGGATTGCAAACGATGGCGTTGGGTCTGGCGGTGGCATCGCGGGGTGCGGATCATAACCGCTCGGGTGCTTATGAGGCGGATTTTTCGGCGAACGCAGGCGAAATGCTTGATGATTCATCGATTGCCCGGTCGGCGGTGGACTCTGAAAACCGCAGTGCGTTGATTGATTCGCTGATTCTTTGCAAGTTTTTGCGGGGCGTGTTTGGTAACCTTTTTGCGGAAAGTGCGGAGCTTTTATCTTTGGTTACAGGCTGGGACATGGATGAAAAAGAACTAAGGTTGGCGGCAGAACGGGTGGTTGCAATTAAAAAGCTTTTTAACATTCGGGAAGGTTGGAGCATTGCTGAAGATACACTGCCCGAGCGATTTTTTACGGATGCGCTAGAAACACAGTCGGGCGGGCAGAACAGGCTTTCGAAATTAGCACTTGGGCAAAGGATTGCCGCCTATTACCGGGCCAGAAATTGGGATGTGGAAGGGGCCATTGGAATTCAGGAATTAACGCGATTGGGGATTGAAGAGCTTTTTCCGGGCAATGATTTACAAGGTTAGGATAACTTTGATGAAGTATGGCGGGATTGTACTATGTGGCGGTAAAAGCAGCAGGATGGGTACCTCAAAGGCCCACTTGCAATTTGGTGCTGAAACCTTGTTGCAGAGGATTGTTCGCATCATGGGTGAAGTGCTTGAGCCTGTGGTAGTGGTGGCTGCAAATGGCCAAATTCTGCCTGATTTGCCCGCAAGTGTAATTATTTCCACAGACAAAAATGAAGGGCAGGGGCCATTGGAAGGTTTGGCAGCTGGTTTGGAAGCTGTAAAAGATAGGTGCGATGCTGTTTTTCTTTCCTCTTGTGACGTCCCTTTTTTAAAAAAAGAATTCATCCTGGGAATGGCCGGGGCCTTGGGCGAAAGCAGGATGTGTATTCCGAAGACTGATGGTTTTTTTCATCCGCTTGCTGCGGTTTATCGGGTGGATGTTTTGCCCGATGTGCAGCAATTATTAGGGGAAAAGAAGTTAAGGCCTTTTTTTTTGTTGGAGAAAGTTAAAGGGAAAATCGTTGAAGAAGAACAGTTAAAGCAGTTTGATCCCGAGCTTTTCTCGCTCAAAAATTTAAATACCCCTGAAGATTTTCAGAAAGCTTTGCTCGAATTCCAAAAAGCCCAATCCTAGTTGTAAGAAACCACGAGGTTCGCTTTCTTGTTATTGGGAAATGTTTTGATGATTGGTTTGTGGTTTGATGAGTTTCTTTTGAAACTTTTGTTAATTAATGCGAAGAGTTGGTACGGTATTAAAAATCATTGATTCTTTGGCTCAAAACTTGCATGGGTAAACCCATACCTAAGGTAAAAGTTGTTTTGATGGGTTGATTTGCATAGGTTGAAGCCTTGGGTATGGAATTTGCTTTTTTGTTTGCTAAAATGCCCCGAGAGCATTAAGTATTGAAGAGTCGAGAATTGTTCATTACGAAATTCAAGCGATTTCTGAGAGGATAAGATGGCTCAGGTTTTTCCCCGTTACGCAAATGTTCTGACTTGGATTGTTATTGCTGGCGTGGTGCTTGGAGCTTCAACCTTGGGTATTGCTGCCATGGTTTTTGCCCGCACTCCCTATGCCACCCATACACAAATAGCTTTGTCACAACCAATTCAGTTCAGTCACGCGCATCATGTGAGTGGCTTGGGAATTGATTGCAGATATTGCCATACTTCGGTGGAAGAATCCGGGTATGCGAACATTCCCCCAACCAAGACCTGCATGAATTGTCATTCGCAGATTTGGGTTGGTTCCAAAATGCTTGAGCCCGTGCGCGAAAGTTATCGCACAGGCAAGTCTTTGGAGTGGAACAAAATTCATCGTTTATCCGACTTTGTTTACTTCGACCATAGCATTCATGTGACCAAGGGTATTGGTTGCGTTTCATGCCATGGGCGGGTTGATCAAATGCAGGCGGTTTACCAGAATGGCACGCTGCTGATGGAGTGGTGCCTTGAGTGTCATCGTGCTCCTGAGAGGCATCTCAGGCCCCGTGATCAAGTGTTTAATATGGGTTTCCAGCCTAGGGATTTGAATCAAGCAGATGGTTCGCCTCACACGCAAGCCACTCTTGGTGCAGAACTCAGGAAGAAATATGATATCCGTAGTCTCATCGAGTGCTCAACATGTCATCGATGAACATGAAAGAAAAACCAGTTATGGACCTTGAGTCTGTTTTAAATAAGCTCGAGAATTCTGACGGTAAACAATACTGGCGCAGCTTGGATGAACTCGCCCAAGGCGAAGG
>CAZYAY010000123.1:0-6914 GCA_964646215.1 uncultured Candidatus Kuenenia sp. | reverse complement strand
GGCCGTAATTACTAAACGATCTCGCTGAATTCGCCGGCGTTGTCAGCGAATTTGCGAACGGGGAAGTCCAGGCGTTGAAGCATCGTAACGAATAAATCACCAAGAGGCCGCTCCTCGCGGGCCTTAATGTATTGGCCATGACGAAGCCCGAAATCTTTGCCTCCGGCCAGCACGATCGGATAGTTGCGAGCATTGTGCGTGCTGCTGGTACCACTGCCAAACATCGCAAGCGTACGATCAAGCACCCGAGTTTCGCCTTCACGAATAGCGGAGAGCCGAGTAAGGAAGTAGGCGAATTGCTCGGCCAGATAGCGATCATATTCACCCCAGCTCGAATCTTTTGAAGGCTCGGAATGACTCAGGCCGTGATGTCCACCATGCTTGCCGTTACCGATCTTAAGAATGCCGGGGAAGCGATCACAGATGCCGTGACCGTCTTCCGATGAAAGTTGGTAGGTGGCGACACGGGTGGTGTCGGTCTCGAAGGCAAGAACAATCAGATCCATCATGGTGCGAATGTAATCGGTTGGCCCCTTCTGCGAGACTTCAAGATTAATCTTGGAACGATCAACATCAGGTATTGCTTTACCGAGCCATGTCTGTGCCCGAGAAAGGCGGCTTTCCACTTCATTTAATGAGGAAAGAAACTCGTCGAGCCGTTGCTGATCCAGGCGGCCAAGCTGACCTCGAAGCGAGCGAGCATCCTCCATAAGAAAATCAACCCGCTTTCGGCCCGAAGCCAATACACGCTCGCGAGCCTCACGATCAACTTCGGCAGGTTTTTCAAAGAGGCGTTCAAAAATACTCTTTGGGTTGGACTCTGCCGGTATTGCCCGGCCTTGCTGATCAAAAGAAATCGTGGTTGCGCGGCTCTTCATGCCGGTGCCGCCATTGCTTGAAAGCACCAGCGAGGGAATACGGGTATGCCTGCCATACTCGCGGGCAATTAACTGATCGATCGAAATTGAATTATTGAGGTTTTGGCGAATGTCAGCCCCACTTAGCCAAACATCGCCGGTGTTGTGGCCGACAAGCTGCCTACTACTGGGGTGCGAGAGCTGACCAAAGATCGTCAAATCTTTCCTATGCTCAGAAAGCGTCTCCAGCGAGCGGGTAAACTTGTAGTCAGCGCCCTCGGTACGTGGAAACCAGTTCCAATCGCCTGTCGGATCGGTGGGTTTCGTGAGAGACACCCCATTACCGAAGAAGAACGCACAAAAGCGTTTTGGTTTCGTTGCAGATGGAACCGCAGAAGCCATTGCTTCAAGCCATGGAAGCGCTAGTGCGATGCCGGTTCCACGGAGGAAGGTACGACGGTCAAGGCGCCAGGAGGGTTGAGGCATGGTAGAAACCTTTCGTAGGTTTGTAAGTCTCGGTAATTCTTATCAGCAATCCGTATCAATTTTGATTGAGTTACTTCGTAAGGAACGGCTCACTGGTAACGACCAGTTCAATCAGAGCCGCAAGCTTGTCTTCGCGCTGCTTCAAGGCGGGCAGGAGCATATTCATCGCTTGCACATCGGTCAAAGTCAAAGTTCGACCCAGAGCATAGCTCTCCACTTTTCGTAGCATTGCTTTGCGAAGGTCATCAGTACGAATGCGCAATAATTCCTTTTTCAACTCTACCATACCATTGACCGTTGTTCCAGTTGGAAGTTCGGCTTTCGCTTCAACCGTCTTCGCTGACTTTTGCATCCGCCAGTTGCCTATGGCATCGTACTCTTCGAAGGCAATACCCCATGGATCGATCTTGTTATGGCATCCAGCACAAGAGTTGTTATCACGATGAATAGCCAGTGCTTGCGTAATGGTAAGCCCCTTAAGTTTTGGATTACTTGCACGGTCGAGTTCTGGCACATTTGGGGGAGGAGGAGGCGGCGGGTCATCGAGCAGGTTCTTGAGCAGCCAGACCCCGCGTTTGATCGGATGCCCATCGAGACCATCGGAATTGCCGGTAAGTACACTGGCCTGGGTTAGCAGGCCGCCACGATGGAGTTGCGGATCGAGTTTCACCTTACGAAATCCCGGACCTTGCACATCAGGTATGCCATAATGTTTGGCAAGCCCTTCGTTGACGAAGGTGAAATCTGCATCAATGAAATTCAGAATGCTGAGGTCCTCTCGTAGCATGTGGGCAAAGAAGTGCATTGTCTCCAACTTCATATCGGAGCTTAACCGATCGTTGAACTCGGGGTAACGCCCCTTATTAATGGTGATGCGCTGAAGCCGATCGAGTTCGAGCCACTGCTCGGCGAACTGCTCGATGAACTGCCAAGACTGCGGATCTTTTATCATTCGGCGGGTTTGTTCTGCGAGAACTTTTGAATCGCGGAGTTTGCCTTTTTCTGCAAGTTTAAGCAGTGTTTCGTCTGGCATGGTGCTCCAGAGAAAGTAGGAGATTCGCGATGCTAGTTCATGGTCGGTAAGCCGCTCTTTGCTACCGCCCTCTGTGTGCTTCGTGGGAAGGGCGAGAAAGCGCGAGGATGTCAGCACCAGGCTAAGTGTCTCGCGGATGCTGGTTTCGATCGAGTCGGCTTCCTTGCGGGAGCCATTCCAGAACGACATAAGGCGATCCATTTCTTGCTTTTCGACTGGACCGCGATAGGCTCGAGTTGCAAAGCGTTTGATCACTTCACGTGCATAATCAGGTTCGGCAAGTTTGTCGTTGTTGGGAAACATTATGAGGGTATGCGAGGAGGGTGGCCATTGCTCGAAGAACGGGCTTTCAAATTCCATCCACTCTATTTTGAGTCTCGGCGGATTCGGATCTTTGATCATTGAGGCTGCGTTCCATGCATAAAGAATGCTGCAATTCTGATCTCGGAACGGGCCCGGATTGGGTAGGGGGAAATTCTCAAGCCGGGCGCGAAACTCATAGGTCCTAAATTCAGTATGATCGATCAGGATTGGTTCGCCTATGCTCTTGATTTCGATACCGTGCAAGTTGGTGCAACCCAAACCAACGGCAAGTTGTGGGGGCCTATTGCTATCTTTACCCGGTTCATCTTCAACACGGGATGCCCGCACTCGGATCAGCATCTCGCCCTTACGGAATGGATGGTGCAGCCTGAACCCATAACGAAAATCGGGCTTTTTTAACGCTGCTTCGCCGAATGATTGTGGAGCATCAGGCAATAACACGCCAAGGGGCTGTTGTTTTTTTGCATCCTTCCCAAATAAGCAGTCATCACCGATGGTAAAGGCCTTGCCTTTGCCTTTGTAGTCATAGCTATCGCCCGGTCGGTTGTCGGGCTTGGGTAACACTACCGGTGGTTTCTTCGCTTCGAGTCGATAGCGATGCACTTCGGGCGCAAGGCCGGTGACAATCGCCCCGGCAAGAGCCTCGTCTGCGATTTGAAGATACATCTCGTACTGAAGCGGAGATATTCGCAGTGCATCGCCGTCATTGCGGAATCCTTCCTTGGATCGGCCATCCTCGGGTAGCCTTCTCCCAAATTCGATCCCGATACCCAACAAGTCTTGCATTGTTCGTTCATACTCGCGGCGAGTGAGCCTGCGAAAATGTGTGATCGTATTCTTAGTGAGAGCCGCTTGCCGCATTTCCTGCACGATCCAACCAGTGATCAGTTCTCGATCCGCGTTTCCAATCTGCGGTTCTTCTTTCGGGGGCATATCGCCGAAGTTGAGTCGGTTGAGAACTTCCTGCCAGTGATCACTATCCTTGCCTTGGATAAAGTCTGTGCTCAGCTTGTCGATCTTCAATTTTCCCTTTAGCTTAACGGCACTCGAGTCGTGGCATTTGGCGCAATGCTGTTTAAGGAGCGGGGCAACCTTGCTGAAAGGGATTGGCTCCGCGGCACTGATGGAACTGCTGCCCATGGCGCAAAGGATTAGCAGCGTACAGATTTTGAAATGCACTCTCTGCATAACGACCCCCACAAAAACAGATCTACACAAAATACAGACCAGGCATCTACAAAGGTTGTTCTATTAGTTAAGGTCGGCCTTTGCCTTACTATTTCATCACCCTTTTAAGGATAAAAGAGGTTTAGTCATCGACCCAACAGGAGGGATAATTCACACCAATGGCAATGCCCATAACTTTTCTCTGGCACGTGGACCATATAAAAGGTTGATCCCGCACCAACTACCAGCGTCATTCCAGCGGTTTCACGCGGATCCTGCGGAAATAGACAACGCTACCCGGATCGTGGCTTTGGATCGCAAACGTGCCGCTCGAAAGCGACAGGCCGCTCTTCGCATTCACGGGCAACTCCACATCATGGGTGGTTTCCCCGTTCACCTTTAACATGACTTTATTCCCGCGAACCGATAGATGGCATTCGAACCACTCATCATCCTTTACGAGAACCTTGTCCAGCGGTTTGGTTGGGTAGATGGCGCCCGTCCGGTACCTTTGGTCGCTTCCGGTATTGTTAATCTGAAACTCGAACCCCTTGGCAGGGATCCCTTTAGCCTGGTAATCCGTGTGAAAGAAAATGCCAGAGTTCCCCTTCGGACGAGTTTTCACCTCGGCCTTCAGTTCAAAGTTCTTGAAGTTTGCCTTCTGAACCGGGCCATTGTAGTACAGGTGGGTCAGCTTTGATGGCCCCGCCACGATCAGTCCACCTTCCACCTTGAATGCATTAAAATCTTCAGCAGTTTTCCAGTCATCAAGGCTTTTACCATCGAAGAGGTCAAACCAGCCGTCTTTGTCGGAGGTCGGTTCCGCAGCACAAACCGTTACTGAATATGGAGCGATGAAAAGCATAAGGCAGGCTAAAACCATGATGATTAATCGCCCATGACAGTGCATGCCAGCCAAGGTGAATCGAGAAGTAATAGTGGTCATTGTGTCTCCTAAGCTTTTGCAAACACAGATAATAAATATAGGTGATTTGGCATCTGGTAGCAAAGAAAATAAGATGGCGCTGCATGAGAAGAAAGCGTGGCGAATAAAAGCTTATAAACAAAGAACACCCAGCGAAAGATGAATTCCGTAAGCGACACCCCGTCGTTATCAACCCAAGATCTTGTGTCGGTAAATTTGCAAGCTGGGAAACCCGGGCTTTGAAGGATTGTCACAAACAAATCCCCGACAAGCAGTTGTCGCGAATCTTGATGGATTGGTCATGACTCAACCCAAGGCCTTTAGCCCCTGCAAGCGTTCGTGTACTGCTGATTCCGCTGCCGAACATCGAAAGTGCACAATCCAGCATTCCTGTTTCGCCTTTACAAAAAAAAGGGGCATTTTAGCCTGATTATCCGGGCATTTAACACATCTTCCTTCGATCATTTACATTTCATAAAGGAAATTTGCAATTAAACACCCGTATAAGATTAAAACAACTTGTAATTTTCAAATGGCATTATGGAGAAGCAATTGTCCGATAGTTATCAGGGCGATAATAATCCTTACAAATAAAAAAGTGTCATGATTCATGGGATTTAGCCGTTCTTAAAAAGCAACTCAGCAAAAAGTGATCACGCAAATTTTAAAAATTGCAAGGCAGAGTATGGTGCTCCAGCAATTTTATTCTTGCAGAGGTTTTGTCATGAGCGAGAGATGTTGTCTAACAGTGTGTTGGAAGCAATGGATGGGAAAACAACCTGCAGGATCTTCTCTTGCTTGTGTTTCTCCTGAAAAATCGCTAAACCCCTGAGGAATATCGTGTATGCAAGATATCGTAGATACCGCTGTGGCGGCTGGAGCTTTTTCAACACTTGTAACAGCTGTTAAAGCCGCAGGTTTGGTTGACACACTTAAAGGGGCAGGACCTTTCACCGTGTTCGCACCGACTGATGACGCATTTAAAAAATTACCCGCTGGCACTTTAGAAGCTGTGCTAGCCGACAAGGCCAAGCTGACTGCTATTTTGACATATCATGTTGTCGCAGGCAAAGTAATGGCTTCGGATGTCGTAGGGATGCATGGTAAGGTTGCCAAGACTGTTCAAGGAAGCGAACTGTCCATCGATACATCGAATGGAGTCAAAGTCGGAACTGCTACTGTCACGAAGACAGACATCGTTTGCAGCAACGGAGTGATTCACATCATCGACTCTGTATTAATCCCGTCATAATAACCGAGATTGAAAGTGCCAATTTGATACTGGGAGTGTTACCTTAAATTAATATTTTATGATTCATTTCCAGATTTATAAATGCAGATAACAGAGCACGTCTGTTTCAAATAAAAGAACGCCCGGGGAATTTATCTTTCCCCGGGCGTTCAAATTTAAACTTCTCAAAGTTTACTTCCAGTCATCAGTCCGGAATGGTGAAGCAGGCAAACCTTCCTTGTTCGAAAGATTGGGCTCTGCTTCTTCATGCCAGCCAAAGCGCACAGAAACAGGCTTGGTAACCCCTTCCGCACTAACAATGACGGATTTGCCAACAACAACAGCCTTGGCATCAACAAACTTTTTGTCTTCGCCTGCGATGGTGAAGAAGGATAGAGGTTTACCATCTCGGGAAACAAGCCCGCCACCAACATGGTTGAACTCCAACTCGATTTTATCGCCCGAAACCTTCATCGATTTATACAGTGGGCCTGAATAAACCAAATCACTTTTTCCATAAGTATTGGCAAGCGCCCAAAGAGCCAGCCTTTTACCTACATCCTGTTTGTTTTTCGGGTGGATATCCTTCAAATTGCTGATATCGGTGGTGACTGCCATCCCTGTGTAAGGGATTTTAAGCGTGGCGGTTTGTGCTTCCCAGATGCCAGGCAAGCCTGATGTGGCTGGTTTGCCATCCACCATCGCCCTGTTGTAATCATAAGGAGCAAGCTGAACGAAATAGAAAGGCATGACTTCATCATTCCAAACTTTTCTCCAGCCGTTGATCAAAGCTTTTTTCTTTTCGAAGTAAAGCATGCCTTCGCCATTGTTGGATTCACCCTGATACCAGAGTGCGCCACGAATTGCGTAAGGAACCAGTGGAGCAATCAT
>CAZYAY010000122.1:0-6930 GCA_964646215.1 uncultured Candidatus Kuenenia sp. | reverse complement strand
AAATTCCTCATGTAAGTATTGGGGAGCAAAGAAAAGTCTTGTTTGGCTCTGCGATATGCGTGCACAAGGATTTTACTTACATCTATGGCTACGAAGAAAATAAGGGTGGGCTTTATAAGAAGATGCTTTTGGCGCGTTGTCTGAATAATCACATCACCAGATTTTCAGATTGGGAGTTTTTTGATGGTTCGGGATGGTCGAAAAATTTGGAGGATGCGAAGCCCATGATGGAGGGCGTTGCATCTGAGTATTCGGTTAATTATGTTCCGGGGCTGAAAAAGTTTTTGTTGGTGTATCATGATGCTTTTTTGTCGCCTGACATTGTTGGTAGAACCAGTTTGAATCCATGGGGCCCGTGGTCTGAAAAAATCAAATTGCACACTTGTGAGGAAAAGAGTTGGAGTAATGAGGTGTTTTGTTATTCGGGGAAGGTACAACCTTGGCTTTCTAAAGAGAATGAGATCATTATAAGTTATGCTGCGAATGCGAAATCTCTTGCAGGTGTGATTAATGATGCAAGGCTCTACTGGCCCACTTTTATCAGGGTGAAAATTAACCCCTAGGTTCGTTTGATGTAGAAACCCTTTTCTTTGGCATTTATACTTCTGATAATGCATGATCTGTCTAGAAACTTGCTTCTGCGTATGGTGTTTAACCTCTTAAGTTTACATTACCCGGAGATGGCATGAATTGGATCAAAGCGCTGTTTGTTTGTTGTTTTTTAATCTCAGGCTCTGCCCAATCCGCTGAACAACCTAATATTCTTTGGCTGGTTTGCGAAGATTCTAGCATTGATTGGTTTGGATGCTATGGCAATAAATATGCCAAGACGCCAAATGTTGATGCGCTTGCTAAGCAAGGTTTTCGTTACAAAAACGCTTACGCTTGTGTGCCGGTTTGTGCCCCGTCCCGTAGTACTTGGATCACGGGTATTTACTCTGCCTCCACTGGTACACTTCCCATGCGCAGTAGAAATATGCTGCCTCATGATTTGATCAAGTACTATCCAGATTACCTGCGTAGTGCGGGTTATTTTGTAGCCAACCATACCAAGACTGATTTTAATATCGGTGGCCGACTTGATGGTAATTGTTGGGATAGCAATAAGGCTAATGCCTGGGACTTGCGCAAGCCTGGCCAGCCCTTTTTCCAAATCCTCAATTTCACCCAGTCTCATGAAAGTAGCGCACATGGCGCAGTGACTAATACCCGCCATTCACCCAACGACATTATTTTGAGAAAATATCATCCCGATGAAAAAGGGATTCGCATGACTTATGCAAAGTATCACGATGCAGTTGAAAACATGGATATCGAAGTGGGCAAGGCGCTTGCAGCATTAGATAAAGCAGGGCTGGCGAATGATACCATTGTGATCTTTAATTCTGATCATGGTGGTGTTATGCCTCGTAGTAAACGATTTCTTTACAACAGTGGTTTGCACTGCCCGCTTATTGTGCGGATGCCTGAAAAGTACAAGCATTTATGGCCTGGTAAGTCGCCTGGTGAAACGGTCGATAGGCTTGTCAGCTTTGTGGATATGCCTAAAACTTGGTTGAGCCTTGCGAATGCTGAGATCCCACCTGCGATGCAGGGTAAGATTTTTCTGGGTACCAAAGCGCAGCAGGAACCCGAGTATGTTTTCAGCTTCCGTGAACGAATGGATGAGCGCTTCGACAATCAGCGCGCGGTTCGTAGCAAGCAATTCTTGTACATCAAAAACTTCATGCCTTATGTGCCATGGGGGCAGCATGTTGATTACCTCTGGAAAATGGAAGCAACCAAAGTTTGGGAAGATGCGTTCAAAAACAAACGCACTAATGATATCACTGGAATGTTCTTTAACACCAAGCCTGTCGAAGAACTTTACGATATGCAAACCGATCCTGATAATGTAGTTAATCTTGCAGATAAACCTGAACATCGTGAAACACTGTCAACCATGCGGGGAAAACTCAAAGAATGGCAGTTATCTATTCGTGATACGGGTTTATTACCAGAATTCGAACGCAATGAACGGGCAGCTCAAAACAAAACCACCATCTATCAGATGGCTCAGAATGAAAAACTTTACGATCTGCCCGCCTACCTTGATGCAGCAGATTTGGCTCTTGCTAAAAATAGTGGCAACAAACCAAAACTGTTGGAGTTGTTGAAAAGCAAAGATTCTGGGTTGCGTTATTGGGGCACAGTAGGGCTTTTGATGCTGGGTAAAGCAGATGATGAAACGCTAAAAGCTTTGGAGCCGATGTTGAAGGATAGTTGTGGTGAAGTGGTGGGGTTGGCAGCATGGACACTGTTGCAATCAGGCCAAGTTGAAAAGGCAAATAGCGTTCTTGCTGAGCAATTAAAAAATCGCGTGCCCTCGGTTTTGTTTGTTTTGAATGTGCTCGATTTATCTAAAGCAGACATCAAGCCTTATGTGCAATTGATAAACTCGATGGTAGTTACTGGCAGGCCGATGGCGGAATACGAACAACGCATGATCGAGCATTTGAGAGTGTCCAACAATATTGAAGCACCCAAGGGTATGGAAAAGCCCACTAAAGCGAAAACTAAGAAGAAGGAATAGCACCAAATGCAATGTATTAAGATATTCATTTTGCTTGGGCTTATTGCCTGTTACTCTCCTGCGAGCCTTTTAGGTGCGGAAGCCAAGCCTAATTTGATATTAATCATGGCGGATGACCTTGGGTATGAAACCATCGGGGCCAATGGGGGCACCAGTTATAAGACTCCAAATCTTGATAAGTTGGCTGCAACGGGGGCGCGCTTCACCCATTGTTATGTGCAGCCTTTATGCACGCCCACAAGGGTGCAGTTGATGACGGGGCTTTACAATATTCGCAACTACATCAATTTTGGTAACATGAATCCCAAGGCGGTCACCTTTGCCAACCATTTGAAGCCTGCGGGCTATGCCACTTGCATAACAGGCAAATGGCAGCTTGGCCATGATCTTGAGCTGCCTAAAAAATTCGGGTTTGATGAGTACTGCCTTTGGCAGCATACAAGGCGCCCTCCCCGCTATGCTAACCCTGGTTTAGAGATCAACGGGGTTGAAAAAAATTACTCCAACGGTGAATACGGTCCCGATCTTGTTAATGATTTTGCGATCGATTTCATCAAGCGCAGTAAAGCTTCGCCTTTCTTCCTCTACTATCCCATGATGCTCACGCATTCCCCTTATCAACCAACCCCTGACAGCAAGGATTGGGATCCCAAGGCCAAGGGCGAAGCTGTCAATGATAAGCCCAATCATTTTGGCGACATGGTTGTTTACATGGATAAATTGGTTGGGAAACTTGTTGCGCAGTTGGATGCTCAGGGCATTCGTGATAACACACTTATCATTTTCGTGGGTGATAACGGTACCGGAAAAGGTACAAAATCCATGATGGGGGATAAGCTTGTGATTGGTGGTAAAGGCACGACCACGGCTGCTGGGATGCATGTCCCGTTGATTGTTAATTTTCCCGGGAAAGTAATTGCAGGAAAAGTTCTTTCGAATCTGGTGGATAGCACGGATTTTGTTCCCACCCTTTTAGATGCTGCAGGAGTTTCAAGTTCGGACAAGAAGTTGGATGGCCTTAGTTTTCTGCCTCACGCTTTCGGGAAAGAAGCGAAGTCCCGTGATTGGGTTTATTCATGGTATTCGCCTAGGCAGGGCAATGATATGAAAGTTCAAGAGTTTGCTTTTAACCATGATTCCAAGCTTTATCGAACTGGCGAGTTCTATGATGTTAAAAATGATCCCGCCCAGAAGAATGCGAAAACTGTGTCATCTTTAACAGGTAAAGCTGCGATGGATGCAAAACTGCTTCAAGGGGCACTTGATCAATATGCAAATGCAAGGCCCAAGGAACTCGACTTAATTAACGGGAAAGATAACCCCAAAAAGAATAACAAGAAGAATAAGGAAAACTAAAATGCGAAGAATTCTCACAATTGTTTCTCTGCTCATCTTTGGTTTCAACCTTGAGGCCCAGACCACGAAACCCAATATCATCGTGATCCTTACCGATGACATGGGATTTTCGGATTTGGGATGCTTTGGCGGAGAGATCAAAACGCCTAACCTCGATAAGCTTGCGGCCAATGGATTGCGCTTCAATCAGTTTTATAATACCGCGCGTTGCTGCCCTACTCGTGCGAGTCTACTCACCGGCTTATATCCCCATCAGGCCGGCGTTGGTCATATGGTTTATGAAACCCCGCTTGCAGGCTATAAAGGTGATTTGAACAAGAACACCCCTACCATCGCTGAGATACTTGCACCTGCTGGTTACAAAAATTATGCGGTGGGCAAATGGCATGTTACCCGACATACAACCGAGAATGCTTCTAAACACAACTGGCCCATGCAGCGCGGATTTCATAGGTATTATGGCACCCTTCAAGGTGGGGGAAGTTTCTATGACCCCTACACCCTGACACGGGATAACACTCCCATCTCGGCTTATGCAGACCCTGAATACAAGCCAGCTAAGTTTTATTACACCGATGCAATTAGTGATAACGCAGTTAAATTTGTCAACGAGCATAAACGCGATCAGGCAGAAAAACCCTTCTTCATGTATGTGGCTTACACTGCTGCGCATTGGCCCATGCACGCCTTGGATGAGGATGTCGCCAAATACAAGGGCGTTTATGACAAGGGCTATGATCCCATTCGTAAGGCTAGATTTGAAAAGTCGAAAGCGCTGGGGGTGATTGCGCCAGATTCCAAGCTTACTCCAACCGTGGGAGATTGGTCTAAGGTGGAAAACAAGGAGTGGGAAATCAGGTGCATGGAAGTTTACGCAGCCATGGTTGATCGCATGGATCAAGGGATTGGAAAGATTGTAAAATCACTCGAAGCCAACGGGCTTCAAGATAACACCATGATTTTTTACATGCAGGATAATGGCGCTTGCGCAGAAACCACAGGTAGGACTGGGAACAAGGATCACCCCGAGGAAGCCCGGGCGAACGCGCCCAAGTTGCCTCCCGTTCCTTTGGATTATCGATTACTCGGAATGATTCCCAAATCAACCCGTGATGGTTTTCCTGTTCTTATGGGCAAAAAGATTATGCCTGGTGGCCCTGATACTTTTGTCGCTTATGGCGAAGGTTGGGCCAATGTTTCCAACACGCCCTTCCGGGAATACAAGCATTGGGTTCATGAGGGCGGCATTTCAACTCCTTTGATTGCTAGTTGGCCTAAGGGGATTACCTCGAAGGGCGAGGTAAGGAACCAACCCGGGCACTTGGTCGATATAGCCGCTACTTGTGCAGATCTTGCTGGTGTAACTTTGCAAGAAAAACATCAAGGTGAATCTACGGTGCCACTTGCAGGGAAAAGTTTGAAGCCCGCCTTTGGTAATCAAACCATCGAGAGGGATGCGATTTATTGGGAGCATGAAGGTAACCGGGCGATCAGGGTAGGCGATAAGAAATTAGTCGCAAAGGGTAGCAAGGGTGCGTGGGAATTGTACGATCTTAAAACGGATCGTGCGGAAGCCAACAATCTTGCAAGCGAAAATCCTGAAGTGGTTAAAGCCATGTCGAAGCAATGGAATGATTGGGCCTATAAAGCTAAGGTTCTCCCATGGATTTGGGACAAAGACGAGTTTAGTAAAAAAGGTAATAAGAAGAAATAGACGCCAAAATGGCAGCCGATTTCTCTTCCCAAAATTAACACACAGCATATTTGTCATTTTGGCATTTATCAGTGTTGATCACGTCGCAAAACATAAATCTAAAAAAATAAATGACTTATGGATAAATCAATCTCTCTTAGAATAAATTTTTTCTTTGGCATGACTATTGCTATTTAAGAAAGACAGATAATAGCCTGAATCCAAGGGTTGGAAGATAGCCGGCAGATATCAAGCAATTACCTTCCAAGCTTAGGTTAATATTTAGGTTATTTCCTTCGTAAAGGGTGTTCCTTTTCGAAAAGCAATTGTTTCCCCGAAAAGAAAAAGCCATGCAAATGGCGGCGTGGAAAATCTGTACCCACGATTTTTTAGGAGAATTGACTATGGTCATTAATCGAATCAAAGAAGTTGAACCTTGGTGGGCAAACCTTATGGAACTCCATCGTGATATCAATCAGGCTTTTGCTTCCTCGGGATCTCACCCAAATCATGCTGTAATATCATACCCAAGCATGAAGGTTGTGGAAACAGAATCGGAATTGGTTGTTGAAGCCTTGTTGCCTGGAACTCAATTAAGCGATCTAGAAATTACCATCACTAAAGACCGGGAAATTGTAATCCAGGGCAATAAACCCCCACTGGCAGAACAAGAAAAATCTGCATGGCATCTAAGGGAAACTGACTTTGGAAAATTCAACAGAACATTGTTTCTACCAGTCAGGATAGACTCTGATAAATCTAAAGCTTTCCTTGAAGATGGAGTTCTTAAAATTGTTCTTCCAAAGCATTCGTCTGAACAAGGACGCAAAATTCCGATTTCTGTAAAGGGTATTTAAACTTTTAATCAAACTAGGAAAGGAATGAATCATGAACCAGAATATTATTTCTCCGATTGAGAGCAATGTTAACAGCAAACCTGAACTGTCAAATGGTCAGAAATTTCTTTTCCCCAAGGTTGACATTCGGGAATCAGAGAATGAATTGACCCTCTATGCAGAAATGCCAGGTATCGCACCGTCTGAAGTCCAATTGCATTTTGAAAAAGGGAATCTGACCATTTATGGAAAAGCCAATCCCAATCCTGTTGTTGGCAAGTTGCTTTTCGATGAGACTCATCCTCATGATTATTACAGGGTATTTACTTTGAATGATGGAATAGATGCCGACAAGATATCAGCGGACTATAAACTTGGGGTGCTCGTCGTACATCTACCCAAGGCTGACATGGCTAAACCCAGGCAGATAAAAGTTTCATCCAACTAGGAAAACAAAGTCTGTTGCGAAATGT
>CAZYAY010000121.1:0-6974 GCA_964646215.1 uncultured Candidatus Kuenenia sp. | reverse complement strand
AATCTGCTCGCCAGTGGATAAAAGCATATCCATTTCGCGAGCGGGCGGGGTTTCAGTAATTTCTTTGGCAAGCGCAATCAGCTCATCGGTGGTATCACCTCTAGCGCTAACGACAACGATAACTTGATTGCCTGCATGTTTTGCGCGAATGGCTTTGCGTGCTGCAGCCATCACTCTTTGAGCATTGGCAACACTCGAACCACCAAATTTCTGTACTACCAGACTCAATGGAATATCTCCGTAATTAAAGCAAAAGCCTTATTGTGTAAAATCTTAGGTGTAATGACTGCATTTGTCTAACAATCAATTTGATTTCTTGCTTTCAACTTACTTGCAAGGGCAACATTCCTTGTCATTAAATGAACATTCAATTAATAAACACAACTATTGATCAATGAAAGACTCTAACAGATAGAAATTCAATTATTAGGCAAATTTCAATCATTCAGCAATAAAAAACCACACGAACACCAACGAACCATCAACCCACTCTGTGTATTCACACTACCATCGCCTAAAGGGGCAGGGTTAGCAAGTATCTCTTCATGGCACAGTGCGACTTTAAATTGTACTAACACTATTCATTAAATTTTTAAGAATTTGATTAAGGCTAAGATAAGAAGACACGATGACTGGTTTCAAAAACTTTATCAAGTCAATGTAATAAACGCCATGTGCAAAAACCGTAAACCCCAAGAGCCTTCTTAGGTTTACACCTTTGTTTTAAATCTTTAATTTGATCAACTCTTTGCCATTGATGAGCATTGGGCTTTCCAACGCATCCAATGGTCTGCAAGCACCAGGCAAATCATCGCCTCGCCCATTGGTACAAATCTTGGTAATAAACAAGGATCATGCCTGCCTTTGGTGAGTATTTCTGTTTCTACGCCATGCCTGTCTACCGTTGGTTGATTTTGGGGTAAGCTGCTGGTTGGCTTGATCGCAACCCTGCAAACAATCGGCTGGCCACTCGAAATACCACCAAGCATACCGCCATGATTGTTGGTTTTGGTTCCCACTTTTCCTGGACGCTTTTCATCTGCAACAAAATGATCATTGCACTGACTGCCACGCATACCTGCCACTTTAAATCCTGCACCATATTCAAATCCAAGAACCGCAGGCAGAGACAGTAACCCCTTTGCAATATCAGCCTTTAGTTTATCGAATACCGGTTCACCCAAACCTGGAGGAACACCGGTTGCAACCATCTCACATATTCCACCAATCGAATCTCTTTCCAAGCGCACCTGATCAATCAAGGCATACATTTTTTCCGCAATCACAGGGTCTGGACAGCGCACTGGATTACTTTCAACCTGTTCTAAAGTAATTGCAGCGGGATCAGGGGCTTCAAAACGAATATCACCAACCTGAGAAACATAACCCAAAACCCGAATACCCTGGGTTGCAAGCAATTTTCTGGCAATCGAGCCAGCAGCCACTCTGCATATGGTTTCCCGCGCACTCGAACGACCACCACCTCGATAATCTCTCAACCCGTACTTCGCATCAAAAGTATAATCTGCATGACCAGGCCTGTATTTATCTTTGATATCGCCATAGTCATGGCTTCGCTGATCATTGTTGCGAAACAAAATGCCTATGGAAGTACCATCCGTAACCCCCTCAAAAACTCCGGAGAGAATTTCAGGCAGGTCATCTTCCTTGCGTTGCGTTGTGATTTTTGACTGCCCAGGCTTGCGCCTTTGCAAATCCGGTATCAAGTCTTCTATTCCGAGTGGTAATCCTGGCGGACAACCATCAATAATTGCAACATATCCCGGGCCATGGCTTACGCCCGATGTTGTAACTCTGAACAGTTCTCCAAATGAGTTTCCTGGCATGATGGTAGTATAACTGAAAATGAGTACAATGTCCTAGGTTCCAAACCCAAGAACCTTTATCAAGGCGGGGCAGCCATGAAGAATGTAATGATTGTTCTTTTTATGATGGTGGGCTTTGCTTACAACCCAATGCCTTCGCCCGCCCAGGCTGTTAAGGAGAGCGGTAGGTATGGCATCGCACTTGATGAGGCGTCTTACCCCCAAAACACCCCTGAAAACCTGAGGGTATCCCTTCTGAAAGCATTAAATGCAGATAAAATCGAATACCTTCTCGCGCACCTTGCACACCCTTTATTCATTGATAAAAATGTTCGGGAAGTGCATGAGGGCAACTTCTCCGGGCAAGTTGCTGAAACCCGTGAAAAACTTAAAAAAGGACTCAAATCCCCCCTCGAAACACTTCTCAAAGACGGAAAACTAGAAGCATCAGAAAAATCGGCCTCTATTAAGGATCCGACTCTTAAAGATTTCATCATCAACATGAAACTTGAAAACAACAAATGGTACATGGAAAATAATAAAAAATAAGACAGTTATTCAGCACTTAAAGGATGACCAAATGACTAACGCCTGGACCGACCTTAGAAGCGATACCGTAACAAAGCCCTCGCCAGAAATGCGTGCTGCAATGAATGCCGCCGAGGTTGGCGATGATGTTTATAAAGAAGACCCAACGGTTATCAAACTGGAAGAACAAACTGCCGCCATGCTTGGACATGAATCTGCGCTTTTTTGCCCATCAGGCACCATGTCCAACCAGATTTGCATAAAGGCCCACACCCAGCCCGCAGATGAAATGATTTGCGAAGAATTTTGCCATGTGTTTAATTGGGAGGGAGGCGGGCCTGCAGCCCTAAGTAATATTTCGTGTAAAACCATCAGGGGAAATCACGGACTTATCGAGGCAAGTATGCTGCAGGACGCTATTCGCCCGCCGAATGATCACTACCCCAGAACCAAACTTCTCTCGTTGGAAAACACGCACAATCGCTGCGGGGGTAGGGTGCAACCATTCAATGTAGTCCAAGAACTCCACAACTGGACCCGCAAAAACAATCTGATATTTCATCTTGATGGTGCAAGGCTATGGAACGCAATCGCTGCCACAGGTATCGAAGCCAAGGCTTGGGGCCAGCTTTTCGATACCATCTCGGTATGCTACTCCAAAGGGCTGGGTGCCCCCATAGGAAGTGCGATTGTAGGCTCCAAAGAATTTATCGCAAGTTGCAGAAGAATCCGCAAAAGGTTTGGTGGCGGCATGCGCCAGGCAGGAACGATTGCAGCGGGAGCCCTTTACGCATTGAACAATAACATCAACCGCCTTAAGGAAGACCACGAAAAAGCCAAGGTGCTTGGTGATGCCATCCAGAACACCCCCGGGCTGAAAATGGACCAACCCAATGTTGAAACCAACATCGTGTGGTTTCATTTAGATCCTAAACTTGCACCTGTTCCAGAGTTTGTTGCAGCCTTAAAAGAAAGAAAAATCCTGATCCACACCAGTGGATCTAATCTGATGAGGGTGGTAACGCACCTTGATGTGTCCATGGAACAAGTGAAAAAAACAGCTGAAATCATAAATGATGTGACGAACAAGCTGGCGAAAGGCAAAATTTAATCTGTAAATCTGGGAAAGTAGGTTTCAAAATGGGAGTGATGCCGGAGAGTGGGCAACCATCTGATCATCCTTTTATCGCATCCGCTACACCCCCAACTTACCACTTATAAATTTACCGATTTTTTTCTCATCCTTCAGCATCTTGAAGACGATAAGTATGTTAGAATTCAGGTGTTGAGCGTTCGAACAGCAGGGCTCTGAAAAGGGCTCTACGAAGGCAGCCTGAAACCCATCTGCAAAATGGCCAAGGCGTCTCTTCTTGACAGGGCCAGCATTAGGGTTGGCACTTCGGTGCCAAAGATTGTAGTATCTTCTTGGAAACTCCGACCCATCTTTCCGGAGAATTCCTAGAGAAAGGACATGTATCATGTTCAAGCACGGACCATCGACTATCAGCGGACCAGTTTCCCGAACCGGCAAAAAGTGGAAATCACAGCCAAAAACCATCGCCAAGCGCAAAAATGAAGGTGCCCCAATCAGGCAGGACTTGGTAAGCCGAGTGCGCCAGGAAATCGCTGCAGGCACCTACGATACCCCCGAAAAATTCGAACTAGCCCTCGATAAAATGCTGGGCGAACTCGACTTAGGGTAGAAATAACCCTCTCTTTTTGGTTAACCCTTTGAGATCTTCAAGGAATCGATTATTATAATCTATCAGAGGAAGTGCCCATTTCCTCTGATTTCCTGATCTGAAAGGACCTCAACCGTGAACCTGCAGTCTGTTATAGTTTCTCAATCCCCCGAAGATAAATTCAGGGAATATCTTACTACTGGCAATAAATCCCAGCGCTTCACCGGGCAGCAACGAGACATGGTTCGCTTTATTTTCAGCAACCACGATCACTTTGATGCTGAGGCCCTTATTTCTGATATGCAGGCTGCCAGCCTTAAAATCAGCAGGGCAACCGCCTATCGTACCCTTAATAAACTTGTCGATGCCGGCCTTCTTCGCAGGCTCGAACTTGGACCCCGCACCTTTTACGAACATGACTATGGCTACCCACAGCACGATCACCTGCAATGCACCAAGTGTGGCAAAGTAATCGAATTTCAACATCCTTCAATCGAAGAAGCCATCCGCCAGGCCTCCCTTGCCCACGGTTTTCAAAATGAAGGGCACTCTTTCATCGTTCGGGGTGTTTGCAAAGAATGCAACATCGCCCGCATGCCCAAGCGCCAACTCGATCTCATCTAAAAAAAAGAGAGAGAGGCTTTTGGCCCCTCTCTCCCTTCATAATAGCCGCTCTTGAAAACATTAGATCTGCGCGGGAACTTCGTAACCTTTACGGTAGGGACGGGTAAGCAACAAGTTGGCTTCCGCATCGTTGATAAAAGTTTCAGTCTTAGGATCCATAACAAGCTTTCTGCCAATCTTAACTTTGGTCTTGCTGGCGTCAACCTTGTTATCTGCAAGATGATCAGCCATCCTGCCAACAGCATCGGATGTCTTTTCATCAAGCCCTGCTACCTTTTCAGAAAGCAATTGATCTTTACCAAGCCTGTAGCTGATGTTGCCCAAATGGCAAAGCGCACTGGAAAGATGACCTTCGAGAATATCCCCGTTAAGCATCTCGGGCTTGCGTGCCCTTACGGCCTTGCAGAAATTCTCGAAGTGGTGATTATCGCCACCACCACTAAAGCGTGCGACTTCCTTGTTATCTTTATCAAACACAATACCCGTTGCATAACTTGGGCAGACCACATAGCCGTTGGTACCATAGAAAATATTCCCAACCTTCGCACCCATAAAATCCTTGGTGGGCAAACCACGGACTTCAAAAATCAGCGCCTTTTCACCATAATCAAACGAGCAAATCTGCGTGTTGGGGGTCTCACCATCATCCTCATACCCCAACCTGCCCCCCATGCTGAATACGCCCTTGGGTAATTCCATGGCTTTAAGCGCCCAACGAGCCTTGTCCATTTCATGAATGCCCTGATTGCCAAGATCACCATTGCCGTAATCCCAAATCCAATGCCAATCGTAATGAATTTTAGATCTATGAACAGGATTGATCGGGGCGGGGCCACACCACAAATCAAAGTCCATCGTCGAAGGAATCGGCTTATCCGCGGTAACTTTGCCGATACTACCTCTTGGCTTGTAACAAAGCCCACGGGTCATCATGATTTCACCAATCTTGCCACTGTGAGCGTATTCAATCGATTGGCGCATACCTGGGTTACTACGGCTTTGCGTACCGGATTGGCAAACCCTTTTGTACTTGCGCGCAGCTTCAACAACCCTTCGCCCTTCACTAACATTATGGCTCACAGGCTTTTCAACATACACATCCTTGCCAGCCTGCATGGCCCATATCGCCATCAATGAATGCCAATGGTTTGGAGTTGCAATGCTCACCACATCAATCGACTTATCATCAAGAAGTTTTCGGAAATTTTTCTCGAACTTGGGCGGTTTACCTTGCACTTTCTCAATGGTCTTCATGGCGTTGCCAATTACCGCTTCATCGCAATCACAAACGGTGGTGACCACGCAATTATTCTTGCCTGCAAAACCACCGACATGGCTCATACCCCTGCCGTTAACACCAACAACGGCCACCCTAAGTTGTTCGCCAGAGACGTTCTGCGCATTTACTTTTTCCTTTGCCTGCGCATCCACTTTTGAAAAATCAAGCCCTGCAGCAGCAATAGCTGCGCCCACAACGCTATCTTTTACGAATTCCCTGCGATCCATGAAAAAGCTCATTGTTTGATTCCTTGAAAAGGTTTTTAGGTGTGCATGTCAGACAATTCCAGAATACCCCCAGTAAACCTTTTAAGTCAATCATTTACCCTTGAATTCATCATAAATGATTCCCAACCATGGAATTTTTGGTTACCATATATCATCATGCTTGAACACCAACAGATTCTGATTTCGGCCTCCATTCCAGGATCTGTTTTAATATTTCAAAGCCCTGAAAACTTAAAGCCGCTGGGCAACGCCACTCTTAAATCAACCCTTCTCACCCAGAACTGGACTGTTCGCGAAGAGGATGATAACCCGTTGGTATTCACACTAAACAAGCTCAATGTCCCATTCGCAAACTGGACCATCAGTGATGCATGCGACTTGACGGTGGGTTTTCTTTATTCCAACCAATTGCTAATGCCCACTGGCGGGATTTATTGCTTTAGAACCGTCTTAACCTCGGGCATAACAGTGTGGGTGGACGAAGTTGGCACCCAGCTTGCATGCCATCAACCCCAAAGCCCCATCGCCAACTTGCTGGTTTTTAATGAAAGCCAACGCAACCTGCCCTTTGGAAGAATGCTAATACTGGCAGACTACCTGATCCAATATGCTGCAAAACAGCTACGATGATCACTTACTGCATTTTTTGGGGGATCTTTCATGATTTCCACAATGATTCAAGTTTAACCCCTTTAAAACCCGATGAAATGACCTACATTAGTTTGTAGATAGGGCGCTTAGCTCAGTTGGCTAGAGCACCAGCTCGACACGCTGGGGGTCACAGGTTCGAATCCTGTAGCGCCCATTC
>CAZYAY010000120.1:0-6994 GCA_964646215.1 uncultured Candidatus Kuenenia sp. | reverse complement strand
CCTGATAATCCTCAACCGCTTAGCCCCGCAGAGAAATTTGCGGGGCTTCTTTTTTATCTCTTGTTGTTCCAATCCTCATTAGCAAATCTAAGTTTTACAAAATGTTGTATTCTTGCCTGCTCTTCAGGCGACCACTCCGAAGCATTAAAAGTCCAACCTAAGCAATGGCGACATTCATCAACAATGGCTTCGGCAAGTTTTTCCGGGGAAAGGTTTTTGCCCGAAAGCTCAAGTATGCCGGGCAACGAGGGCGTGTATTTGCTTTGGGCAAGTAAGATTCCGCCATGCTGGATTACACTTCTTTTCTTTTTCCGTTGCGCACTACCAACAATCTTGTGCTTGTTGATGATAAGATCTTGTGGTGCGTGATGATGAAAACAAAGTAGGTTGGTTGGGTCATTTCGCTGTTCAGGCAGGTTGATTTCAGGAAGAGACACCCCTAGAAGTGACAAAGCTTTTTGAATGATAAGATGCATCTTTTCTTGCCAAAGAGTCGACTTTTGCCCAGCAATATTTAAGGGCAGACCCAACGCGTAAGTCAGTTCATGATGGTGAACCAGGGCTTCCCCCCCAGTGGCCCTTCGTATCCAGGGCAGAGTATTAAGTTCTTTTGAATTCAATAAATGTGAAGATGATTGAAAATATCCCAAGGTTACGGTGGGTTCAGCCCAGGTGTAAAAACGAAGAGAGCAAATGCCTTCTTCTGCAAGTTCAAGCAATAGTTCATCAGAAGCCATTGCATATGGCCCAAAATTAGACTCCAAAGGCAAAAGCCTGCACTCGATCAACTGAAATACCTGAAAATGTTTACTTCTTCCAGCGCAGCAAGGGTTCCTTGGCGGCTTTCACTTCATCCGGCCTGCTGATATCGAGGGTATGTGGTGCATTATGAAGGAAATCTGCATCCTCATCACGGATCTTAATCAAAGTCTTGGCAAAGTGATCTAGAGTTTCTTTACTTTCGGTTTCGGTTGGTTCCATCATCATGGCTTCTGATACTACCAAGGGGAAGTAAACAGTAGGAGCATGATATCCATAATCAAGCAAACGCTTGCCTATATCCATTGCGCTGATCTTTTTGTCTCTTCGAAGCGTCCTGGCACTTGCAACAAATTCGTGCATGCATCTGTCGCCATGCGGAACATCAAAGGCCTCTTTTACAAGGCTTAGAAGATAGTTGGCATTTAAGACTGCATTTTGGCTAACTTTCTTAAGTCCATCGGGTCCAAGTGTGCGGATGTAAAAATACCCGCGAAGTAAAATGCCGACATTTCCGAAGAAGCTTCGAACCCTGCCAATAGATTTTGGTCGATCGTAGTCTAGTTTAAATCCTTTATCGGTCTTCATGACTAAAGGTGCTGGAAGAAAGGGTATTAATTGCTTTCTAACAGCGATTGGCCCGGATCCAGGACCACCTGCACCGTGTGGCCCCGTGAAAGTTTTATGAACATTATAATGCATCATGTCTGCACCAAAATCACCAGGCCTGGTTATACCAAGGATGGCATTCATATTTGCGCCATCAAGGTAAACTAATCCACCTGCCTTGTGGATCAACTCGGTGATCTGCACGATTTGTTCATCAAATAAACCCAGGGTATTTGGGTTTGTGATCATGAAAACAGCAGTTTGAGAGTCGATTTTGGAAATAAGATCTTCCATGTCGACCCTGCCACGCGCATTACTTTTTATGGTGATGGTATCAAAACCCGCAATGGCAGCGCTGGCTGGATTCGTGCCGTGGGCACTATCAGGAATAAGGACCTTGGTGCGCTTTTCTTTTTTATCTCGGAAGTATGCAGCAGCAACTAAAAGAGCGGTCAACTCTCCTTGGGCGCCCGCGGCAGGCTGTAATGAAACACCATCCAAACCAGCAATTTCGGCCAGATAGTTTTGCATTTCCCAAAGTATTTCAAGCATACCCTGGCAGGTTTGGTCGTCTTGGAGAGGGTGTACATGTGCCAACCCACTTAAAGCCCCGAGCCTTTCATGGCGCTTGGGATTGTATTTCATGGTACAACTGCCCAAAGGATAAAAGTTGCAATCGATGGCCATGTTTTTGGTGGACAAATTAACGAAGTGTCTGACGATGTCGATTTCTGCCATTTCGGGCAAAAGTGTCGGATCGCTGCTGAGGTATTTTTTGTCAAGAAGCTCTGCGGAAGTTTTTGTTGGTACATCACAATCGGGTAAAAGATGACATCTTCTGCCCTTGTGACTGATTTCAAAAAGCAAACCTGTAGACTGAGACTTATCCATAATGCCCTCGCGAAAATTATACTTGGAGTTTTGAAATAATCAGGATTTGTAAGCTTTAGACTTTTCCTGAGAAGAAGCGGCAGTAACAGCAGCGCCAAAAGCGGCCGCATAGTTTTCAAGCTCTGACCGAGTTCGTTTTTCGGTCACAGCGATGGTCATAACATTGGTTAAATCATTAGACCAACGGCCCTGGGATAAACCCGCAAGAATGCCATCTTCAATAAGCGAGTTGATGACAACTTGTGCATTGCAGGGAAGTTCGATGGTAAATTCTTTGAAGAAAGGGAGATTGAATTTAGGTTTGACGCCTGGAATTTTGCAAAGTAATTCCATGAGGAAATGAGCTTTTCGGAAGCAAAGTTCTGCAGTTTCAGTAAGGCCTTTTGGGCCGATTGCAGCAAGGAAAACCGCAGCTCTTAAGGCAAAAAGGCCTTGATTGGTGCAAATGTTACTTGTGGCTTTTTCTCTGCGAATGTGCTGTTCACGAGTTTGTAAAGTAAGAACCCAGCAACGCTTACCATTGCGATCAACAGTTTGACCAACCAGTCTGCCGGGGATTTTTCGAACAAAGGCTTCCTTGCATGAAAGTAATCCAAGGTATGGGCCACCGTAGATCATCGGGTTCCCGAGGCACTGACCTTCAGCAACAGCAATATCAGCATCGTATTCGCCTGGTTTTTTCAAAATACCAAGGCTGATGGGATCGTATGCGACAATAAAAAGTGCACCCTTGGAGTGAATAATTTTTGCGATTTCTTCAACTTCTTCAAGGTTGCCAAAAAAGTTCGGGTGCTGAACTATCACGCAGCTAACCGTATCATCAAGCTTGCTTGCAAGATCATCCAGACAAAGCTTTCCGGTGGGGCAGGCAACTGTAACAACAGTAGGTTCAAGGTTCGCAAGGTAGGTTGTGAAAGAAAGGCGATACTCAGGATGAACTGATTCTGCAACCAGAACTTTACCCATTCTTCCTGTTACCGACATTGCCATTAAGATGGCTTCTGCAAGACCGGAACCAGCTTCATAAAGGCTTGAATTTGAAATATCCATGGCAGTAAGCTGCGAAATCATGGTTTGGAATTCGTAAAATGCCTGCAAGCTTCCTTGGCTGGCTTCCGCTTGGTATGGAGTGTAAGCGGTGTAGAATTCACTTCTTGAAGCGACCATGTCAACAACTGCTGGAATGAAGTGGTCGTAACTCCCACCACCAAGGAAACAGACTGCGCTATCGGCAGAGAGATTAGAATTTGCAAGGCGATCTATGTGCCTTGTAAGTTCTATTTCTGTGAGGGCCTTGGGGATATCTAGGGGGCGCTTAAGCCTGACGGATTCAGGAATATTGCTGAAAAGGTCATCAATGCTGGAAGCACCAATGCTTTTGAGCATATCATTTTTGTCATCAGGCGTGTTAAGAAGATAAGGCACGATCCAACTCCTTCAAATTGTGCTGATTAAAATTCTTGCAATAAAATCTAGTGAGATTCAGAGGCAATCTGTTTCTCATATGCAGCGTGAGTCATCAAATGGTCTAGATTAGGCTTTCCGGGCATTTTGATTTTTACAAGCCATCCTTTACCATAAGGGTCCTTGGAAATCATTGAGGGGTCTAATACCAATTTATCATTAATCTCGATGATTTCGCCTTCAACTGGGGCATATATATCACTAACCGCTTTTACTGACTCGATTTCACCAAAACTATCACCTTTTAATGCGGGATCGCCTACATCGGGCATATCGATGTATATTACGTCGGTAAGAAGGTCGACAGCAAATTTTGTAAGTCCAACCGTACAAATATTGCCTTCGATTGAAGCCCACTCGTGGGTTTTGGCGTATCGGAGTTTAATCGGATCCATAACAAATACTCCCTGAAGCAAATTAGCTTCTATTTAATATAAATAAGCAACCAATCAGTCACTTACCAAATCCCAAGATGACAAACATAGCCATCAAGTTGTTTTTCGCTTGTAAAAAGGCAAAGGAACCACTTTGCAAGGTTCATTTTTTCCGCGAATATCGATGTCTAAATCGGTACCAACGGCAGATAGATTAGCAGGAACATAAGCCATTGCAATCGGTTTGTTAAAAGTTGGAGAAAAAGTACCACTGGTAACTTTTCCCACAATCATACCGTTTTTAGTAATGGGATATAATTCGCGGGGGATTCGCTTGCCAGGAAGCTCAACGCCAACGCGAACTCTACCGGATGGGGTGTTTTTTTCTTTTACCAAAGACTCTTTGCCGATGAATTCGCCTTTGTCAAATTTAACCGCCCATCCCAGTCCCGCTTCCAGGGGATTGGTGTTTTCATCAATTTCATGGCCATAAAGAGGCATGCCTGCTTCAAGCCTGAGGGTGTCTCTGCATCCTAAGCCACAGGGTTTGCAACCCATTGAAATAAACTTTTCCCAAACTTTGATTTCTTCGCCCTTGGGAAGAATGATTTCAATACCATCTTCGCCCGTATAGCCTGTCCGGCTTATGAGGCTGGGAACAGACATCGTTTTGGAATCAAAGCTGAAATAGTAGCCTAATGTGGAGGGATCATCTGAGATAAGTTGTTTGGCAAGAGAAATTGCGTTTGGCCCTTGCACAGCAATCATGCTTGTAGAGATGGTTTGGTCTTCAATTTGAACATTAAAAGATCGCACGTTGTTTTGAAGCCAAGAAACGATCTTCAGGCGATTCGAAGCATTGACGACCAAAAGGAAATCTGAGCCATGCTTATAAACCAGGATGTCGTCAAGAATGGTACCTTTTTCATTGCAGACAAGATTGTATCGAACCTGCCCGGGCTTAAGGTTTGCAGAGTTGTTGGTGCATATCAGTTGGAGGAAATTTGTTGCATCAGGGCCATGAATTTTAAGCCTGCCCATGTGACCGATATCGAAAATACCGGAGTCAGTTCGAACAGCGGTGTGTTCATCAACAATGGTGGTGTATTGAACGGGCATATCCCAGCCGCCAAAATCAACCATTCTAGCCCCGGCTGAAGAATGCCATGAGTGAAGCGCTGTCTCTAATGCCATGAATCCTCTGCAAATGTAAAAGGAAGTGAAAGGGCGCTGCCAAAACAAAATAGCAGCTGGCATTGCGCCTTTTATTCCCCCACAGTTCAAACATTAAAACTTTTCGCCGCAACTATCAAGCTAGTTCCGCTGGAGCAGGAAAACTCTTGCAAAGTTCCTTGATCTCGCCTCGAACCTTGGCTTGCAAGTTGGTATCGTCAGGACTTTCTAGAATATCGCAAATCCAATGTGCAATCCGCTTCATCTCGAGTTCCTTCATGCCCCTGGTCGTCAAGGCGGGCGTTCCAATTCGTATACCTGATGGATCCAGAGGTTTTCTCGTGTCGTATGGAATGCCGTTGCGATTAATCGTAATGCCTGCCGCATCAAGTGACTTTTCGGCAATCTTGCCACTTAATCCCTTATGGTTGACATCAACAAGCATCATGTGATTGTCTGTTCCGCCTGAAATTATGCGATGCCCACGCGCCATGATTTCATGGGCGACAGTTCGGGCATTGGCAACAATCTGTGCGGCATAAACTTTAAAGGCGGGTTGCATCGCTTCATTAAAGATGATTGCTTTTGCAGCTATCACATGCATGAGAGGCCCTCCCTGCATCCCGGGGAAAACAGCCTGATTAAGCTTATCCGCCCATTGCTTCTTGCACATGGCCAGCCCGCTTCTGGGCCCGCGTAATGTCTTGTGTGTGGTGGTGGTTACAAAATCCGCCCATGGTACGGGTGAAGGGTGTTGGTCTCCGGCTACCAAGCCAGCGATGTGCGCCATATCCACCATGAAAATCGATTTGTTATCGTTGGCGATTTCAGCAAACTTGGCAAAATCTATTACTCTTGAATAGGCGCTGGCACCAGCTAAAACCATTTTAGGTTTATGCTCCTTCGCCAATCTTGCTACCTCATCATAATCAATCCTGCCATCATCCTGTTTCACACCATAAGGAATGATCTTGTAAAGCTTTCCTGAAAAATTCAAATGCATTCCATGGGTGAGATGTCCTCCATGAGCCAGATTCATGCCAAGAATTGTATCGCCTGGCTGAAGGCAGGAAAAGTAAACGGCCATGTTGGCACTTGCGCCTGCATGAGGTTGTACATTCGCATGCTCAGCACCAAAAAGCTTGCAAGCCCTGCTGATTGCAAGAGATTCTGCAACATCAACATACTCGCAACCGCCGTAATATCTTTTACCTGGATACCCCTCGGCATACTTGTTCGTGAGAACAGAGCCTTGGGCGGCCATGATCGCAGGGCTTGTGTAATTTTCTGAAGCAATCATTTCCAGGCCTTCCTGCTGCCTGTTTTTTTCGTGAAGGATCGCGTTCCATACTTCTGGGTCTGCTTGTTCGATAGGATTCATAGCTTTCTCCGTTAGTTCTAATTATTATAGTTCGCTAGAGCCGTTAAAAAGAAATTCCCCTGGTCACAAGTTCTTTTTCAAGATTCATCTCATGATGATAGACAATACCATCCCAACCACAATCCTTTGCAGTTTGAATGTTTGCATGAAGGTCATCAACAAACAGGCAATCCTCGGGCTTGGTTTTTGTTTTTTCATTGAGGATATCGTAAATTTGGCGGGCGGGTTTTCTGCAGCGAACTTCATGGGACAAAATCAACGAATCAAAATGCTGGAGAACATGGTCAAATTGTGCCAGAAAACGCTTAGCATGGAACCAATTGGTGTTGCTTAACAAAACCAG
>CAZYAY010000119.1:2852-7114 GCA_964646215.1 uncultured Candidatus Kuenenia sp. | reverse complement strand
AAGAAATCAAAAGGGTCAGGTCTCTTTTTGGCATACCACCATCTCTTCTATTTCCGGATCAGAAAGAAATTGTGGGTAAGAGTGAAGCCAAAGGGCGCAGGGCCGTTCCTTGATTCAAACTGCGCTACGATTTTATCGGATTTCCCATCGTAATTCGTTAAATTACATCTAATAGCTTGGTGCAGCGAGAATATCCAAAAGGCCCTGCAAATGGGATCATGAGATAAGTTCTGCAAGGGGCCCGGCATGAGACAACCCACCCTGCTTGAGCTCGAGATCTTCGTTACCATAGTATTTGATTGGGTTGCCATAGGCGTTGAGTAACGTAGTCCACCAGTCGCCGATCGTGCGACAACCCTTATCGCCATACTTGGGGTAACGAATATAACGACCTGGGATATTGAGTTTGCCGCTACAGCCTCCAACGATGATGTAAGGCCATTCCAAACAATCGCCATGGTGCTTATTGGAAGAATCGCTGAGGTAGATAATCATGGTGTTATCCAGCATGTTGCCGTTGCCCTCTGGAACGGCCTTTAGTTTTTTCGCCATCGTAGCAATCAAATCCATATGGTGCTTTCTAATAATATCGCGGCACTCGGTTTGATTTTTACCATCGCTGCCTTCGTCGTGTCCGATTCCATGAACATTTCTTGTCAAACCGAGAGCCTTGTAGACCGTGTTCGCATTATCCAAACGGATGGTAACGCAGTTGGTCAGACCGGCGATCAAAGCAGCGGCTGCCAGATCGCAATGGGCTTCTTGACGAGCCTCCTCGACGAGTGAAGTGAACTTATCCGTGAACCTCGGCGCGCAATCTTTGATCTTGTTTTTCATCCCTGCAAGCTTTGCGTGCCTTACTTGGAGTTCCTCGAAGGAATTAAGATAGGCATCCATCTTGATTTTTTCCGTAGATGGTATGGCCTTTTCAACTTTCTTGATATCATCGACCATAAAGTCGAGAAGATTTTTCTGTAGTATGAATCGCTTCTCTCCCTCTTTCGATGCGGAAACCGCCGAGCCAAAAAGTTGTTCGAAGGCTACATCGGGACTGCCCTGAAATGGAAGTTCTTTACCAGGGCCCACAGCCGAGATGCCAGGATACATGGTTCCACCATAGGCATTTGAACCCCAATCTGCGCGAACGGCTAAGCCCACATGATTAAAAGGTGCCGGATACAATTTGGCCAATTCTGCATCTGCAGTGGCCCGCAATGGGTTGCCTGGATTCGATTCAGTCCCGACCATGTAAACGCCGAGCATGCCAAAATTACTGGTGTGACCGCCGCGACACATTTTCCCCGAAAGGCCCTGCACGATGGAAAGTTGGTTTTGAAATGGCTCTAAAGGCTTCAATGAAGGGGGCAGTGCAGTCTTAATGAGCGATGAATTGATCGCATTATTTCCGCTAAGCTTGAATTCTTCGGGAGTGATAGACGAAGGCCAAATGCCGCTGTTCTTCACAACAAAAACAAAACGACTGGGCAAGTTTTTAACATTGCCCTCGGCTTGCAATTCCACCTGTCGTAAAAAAGGAGTCAGCAGAAGCCCGCCGGTTCCAAGGGAAATACCTTTGAGAATGCTGCGACGTGATTGTGTCATGATTTTCACCTTATTCTTTGGTAAGTGTTTTTCGATAAAGGAAAGAGTCGGAGGTAAGTAAAGAAGTCAAAAGCGCCTTGAAGCTTCCACCACTTTCAAGGTAGGCTTTGTCGGCGGCGATTAAGGTCATCGAGTCGGACAACATCTCATTGCGACCCATATAATATCTAAAAACATGTCGAATAATGGACTGCCTCACCTTGTCCGAATTAGCCATCTTATGGATAAGTTCTAAGGCATCTTTAACATCCCCATCGGCATTTTTTTCACCTGTGCCCGCTAACACACCACGGGAATCGACCGGTTTGCTGGGGAATTTGCCTTTCACCATCGGCAATTTATCGAGAGTCTCTTCCGTGCGGAAGCGTCCGAAGTCGTCGAATATTTCAAAGCTGTAACCCAAAGGGTTCATCTGTTCGTGACAACGCCAACATGATTTCGCTTCAGTGACGGACAACCTCTCTCTTAGGGTTTTATGATGGTCCTCAGGAATGGTGGCGTCGACGGTGATGGGTACGTCTAGAACCACACCTGCCAACAAGCGTTGTCTGATCCATTTGCCGCGACGAATGGGGTCGGAAATATCATTGAGAGAGTGTGCAATCAGCCAGGCAGGATGAGTGAGCATGCCCGCGCGGTTGGGCCTTTTGTACGGTTGAGGCAGGAGGAAATTCTGTTCACCGTCTTTAAGATCATACGCCATGGGATATTTCTGGTAGAGCGTATGCATGCCCTGGCTAATGACCTGATAGGGTTTTTCTTTGTCACGGTTGTTGATCCTGCCCTCGGTTGGGATTTCTTTTCCCATTTTCTTTATCACCTCAGGACTGCCATTAAAGCCCCTGTCAAAACCGTGTAGATAATATTTTTTGTTGAGTTCTTTCCAATTCTTCAGGCCCAGTCTTTTCAGCAATTCCTTTGACTTCTCCTCTGTTAACTGGCCCTTGTCGATCATTTCCTTATTTTGTTCGTAAAAATCAAAGACAGTATTTCTGAAGGTCTGCCGATTTAGAATAAAGTACTCATCCGATGTCAACATCTGCTTGAAGACATCTTTGTCTTTTTCAAGAATATTTAACACGAAAAAATCGGCGTCACGCTCATAGATAACAGGATAGTTTTCCCCGTAATAACTGAATCCCCCGGAGCGGGCTTCATCCTTAAAAACAATATGAGCTTGGTTGTATCCAAAGAACTCCTGGAAAAACCGAAGTATTCTTGGCTTCTCAATGGATTCATCCTCGAGCATCCGGGAGATCTGCGCTTGTACTTCGTCTTTGGTTCTTAACTTTCCTGATTCGGCGGCCCGAAGCAGAATGCTGTCCGGGTGACGATCAGTTATGGCATAGGAAATCGCAAAGGCGAGTTCGGTGGATGACAGCATTCGGCGGCCAGAAGTATCCGATTCTCCAAGGCCAATTTCAATTCTGTAGACCGATTCGGGATGCATCATGATCGCCATCAGCATGACTCTTAAAGCTTCCGAATGGATACCCTCTTTGGCGGAACCTGTGAACAGGGCGACGTAATTTTTTAACTCCTCTTTCGTGGGATCGCGAAAGACAACCTTTTTGAAATGTTGCGACGCAGCGATTTCAAGTTGATCTCGGTTGGGTACGCTTTTTTGCGAAGCGATGTCTTTATAAATCTGCCCTTTTTGGATGAGTTGATCTGCACAATAGCCTGCATTTACAAGCAAGACATCGACCACCGCCGAATCCGCAAACAAGAGGTTTGCATATTCCTTAATGCCTTTCCTATCTTCCACAAGGAATGGTTGCCTGATACTTCTCGCATCGCCACCATAGTTGGACTTAATATTATCGAACACATTTGGGCTTGTTCTCCATAAGCGAGCCGGTGAAAACGGTTTCGTTTTGATCTCCCCGTTGAACAACTTCTCATGGTTAACCAGATTTCCATAATCTGGATGTTCAAGTTTTTGATAGAGACTCGTGGCATTGCCTGATTTGTTCAGTTCAGTATTGATCCAATCAATCACCTTGCTCACATCACTCGCCGAGGGTTGTTTTTCCTTTGAGGGAGGCATTTCAGACAAAACCACCTGCTTGAGTACTAAATTCCACAGATCCAAGTCTTTTCCAATGGCTAGTTTCGCACTAATATTGTTCAGTGTTACATCGCCTTTGGATTTTGTTGAACCATGGCAGGACGTGCAATAGGTATCGAGAAACGGCTTGATGACAGATTCAAATGTTTTAATGTCTGCATCAGCTATTTTTGCTTCCGGCTTTTTTTCGGCAGACTGCAAGGTCGAAGTGCCTGAGTGCAAAAAAGCCAATGTCGCCATGAGCGACAAGCACGCGATCAATGCGATAAGCGGTCGTTTATAAATCACACTGAGTCTCCTTCTTCTGCGTTGATGCATGGATCAAAGCACAGTTGCAACGTCGGCTAGTTCTAAAGCATTTAAGGCCATCCCTGATACTGCGGCATTCTTTGGACTGATCTTGTCCAGATGAACGCCAATTTAAAAATGAACCGCTACCGGGTTCAGAGCAGATAGAATATTTCAAACTTTGGTTTCAAGCGACTTGCGAATCTGAAATTCGAAAGAGGCCAGCCGTTAGCTTACCCCCAAGCTTTCGGAAATCACTTCATCCGGTAGGATGCGAATTACAATTCATTCTTAGCTTACC
>CAZYAY010000119.1:0-2752 GCA_964646215.1 uncultured Candidatus Kuenenia sp. | reverse complement strand
TCTGGTTAACAGCATGAGGGAAGTGGCTTATACCGAATTGAAGTTAACGAAGGGCATGGAAATGGTGTTAGAATCCTTATCAGGCTAGTTCCGCCTGCATTCTCGGAATCCGTGAAGCGTTCGTTAAAGCTGTTGCTGATTAATAAAAAAGCCCGTGGCCAAAGGGCCCAGAGCATTTTTGTTTTAACTTTCTGTATTAAAAATTTTAGGAAAATTGTTTGGATGGATCGAGGGGGATTTTTTGCTGATGGACAGTGCATGAAAATTGTTTTAGCATAAATAGGTTGATTTATTTCTAATGGAAAAAGCCATGAAAAGTCTGTTTGTGACCGTATTTACAATATGCCTATTAGCTTGTTTTTTTGTTTCTGCCCAGGAAGAAAAGCCAGGGAAAGTTGAAACCATCGATCTTGGTAAGGGAATAAAGCTTGAGATGGTTTTTATTCCTGCTGGGAAATTCAAGATGGGTTCGCCCGAATCTGAAAAAGGTCGCCAGAAAAATGAAGCTCAACACGATGTGACCATTACCAAAAGTTTTTTAATGGGAAAATATGAGGTGACTCAGGAGCAATGGGAAGCCCTGATGGGTAAAAATCCAAGCGTTAATGTTGGGCCGAAATTACCCGTAACGAATGTATCCTGGGGCGAATGTCAGGAATTCATCAAGGTGTTGAATTCAAAAACTAAAGGGGGATATCGTTTGCCTACCGAGGCAGAATGGGAATATGCCTGCAGGGCGGGTACAAATACTGCAACTGCCTTTGGTGAATCCATCACCAACAAAGATGCAAATTATGATGAATCAAAAATAGACAAACCTGTTGTTGTAGGCAGTTACAAACCCAATGCTTTTGGTTTGCATGACATGCATGGAAATGTTTGGGAATGGTGCAGTGATTGGTATGCAAAGTATCCTGAAGAGCCCTTGTCAGATCCCACGGGGCCAAAGGAAGGCGATCGCCGGGTTTTAAGAGGCGGTTCGTTTAATTATTTTTATGTTTCGAATATTCGATCCGCATATCGGGGGGATTTTGTCTCCCCAATTAACCGGACCAATGGTATTGGTTTTCGATTGGCAAAAACAAATTAATTCCTGTTATCATCTTTTGTTATAAATCGATGTTTTTCAATCCCAATGTAAAAATAGAAGATGCAAAATAATGGCGGTTGATTTCGAAACATTTCTGCAGCGTTTGCTGGATTCTGGAATATTAACAGAACAAAATTTAGAATCCATCGGGCAGAAAAAAGCCCAGCATCAACAGGTTGATACTTTTGTAGAGGATGTTATCCATTCCGGAATACTTACCAAATTCCAAGCGGAACAAATAATCGATGGCAAAGCTGAAAGCCTTTTTTTTGCCCAATACATCGTTCAAGACAAACTTGGCGCAGGTGGTATGGGGCAGGTTTATAAAGCTTACCATCCACAGACGGAAAAATTAGTCGCGATCAAAGTCGTTCTTTCCCAGGGCAAGTTGGATGAGGAAGCCATCAAAAGGTTTCAAAGAGAAGTTAAAGCTACAGAAAAGCTGATTCACCCCAACATCATCACGGTGCTTGATTCCGGAAGTATCAAAGGCCGACTGTACATGGTGATGGAGTTGGTTGAAGGAAAAGATCTTTTTGAACTTATCAATGAGAAAGGCAGGATGCAGCATAACGAAGCTGTTGCCTACATCATACAGGCTGCTAAGGCCCTGGAATTTGTCCATGCAAATGGTGTAATACATAGGGATGTCAAGCCTGCGAACCTTATTGCAGATTCAAAAGGGTTTTTGAAACTAGTCGATATGGGGCTGGCAAAGTTCCGTACAGAGGGTAGCGAACAAATCGTTTCCATGCTGACCACCAATAATGCCATCATGGGGTCTGTGGATTTCATGTCGCCTGAACAAACAGTTTCAACTAAAAACGTGGATGCCCGTACCGATATCTACAGTCTAGGTGCAAGCTTTTACTTTCTGTTGACTGCAAAGGTGATGTATCCGCAGAAAGCCGCTTTATCAAAGTTGATATCTCATAGGCAGGCACCGATTTCTTCCTTGAAAGCCATGCGCCCTGATGTTTCACAAAAACTTGATGACATCTACACAAAGATGGTTGCGAAGAAGGTGGAAGACCGATATCAAAGTATGGCTGAAGTGATTTTGGATTTGGAAGCATGGCAAAAAGAAAATGCAAGTTTGGTTCATTTGAAAGAAGACCCGGCATCCAATGCATATCAGGTTAACGGCGTTAATTTTCTAGACCTCGACGATAATCCGATGGAGGCAAAAAAGATCCCAGTAGTCAGGCCCATTGCCCCTGAAGGGATGTTTGCCAGCAAAAAGATGTCGTTGTTTTACGTTTCCTTGTTGGTTGCGGTTGGGTTGCTTTTTGTGATGGTTTTTGTCCCTAAGAGTAATTGGGTAAAAAAAGATCTCGATAATACTAGCGATGCCCAGGAAGCTTTTCTCGAGTTGCCTTTCGATAATAATCAAGCTCTGATTGCGCAACAAGATTTGGCTAAGACTTTAGGCCTGGAAGTGCAAACCAAGGTGAATCTGGGTAAGGGTGTTACGCTTGAGATGAGTTTGATTCCAAGTGGGAAATTTATCATGGGTTCGCCCCGTTCAGAACTGGGCCACAAAGAAGATAAAGTCCAGCATCTGGTTGTTCTTTCTGAGCCATATTTTATCGGAAAATATGAGGTTACGCAGGAACAGTGGGAAGCCGTAATGGGTGAAAACCCTAGTCAAACAAAGGGTGC
>CAZYAY010000118.1:0-7117 GCA_964646215.1 uncultured Candidatus Kuenenia sp. | reverse complement strand
GAGGCTCTTCAAGTTTTTTCCAGCAACTGCCAACCAACCGCGCCTTTTCAAGCCATGGGTTATTTTTTTAAGATGAACACATTGAAAGTTTGAAAGATATTATTCTTAAGCTAAAAAAGATTATGAATTTGTAAACGAATAATTCTAAAGGATGATGAAACTAAAAACATCCACGAACAAAATGCATTAGTATTTAATGTCATAACCTTTGATTAATTTAATACTTCAATAACCCCACTGACTGAACTGTTTAAGGTGCAAAGCCAAAAAAGCCATTAATGGTATTAATGGTAAATTCACGTAAAAATTTTTCAAAAAATTGGGATAGATGCTATAAGTTGAATTAATGGCTTTATTGGATTTGGGTTGACCAAATTTATTTCTGCCAAAGTTCAATTAGCAGAAGTAAAAGGTTTAATGCACGGACTTATTTTTTTACAGTTACAAAAATTCGCTCAGAATAAAGCTGGGTCAAAAGCTTGGGATATCCTCTTAAAGGAAGCCAACCTATCGGGTAATTCCTACTCACCCGTTAAAACCTACCCGGATGAGGAAGCCTTTGCCCTTGTGGGAGCTGCCAGTAGAATCCTTAATCAATCCGCAAGTGAAATTTTAGAGGCCTTTGGAGAGTTTTTAGCCCCTGAGTTGATTCATCTTTATTCCAGAATGCTCGATCCGAACTGGAAAACGCTGGATGTAATTGAAAATACAGAAAACCTAGTTCATACCGCTGTGCGTGTGGGAAACCCGGGGGCAAAACCTCCGGTACTTAAATGCATCCGTACCACCGAAAACGAATTACAGATCATGTATTCCTCCGATCGTCAGATGTGCCAGCTTGCCAAGGGAATCATAACCGGGATTGCGCGTTACTTCGGGGAAACCATTACTGTGACCGAGGATGCCTGCATGCACAGGGGCGATCCGTTTTGTGCGCTGCAGGTAACCAGAACATATAAAGTCGCCGAAATAAATGAAATCTCTGATGTTTTTGATACTAAAGTTTATGTGGAAAGCACCCCTTTTTCCGGTACGGGTTCGGTCGGTCATTTAACCAATACCATGCATTTTCCTTTTCTAAACCCGCCTCTCATGAACGATGAACTCGGCAGACTGGCAGATTTCAGAGTTCTGCAATTAATTGGTCAGGGTTCCATGGGAATTGTATTTCGTGCTGAAGATATTCGACTGGGTAGGATTGTTGCCCTCAAAGTATTGTTACCACAACTCGCTTCTTTTCCCGCCATGCGCCAGCGATTCATTCGCGAGGCCAAAGCCATGGCTGCTATTAAAAGTGATCATGTAGTCTCGGTTCATGAGGTAGGCACTGCCAACAACCTTCCCTTTCTTGCCATGGAATTTCTCGAAGGTGAAGTCCTTGAAATTTACCATGAAACAATAAAAAATATACCGCTGCAGCAGGTGGTACGAATCGGCAAGGAAATCGCAGCAGGTCTTGCCGCTGCCCATGCGCGTGGAATCGTTCACCGCGACATCAAGCCTGGTAACATTTGGCTTGAGGAATCTACAGGGCGAGTCAAAATATTAGATTTTGGACTTGTACGAACCAGCAATGATACTGACAAAATAAGCCGTGCCGGTATGATTCTTGGTACCCCGGCATTCATGGCGCCTGAACAAGCGCGGGGCGGAAATGTTGATTATCGCGCAGATCTATTCAGCCTGGGTTGTGTACTTTATCTTTTGGTAACTAACGAATACCCTTTCAAAAAAGATGATGTGCTTAGCACTCTTACAGCCTTGGCTACTTTTGATCCGCCCCCACCGCAGGATTTGTCACCTAACGTACCCCCGGCTTTATCGCAACTTATAGTCCATCTTTTACAAAAAGATCCTGCCAATAGACCCTCTTCCAGTTTGGAGGTAAGAAATATTCTTGCCGATATTGAACGCAACCTTAATGCAGTAAACAATCCTGGAAAACATCCCGAAAAGAATAATTCATAAAGTTTATCAGACCAAATCAAAGATCTTAATAACAATTTTTTTGGAAACCAACTTGGTATGATTTAAAATCAACTTGTATTCGTTCCAAAACAACTTCACCAAACTTCACCCAGAGCGAGCAAGAAAGATTCGAAAAAATCATCTTGTTACGGTTGCAATCCACTTTTTTCTAATGCCAGAGGCTCTTCAAGTTTTTTCCAGCAACTGCCAACCAACCGCGCCTTTTCAAGCCATGGGTTATTTTTTTAAGATGAACACATTGAAAGTTTGAAAGATATTATTCTTAAGCTAAAAAAGATTATGAATTTGTAAACGAATAATTCTAAAGGATGATGAAACTAAAAACATCCACGAACAAAATGCATTAGTATTTAATGTCATAACCTTTGATTAATTTAATACTTCAATAACCCCACTGACTGAACTGTTTAAGGTGCAAAGCCAAAAAAGCCATTAATGGTATTAATGGTAAATTCACGTAAAAATTTTTCAAAAAATTGGGATAGATGCTATAAGTTGAATTAATGGCTTTATTGGATTTGGGTTGACCAAATTTATTTCTGCCAAAGTTCAATTAGCAGAAGTAAAAGGTTTAATGCACGGACTTATTTTTTTACAGTTACAAAAATTCGCTCAGAATAAAGCTGGGTCAAAAGCTTGGGATATCCTCTTAAAGGAAGCCAACCTATCGGGTAATTCCTACTCACCCGTTAAAACCTACCCGGATGAGGAAGCCTTTGCCCTTGTGGGAGCTGCCAGTAGAATCCTTAATCAATCCGCAAGTGAAATTTTAGAGGCCTTTGGAGAGTTTTTAGCCCCTGAGTTGATTCATCTTTATTCCAGAATGCTCGATCCGAACTGGAAAACGCTGGATGTAATTGAAAATACAGAAAACCTAGTTCATACCGCTGTGCGTGTGGGAAACCCGGGGGCAAAACCTCCGGTACTTAAATGCATCCGTACCACCGAAAACGAATTACAGATCATGTATTCCTCCGATCGTCAGATGTGCCAGCTTGCCAAGGGAATCATAACCGGGATTGCGCGTTACTTCGGGGAAACCATTACTGTGACCGAGGATGCCTGCATGCACAGGGGCGATCCGTTTTGTGCGCTGCAGGTAACCAGAACATATAAAGTCGCCGAAATAAATGAAATCTCTGATGTTTTTGATACTAAAGTTTATGTGGAAAGCACCCCTTTTTCCGGTACGGGTTCGGTCGGTCATTTAACCAATACCATGCATTTTCCTTTTCTAAACCCGCCTCTCATGAACGATGAACTCGGCAGACTGGCAGATTTCAGAGTTCTGCAATTAATTGGTCAGGGTTCCATGGGAATTGTATTTCGTGCTGAAGATATTCGACTGGGTAGGATTGTTGCCCTCAAAGTATTGTTACCACAACTCGCTTCTTTTCCCGCCATGCGCCAGCGATTCATTCGCGAGGCCAAAGCCATGGCTGCTATTAAAAGTGATCATGTAGTCTCGGTTCATGAGGTAGGCACTGCCAACAACCTTCCCTTTCTTGCCATGGAATTTCTCGAAGGTGAAGTCCTTGAAATTTACCATGAAACAATAAAAAATATACCGCTGCAGCAGGTGGTACGAATCGGCAAGGAAATCGCAGCAGGTCTTGCCGCTGCCCATGCGCGTGGAATCGTTCACCGCGACATCAAGCCTGGTAACATTTGGCTTGAGGAATCTACAGGGCGAGTCAAAATATTAGATTTTGGACTTGTACGAACCAGCAATGATACTGACAAAATAAGCCGTGCCGGTATGATTCTTGGTACCCCGGCATTCATGGCGCCTGAACAAGCGCGGGGCGATAATGTGGATCATCGCACAGATCTTTTCAGCTTGGGTTGTGTACTTTATCTTTTGTCAACTAACGAATATCCGTTTAAAAAGGATAGTTTACTTACCACCCTTACGGCCTTGGCCGATTACGATCCACCATCACCCCAGGCATTGTCAGCTTCCGTGCCCCAGGCTTTATCCGAACTTGTAATTAAGTTATTACAAAAAGATCCTGCCAATAGACCGGTTTCCAGTATCGAAGTTAAAAATAGTCTTGCCTATATTGAGCATAAAATTAGCATCGCAAACAACGCTGCCCGCAATTCCGAAAAGAATAATTCATAAAGTTTATCAGACCAAATCAAAGATCTTAATAACAATTTTTTTGGAAACCAACTTGGTATGATTTAAAATCAACTTGTATTCGTTCCAAAACAACTTCACCAAACTTCACCCAGAGCGAGCAAGAAAGATTCGAAAAAATCATCTTGTTACGGTTGCAATGCACGCAATCATTCCCACATATACATTCGGGAGAAAGAGTGCCGCACTAAAAGCAATAAACCATTCAGTTAAAATGCCCGGAAGAATTGAAAGCTCGGGCAATAAAGAGGGTGGTGCGATCCCGATTACCGGCGTTGCAGTAAACGAATAAATCAGCAGGTAATTAAATATCGTTACAATTACAAATGGCAGGCTGTAGGCGCCCATCCCAAATAAACGAGTCATCATATGGGTTAAAGTTACGGATAAAAACATCGCTGCAATTGATGTTACAGGCAGCAGGACCATCAGCAGATAAACTGAAACATTCTGCTGATTCGTAACATAGGCCAACCCCATGGATGAAATTAGCGAGTTGCAAAGCAACTCTCCACTGCGAATTCTAGCCGCAGGGAAATTAAATATCTTGGCCACTGCAAATGCCGTCATGGTGCCGGCCAGGCCAAAAAGCCCGGAGGTCGGCGAAAGGAATGTTGCTGCAAGAAGAATGGCGCCCAATCTTGGATTACGGCAGAAGTATATCAGTGAATAAGCATTAAATATGGATTCGAATGCATCATAAATTTGAGCATTCCCAGGATGGTTATCATTAGGTTTCGACAAGCTATCCATGGGTTAATTGTTTTCTTGTGTCAATAAATGGGAGGTTCTTTTGGTCGGCCTTTAGTTGTAATTGTTCAGGTAGTTGCTCAAGTTCTTCGATATAATTCAGGTTCTCCTTCTCGCGAATCACCTCTACTTTTCGATGTGATGTAATCATCACAACCCTTGGTCGAAAGGTGATAAATTGCATTGATTGCGTGATGTTGTATGCGCCTACGGGATGGATCACAAGTTGCTCGTCCATATTCATGTTGGGCAGGGGAACCGTTTGGCGAATCACATCGATATTCATGCAAAGGCAGCCGTAAAGTAGGCGTTCGTTTTGCGGACCATTGGTTGGCTTTGCCGGCCGCACATTGAATTGATACCAGGCAGAAGTATGAAGCAGGTGAATGCCGGAATCAACAAGATAGCCGGCAGCGCCATGATTTGGGTTGGATCGATTGGCGCTTTTGTCCCGGGCTGCTGGTGTGGAGATTCCAGCAGAGGGGCCAGATGCATCGGGGTTTTACTTGAGTGCAACGATCGAAGTGATCATGTAGCCCGCCTTATCCACCAAGGCTCTTCCTGTTTCAAGGTAAAGCTTGGGTAAAGTCTTTCCGATTGGCCAGCGGGTTTTAATGGTGGAACAAATCGCTTCTGCATAGGCATCAAATGAGGGGGTTGCCACGCCTTCAGAAAAGTATTGGTAATGCAGATGGTTGCGTGATGCGAAGCCACCGCCCAGATTCAAATAAGTTATCTTAAACCCATAATCCAATTCGGCCCTGATTGCTAATTCAATCATTTTTTCCGTGGCAACGCGGTATATGTTTGGGTCGAGAATGAAGGTTCCCACATGGGTGTGCAAACCAACTAGTTTTAAATATTTACTTAAATGAATTCGCTTGATCGCTTGAAGTGCTTCCATTGTATCACTGTTGAAACCAAATTTTGACCAGACTGGTTTTACGCCGCTATCCATGTAAATTTGAATTGCAACATTGATGACTTGTTGTTTTTGCTCTGCGATACGAATCAGGCAAAGTAGTTCATCCATGTTGTCGATTTAGATTTTGCGCCTCCATTTACTGCTCTTTCAGGGGCCTCGGGTTGCTTATAAGGCCCGTTGAAAATGATGTCGCTTCCGGGTATTCCCATGCCACGGGCTTTTTCGTATTCGAAATCTGATACCACCTCTGCGATCGCACCTTCTTGATGAAACACCGCGCATATCGCCTTTAAGTAATTTGTTTTGTACGACCATGCCAACTGCACATCTGGATAGCGATTGCTAAAAGCCTTGTGTAATTCCCGATAGCTTTCCCTAAGGGTTGATTCGGAGAACACATAAAGAGGGGAACCATGGTGGGCGACTAAATCTGAAATCGCAATCCCATCAATTGCTTCACAAATGTTTGTCGATTGCCCGTATGCTTGCGCATTCATGTGCCCATGCTGATGGCGGGTGATTCCAGGAGTGGTATATATTTTTTGTTCATTATATTTTTTTCTTTTGTTCCCAGATACCTTCGGTCATCAGTTGACTTAGTTCAGATAACGAGCCAATTGTTTCTATTTGATGCCTGAGATAGAACCAACCTGAAGAAAGCTGGTTCATGGGTTCTGAAGCACTTTGGGTGAGCAAATAAATAATTTGTGTGGGGAAGTTGAGCCCGAGCGCGGATGGAAAATCAACCCATGCGGGAAAGCGGGGGTTCATTTCGATCAACTTGTACGAATCTGAAAATTCATCATGAATGAATTCGAGTTCGAAGGGGCCACGCCAATGAAACTCTGCAATTATGCGATTTGAAATTGATTCCAATCGTGGTTCTTGAACAATGATGGCACTGATGCCTTTGCTTTTGCTAGAGAGAATTGTTTTTCGTACAGAGCATAAACCCGTCACTCCGCCTAAACCGTCCCCAAGTCCAAGTACATTCAGTTCCGCACCCGAAATGGATTCTTGAACTAAAACCGAAGTGCCCCAATCGTGGATGATTTCTTGAAAAGCACGGGTCAGTTCGGATTCATTCTGCACTTTTCTGGCATCATAGAACTGCCCCTTGATCATGACAGGGTATTCGATGGCATCTGCGGCATCTTTTGCTTCGTTATAATCACGGGTGATCTGATTCGATTTTTGGTTAAAATGAAAAACCACTATCTATCCCTTGGTTATCATCGTCTATCCACATTAAGGGAAGATTAAGATAAGTCCATTGTTTTGAAACAATATTATTGAAGGAAGCTCTACCC
>CAZYAY010000117.1:0-7208 GCA_964646215.1 uncultured Candidatus Kuenenia sp. | reverse complement strand
CATCCTGCATTCAAATGCACCTGGGCGCAAGGCCCGGGGGATGATGCAACTATCAGGTTACTTTTGGATGAAAAAAAACTTTCCCCGGGCGAAACAATCGCAGAGCTTCGGGTGCGGTTGAAGGGTAATCAAAACCAAAGCGTGCTCATCCCCGTCAATATCCAATTAAAGTAAATAATTGTCACCACCTCTACCCTGATAATCAATGGCTGAAAATTAGCTGATCAACAATAAAGCTTTTCAGCGCATTTACGCATTTGACAAAATGTATTGGTAAAGCTTGGGGAAATATGGGGATTATCCTCCTGAAGGTATTCTCTGCCAAGTTTGTTTGGCCTCTAATGTCGTTATAACCGGCCCTCGATTTTGAAAAAATTTCAATTTTAATTAAAGTTTACCCCGCCTGTATGCCGGGCATGGTGCACATTATTTCTGAAAGCATGATGGCCATTGGGGCTGAACATGCAAACCTATCTGAACTCACATGCAAAAAAATACTATGGAAACATTCTGGTCTTTCATTGTTTCATTCTGGGTGGACGGTGTTGGCATAGGCCAGGCACCCCCTGCGGTTCTAGGCAGGCACCAATTTGAACGGGTCAACCGTATGCTTCATGGCACCCTGGTTGATTACACCAATAATCATGGAAAAGACCGTCGTATTTTTTCTAATGCCCTGGGTCAGAAGCGGGACATGTATGTCTACCTGCCACCGGGTTACGACCCTGCAAAGAAATATCCCTTCGCCATGTTTTTGCATGGCGCGGCCCAGGATGAAGAATTCTTCCTCCAAGCCCAGGTTGATCAGTTTGATCAGGCCATTAAAGATGGAAGGTTGGACCCGGTTATTCTTGTGGCGCCTGATGGCAGCATGAATGGGAAGGCGAGTTTAAGCAAGCCCGCAACCTTTTGGGCAAACTCCCGTGCGGGAAACTTTGAAGATTATGTGATGGACGATGTTTATAATTTCATGATGGCCAATTATTCGATCAGGCCGGAGCGCGATTTCCACGCCATTTTAGGACCTTCAATGGGGGGATCCGCATCTTTTGCCCTCGGCATCAAGCATCGTGATCGTTTCAAGGTTGCAATTGCTTTCATGCCCTTGTTGAATCTTCGATATGTGGATGGCAACGGCGACTACAAGGGAAAATACGTTCCCGAAGCCTGGTCTTTCAGGTCTCGCATGAAGGGGCTCGAACCCTTGGGCACAAGAAAATTCTTTGTGCTACGGTTTGGCACCTTGTACCGGCCACTTTTTGGCATGGGCAATCAGGCACTCAGTGGTTTAAGTGCGATCAACCCTCTGGAAATCATGGAAGCCTACGATCTTAAAGATGGCGAAATGGATCTCTATATTTCCTACGGTGGCAAAGATGAGTTCCATATTCCCAACCAAGTGCAAAGTTTTCTTGAGGTTGCAAATAAGCGTGGTATTAAAATCACCGTTGATTACGACCCCCAAGGCCAGCATGACTTGAAGAGTGGTAACAAGGCGGTTCCCAAGGCGCTTGAATGGGTTCAGTCCAGGTTTCATCCCTTGAAGAACATAGCGGCTTCGGAGTAGATGTTTTTACTGCATCGGGGAGAATCATTTCCCCGGTGCAGTTTATTTTCCCCCACCTTTCATCACTCATCACATCTTTTTTTCTTGCCACACATTTATAGTTGAACATTGTTGCCATGCCTTGAAGCTGCAATAATAATCCCGGTGGTTTTGTTTAACTTACGGGTCATCTTCCATGCTTAAATCCCTGGGAATTATTTTGCTGACATTCCTGCTTGCAATCCCCTGCATGGCACAAGAACAGTTGTCGAAGGAAGACACTCTTTTGTTTATGCGGAAACTTGCAACATTTGTTGCAGAAAAGCACATGCGAACCAGCAGGGAAACGATGCAGCATGGCATGACTTACGAATATCGCGACATGCGCAAGGAAAAAGCACCAGCTTGTTTTGTCCAGGGCGAGGCCTTGGATACCATGCATGATGGCGCTTGGTTTGGCGCAGCGATGGTTAATGCCAGCCTTGCAACAGGTGACCCGATTTATCGCGATCTCCTGGAAAAAAATGTGCTCCCCTTTTATTGCAGGGTGCTTAATCACTCAGATAAGATTTTCTCGAACAAAACGAATCATGCCAGACCTGCCTCACAACAAATCTGGGCACAGCAGAAAGAATGGCTTTTTCAAGAAGGAGAAAAAGGCTTTGTTCCTTATTGGTGGGATGATGGCGGTTCGGTAAGCTTGGAACGATTGCGGGACAAAAACCAGCTCCCTGCTTTTCCCTCGTTTGATCAGTTCGTCAGTGATAAAAAACCAAACCCCGAGTTTATTCTTTCAGGCTTCTCTCTTGGCTCTTCGAACCACCTCGCCCAGGATCTCGGTGTTTTGCTTCAACTCTCCTGGCTTTATTACAGAGAATATAAAGGTAACGATGGCGATTGTTTCCGTACGGAACTTTCTGATGCTGCTCAAAACCTGCAGGCCTGCAGAATGAGGCATCATGGCCATATACCCATGTGTGATGCGCCCGCGGCACTTGTGCTTTCGGATCCAGCGTTCATGCGCCTAGTGCCTGACGCCTCGGTTTTAAACCTGGCACTTTTGAATAATCATTACAAACAAGCGCTGCAAGCTGCCATCCCTGATCGCAAATACCCCACGCCTGCTTTTGCAGATGATCAACAGTACAAGTATTATTCTGCTATAGCCAGGCATGGCAAACTACCCCGGGCTGCCGCATTTAAACTTGTTTACGATGCCTATACCGAGCCAAAGCTTTATCGTTATTATTCTGACGATGCATTGGTTGCAGCGGGGACGAATCGATTTGATTTACACCCGATAAACTTTATTGGTGGTAAGCCTGCTGATTATCGTTCAGACAAAAAAGGGCCCGGTGGGAGGCCCCGACCGATGGGTTCGAGATTCGGGCCCCAAAATATGATCCAATGCGCCCTGGCATTGCAAGCTTTCAAGCAATTTCCCGATCTTTGGGATCGCGCAATCGAATCATTTTATAAAGGTATTGTGCGGGTCAATATTCACGATCCAATAATCAACCCAGGTAAGAAAGCCCCACCCGTTGACCTTAGGTTGGGTAGAAATCTTGTATCATTGGAAGCCACGCCTTCCTCGGTGGGAATCAAAGCCGCTCTTCCTCTTAACATCAAGAAAATCACGATTGCACAGGTTCTAGATTCAAAACGGGTTGGTTGTGATTTGATCATCAGGGATGATGGTGTGCTCGAGGCAAGAAACTTTGCAGGGGTATTGCTAGGCGGAAAATATTCTGCCAAACTTGATGGCGGAAACAGGATTATTGATGGTGTTATTCCCACCACGGTGGATAAAGCCCAGTCGCCCTGGATGAATTCGATCGAATTGGAAAAGTATTTGATTAAGATCGAGGGCGATGAAGCGGAGTTCATCCTGGCAAGCAGGCAAGCCGATGTTGTTAAAACTCTAGAGATGGAAGTTGCGGGGGGGATTTTCAACTGGAGCAAGATTTTTGCAACCAGGGGATTTATCCCAACAGGAATTGAAACCGGTGCAGATTGGGATCACTATTCAGACACCGGTGGTTATGCCCATTTGATTTCTGCATGCGCACAATATCTGAATCATCTGGAAGGAAAAAAGGATTGGGAAGTATTGCGAATCCCGGCCTTGATTGAATCCAACAAGTAACAGGAGTTTTACATGATCTTGAATTTGATATTGGGGTTGTTGTTGAACCAGGCGGACGATGCAAAAAAGCCCGTGGTAACCCGCTGGAAGTTTGAGAACGTTGAAACTGTGTTGTTTGAAGGGGAACTTTCATTCAGGGTTAGTGGCGAAAACAGCAATGTCAAGGAGTGGGGCATTTTCACCTGCAAGGCCCCTGAATTACCAACGCAGAAAAATGTTCAAACGAAGGTGCAGGTGTTGAACGCCAAGACCCAACCAGTGCCGGTCCGTGATTTCAGCCCCCTGATGCGAACTGTTTATTTGAGCCGTCTTCCCGTGAAAGAGGCAATCAACAAGGATTTGATCGATGTGAAGGTAAGTTATCAGGCGGAGTTGATTGCGCGGAAACTGGTTCCCGCGACTGCTGATATGCCCGTGGAAAAAGTTGAACCCTTGAAGGAGCAGGAAAAAAATCTTTATCTGATGGAGTGGGGCGATGTGAAATTCAAGGACAAGGAATTTCAAACCTGGATGGAAAACAACAAGGTGATGAGGCAGGAAGGTGAACGCGATCTTGACTTTGCACGCAGGGTGTTCAGGCAGATAAATTACAAGGTGGATTTTGATTTTTCAGACAAGATGGATCGCAAATCAACTGCGGTAAGCGTGATGATGAAGTCGGATGCTGGTGGCATTTCGAATTTATTTGTTGCGATACTTCGCGCCAACAAGGTGCCTGCAAGGTCTCTCTGGGGTCGCATGGTGATGAGTGCCGCGGATATCGAAAAACAGAAAATAAAGGAATATAACCAGATGAGTGTTCGCTGCGAGTTTTTTGCTGAAGATATCGGGTGGGTGCCTGTGGATCCGGGTTCCGCCTTATATAGCAAGAAGAACAAGATTGATCCGGATATTTGTTTTGGAATTGATTACGCGGCATTTTTTACGCAGCATGTTGATCCAAACATTGAAGTGCACAACCCCCTTAGCAACAAACGGATCAATATTATCGCACTGCAAACCCCCGCCTATTGGATCACAACACAGGCCACTTCGCTTGGAACAATCAAGGTTACACAGGATTGGAAAGTGATTAAGCGCGAGAAAAAAATGGATCCTGTAAAGTAGAATCAAGGCGTGATTCTGTTTGCCTTATTTCAGATGCCCAAGAATCTTCTGCGGGCATAAGGGCCATAAATATAAAGCACTTCTTCACCCTTGTTGATATCCCTCAGGGCGATCAGGTATACCCTCGAACCCTTGGTGATTTTTTTTGCGTTTGGGGTATCTGAATGGTTCGCAATGCCCCCTAATCCGGTGGGAATCAGTAGATATTTCCCGATGCGAAACTTGTAGGCATCTGCGTAACTGGTGCATTTGTCTGCGAGTGATTTTGCAGGCACTAACACACCTAACACTTCGAGCTTATCGCCTTTGGCAATTGCAATCTTGGCAAATAAACCCTTGCCTGCACCCTTGATGGTGGATTTTGCAACATAGAACCGTGCATCGGATTCATTGCTGATCATGGCAACCTTTGTGAAAAGTAATGTGGCATGAATCTATGCTGCCTGGGGTTGTTTGCTTTTTTTCACAGGGGGCTGGTGCTTCCATCTTCGGTGCAGCCAGAAGTATTGCTCGGGGTATTTGCGGATCATGCGTTCGAGTGCGCTGGTGTAGCGCTGGGTGATGGCGTGAAGAGCATCCGGCCGGCCTTCGTATTCCTGGGGGTCGATGATATCTTCGCAAACGACCTGGTACTTCATGGGTTTGCCTATCCGGGGAACGCCCACCACCGCCATCGGTACATTAAATTCCATTGCCAAAAGGGCGATTGCCTTGTGGGTGGAAGCGGGCCTGCCAAAGAAATCAACAAACTGGCCCCGGGGGCCCGCGTCTTGATCCGCAAGTGTTGCGATGGTGCCCCCTGCAGCAAGGATGTGGGTCATCTGGTCGAAGTCGCCTTTCTTGGCGAGTAATTTTTGTCCCGTGCGTTCGCGGAAAGAGCGCAGGAAGTTTTCGAGGTGGGGATTATCCAGGGTGCGTGCGATGGCATGGGTGGTAAAGCCAAGCAACCCGAGAGAAAATCCAGCCATCTCCCAGTTGCCAAAATGCCCGGTGACAATCATGAGGGGCCGGTTTTTTAAAAGCGCATCAACGATAACGGGGCTGTCGCCAAGATCAAGAAACTTGCGCCAGTTCCGACTGTTCATAATTCTGGGTAGGTGAACAATTTCAATGAGGAGGGTGCAGAAGTGTTCGAGAACTTTGCGCACGATGCGATCTCGGGCGGGAAAATCCTGTGCCAGTTCTGGAAAAGCGAGAGCAAGATTTTCGTGGGCAACCTGCCTGTGCCTTTTATCCACTTTATAGATTAGCCATGCCAGGCCTCTTGCAAGCGATTTCCCCACCTCAAGCGGTATTGCCTGCAAAGCCGCAACAACAATGCGAATCGCAAGATACACGAGATAATTCAACAGGGGTTTTTCTTTTTTCGCCATGGGATCCATCCCGTTTAGATGATGTTAGATGTACCAAAGTACCACGAAACAAAGAAACTCGGGAAGCCCGCTTTTTGCCTATCTTTACTTTTACATTGACCTTCCCATCCGGGTAGATTGTAATTATAGGGCGCACGTGTATTTATTCTTATGAGCTTTTAATTTCCAACAGGGAGGCATGCACCGTGGGGACGATCAACAAGGCCAATATTTCGCGTAGGGAAGCAATTAAAACAACCGGTTCGGTTGCTACAAGTCTGGCGGTTGCTGCCATGAGTGTTCAAGGCGTTTACGCTTATGAAAGCAACACCATACAGGTGGCGTTGGTAGGTTGCGGTGGCCGTGGTACCGGGGCTGCTCAAAACGCCCTCTCCACCAAAAGTGGCCCCATCAAGCTTACTGCGATGGTTGATGTGTTTGAAGACAGGCTTAAAGGTAGTTATGGTTCCATCAAAAAAGCCTTCGATAAACAGGTTGATGTTCCTGTTGACAGGCAGTTTATTGGTTTTGATGGTTACAAGAATGCCATGGATTCTTTAAAGCCAGGCGATGTTGTGATTCTTACCACACCTGTTGCATTTCGCTGGGTGATGTTTGCTTATGCGATCGAAAAGGGCTTGAATGTATTCATGGAAAAGCCGACCACGGTGGATGGCCCAGGCACCCGCAAGATGCTTGAGCTGGCATCGAAATCTGAAGCCAAGAACTTGAAGGTTGGTGTTGGCCTAATGTGCAGGCATTGCAGGGCCAGAGGCGAATTGCATGATCGAATCAAGGGTGGCGAAATTGGGGATATCACCCTTCTTCGTGCCTATCGTGTTGCAGGGCCCACAGGCAGCGCGTTTGTCAAGCCACGAAAAGACAACATGAACGAACTGCTTTACCAAATCAAAAACTTCCATGGCTTCCTTTGGGCCAGCGGTGGTGCTTACTCCGACTTCCTCATTCATAACATTGATGAATCTTGCTGGATGAAAGATGCATGGCCTATCTCTGCGAAGGGATATGGTGGCAGGCATTACCGTGAAGATTATGT
>CAZYAY010000116.1:0-7294 GCA_964646215.1 uncultured Candidatus Kuenenia sp. | reverse complement strand
CGCTGTTGATCAAATCGAATTCTGGTTACAAGAATACCTTCAGCAGCAGGCTGGCCACCCAATACACCAGGGGTAGTCACACTTCCTGGATGCGAACTTCGCAACTGGTTGATCTCTACGCCATAGCCCTGCAAGAGGGGCTGCTCAAACTGAAACTGTAAAGTAGGCCTGTAGTTAGGGTTCACAAAGGCTGGCAGATTAGTGAACTGATAATCTGTCTTGAAGGTGATACCTGCAACACCACCTGTAGGCAATGGTTTCAAGATGGTTGAATTTAATGAAGAGTCTAATGTTTCGATCGAGTTCAAGCCACCTGAAGAAGTTACAAAGTTATCAAGCGCAGTACCGATAGGGCGGTCAGTGTTGTTCCAGTTAATGCTGGATGTCCACACTGCATCGAACTTGGACAGGGACTTTTCGATTTCGTTACCAATAATTGCTGGTTCAAGCGCAAACACTCGGATTGCATCCGACCCGCCTGCTCCCCTACCTGTAAAACTCACCAAGGTATCTTGGCCAATCCCAGGGAAGAGGGGGTTTTGAAAACCAACCGTACCTTGCTCGATTGCAATCGAAACACTTTCCGCAAGGGAAATGTAACGAGGCTTTCTTTCTGGCTCGTTTACTGTGGGGGGTTTGCTCATGGATTTGGTGATCGGCGCAATCACTGCTGCGGGATCGTTTTCCAAATTTGCTGGCATCAGGTTTTTATAATGCTCGTAGTCAGCTTCCGCAAGGAAGAGGTTCTGCTTGCAACCACTAACTAAAGCAAGAAATAACGCAGTGCAAATAATTGCTGGTTTCAATTCCATGACCATTAGACCCCAAAGTTTAGTGCTGATTTTCAACACCTTAATTTCATTCCCTAAGCTTGAATTGAATGCATTAATTAAAATGTAAACAAGACTCGCCATTAACTTTATCGGCGGTTCCGGTTACAAAAGTTAGGAAACTTCTAGGGGTTATAACTTTTTTAGCGATCTTAAGGATAAGAAGGGTAATTCAGGCAGACAAGGAGCATGTTAAAATAATTCCGCCAGAGAAAGCCGGAAGAATGGGGCGCCCGGGAAGGTTACAGCTTGTTTGGATCTTCAGGATTCCACCTTGGTGATATCCCAACATACTTCATTCCAAGCATCTTCTTAATGGCTGCCCATTCCCCAACATCATTACCTTCCACTTGATGGCCAATGAATTGCAGCAGGTAACCAACAAAGAGGGCACCAGCCCCCCAATACCATTCATAAAGAAACAGCAGCGGGATGCCAGCAACTGCAACTGGAATTCCAATCATGTGAATTGCAAAATTGAAAGGCAACTGATGCCTGAGCATCCAGTTTCCCAATCTTCTTTTAATGAAAGGCAATACACCTTTTTTTTCTTCCGGAAGTGGCGCTTGATTTGACATTTTCGTTCACCCTCTTAAAACCCTACCGCCCATTCTTAAATATTACATTTTCTCGAGCACGCTTATGCCCAACAACTCCAAACCTTGCTTCAGTACCCTTGCGGTTAAATCGCAAAGTAACAATCTACTTTGCCTTACACCCTCATTTGGGGCTTTTAACACTGGGCAGTTTTGAAAGAATACACTGTATGCTTTTGCCAAATCCCAAAGATATAAAGTTATCTGGCTTGGCTTGTAATCAAACAAAGCGAGAGTTAGAGCTTCTTCAAAGCGAAAAAGTTGCAATGCCAAGCCACGCTCTTCAGCGGTATCTAAAAGCACAGGAATAGAGTCATTTCGATAGCTATCTGGATTCAACCCACCTTTTCTAAAAATACTTCGATTTCTTGCATATGCATACTGCATATAGGTTGCGGTATTACCTTCCATAGCCATCATTTTTTCCCAATTAAACACATAATCACTGGTTCGATTCTGACAAAGATCAGCGTATTTCACCGCGCCAATCCCAACCACATCACCCACCCTGTTCAAGTCTTCCAAGCTTTCTTTGCTTTGCGTCTCACCTTCCTGATGATAAGCCGTCTGATACACTTCCTTTGCCAACCTTACCGCCTCATCAAGCAACTGATCCAAGGAAGCAACAGCATCGCCTGATCTGGTTTTAATAGGCTTTCGATCCGCACCCAAAACGGAACCAAACGAAACATGTTCCAAATGTGTTTGTTGACCAAGCCATTGATGTGCGATTTGGAACAATTGGGAAAAATGCAGTGATTGCCTCGAATCTACAACATAAAGAATGGCATCAGGCTTCCATTTCTCGACCCGATATTGAATGGTTGCCAAGTCGGTGGTCATGTAAGTAAAAGCACCATCTGATTTTCGGACCAATGCGGGAGTGGAATCCTCGGTAAGAAAAATAGCAAGTGCCCCTTCACTTTCCCGGGCCAACCCCGAGGCAGAAAGATCCTGAACCACTTTATTTAAAAAAGGCTGGTAGAAGCTTTCCCCATAAGTGTGATCAAACCTTACCCCCAACCTTTGGTAAACCAATTCAATTTCACCCAAACAAACAGGCATGAACTTGCGCCAAAGTTCCAGGTTAGTCTGATCGCCTTTATGTAATTTTGCAGTTTCATCCCTACAGGCATTTTGCACAGGGTCAATAACCCCCCTGGCTATCTCCTCTGGGGTTTTGAATAACTTTCTGACTTCAACATAAAGCCTTGCCAATTCTTTTACGGGCTCTTTCTTAAAAGCGTCTTCATCAAGCATGTGCTTATATCCATGCAGGATAATTCCAAATTGCGTGCCCCAGTCTCCCAGGTGATTATCAGTAATAACCGTATGCCCAAAGAATCGTAGGGTTCGCGCCAGGCTATCACCCAGAATAGTACTACGAAGATGGCCCACATGCATGGGTTTTGCAACATTCGGAGAGCTAAAATCAATTACAAAGGTTTTAATTTTTTTAGGGATAAGCACGCCAAGCCTTGGGTCTGCAGCCATCTTCTGAATTTTTTCAGCGAGCCATTGTGGCTTGATGCGCAAATTCAAAAACCCAGGGCCAGCAATTTCAACAGGCTCCAAAACTTCAGGAAGAGCAAAGAATTCAACAATCTTTTCAGCAACTTTTCTGGGCGGAATTTTGGCTTCTTTTGCCAATCCCATTGATCCGTTAAATTGGTAATCCCCAAACTTTGAATCAGCAGATGCCCTGATTTGCGACAATACATCCATCGAGGCAAAGCCTGCTTTGCTTAATGCCTCTTCTAGATAACTCGAAATGAATACGGGAAAGTTCATGATTAGATTGGTTATTTTAGGGGAGAGAAAACTTTAAAATTCCGGATGGATGGACGCTAGTCTTGCTTCCAATCGATTCGTGCGGCATCAGCCCACAATTCTTCCAAGGAATAATAAAACCGCGCATCTTTATCAAATATATGAACAACAACATCACCATAATCCTGAACCACCCAGCGGCTGGCTTCATATCCTTCCAAGCCTATTCTCTTATCACCAACCTTTTTCATACGATCATCGATTTCTTCTGCAATGCTGTGAATCTGCCTTCTGCTGGCCCCGGTGGATATTACAAAATAGTCGTAAAGTGGCGTAATTTTCCTCATGTCCAAAACGAGTATATCCTTCGCCTTGTTCTCATTTGCTGTTCGGGCACATATCAGCGCACGATCCAATGGTCCTGGCATTTCCATCCTGATTTCCTTTTTAAGTTCCGTAGTCAAAAAACATGCTCCTCTGTAAAAACCTTGTTCTTCGTAGCAAGTGCTGACCTATTTCTTAGATTTCCCTTCCTATTCATCTTCACTTTAAAACGCCGGGTATTCAATTATCATACAGGAAACTTGTACAAATAATTTCTTTTTATCTGGTAATAAGTGGCAATTGGTGGAAAAAAACCTCATTTACCACCCCAATCGACACTCTCGCACCGAAAAGACGATATTTAAATGCACTCTTCAAAAAAAATCATGCTAAATTATCACACGATAAGCTTAACCCAACGGATATTATATGAGCAATAATGGCGTTTCTGCAAATAAAGCTTGGATAGTTTGCGGTTTGCTTCTGCTGGCCACCATGATTAATTACATGGATAGGCTCACCCTCAATCAAACTATCAGCCGTATCATGGTCGATTTTGATTTTCAAAAAGACTTTTATGGAAAAATCGAAGGTGTTTTCGGGTTGGCATTTGCAGTGGGCGCCATTACCACGGGCCTGATCGTCGATAAAGTGTCCGTCAAATTCCTCTACCCATTAATGGTATTTTTCTGGTCGCTTTCCGGCTTCCTTACAGGCCTCGCCCGCGATAAAGAAGAGTTGTTGTATTGCAGGGCCGCTCTAGGTTTTTTCGAAGCTGCCAATTGGCCTTGCGCCCTTGTAACCACCCAAAGACTTTTAGCTCCCTCTAGACGGACTATGGGAAACAGCATCCTCCAAAGCGGGGCCGCAATGGGTGCTGTCATAACGCCAATCATTGTTGAACTCTGCCTTCATAGCCAATTACCCGGTATGCTCACCCACCTTGCCGGCTGGCGTATCACCTTCCTTATCGTCGGACTCATTGGATTATTATGGATTCTTTTATGGAGTATAGTCACCAAAGATATCTCTCTTAATGCCAGTGATGAATCTTTTGCCTCAGAAAATTCAAAATCAAGCTTTCAGGCGATGTACGAGATCTTCTCAGACCGAAGGTTCTGGGTTCTTCAACTCATGGTTCTTGCGATAAATTCAACTTGGCATTTTCTTAGGGCATGGCTACCACTGTATTTAAGAGAAGCGCATAGCTACACCGAATCCGAAGTTAACTGGTTTTCCTCGGGTTATTATCTCGCTTCCGATGCCGGCGCCCTCACCGCGGGGTTTCTAACTTTGCTTCTGGTAGGCAAAGGCGCAAGTGTCATCAATTCTCGAAAATGGGTTTACGGATTCTTTTCACTCTTCACCCTTCTTAGCATTCCGGCCGCCTTTATGCCCTCGGGCCCTATATTCCTTGGGGTTTTAATTATGATTGGATTTTCAACCCTTGCACTCTTCCCAAGCTATTATTCTTTCAGCCAAGACTTAACTGTGAAACATCAGGGAAAAATCACCGGAGCATTGGGTAGCCTCAATTGGGTTGGAATGTTTGTGATGCAGATTAGCGCGGGGTATCTCATCCAAAAAACAGAAAACACCTACTTTGCAGGCTTCATTAATAATGGTATTGCGATGGAAGAAGCGCGTAAACTAGCCCAAGGGCAGGCATACACCTGGGGTATTATCCTCGCAGGGATTCCGCCAATTCTCGCTTTAATTGCATTACATCTTTTCTGGTACGAAAAAAACAAATCAGATCAGGCACCAGCGGTCAATTGATTATCACTGCACGGGAACTTCGTACACCAAGACGGTTGAATTCGCCCCTTTACGCCTGCAAGGCCAATCATAAACCACCCTGCCTTTTTGAGCCTTTAATGATTCTTCATCTTGAGTCTGCAACCGAAGATGCGGATTGCCTGATCGTTCAACGATTACATACTTGACCCGGGGATCTGAAACAACCAAATTTGATTTCCCCTCTAGAAACACTTTGCCAGCATAAAAATGAGACCAACAAAAGGCATCTTCCACGGAATCGCCTTCCTTACTATGATTTGCAAGCCATTTGCCCACCTGCCTAAACCCCTCCCGGTTGTAATGCAATGTCTCCATGCTTTTATAAACCGAGGGCACCAACAACAATAACAGTAGCAACGAAACCTGATTCAGCCTACCAAGAACAACCCTGGTCCATGAATCTTTAAAGAACATAAGGAAAACATCGCCCAAAATTACTCCACCGTATGCCGACCAGACAACCACGATCATCAATGCCAGCATGGCATGCCTTTCCGAAAGATATCCCATCACCAATGCCACGCGATAAAATACGACATTCAAGATGGCGAAACAAAGCACCAAAACAAGCATGCCGGGTTTATACCACGAAGCTTTGGGAGTCATCAACAACCCGAACAAAGCAAATGCACAACCGAGATAATTCAATCCCTTCAAATACGAATCCCCAAGCACCATAAACGACCACATAAACCGTGCCGCTGGGCTTTTGTCTTCACCCTCCCACCAACTCCCAAACAAGGGTACATGATCGTGCCCGCCCACCAAAAACTTTGGCATATCCACCAAAGCCAGCCTGTTATCTGCTTCAATCGGAGCAATAGAGATTGTCTCAAGTATTTTCTGCCCTGTTGGCTTCGTTGTCAGCTTTCCAATCGTCAAAATAAAGGGAAATCCGAGCAACAAAAATCCCAGAATCACCACACCCAAGCCCATCACCATTTTCGTTCGCGCTCTAGAATCATTAAACTTTCCCAACAGGATGCAACCCACCATCACCACGCAACATGCGAACACGATGATCAAGCCTTCCGGCCTAACCAAATAAGCACACGCAGAAGATAACCCAGCAAAAAACCATACGGACAAGCGATTACTTTTAAAAGCATTCAAAACACAAGCCAGCGCACTCGCCGCAAAAAACAAAAACATCGCCTCTGACAAACCATCACCCAAAACCTTACTAATTGCAGGCAGGAACTCAAACAACAACACCGACCAAACCGCAACCTTGGTATTGAATATTTCCAACGCTAAAAAGAACAACGGAATCACCAACAACACACTAAAAAAAGACGAGACCAATTGACTGCTAAGCTGGTATGCAAATGGCAAATCCGAATCAACAAAGTACAAAATAGGCTTGCTCGCAAGATGAATTGCGACAGGAAATCCCGGATGCTGCTGCGCATCTTTGATTACAGACTTCCAATCATTTGAATTTTGAAGAAGCCATGCATAACGAATAAAACCAATGCTATCGCGGGCAGCTACCTCCGTATGCATTAATTGCCAAGCCCGCAACCCCACAACCAATATCATCAACGCAAACAAGATAAACACTTGCTGCTTAACCGATGGCAACACTTTTTCTTCCACAACCTTATCAAACATTGCTAAAGCTACACTCAACTTAAACAACCAACCAACACTACGCAGTCGAATCATATTCCCATTCGGCCATTTTGGTCAATACATTGATTTCAATTAAATCCGGGATGAACACCTTATCTTTTACTTTCTTCCCCGCAACTCCCACCCCTCTTACAAATGCCTTTAAGCACGCCTATTGCGCTGGGTGAGACCGTTCCTTTTACTCTCATCGTTCAAAAACAAACGCTCTATAAAACGCAGTCCGTTGGCTTTTTAAGAAATCATCCAAGCTCACCCACTGCAATTCCTCCATTCGCACATTTGGGTCTTGCACCTAAAGGATGAGTATTACCGTCGCTAACGCATCCGGCTCTGAAAGAT
>CAZYAY010000115.1:0-7550 GCA_964646215.1 uncultured Candidatus Kuenenia sp. | reverse complement strand
GTTTGATTTGGTTCCTTGGCTTAACGGGAACTTTCATACCATGAAAAACCAACTGTTTGGCATTACAACGTAATGCACCAACACGGATAGCACCTTTATAATCTTTGTAATCCAGAATCTTTATCCGTTCATCATTTCCTTGATCTGCTTGGTTGAGTTGCCTATCGGGCGGTCGAGGGGGACACCCATGCAAGCAAGAAGGGTGGTGAGTAGATCGCCTTGATTTGCATTCGTGGTCAGGAATCTTCCAGTCTTCAGAGAACCGCCGCCGCCACCCGCAATGACAAACGGAAGGTTGTCTCGGGTGTGGTTGTTGCCATCTTCGAGGCCGGAACCCCACATCATGATGCAGTTGTCAAGGAGTGTACCGCTGCCCTCCTTGAGGCTGGCCATTTTTTTTACCATATAGGCGAACTGTGAGATGTTGAACGCGGTTATGGCCGCGACTTTTGACTTGGTTTCATCCTTATTCTGGTGATGGGTGAAGGAGTGGTGTTCCCCGCTCAAACCGAGTTCGGGATAGGTCACACCGTTTGGTGTTGAACCAATGTAGGTGCTGACCCGGGTGATGTCGGTCTGGAAGGCGAGCACGTTAAGATCGCACATCACCTGCATGTATTCGCTGCGTTTCTCGCCGATGGGGATTTTGATCTCGATGGGCGGAGAATCGGAAGCGTTGCGTTTGACGGTGCTAACCCCGGCTTTCTCGAGTGCGGCATCCTTCTGCCGTTGTTCAATCGCAGCAATGCGTCGTTCCACGAATCGAACACTGTCGAGGTATTCATCGATCTTGTGCTGGTCGTCTTGAGGAAGTTTTTTGCGAAGTTCGCGTGCCCCACCGATGACCAAATCGAGCATGCTGCGATCAAGCGGATCGTGCTTCAGGGTGGAGCCTGGCTTGTCGGTTTTGCCAAAGAGGCGGTTAAGCACATTGCGTGGATTAATCTCTGCCGGCATCACTTGGGTAGCCGAGCGAAAACTGCAATGCGAATAGTAGCCTTCGTTCAAGCCCTCCTGATTTTCCTTGTGCGTTTGTGGCATTGTCGCCAATTCCAGCGAAGGCAGCGTGGTCAACCCACCGATGTAATTTGCTGCAATCTGGTCGGCGGAGATTGCGATATCAATCTTATTGCGGTGATCAGCATTAGGAAGAGTTGCAGTAAGCCAGGTCGATAGTTCCAGAGCGTGTGGCGCACCATTGAAAGGTTTGATCGGCACGCCTGATACGCCCTTTACCATTAGGCATTGATTGAGAACAGGACGCAGTGACTCGATTGACTTTGGAGGTGTGGTAAGGAAATTTTCCGGGCTGGTTGGCCAGAACTGATCCATGACAACCCCATGCGGCATATACATGAAGCCGAGCCGAACGGGGGGCTTGGCAGGCGTTCCCTTTTCATTCCCAGCCCAGCCGATGGAGTTCAACAGGGGCAGGGCAAGGGTGACTCCCATGCCTTTAAGGCAGTCGCGACGATCGAGCATGGATTTTTGAATCATGATTTTTACCTTATTTAATGCGGCGATGGGTGAACGAATAACTGGTAACAACTTCAGTGATCAGCGATTGCATACGATAACCGTCTTTGCTGATATTTTCCAGCAGTTGGTCGACGACGATTTGATCATAACCTTCAATTTGGCGGCAGAGAGCGAAGGCGAGCAATTTTTCGGCAAGGTTGCGGGCTAGGTCTTCTTTGCGTGTTGCGATGATCGCTTTCAGTTCTTTTGGGGAATTGAATTTCAAGCCTCCTGGCAGTTCCCCGGCGGCGTCGATCGGTGCGCCGGAATCATCCTTGTCCCGCCAGCGACCTATGGCGTCAAAATTTTCCAACCCGAAGCCGATCGGATCCATGATTTTATGGCAGTTCGCACAAGCGGAATTCGTGCGATGTAGTTCTGTTCGTTGACGCATCGTCAGGGTTGCGACTTTTTTCTTATCCTGTTTTTCAAGGGAGGGTACATTTGGGGGCGGTGGCGGGATGTGCTCGCCTAGCACTTGTTCAAGCACCCATGCTCCGCGTTTTACCGCACTAGTCCTTTCGGGGAAGGAAGTCATCGCAAGAATACCAGGCATTCCTAGAATCCCACCACGATTTTCGTCCGTGATCTGGACGCGTCGCATTTCTGGCCCGGTGATGTTTTTTTCGAGTCCATAGATCTTCGCGAGTTTCTCATTCAAGAAGGTGTAATCGCTGTTGATGAAATTCATGATGCTATGGTTGCTCCGGACAATGCTATCGAATAGCAGCCAGACTTCATCGTACATCGCTGATCGCACTTCGGGAGTCATCCCGGGAAACTTGGCAGGGTCGAATCTTTTGTCCTTCAACCCTTTGACGCCGAGCCATTGCGAACCAAAACCATCAAAAAGAGCTTTCGACCGCGGATCAAGCAGCATCCGTTTCACCTGGGCCCGCAGGGTTTCGGGGTCTTGTAGTTTTCCAAGATCGGCGATGGCCGCAAGTTCGGCATCTGGCATGGTCGACCACAGGAAATACGACAGTCGCGAAGCAAGCTGATAATCATCGAGCGGAACAATGGTCTGGTTTGCTGGCGCTTCCTTCGCAGGCGTGATGAAAAGAAACTGTGGTGAGATTAGAACAGCCTTGAGCATCATGCGCAACGATGCCTGGTAGTCGAGTTTGTTGTCACGAGAAAGGTCAAATACGCGCATCAACACCGCGATTTCCTCATCCGTCGCAGGTCGACGATAAGCGCTACGTGTTAGCGAATGTGCCACCTTTTTCGCTGCATTGCGCCAATCGCTTTCAGAAGAAGGTGTTGTTCCAAACAATAGTTTCTGCTTATTAGTTGATGCGCCACCTTTCATGCCGAGCGACAGGTTCAATGCCTCATTCGCGATCACCAGATACTGCTCGGTCTGCAAAGGGGATAGTGTGTTTAGATATCCTTCGCCCGGCACTTCATCGGGTAAATCCTTGGCGACTGATGGATCGATGCCCAGAAAGTCATGAAGGGTGTTGCCATATTCAACTTTGTTCAGTCGGCGGATGACAAAAAGCCCTGGGTCTTTGGGGTTGAGGAATTTGATCAGTGGGATCAATTCCAGAAATTTTATTCGTTCCTCGTCTGTCGGCTGATTCTTGGCATCAACCGGAGGCATGGAATGATCCTTCACGTTTACAAAAGTAGCCTGCCATTGTTTGCGGAATTCCCCCGCCCCTGGCCGCTTCAAAGCATTTGCGAACGAGACATCTCCTTTCTTCACATTGGCGTTTTTGCCGTGGCACTCGATACAGTATTTATTAAGAAAAGGGGAATCACGAAATGTTTTCAGAATTTCCGCGCGCTTCTTTTCGGACACATCATCTCCTGCAGCGATCACAGGCGATGCAAATGCCATGAATATCCCAATCAGGGTCGTGGCGAGGAACAAACGGGTTGGAATGCGGCTTTTTGAGATCACGATGTTTTTCGCAGGGATGGAGTGCAGTATCAAGTAAGTAAAACTCATAACTATACCATGCTATTTTAGATGTTTCAACCAAAGTGGCATGAAATGCTTAAGGAACTCCCCCCAGGACTGGCAGATAAAAGGGCTCTTATCAGTCATGGCAAACAGAATCCTCCGCTGGTTTTCACATTTAATTAACTTACAAAAACACTGTTTTGGAAACCGGATGAATTGCCGGTGAATAAAGAATCCAGCAGTGTGGTGTCCAAAGCGAAGATTTTGACATTTGGGTTTTGGCCAATATTGTTGCCCGCCCCAGTGATGATGTTTTGCTTTCCTGTGCCAAAATAATCTGCAGCGCCAACGCGTACAGCACCATTATAACCCTGTTGATATGGAGAAAAGGATCCGAGCATTTGGAAGTTTTGTCCATCAAAGAGATTTACCTTGGAGTCGCCGCCTTGGCCGGTTCCCGTGATGATTTCAGCATGGTGATCACCATCAAGATCGCCGGCAGCAACAAAGATGCCGCCTGCAAAATGCGAATCATAAGCAAAGAATGTGTGGAGTAGTGAGAAGTTTCCGCCGGAATAAACATTCACCTGTGGTCCGCCACCAATTCCCGCACCGGTGATAATTTCTCTGATTCCATCACCTGTAAGGTCGCCTGTTGCAACAGAAACTCCACCAAGAAAAGTTGGAGAGTAGGCAAAGAAGCTGGCCTTGGGCGTGGGGGAATTGTGGGCCAGGGAAACACCATCCCAGACAATAACATGGGGGCCACCGGTTGCCCCGGCACCAGTGACCAAATCTGCAACCCCATCACCAGTGACATCTCCAGAAGCAACAAAAACACCACCGGAGAAAGAAGTATTGTAGGCGAAGAAATCGAGGAGGATTTTTCCATTGGCGCCACTAAAAATCGAAACGCGAGGTCCGCCCGAAGGGCCGGCAGCAGCGACAACATCATTGACACCATCACCATCAAAATCAGAGTTTGAGGAAACCCTGATTTCACCATAAAAGCCTTTGAAAGGTGTGATGGTTGTGGAAATTGAATTGTCTGCCGAATAAAGTTTGAAACCAGAACCGTTGGAGGTGGATATGGTTCCCACGGTAATGAATTGTGCATTTGGTCTGGTGAGGGTGATATCGTTTCCATCGCCACCATCGTATTTAAGAAGGTAGTTTGTGCCTTGGATTGTGACGATTTGGTTGTTTGCAATCCCCTTGAAGGTTCCTGAAACAGGATCGGTACCATCGTTACTAACCAATATCAATTCTGAACCTGCGGGAAGAATAAAGCTTCCGGAAAGGTTAAGAGATGCATTGCCAACGGTGACAATACCATGGGAATTGATTTGATTGTATTCCGTGCCAGGGGTGGTGCCCCGAATGGTTATGTCAAGCGAAGACGAGCCAGATAAAGATAAATCATTGGATTGCAATAAAGAGGTAGTGACGGTTCCACTTTTTGCCTCCAACTTTCCAATGGTTGCAGTGCCGGAAAGTGTTCCACCATCGACAATAAAATCGCTGGTCTGGATTGCGTTTAAAACAAGGGATCCGCCCAGTACAAAAGTTTTTCCCGTGTAGGTGTTTGCACTTAGGAAAGTGGTGAAACCGGTGCCTGTGCGTGTGAAATTTCCAGTGCCTGAAATGGTGCCGGAATAATTATCCACGGTTGATCCAGAAACAGTAATGCTTCCCGCGCCCAAAAGAATGTTGGAACTTCCCGAAATGGATGCAACAGCCTCGCTGTGGTTGTTTAAATCCCATATGCCACCATTCAGATTGATCGAGCTATTGTCTTCGATGATTTCATCTGCCAATGAAGCAAAAGTGCCTCCCTCGAGAGTGATGGTTCCGGTGCCAGCATCAAGGTTTGTAACTTGGATTGTGTTGGTTAGCGCCTTTAGAAAGATGTCGCCATTGCCGGTGCTAGTTGCATTTAAGCTTCCGGTATTAAGAATCGAGATGGGTTGGCTCGCAGTGCCTAAGGTCGCGCCTGTTAAATTTAACGCTGCGGTATTTACGATGGTGCCCGAGGATGAGGATGTAAGAGAACCCTGGGCGCTGATGGAAATTATGCCATCTGATTGAATGGTGCCCAATTGCAGTGCGTTGGTATCAACCACTTGGGCTGCGAACGAACCAGAATTGGTGAAGGAAACCACCCCGGTGAAATCATTTGAAACATTCAATAAAGCCAGTGGGCCAGCGCCTGCATTAAAGGTGGCAGATCCTGCGCCTGCCTGCTGGATGATTGGGCCGGTTTGCGAAATCCCGACTGCATTAATGTTTAAGGTTCCTGAACCAACATTGGATGATGCGATGATGATTGAGTTTGCATCTTTGATGGAAACATTGTTTGCTCCCGTGTTTTTAAGTGCGACTGCGCCAACAAAATTATTGCCTGCAGATTCGAGGATGATGCTTGTGCCAGCATTAAATGAGGATGCGCCATTCACGCTAAGGGATGAACCCGATTGCTGGGAAATTGCACCTGTCGCAATGATGTTAAGTATTCCAGAAGCGGTGATTGATGGTAGGTTTAAATTGCCTGTCTGCCCAATGATGATGTCGCCGGTGTTGCTGGAAACACTTGCAAGGGTTGTAGTCAGGGTATTGATTGAAATTCCTGTGGAAGCAGCAAGGGCAAGGTTGTTTGCAACAGCCAGTCCGGATCCGCTGATGCTTTCAGAGGATGTAAGTGTTGCGGTACCTGAAGTTTCGATCCTTGCGGTACTTCCGAGATAAATGCCATTGGCAGAGAAAGAGATTTGTCCGCCAGTGCCAGCCGTGGTGACCAAAGTGGTTTGATCCATGCCGATACCGTAGCTGGTGTTGCCGGTGGTTTTGTTTCCTGTGATCGAAATTCCGCCTGACCCCGCTTGAACCAGATTGGAAACGCCAATAAGAACGCCATGATTATAATTGCCACCACTATTCAAACCACCGTTGCCAGTGATGGAAAGTGTGCCACTGCCCGAAGATTTAATGGATGAAGAGTCGGTAAGAAAAATCCCGAGGTTGAAACCAATGGTGGATAAACTGCTGCCCCCGCCGGTTCCTGTTACAGAAACATTGCCATTGATGCCCGCAGTGATGCTTGCGGAGGAGCTTACTTTAACACCATAGTTATAGTTTCCAGCCCCTGAACCACCACCGGTACCGGTAACAGATACGGTGCCTCCCGAGGATGAAATTTTTGCAGAGGCAGAGGAAATTAAAACTCCATAGTTATTGCTGCCTGTATCGCTGTTGCTACCCTGGCCAGAGACAGAGACAGTACCAGAAGCGCCAGCAAGAATGGCACCACCGTTTGCAACAAGGATACCATGGTTATAGCCACCGTTCCCTGATCCATTACCAGTGCCAGTTACAGTAACCGAACCGCCCGAAGAGGTAATAAGAGAGCCGGCACCATCAACCCTGAGGCCCATGTTTCCCCCGCCCGAAACATTTGCGCTGCCGTTACCGGTAACGCTTACTGCGCCAATACCACCAGCAGAGACAATAGCCCCCGAGGTGATAACCAGGCCGAAGTTTCCAGCGCTTGCCCCTGTTCCACCACCGTTGCCCAGCAGGGTGACATCGCCCCCCGAGGAATTAATTTCGGTGCCTGCGCCATCAATCCATAGACCGAAATTGTAATCGCCCGATGCGATGTTGCTTCCGGTGCCAATGATCGAAATGGAGCCAAAGGTTGAACCATCATCCCCAGCGAAGATTTTTGCCCCATCATCAATTGCAATGCCATGAAGATTGGTGGTGCTTCCGGATCCTGTTCCTTCGATTATGATATCGCCACCCAACGTGCTAACTTTTGCGTTGGTACTGGTGATAATAATGCCAGCATCATCGATTAAAGAGGATCCGGTGTTCTTAAGAAAAATATCACCCGTGGTGGTTGTTAGTTTTGCAGAAACCTTAAGTATTTGCGAAGTTTCGATGCTGATATCGGATGTTGATGAAGAAATCTCCTGGGTGACTTCAATTGATTCCACCCCAAGGCTTGCGAATCCACCGGAAAGATTAAAAGCAGAAGAGCCAGTAAATTTTGCAGATTGAGCAGAACCACCGCCACTATCTTGAAGCACGATTTGGTTGACATCACTGTTTGCGAATGAAA
>CAZYAY010000114.1:0-7603 GCA_964646215.1 uncultured Candidatus Kuenenia sp. | reverse complement strand
CCAACAACATTACAAAAGCTGTAAATAAGGGTCGGGCTTTACAACACATCTTGAAACTCCCTTTGAAATTAAATGCCATTTTAAAGCAACAATAAGCATAACGGTTTTTTGAAACAGGAGTAGAAGAATTGCCTCATCCAAGAAAATATTGCTGCTTGAATCGCCCCTATTGCCATACACTTATCAAGTTTTTTGCAACCAACGCCAATAGTAAAAATACTCGGGTTTATTTGTGGGCATTCAAACAAAAAGAACCGCCGTAAAAGATTACGACGGTTCAAAATGAATAATTAATTCGTAGGAACTAATGCTTAGTAATCGGTACCAAGCTTATCATCTGCATCTGCAGTACAAAGCGCACGAAGCGTTGCTCCGCCTGATTTGCAAAGCTTTAAAATAAACTTTGATAGCTTTATCATATTTTTTTTAAGCCGAATAAGAATTTGCCCAACATGTATGGGTCACTGAATAGTTTTCATCTATTTGAATTCCCCTATTTAACCACTCAATCACTGAATCGCAATTCTTATTAAGAAGTTGTTCACGAGCTTTAAAATATGCAACGGCCTTGGCATCTTAACTGGCAAGACAACCTAATAAACCCATGATAGAAAGCATCAAAATAAATAAAAGGACGGAACATTCATTTAGCCGTCAAATAAATCAAATCTGAGGGTAAATAAAAACAAGCAGATGCACTTTTATAAGCGCATCTGCTTGTTGATTTAACTACTTGATATTACTCATCAAGATTGACGTTTTTCCCATCGGTTGCGCCAATGGAATACTTCAAAGTTACCGCGCTGACAGTTTCTTTAATGAAGCGTACAGAACCATCGCCCATGGTTGCATTAACGCCACCACCATGAAAACTGAAAGGCTCATCATTGGGCCCGCAATTGTTAACAGACCACAAGCATTCGGGAGGGCCACCTGTAGGCGAGGCATTATTGTTGATTTTTGCAACTTTAGAACCATTAGATTTGCTTGGTCCTGAAAAACCGTTGCCAAATGCATCTGGATCCGCCCATGCATAAACTCTACGTGCATTCGAAGCAACACCATCACCCGCAGCACTATGGCCAGGTGCAGTCAAAGGCGATGGCCTTGAAGAACCCGAACCAAATCTTGCTACGGTTGTGTAAGCTCTTCCTGCATCTTCAATCACCATGATGGTGTTGGATAATCCATCCAAGCAACTGGTGGTACCCTGATTTATTCCGAGCATCCCAAAAGCCATGGTAGATCTTGGCTGTGCCGTATCTCGAACCAAAGTTGTATCATTGATATCAGACATCACGGGTACCATATAATCAACAGGCCCCAAAGGCGCGCTATCGCCTACGCCTCTAGCATCAGGTGGCAATGGTACACTTGGGCAAACAAAAGTTTTAACAATAGTTCTTGCTGCATCCCAACCAGATGGATGAGCTGGGTCATCATAATCCCGGCCTCTAGCATTTAAATGCAAACCACCCGTGGTTGCGTAAGCAGCATAACCTGCGGTAGCAGTTCCGCCTGGAAAAATCGGTGTTGTATGATCAAACATTTTATAAACGATTTCCTGTTCGATGTAAGGAAGCAATTGTGTGCCAAAGGAATGTGGCATGTATTGGGTTGTAGATGTCCCGGTGGAATCTAGTTGCCCTGGATGCGGAAATACATTGTAAGTAGACAAATGATTATGAGCGGCAAGGCCCATCTGCTTCATGTTATTGGTGCAAGTCGCACGAGCTGCAGCCTCGCGAACCTTCTGCACTGCTGGCAGTAAGAGACCGATAAGCACTGCGATAATCGCTATAACGACCAAAAGCTCGATAAGGGTAAAGGCCTTCTTTCCCTTTTTCTTGTAATTCAAACGCTTCAACATAACTAATTTCCCCCAGTCAAACTGATTAGATCATATTCAATTTCAACACCGAAGGTATTTAACTAGAAGTAAGGCTCACCTTCAAACCAAGATATGGTGAAGAAATAGTGAAGAATATATGAAGACGCTAAACACTTATTTTATCGATATTTTAGAACACCACAGAGGCAACCTTAACCAAAAACACTCTGATCATTCATCATCTATTCATCAAAATAAACCCGAGATTGATGTTGGGATGATGAGGTTTACTTTGATCTGGGATTTTTTATTCTTTTGAAGCATTTTGCCACGAACTTTATTATGCCCAACGCCCTTGGCATCTTAACTGGCAAGACAACCTAATAAACCCATCATAGAAAGAATTAAAATAAAAGGATCGAAACATTCATTTTCCTTCAAATAGATTAAATCCGAGGGTAATTATAAACAAGCAGATGCACTTTTATAAGCGCATCTGCTTGTTGCTTTAACTACTGATGTTACTCATCAAGATTGACGTTTTTCCCATCGGTTGCGCCAATGGAATACTTCAAAGTTACCGCGCTGACAGTTTCTTTAATGAAGCGTACAGAACCATCGCCCATGGTTGCATTAACGCCACCACCATGAAAACTGAAAGGCTCATCATTGGGCCCGCAATTGTTAACAGACCACAAGCATTCGGGAGGGCCACCTGTAGGCGAGGCATTATTGTTGATTTTTGCAACTTTAGAACCATTAGATTTGCTTGGTCCTGAAAAACCGTTGCCAAATGCATCTGGATCCGCCCATGCATAAACTCTACGTGCATTCGAAGCAACACCATCACCCGCAGCACTATGGCCAGGTGCAGTCAAAGGCGATGGCCTTGAAGAACCCGAACCAAATCTTGCTACGGTTGTGTAAGCTCTTCCTGCATCTTCAATCACCATGATGGTGTTGGATAATCCATCCAAGCAACTGGTGGTACCCTGATTTATTCCGAGCATCCCAAAAGCCATGGTAGATCTTGGCTGTGCCGTATCTCGAACCAAAGTTGTATCATTGATATCAGACATCACGGGTACCATATAATCAACAGGCCCCAAAGGCGCGCTATCGCCTACGCCTCTAGCATCAGGTGGCAATGGTACACTTGGGCAAACAAAAGTTTTAACAATAGTTCTTGCTGCATCCCAACCAGATGGATGAGCTGGGTCATCATAATCCCGGCCTCTAGCATTTAAATGCAAACCACCCGTGGTTGCGTAAGCAGCATAACCTGCGGTAGCAGTTCCGCCTGGAAAAATCGGTGTTGTATGATCAAACATTTTATAAACGATTTCCTGTTCGATGTAAGGAAGCAATTGTGTGCCAAAGGAATGTGGCATGTATTGGGTTGTAGATGTCCCGGTGGAATCTAGTTGCCCTGGATGCGGAAATACATTGTAAGTAGACAAATGATTATGAGCGGCAAGGCCCATCTGCTTCATGTTATTGGTGCAAGTCGCACGAGCTGCAGCCTCGCGAACCTTCTGCACTGCTGGCAGTAAGAGACCGATAAGCACTGCGATAATCGCTATAACGACCAAAAGCTCGATAAGGGTAAAGGCCTTCTTTCCCTTTTTCTTGTAATTCAAACGCTTCAACATAACTAATTTCCCCCAGTCAAACTGATTAGATCATATTCAATTTCAACACCGAAGGTATTTAACTAGAAGTAAGGCTCACCTTCAAACCAAGATATGGTGAAGAAATAGTGAAGAATATATGAAGACGCTAAACACTTATTTTATCGATATTTTAGAACACCACAGAGGCAACCTTAACCAAAAACACTCTGATCATTCATCATCTATTCATCAAAATAAACCCGAGATTGATGTTGGGATGATGAGGTTTACTTTGATCTGGGATTTTTCATCCAGTAAAAATGGCCATCTTCCGCCCCGCCAAGAAAATCCGCAATTCCATCGTTATCAAAATCTACCGTCGTGGGGCTGACATCATGGCCTTCGATGTTTTGTTTTGCAAGAGTTCCCTTTTTTTCAAAGAGCCATATGCCTTCTTTTTTTTCAACTCCAAGATAAAGATCAGCGTTTGAAGAGTTAAGAAGTAAATCAATTTGGCCATCTCCATTCCAATCAACAAAAGCGATTTTTCTTCTACCACTGGCGCCAGCAGTTCGATCATTGAAGCGAAGGGGTTTGCCATTAGAATCACAGAAAGCCCGTGTGGGTGGCAAAAGAATACGCTTACCATCCTTTATCGCTCGTTGAAAAAAAACAAAATACCCCTCAGCATCAAGCATGCACAAATCAGGCATACCATCCTGGTTCATGTCAAAAACAACGGGAGTGGTGCGCCATTGCGTCACTAATTGTTTTCCAGTGGGGTTCCACCAATTCCAAACAGGTTTTGGGGTGGGGGCCTGCCAATCAACCTCAATAGGTTGGGAGTTGCTTAATCGGGGGGCGGTGCGGGTACCTATGTTTTTAAGCCATTCCACTTTGCCCAATATCGAGTTATAAATGATGTCTGGTAATCCATCGCCATCCCAATCAGCGATGCCAAGGGTGGTATAGCCCCACTTGGCTTCGGCAGGGCCCTGGATGCTACCATTGGGTCCGGCCATCACCCTGAATATTTTGTCATCTACTTTTAATTTCACAGGAGCAGCCCACTTGGGTGATCCGACTTTAGGCCCGGAGAGGTTTTCGAAAAATTCGATATAGCCCGCAGTGTTGCCTGAAAGGATATCGTTATCGCCATCACCATCCCAATCAAAACCCACGGGAGTGGCGAGTGCGCCTGATTTCAAAGTATCTGCTTGCTGCTGAAAGTATCTGGGTTCTAAAAAAATGGGAACGGTGCCTTTCACCGAGGCATTGTTTTTATCGGTAACATTTTCGATAAAAGCGACCCTGCCATCTTCATCACCTACGATGAGGTCGAAATCGCCATCGTTATCCCAATCAAAAGCGATGGGGACGATCATTTGCAAATCCATCACCAAAGGTTTACCGGTTGGAGTGAGAATTTTTTTGCCCGGTGCAAAAACAGGTTTGGTACGAGTACCGATGTTTTCAAAGTAGGTGAAGCCATCGAGAAATTCGCCACAGATAAGATCAAGATCGCCATCGTTATCAAAGTCATTAAAATTAGGGGAAGGGCAACCAAAGACATCAATGGGGGTGTTTCCTGCCATGATCTTCGTGGGTTTTTCATAAGAGGGAGAATCATTGGTACCCTTGTTCCGGTGAAGATATACAAAACCATGGAGAGGGCCGTTGGTCCATTCGCCCTTAACGTTGAATGCATCATCCCAGCCATAGAAAGACCAATCTTCAATTCCTGAAACAATATCGAGTTTGCCATCACCATCGAAGTCAACGTAACGCCATTGGTTATGGCGGACCTTTGGTCCTTTGGATTGTTTACCTTCGAATTCATGGAATCTTGCAGGAATGGGCAATGCAATACGCTCAGAAAGCCCAAAGGTGGGGAAGTTATTGTATTCATAACCAGGCGATAAAACCCGTATCTTGCCATCGATATAACTTGGCATTACATAATGCACGGTGGAACTTAGTTTACGGGCGGGCTTAAATACTGGGAGTTTGTTTTTGCTGGTACTGCCCGAGATGTTTTCGAAAAGCCATATGCCATTGGATGGCTTGTCAGGGCAGGAGACAATAAGATCGTAATCGCCATCACCATCCGCATCGCAGGGAATAGGCCAAGCCCAAAGGCCAACACCCAGATCAACCACCAAGCCCGGGTGATTGTAGGAAAGTTTCTCCAACCCTTGGGCTTGAGAAAATTGAGCAAAAGCGACCAAGAGAATAAAGGCGACATTTGGTTTCATAAAGAGTTTTCTTTTCATAAGAATGCATCAGGAAAATAGAACTCTTTATTTCTTGCAGGGAAGAATAATGCGGGAAGCCATGTCTTGCTGGTGATAAACTTTCTCGGTTGCAATCACAGTGGTTTTTGAAAATGGCCCTTCAGCAGTATTGGTATTACGATCAAACAAGGGAAAATAGGCGCCACAGATATCAACCCGCAGGCTGTGACCCTTGGGAAGTTCCGCAGCAATGGGGCCAAGATCCACCGTGATCTTGTATACTTCCCCTGGTTTCATTTCCTTTGGCATCAACTCCGAATCTCGGAAACTCCCACGAAGTATTCCAACCACCAGGTTGTGGGAAAAACCATCCGGTGCAACATCTATAAGCTTGACAACCCAGTCTGCATCTTTGGTATCAGTCGAAACAAACAGCTCTGCCTTGGGATTTCCCGCAAATCGCAAAGGTTTATCAAGCGGCTTGGAAGTATAAACCAAAACATCTTTTCGTTCTTCAATTGGTCTTTGATCAACCGGGGCCCAATGGGCAAGATGTAATGGTCTTTTTTCGGTGACAGGCAGGGCAGGCACCGGGTCTTGGGGATCGGCTTTAAAAACATCCTCTTTTTCATCCTTTAGAGGTAAGACATTATCCAAAGTTCCATCGCCCTTAGCTCCATTCGCATTGCCATTTGAATGCAAATAAAAGGATCTGTCTTCAAACCCTTCAGGTGGCCATGTGCCTGCTTCGTTCCATGTATTATCGCCCATCGAAAAATACCGCACAGGAATAAAAGGCTTGGCCAGGGCTTTGGCATCCTGCTTTAAGAAACGATTGAACCAATGGAGGTTGGCTTCTACCGGATCCCAGATTGCATTGGGTCCGAAATCGATATCGCCCACTTTGTTTTTCCCGATGGTGCCATGATCCCAGGGCCCGAGAACCAATTGCTGCTGCTTACGAATTTCCTGGTTTGAAGCCTTCTTCTGCATGATCATAAAGTTATCCACAGATTCCCTCGAAAAGAAATCGTAATAGCCAACCACATGAAAAACAGAAAGATCAAGGCCCGTGATTTGATTTGTAAGGTTCAAACGGTTCCAGTAACCATCTGGCTTATTGTGGGTCAACATCGCAGTCAACCAGGGCACGGGCCAACCAATCTTCGTATCCATCTCACTTAGGGGAAGGTGCATGAGAGCAGCATCCCATTGATCGGTAACCTTGGCATTTTCAGGCTTGGTGGAATTACCAGCAGCCCATTTTGCAATGAGTGAAAGCCTTACCGCACCACCCAGATAAAGATTGCGATAGAAACTACTCCAGGTTGCTGTGGGGCTGATGGTAACCAAACCCGGTGGCTTTTCTGCTGCGGCCTGCCATTGCGTTGCACCAACATAAGAACTTCCCCACATGCCTATTCTGCCATTGCACCACGGTTGCTTATAAACCCATTCGATTGCATCGAATCCATCCTGACCTTCGTTATTGTAAGGGATTAAATCACCTTTGGATTTGAAGGTGCCCCTGCAATCCTGCACCACCACGATATAGCCTTCGCGGGCAAAGCGTTCTGCAACAGGAGTCACCCGACTTTTGTTGTAGGGAGTTCGCATCACCACCACGGGGGCCTTGGCCTGGCCCACCTGATAAATATCAGTTGCAAGCACAACGCCATCGCGCATGGAAACACCAACCGATTCCATTCGAACAGGCAGTGGTTCTGCAGCCCAAGAAATAGCAACAACCAAAGTTGGAACAAGCAAAAGGCTTGTGATAAATCTAACAAATGGCAGAAGGTTCATGGTCAAACTTTCGAGTGAAGAGTGTTGATGCGAAGTAAGCTAGTTGTACCCCAAAAGAAACGTATATGAAAGGAATATCAAGCATCGGTAAATGGGCCTGCATTAATTTTCTTAAGTGC